>NZ_JBVJKR010000005.1:0-606307 GCF_055585125.1 Nonomuraea sp. NPDC054003
CGGAGTGGCCGCCCTCATGTCACATCGATCTTCCCTTACGGGCGCCAAGGTGACGAACGGGTTCAAACCCGTACACCACTCCCGTGGACGCTAACCGACTGAGCCGGTTTTGCCATCAGGGGCGTGTGTCGTGGCCCCGGTCATGGCCGAGCGGTTCCTACCGTCTTGCGCATGATCAGATGCCTACTTCTCGCCTCGTTCGCGGCGGCGGCGCTGAGCGTGCCCGCTCCGGCGTCCGCCGCCGAGGACGAGCCCGTCATCAGGGAGATCGACGTACGGCCCGCCGCGCCCGTCGTCGGGGCCGAGGACTCCGTCCGTCTGGTGATCGACGTGGTCGCCAGGGGAGTGAGCGGGCGGCACGGGGTCGTCGTCGAGGTCGAGCCGGGCGCTCCGCCGGGGCCGGTGCTCGACAGCCGCCGGCCGGTCCGGCCGCCCGCCGCGGACGAGCGCGAGGAAGGCCGGTTCCCCCAGGACGGGCCCGGCGAGCCCAAGTCGAGCGGGTCCATCGCGGCCACGATGGCCTCGCGCCTGGTCACCGACGGCTGGCAGACCTGGCGGTTCCTGCCCGACAAGCGGCTCAACCGCTTCTATCCGGCCGGCACCTGGACCGTGACCGTGACCGCCAGGGGCGAAGGGGGAGCGGAGCGGACCGAGTACGCCTCGTTCCAGCTCAGGCGGGAGACCAGGCTGGCGGCCGTGAAGGCGGAGCGCGACGGTGCGGGCGTGCGGGTGAGCGGCCGCCTGAAGAGGCTGGATCCGCGCGGCTACGCCGGATTCCTGCCGTTCCGCGAGCAGCGGGTCGAGATCCTGTGGCGGCGGGACGCGTCGGACGGCTGGGAACGCGCGGCCGAGGCCGTCACCGACGGCCAGGGCGGCTTCTCGCGCACCGTGCCCGGCCGGGAGGACGGCGAGTGGCGGGTCCGCTACCCCGGGAACGGTCAGCAGGCCGAGGACGACTCGAAGATCCACCAGTTGTAGGGACAGCCGGCGGCGTTGCGGAATCGTGATCGGCTTTACCGCAACTTTTCCTTACCCTTACGCGTCATTGGCGTTGACGCGCCCTGTCGTGGGGCGCGTCCTCCTACGGGGAAGGAAGTCACTTTCATGATGCGACGACTCGCCGCCGGAGTGGCGGCGGCCGCCATGGGCGCCGCGGTGCTCGCCGGCACGGCCACCCCCGCGATGGCCGACGACGGGGGCCGCACGCGCCTGCAGATCGACGTCAACCCCGAGCCCGCGTGGCGCGGTCAGCCGCTGTCGGTCAAGGGCAAGCTCTCGGTGAAGTGCGACGAGGACTACATCGACGGCTTCGTGTCGGTCCACCACGCCGACCACTGCGACGAGACGGGCACCTGGCACCACCTCGGCTGGAAGCGGATCGTCATCCTCTTCAAGCCGGCCGGCAGCGGCAGGTGGGAGCACGTCGACACGGTCAAGACCTACCGTGACGGCTCCTTCCACACCAAGGTCAGGGCCCGCACGTCCGGCACCTGGCGCGGGGTCTTCGAAGGCTCCCGCCACCTGGCGCCCTCCGAGGGCACCGACTGGGTGAAGGTCCTCGGCCACCGTCACCGCCACTGAGAAACGCACGATGTCGCCCGGTCCCCCCTCGCGGGGCGACCGGGCGATCTACTTTGTAAAGGCGAAGCTCCGGTCGGCCCGGTTGCGGCGGAACCTGCCCAGCCGCTCGAAGTCCAGCTCGTACGCGGCGACGGCGGCCGACGGCTGGGCGGTGAAGAACCCCGCTCCGTCAGCCGGCGACGGGTTCGCCAGACCGGTCACCCCGGCGCAGGGCTGCCCGTGGTACCCGGCCTCGTGATGCCAGTCGCTGACCGCCACGTACGTCATGAACTCGTACGCCCGCGCCACGCTCATGTGCTCCCACAGGCTGCGCGCCGGGCCGGGCGTGGGCCACTGCGTCACCGAGAACGCGGGCACCACCACCACGTCGGCAGGCGGGCCCGCCAGGCTCCCCGAGTACCACAGGTCGGCGCAGAGCAGCACCCGCACCCGGCGGCCGGCCACCTCGAAGCCGTCCCCGATCGGCGCGGGCACGACCCCGTCGTCCCGCTCGACCCCGTACGGGTGGAACTTGCCGTACCCGGCGAGCACCTCGCCGGCCGCGGAGACCGCCAGACCCTGGTTGACCTTGCCGGCGCCGGCGGGCGCGTAGTGGGAGCCGCCCACGACGGCGGCGCGGGCCCGTGCCGCCAGGCCGCGCAGCCGCTCCAGGTACTCCCGCCGCGGCAGCTCGGAGCCGGCCAGTTCGGGGAGCACCACCAGGTCGGCGGGCGGAGCGCCGGCCAGCAGCGTCTCGACGGCGGTGAGGTTCGCGTGGCCGTCGGGGGACCAGCGGGCGGGCTGGACGAGGAGGATCCGCACGAATCCGCTCCTTCGGGGTTTTCCTCGCATCATGCCAGGCGGCCCCGAGGCGGCCTCGGGCCGTCCCCCCGCTGAACCCGGGTCTGCCCTGGCGCGTACCTTCTCACGTTCTGTTCAGGTGCCATGGAGGTGTCGTGGAGCTCAGCCTTTTGCGTGCCCAGGCGCACAGCCCTTCGTACTTCTCGTTGCTGCGCGGCTCCGACGGCCAGCGCCCGCCGGTGGACTTCTGCATCCCGTGCAACCCGTACTTCCCCACGCCGGAGATCTTCGAGCACCTGGGGAGGAACCTGGAGACGATCCTGAAGTTCTACCCGAGCGGCGCAGACACCATCACCGCCGAACTGGCGGCCACGATGGGGCTCCACCCCAAGACCGTGGCCATGGGCAACGGCTCCACCGAGCTGATCACCTGGATCGACCACCTGCTGGTGCGGGAGAGCCTGGCGATCCCCATCCCCACCTTCGGCCGCTGGACCGACCAGCCGATGGAGACCGGCAAGCGGGTCGACATGTATCCGCTGCTGGAGAGCCGGGGCTTCGCGCTCAACGTCAACGACTACGTGTCGTTCATCCGTACCCGCGGCTCCCGCGTCGCGGTCATCTGCAACCCGAACAACCCCGACGGCGGCTACCTGCCCAAGCACGAGGTGCTGCACCTGCTCGACCAGCTCATCGACCTCGACCTGGTGATCGTGGACGAGTCGTTCGGCGACTTCGTGGACGCCGAGCCCTACCCCGGGGTGGCGGCGGAGGCGGCGGTGCGGCCGAACGTGATCGTGCTGCGCAGCCTCGGCAAGAACTTCGGGCTGCACGGCATCCGCTTCGGCTACCTGGTCGCCAACCCGGCGCTGGCCGGGAAGATCGCGGACGCGCTGCCCAAGTGGAACCTGAACTCGTTCGCCGAGGTGGTCGTGTTCATGATGAAGCAGTGCATGGGCGAGTACCAGGAGAGCCTGCGGCGCCTCGCCCAGGACCGGCGCGCCATGTACCACCAGCTGTCGTGCATGCCGGAGCTGACGGTGTTCCCGTCGCAGGGCAACTTCCTGCTGGTGAAGCTGCCGTCCGGCTTCGACGGGGTGCCGCTGCGCGACCACCTGCTGGCCGAGCACGGCGTGTACGTCCGCGAGTGCGGCAACAAGCTGGGCACCACCAGCCAGTTCCTGCGCCTGGTGGTGCGCCCTCAGGAGGACGTGCGGCGGCTGCTGGTCGGCATGACCCAGTTCCTCTACTCGGGGAGCCTGCACGAGGTGCCGGTGATCGGGGTGCACCACCGTCACCCGAACTCGCTGTCGGCCTGACAGGCCTGGTAGGTCTGGGGGCGCGGCGGCTGACATGCCGCGGCGCCCCGCGGTGGGAGTCGCGAGGCGCCGCGGTCTCCTCCACACGCCGCGTGAGGAGAAGCTCAGCAGGCTGTCAGCGGGCGGCGAAGTTCTGGGTCCAGTAGATCTGGCCCGAGGAGTTCTTCACGGCGCCGACGCCGATCAGGTTGTACGAGCAGTTCATGATGTTGGCCCGGTGACCCGAGCTGTTCATCCAGGCCTTGACCACGTCGGCCGGCGTGCGCTGGCCCATGGCGATGTTCTCGGCCCAGCCGCGCCCGCCGGTGAAGCCGGCCTGCCGGATGCGGTCCATGAACGAGCGGCCGTCCTGCGAGGTGTGGCTGAAGTAGCCGTTCCTGGCCATGTCCGAGGAGTGCCCGGCGGCGGCCTTGTTGAGCTGCGGGTCGTGCTTGAGCGCCTGGCAGCCGCCCTTGGCGCGCTCGGCGTTGGTGAGGCGGACGACCTCGTTCTCCTCGGCCGTGCCCACGGTGCCGGGCGACGAGGTCGTGGTGGGCTGGGGAGCCTGGGTGGCGGTGCGGGTGGGGGTCGGCCTGGGCGTCTGCGTCGCCGTGCGGGTCTGGGTGGGCGTCGGCCTCGGCGCCTGCGTGGCGGTGCGGGTGGCCGTCGGAGCGGGCTGGGGAGTCCTCGTCGCGGTGGGGACCGGCGTGGCGGCCAGGTCGCACTCCTTCACGCGGACCGCCCGGGACTTGCCCGCGTGGCCGCGGTAGTCGGTGGCGACGGCGTAGTACGTGCCCGGCGCGCACGCCATCGCGACGGTGACGCGAGGGCTGCGGCCCCGGTCGGCGCCGCTCTTGAGGATCCGGTCCTTGCCCGGCACCGCTCGCAGGATGCGCACTCGTACCGTGCCGTAGGTGTAGCAGCCGCGCAGGGCGGCGGTCGCCCGGATCTTGCCGTCGTCGGCGAGACGCGGCTTGGTCACGGAGACGCGGCAGGCCGACTGGGGCACCGTCGCGGCGTTCGCCGTGGCGACGGGTGCCGAGAGCGCGGCCGCGCCCACGAGGCAAGCGAGTACCCCTAAGGGTCTGCGCATGGGGGGATTCCTTCCAGTTTGCGGTAGAGAGGCTGGATGGATTCCGCATTCTGCCGAGTCCGTCTCGCCTTTGTCACCAAAAACCGGATATTTGTGTAAACCAAAGGGGCCTCTCAGGCGTCTGGGACGCCTGCGAGAGGCCCCTTCTCATGGGGATACGCGGACAGGTGGGACTCGGTTCACCACTGCCGCTGTCGAACGCGCGGCCACCGGCCCGCGCGGAGGCCGGTCAGCCGAGCCCGAAGGCGTCCAGGAGCCCGGCGATCCTGAGCTGGTCGAAGACCCGGGGGGTCGGGTTGACCACCCTGAACCCGGCCTCGACCTCCCACGCCGACTTCATGGCGTCGACCAGCACGCCGACGCCGGAGGAGTCGAGGAACGTCACCTCGCCCATCTCGACCCGCACCGCGCGGGGCCGCCGCGCCGTCACCGCGGAGGAGATCGTCTCCCGCACCCGCGCGGCGTTCGTGAAGTCGATGTCGCCGCGCAGCACCACGGTCAGCGTCCCGTCCGTGACCTCGCCCACCGAAACCACGTCCATGTCGCGTTCGCCTCCTCGGAGCCTGGGCGAGCCTCGCCTGCTTGCCCGTACGCTGCCATACTCGGCCGCGTCCGGTCGAACCGGCCCGGCGCGGCGTCCACGCCGGGCTTCCCCCACCGCTGTCTATCATCGGGACCTCCGCGCCGCTACGGCGGGCTGCCGGTCGATCGTGCGGAGGGACGCCGCCGCCCCCGCCCGGCGAGGTGCGGGCGGGGGCGGCGGCGTGTGCGGGGACGGCCGGGCGGCCGGTCAGCGGGCGCCGAGCAGGTGGTCCATCGCCAGCTGGTCCAGGCGCTCGAACGCCATGCCGCGGCCGCCCGCCGCGTCCGCGTCGAACTCCTCGAAGGCGGTGCGGTCGGCCAGCAGGTCCGCCAGCGACTCCCCGTCCGCCAGCGTCGGGCGGGCCAGGTCGTCCAGCCGGGCCGCCCGCAACGCCTCCTGCACCTCCGGGTCCGCGCGGAACGCCGCCGCGCGCTCCTTCAGCAGCAGGTACGTCCGCATGTTCCCGGCCGCCGAGGCCCACACGCCGTCGATGTCCTCGGTGCGCGGCGGCTTGAAGTCGAAGTGCCGCGGGCCGGTGTATCCGCCGGTCTCCAGCAGGTCCACCACCCAGAACGCGTCGCGCAGGTTGCCGGCGCCGAACCGCAGGTCCTGGTCGTACTTGACGCCGGTCTGGCCGTTCAGGTCGATGTGGAAGAGCTTGCCGTGCCACAGCGCCTGGGCGATGCCGTGGGTGAAGTTGAGCCCGGCCATCTGCTCGTGGCCGGTCTCGGGGTTGACGCCGACCAGCTCGGGATGGGCGAGCTCCTCGATGAACGCCAGCGCGTGGCCCACGGTGGGCAGCAGGATGTCGCCGCGCGGCTCGTTCGGCTTGGGCTCGACCGCGAAGCGCAGATCGTACCCCTGGCCGAGCACGTACTCGCCGAGCAGGTCGAACGCCTCCTTGAGCCGGTCCAGGGCCACCCGCACGTCCTTGGCCGCGCCGGACTCGGCGCCCTCGCGCCCGCCCCACGCCACGTACACCTTGGCGCCCAGCTCGACGGCGAGGTCGATGTTGCGGATGGTCTTGCGCAGCGCGTAGCGGCGCACGTCGCGGTCGTTCGCGGTGAACGCGCCGTCCTTGAAGACCGGGTGCGTGAACAGGTTGGTGGTCGCCATCGGCACCACGAGGCCGGCCGCGTCCAGCGCCTGGCGGAAGCGCTTGACGTGGCCTTCGCGCTCGGCGTCGGTCGAACCGAACGGGATGAGGTCGTCGTCGTGGAAGGTCACGCCGTACGCGCCCAGCTCGGCGAGGCGGTTGACGCTCTCCACCGGGTCCAGCGGGGGGCGGGTGGCGTCGCCGAACGGGTCGCGGCCCTGCCATCCGACGGTCCACAGGCCGAACGAGAACTTGTGCTCCGGGCGGGGAGTGAGGCTGTCAGTCATCGGACTCCTATTCGTAAGGGCAAAAAACAAATTAATATGCGGGAGCGCGGTAGGGAAGCCCACAACCGGGAGGCACCATGTCGGCACAGCGCGTCGTCATCGGCATCGACAGCTCCACCCAGTCGGCGAAGGCCGTCGCCGTGGACGTGGACACCGGCGCGATCGTGGGAGAAGGCCGAGCCCCGCACAGCGTGACCTCGGGCGCGGGCCGCGAGAGCGACCCGGAGCAGTGGTGGCGGGCGCTGTGCGCGGCCGTCGAGCAGACCGGCTGGGCCGGCCGGGCCGGCGCGGTCTCCGTCGGCGGCCAGCAGCACGGCCTGGTCACCCTCGACGAGTCCGGCGCGCCCGTCCGGCCCGCCCTGCTCTGGAACGACGTCCGCTCCGCCGGGCAGGCGGCCGCGCTGGCCGACAAGTACGGCCCCGAGACGCTCGCCCGGCGCACCGGCAGCGTGCCGACGGCGGCGTTCACCATCTCCAAGTGGCTGTGGCTGCGCGAGAACGAGCCGCACCACGCCGCGCGGGCCGCGGCCGTCCGGCTGCCGCACGACTACCTCACCGAGCGCCTGACCGGCGAGGGCGTCACCGACCGCGGCGACGCCTCCGGCACCGGCTGGTGGACGCCCCAGGGGTACGACACGGACCTGCTGCGCGACATCGGGCTCGACCCGGCGCTCCTGCCCAGGGTCGTCTCGGGGCGGGCGGGCACCGTACGGGCGGGCGGGCCGCTGCCCGAGGGCACCCTCGTCGCCTCGGGCACCGGCGACAACATGGCCGCCGCGCTCGGCCTCGGCCTCGAACCCGGCACCCCGGTGCTCAGCCTCGGCACCTCCGGCACCGTCTACGCCGTCACCCGGCAGCACCCCGAGGACCCGACCGGCATCGTCGCCGGGTTCGCCGACGCGCTGGACAACTGGCTGCCGCTGGCCTGCACGCTCAACTGCACCCAGGCCATCGACAAGATCGCCGCCCTGCTCGGCCGGGATCGGGAGGCGGTCGAGCCGGGCGGCGACGCCGTCGTGCTGCCGTTCCTCGACGGCGAGCGGACCCCCAACCTGCCGCACGCCGCCGGGCTCGTGTACGGGCTGCGTCACGACACCACCGCCGGGCAGGTGCTGCAGGCCGCCTACGACGGCGCCGCCGCGGCCCTGCTGGCGGCGCTCGACGACGTGCTGCGCGCCGGCGGCGAGCGGCCCGACCCGGCCACGCCGCTGCTGCTCATCGGCGGCGGCGCCAGGGGCGCCGCCTGGCGGCAGACGATCCTGCGCCTGTCCGGGCGGCCGGTGCTGGTGCCGGCGGCGGCCGAGCTCGTCGCCCTCGGCGCCGCCGCCCAGGCCGCGGCCCTCCTCACGGGCGAGGCCCCGGACGCGGTCGCCCGCCGCTGGGGCACGGCCCGCGGCGAGCTCCTGGAGCCGGTGCCCCGGGACGTCGCGGCGGTGGAACGCATCGCCGGCACCCTGCCCCGCGCCGGCCAGCTCTTCACCCGGCTCTGATGTCGGAAGAACCGCCATGCGTCCCCACCGGCTCTGATCCGAGAGAACCGCCATGCGCCCCTTCCCCCGGCCCCTCGTACCCGACCCCCGCACCCTCCCTGGTCCGGCTTCCCCTCCTGTACCGGCGCGGAGACCTGCTGACCACGCCGGGAGCCCTCGCAGGCTGTCCCCGGCCACGGCGCGTACGCTCCCTGGTCCGGGCCGCGTACGTTCCCTGCTCTGGTCCTTCGGTCAGTGAGACGGGGGCAGTGCTGGGGATGCCCGCCGGTCTTGGTCTTTGGCGCGGGCTGTGTGGGGCGGGTCGGGCGCTCCCCACTCCCGGTTTTCCGCCCGCACCGAGTACGCTCCCCGGTCCGGTTCTTGGGTCTGTGTGATCGAGGGTGACGCGCGGGTGAGCGTTGGTTTGGGTTTTTGGTGGGCGGGCCCGGCTGTTTGGTTGGCGCTTCGGTACGGTTTGCGCCGTTGGGGGTGGTCGGTCAGGTGAGGGCGTTGTTCGGGGGAGGTCCGGGGTGAGAGGCGGGACGCGGCCCGCGTCGCAGCGGAGCATGCGGCAGCACAACCTGGCCCTGGTCATGGGCACCGTCGCCGGGCGCGGCCCGGTGTCCAGGGCGGCCGTCGCCGGGCACACCGGGTTGACCAGGGCGGCCGTGTCGAGCCTGGTCGACGAGCTGCTCGCCGCCGGGCTGCTGACCGAGCTGGGACCGGCCGCCAACGGGCGGGTCGGGCGGCCGGGCAGCGCGCTCATGGTCAGCGACCGGGGTCCCGCCGGGCTCGGGCTGGAGGTCGGCGTCGAGCACCTGGGCGTGTGCGTGACCGACCTGCGCGGCCAGGTACGCGCCTGGACGGTGGTGGACAGCCCGAACGCCGCTCTGCCGCCCGCCGAGGTGCTCGCCCGGCTATCCGCGCTCGCCGACGACGCGACGGCAGACGTGGCCGGGCTGGGGTTGCGGCCGGTGGCGGCGGTGATGGCCGTGCCCGGTCTGGTCGCCGACGCCTCCGGCACCGTCGGGAGCGCCCCCAACCTGGGCTGGCACGACGTCCCCGTGGCGGACCTGTGGCCGGGCGCGCTGCCGCCGCGGGTCGAGAACGAGGCCAACCTGGGGGCGCTCGCCGAGCTCTGGGCGCACCCGGTGGCGTCCGACTTCATCCACGTCTCGGCGGAGAGCGGCATCGGCGCCGCCCTGGTGGTGGGCGGCCGCCTCTTCACCGGCGCACGCGGCCTTGCTGGCGAACTGGGCCACATGCCTGTCCACCCCGACGGCCCGCCCTGCTCCTGCGGCGCCCGCGGCTGCCTGGAACAGTACGCCGCCAAAGCCGCCGTCCTCCGCACCGCCGGCCTCCCTTCCCCTTCCGCCCCCACCACCACCCCCTCCCTCACTACCTCCACGCCCCCCACCTCCACGCCGGCCTCCACCGTGCCCGCCTCCACCGCGCCGGTTTCCCTCGCGTCCACCACGTCCGCGCCTGCTGCGTCCGCGCCTGCTGCGTCCGCGCCTGCTGCGTCCGCGCCTGCTACGTCCGCGTCCGCCACCTCCACTCCCGCCACCACGTCAGCGCCTGCCACGTCCGCACCCGGCACCCCCGCGTCCGCCGCCCCCGCACCGGTCACCCCGGCACCCGTCACCCCCGGGCTAGAAGCTCGGACGACGGCCCATTCAGCCGACTTGGGTGCCGCCCCGGCAAGGCAGCAAGCGGCTCCTCCCGGTTCCGGTGGCCCTCCGGCGACGCCTTGCGGGAGCGGGGGCACTCCGGCGGATCCCTCCGATCCCGATGCGCCCATAGCGGGGCTTCCGGCGGTTTCCTCTGATCCCGGAATACCTGTGGCCGGCCTCCTGGTCGATCCCGATGCGCCTGGGGCGGGGATCCAAGAGCGGTCTGGCGGATGGGGTGGACGGATGCCTGGTCCCGATGGGATCGGGTTGCTGGCGGCGCGGGCGCGGGAGGGGGACGCGCGGGTGGTGGCGGCGCTGGAGGAGGCCGGGAGGGCGCTGGGGACGGCGCTGGCCGGGGCGGTGAATCTGCTCGACCCGGCCGCCGTGGTGCTCGGCGGGGCCTATGCGGAGCTGGGGGAGTGGCTGGTGCCGCCGATACGGCGGGAGCTGGCCGCGCGGGTGACCGTACGGGAGTGGGACCCGGAGGCGCTGACCGTGTCGGAGCTGGGGAGGCGCGGGCCGCTGCTGGGAGCGGCGCTGGCCACGGTGCGCTCGGTGCTGGAGGACCCGGCCGCGCTCTGGGCCTGAACCCCGAGGGTGCTCTCCCGGGCGATCAGCGTGTGGGAGGCGCACACCTCCTGGGGGCGCCGGTCGGGAGCCGGGCCCGCCAGGAGGCCGGCGAGCAGGTCGACGGCCGTCTGGGCGATGCCCGCGCGGTCGGGCGCGATGGTCGACAGCGACGGGGTGGAGAACCGCCCGTCCTCGATGTCGTCGAAGCCGAACAGCGCGATGTCGTCCGGCACCCGCACCCCGCGCGACAGCAGCGTGCGCAGCGCGCCCAGGGCGAGCGTGTCGTTGAAGCAGAAGACCGCGTCCGGCCCGGCCCCGGAGTCCAGCAGATCGGCCATCGCCCGGGCCCCGTCCGCGCGGTGGAAGGCGTCCACGGGCACGACCAGCGCGGGGTCCTCCGCGAGCCCGGCGGCGGCCAGCGCCTGCCGGTAGCCGCGCAGCCGCAGCCGCGCCGTCGCCCCGGACGCGGCCTGGCGCGCGCCTATCGCCGCGATGCGGCGCCTGCCCAGCCCGGTCAGGTGCGAGGTGGCCTCTTGCGCCGCGGCCACGTTGTCGATGCAGACATGGTCGTACGCGGTGCGCCGCCGGCCGATCCGCTCGCCGAGCAGCACCATCGGCGTGTGGTCGGCGCGCTGGGCGAGGTCGGCGGCGGTGAGCGCGAGCGGGCTGAACAGCAGGCCGTCGATGAGGTGGGCCCGGATGCCCGACACGACCAGGCGCTCCTTGGCCCGGTCGCCCTGCGTCTGGTCGATGAGCACGGTCCAGCCGTGCCGGTCCGCGGCGGTGATCACGTTGGTGGCCAGCTCGGCGAAGTAGGGGATGTCCAGGTCGGGCACCGCCAGCGCGATCACTCCCGACCGGCCCTGCCGCAGGTTGCGCGCGGTCAGGTTGGGCCGGTAGTTCAGCTCGGCGATGGCCCGCTCCACCCGCTCGCGGGTCTCCGGTTTGACGAACGGGTAGCCGTTGACGACGTTGGAGACCGTCTTGATCGACACTCCGGCGAGCTCGGCGACGTCCTTCAGTCGTGGCTGCACAGAGGCACTATAGCCGGGTTTCCAACGATGTAACACTTCAGTCTCCTCCTGTTTACAACGTTGGATTCATCGATGTAGAAATGCGGTCATCTCACCACCGTTGGGGAAGTGATCGTGATGACCGAGACGTCTACCCACACCCTCACCCGCCGCGGCCTGCTCGGCCTCGGCGCCGGCGCCGGCACCGCCCTGCTCCTCGCGGCCTGCGGCGGAGGCGGCGGTCCCGCCGGCCCCGCGGCCCGCCGATCCGGCCCCGCCTCCGCCGCCCCGACCGCCTACACGGGCCCGAACGTGACCCTGTCCTTCTGGAACGGCTTCACCGGCGGCGACGGCCCGTACATGAAGAAGCTCGTGGACCAGTTCAACGGCGAGCACCCCAACATCAAGGTGACGATGAACGTCTACCAGTGGGCGGACTACTACGCGAAGGTGCCCGCCGCGGTCACCGCGGGACAGGGCCCCGACCTGGGCATCATGCACGTCGACAGCGTGGCGACCAACGCCGCCCGCCAGATCGTGCTGCCGCTGGACGACCTGGCCGCCTCGCTCCAGCTCGCCGAGGCCGACTTCTCCCCGCCGGTCTGGCAGGCAGGCACCTACAAGGGCGGCCGGTACGCCATCCCGCTGGACGTGCACCCGCTCGGCATGTTCTACAACAAGACCGTCATGCGGGAGGCCGGCCTCGACCCGGAGAAGCCGCCGCAGACCGCCGGCGACTACCTGGCCGCGCTGGAGGAGCTGAAGAAGGCCGGCGTGCAGGGACACTGGGCGACCCCGTTCCCGTTCACCGGCACGTTCCAGTTCACCAGCCTCCTCTACCAGCGCGGCGGCACGCTCTTCAACGACGACGCCTCCAAGGCCATGTTCGGCGGGGACGCCGGCGTGCAGGCCCTGACCTGGCTCGTCGACCTGGTCAAGAAGGGCTACAGCCCGAAGAACGTGGGCCAGGACGCCGACGTCATCGCGCTGAAGAACGGCAAGGCCGCCTTCAACTGGAACGGCATCTGGACCATCAACACCCTCAACGAGGTCGAGGGCCTGGAGTGGGGCGTCGCGCCGCTGCCGCAGATCGGCTCCCAGCCGGCGGCGTGGGCGGGCTCGCACCAGTTCGTGGTGTTCAAGCAGCGCAGCCAGGACGACGACAAGCTCACCGCGGCCAAGGTGTTCATCAACTGGATCAGCCGCCACTCCCTGGAGTGGGCCAAGGGCGGCCAGGTCCCCGCCCGCAAGGCGATCAGGGAGAGCGCCGAGTTCCAGGCGCTGAAGGAGCAGGCGACCATCGGCTCCCAGATCGACCACCTGTTCTTCCCGCCGCCGGTCGCGGGCGTCGCCGACGTCAGCCCGCTCATCGACACCGCCGTCAACAGCGCGATCCTGCTCAAGAAGGAGCCGGCGGCCGCCCTGTCGGACGCCGTGACCAAGGCCGACAAGCTCCTGGAGCAGAACCGCAAGAAGTACGGCGGCTGATCCCGTGGTGGACGTACGCATCCGGCGGCCCGCACCGGTCGGGGGAGGCATGACGGCGCCCCCCGTGCGCAGGCGCGGGCGGCTCACGCCGCTGTTCTTCCTGAGCCCGTACCTGCTGCTGTTCTGCCTGTTCGTGGCCGTGCCGGCGGTGTACGGCCTCTACATCAGCCTGCACGAGTGGGACTACCTGCTGCCCGGCAAGCCGTTCGTCGGGCTGGACAACTACGCGGCGCTGTTCGACCCGGACTCGCCGGTGCACGACAACTTCTGGACCTCGATGAAGGCCACCGGCGTCTTCACCCTCGGCAGCGTGCCGCCGCTGGTGGTGCTGCCGCTCGGGGTGGCGATGATCCTGAACCGGCGCTTCCCCGGCCGGACGTTCTTCCGCGCGGTGTTCTTCCTGCCGTTCGTGCTCGGCGTCGCGGTCATCGGCGTCATGTGGCGCATCCTGCTCGACCCGAACCTGGGCTTCGTCAACCACCTGTTCGGCCTGGACATCCCGTGGACGACCGACCTGCCGTGGGCGTGGGTGTCGCTGATCGGCATCACGGTGTGGTGGACGCTCGGCTTCAACGCCGTCATCTACCTGGCCGGGCTGCAGGACATCCCGCGCGAGCTGTACGACGCCGCGTCCGTGGACGGGGCGGGCGCCTGGCAGCGGTTCGTGCACGTCACCCTGCCAGGGCTGCGGCCGGTGGCGGTGTTCGTCACCACCGTGACGATCCTGGCCTCGGCCAACATGTTCGGCCAGGCGCTGCTGGTCACCCAGGGCGCGCCCGGGATCGAGACCCGCACCGCGATCATGTACATCGCCCAGGAGGGTCTCGTCGACTACCGGATGGGCAGCGCCGCCGCCATGAGCTACGTGCTCACCCTCGCCCTCATCGTGGTCAGCGTGATCAACTTCCGGATCTTCAGGAGCAGGTCATGAAGACGCTGAAGGCGTCCGCCTGGTACGTCATGCTCGTCGGCTTCGCCGCGATCGTGATCGTGCCGCTGCTGTGGATGCTGCTCACCTCGCTCAAGACCAACGTCGAGGCGACCCGGATCCCGCCCACGTTCGTGCCCGAGAAGTGGAGCACCGGCGCCTACGGGACGCTGGCCGAGGGCACCAGCGAGACGCCGGTGCTGCGCTGGTTCCTCAACAGCATGGTCGCCGCCACCGGGCAGACCGTGCTCGTGCTGGTGGTCGCCTCCACCGCCGCCTACGCCCTGGCCCGGCTGGAGTTCCGCGGCCGCGGCCTGCTGTTCGGGATCATCGTGGGCACGCTGCTGGTGCCGAGCTTCACGCTGCTCATCCCGAACTTCCTCGTCGTGGACCAGCTCGGCTGGCTCGACAGCCCGTGGGCGCTCATCGTGCCCGGCGCTGCCAGCGCGTTCGGGGTGTTCTTCCTGCGCCAGTTCTTCCTGTCGCTGCCGCCCGAGCTGGAGGAGGCCGCCACCCTGGAGGGCGCCAACCACCTGCAGATCTTCCTGCGCATCGTGCTGCCGCTGGCCCGGCCCGCGCTGGCCACGCTGGCGGTGCTCACCTTCCTGAGCAACTGGAACGAGTTCATCTGGCCCATCTACGTGCTGTTCAGCCCGGACCAGTTCACGCTGCCGCCGGGGCTGTCCATCCTGCAGGGCGCCTACACCATCGACTATCCGGTGATCATGGCGGGCGCGGTGCTCGCCAGCGTCCCCGTCCTCGTCCTGTTCGTCATCGCCCAGCGCTACGTCATCGAGGGCGTGTCCCGGTCGGGCCTCAAGGGCTGACCCGTCCGCATTTCAAGGAGCTGTTTACGTGGAGACCGCACGGCTGACCCTGGACCGCGACTTCACCATCGCCCCGGTCGGCAGGCGCCTGTTCGGCTCGTTCGTCGAGCACATGGGCCGCTGCGTCTACACCGGGATCTTCGAACCCGGCCATCCGACCGCCGACGAGCACGGCTTCCGCGCCGACGTGCTGGAGCTGACCCGCGAGCTGGGGGTGAGCGTCGTACGGTACCCCGGCGGCAACTTCGTCTCCGGCTACCGCTGGGAGGACGGCGTCGGCCCGGTCGCCGACCGGCCCACCCGGCTGGACCTGGCCTGGCGGCAGATCGAGACCAACCGGTTCGGCCTCGACGAGTTCATGACCTGGACGCGGGCCGCCGGGGTGGAGCCGATGATGGCGGTCAACCTCGGCACCCGCGGCATCCAGGAGGCGTGCGACCTGCTGGAGTACGCCAACCACCCCGGCGGCACCCGCCTGTCCGACCTGCGGGCCGAGCACGGCAGGCCCGACCCGTACGGGATCCGGCTGTGGTGCCTGGGCAACGAGATGGACGGGCCGTGGCAGGTCGGCCACAAGACCGCGGACGAGTACGGCCGGCTCGCCAACGAGACGGCGCGGGCCATGCGGCTCGTCGACCCGGACGTGCGGCTGGTGCTCTGCGGCAGCTCCAACAGCCGGATGCCGACGTTCGGCGGCTGGGAGGCGACCGTGCTGGAGCACGCCTACGACGCCGTCGACTACCTGTCGCTGCACGCGTACTACGAGGAGGACGGCGACCTGCCCGGCTTCCTGGCCAGCGCGGCCGACATGGACCGGTTCATCTCCTCGGTGGTCGCCACCGCCGACCACGTCGCCGCCAAGCAGCGCACCCGCAAGCGGATCGACCTGTCCTTCGACGAGTGGAACGTGTGGAACCAGGCCGACTACCACGGCCGCGAGCGGGAGCCGTTCGAGGAGGCGCCGCGCCTCATCGAGGACACCTACACCGCCGCCGACGCCGTCGTCGTCGGCGACCTCCTCATCACGCTGCTGCGGCACGCCGACCGGGTGGCGGTCGCCTGCCAGGCGCAGCTCGCCAACATCATCGCGCCCATCCGCACCGAACCCGGCGGCCCCGCCTGGCGGCAGAGCATCTTCCACCCGTTCGCGCTGACCGCCCGGCACGCGCGCGGCGAGGTGCTGCGCGTCGAGCCGGTGTCGCCGTCGCTCGACACCGGGCGGCACGGCGAGGTGCCGCAGCTGTCCGCGGTGGCCACGCTCGACGAGGACGGGGTGACGCTGTTCGCCGTCAACCGGTCGCTGGACCGGCCGCTGGAGATGACCGCCGACCTGCGGGACGTGCACGCGGACCGCGTCGTCGAGGCGTGCACCCTCGCCGAGGACGACCCGCACCGGGTGGGCGGCCCCGCCGAGGAGGTGCGGCCCCGGCCGCTCGACGGCGTGAAGGCCGACGGCGGGACGCTCACCGCGGTGCTTCCCCCGGCCTCCTGGACAATGGTCAGACTGGGGCGCCGGGCATGAACCCCCGCGTCCTGGCGGGCGCGCTCCTGTGCCTGCTGGCCGCCTGTTCGACGGCAACCCCCACGGGAGAGAGCATGACCTTCACCAACCCGGTCCACGACGCGAACTTCCCCGACCCGGGCGCCCTCCGGGTGGGCGCGACGTGGTACGCGTACGGGACCAACGGGGGCGGCGCGAACGTGCCCCTGCTCACCTCGCCCGACCTGGTGACCTGGACGCCCCGCGGCGACGTGCTGCCCGAGCTCGGCTCGTGGGCCGAGCCGGGCCACACCTGGGCGCCGGAGGCGATCCAGGTGACCGGCGACCGGTTCGCCCTCTACTACACGGCCCGCGCCGCCGGGACCGGCCGCCAGTGCGTCGGCGTCGCCACCGCTGCCCGCCCGGAGGGGCCGTTCAGGGACGACTCCGGCACCCCGCTCGTCTGCCAGGCCGGCGAGGGCGGCTCCATCGACGCCAGCCCGTTCCGCGACGCCGACGGCGCGCTCTACCTCTACTGGAAGAACGACGGCAACGCGATCGGGGAGACCACCTGGCTGTACGGGCAGCGCCTCACCCCCGACGGGCTCGGCCTCGAAGGGGAGCGGGTGCGGCTGCTGGCGAACACCGCAGCCTGGCACGGCAAGGTCGTCGAGGCGCCCCAGCTCGTCCGCCACGAGGGCCGCTACTACCTGTTCTACTCGGCCAACGCCTTCGACGCCGCCGCGTACGCGGTCGGGTACGCCACCTGCGACACCCCGCTCGGCCCCTGCCACGACGCCCTCGAGAACCCGATCCTGTCCAGCGGCGAGGGGGCGGAAGGGCCCGGCCACAGCTACCTGGTGACGACGCCGGGCGGGCAGACCTGGCTGCTCTACCACGCCTGGCCGCCGGGCGCGATCGGCAGCGTGGAGCCGGGGCGGCGGCTCTGGCTGGACCGGGTCGACTGGGAAGACGGCAAGCCGATCGTGCGCGGCCCCACCGCGACCCCCCAGCCCCACCCCGCCTAAGGTGGGCCGGCCTAGCGTCTTCTGTCCTGGCGGCGGGCCAGCAGCGCCAGCCCGCCCGCCAGCGCGAGCAGGCCGCCGCCCGCCAGCCAGGGCAGGCCGGCGGCCCCGTCCGGCGGCTTCGCGGCGATCGTGAACACCACGTCCGAGCACGAGTAGTACGTGTCCGGAGTGTCGGTGTTGCGCCAGACCGTGTAGATCAGGTGACGCCCCGTCTTGCCCGCGGGCAGGCGGCCCTCCATGACGTATGAGCCGTCCCGCATCGGCGGGTCGGTCGCCTCCACGAACGGGCGCGGCTCCAGGTCGTCCCAGCCGAGCGGCCGGGCGGGGTCGTAACCGTCAGCCGTCACGTACAGGTGGAAACTGCCCCGGTGCGGGATCGTGCCCCGGTACCTGAAGGTGAGGTCGCCGCCCCGCACGAGCGTGGTGGCGGGCCAGTCGGCGCGCGGCAGGTCCAGGCCCCGGTAGGCGTCGAGCCCGCCGCTGCACAGCCTGCCGTCGGGGATCACCTCGCGATCCCGCCCGCCGACGTCCGCCACCCGCAGGTCGTCCCACGCGTCCGGCAGGCCGCCGCCGCTCGCCGCAGCCGCGGCGGCGCACGCCGGCTCCCGCGGCGCCCCCTCCGCCCCGCAGGCCGCCGCCCGGCTGACGGGCTCCTCCAGCGCCCCGTGGGAGCCGGTCGCCCACAATCCCAGCACCGCGACGGCCACTCCGGCGATCCGCTGACGCACCTCGGCCGACCTCCTCCTCCGGCGACACCCTGCGCTCAGAGGTACGCCGCCGGGCCCCGGGCAGTTCAGGCCCATGGCGTAAAGGGGACATTGAGCAGTTAATGAGCGTAGAACGACCTGTTGAGTGAGCAATGCCCCGGCGCATGCTCGCCGGGTGAACAGGGGGCGGGACAAGGCGTACGAGAGCCGGCACCGCAAGGCGGACCGGCTGTACGAACTCGACGGGTTACGGCTGGCGGCGGCGCTGTGCGTGGTGCTCTTCCACTACACGTTCTCCGGGCCGGTGGGCGGCACGACGACGATCACGTATCCGGAGATCTCCGGTCTGACCCAGTACGGCTACCTGGGCGTGGACCTCTTCTTCCTCATCAGCGGCTTCGTGGTGCTGATGAGCGCCTGGGGCAAGAGCCCGCGCGCGTTCGCCGCCTCCCGGCTGGCCCGGCTCTACCCGGCCTACTGGCTGGGCGTGGCCGTGACCGCGCTGGTGACGGTGACGCTCGGCCAGGGCATGTTCGAGGTCTCGCCGGTCCAGGTGCTGGCCAACCTGACCATGTTCCAGTCGGTGGCCGACGTGCCGAACGTGGACGTCGTCTACTGGACGCTCTGGGCCGAGATGCGGTTCTACTTCCTCATCCTGGCGTTCGCCTGGGTGGGGATGACCAGGGGCCGGGTCATGGCCATGCTGTGGGGGTGGCTGGCCATGACCGCCCTGGTCCAGGCCGGGGTGCTGCCGGGAGTCGCCGACCTGGTCGTGCAGTCGGAGTTCGCGCACTACTTCATCGCCGGCATGGCGCTGTTCATGGTGTACCAGTTCGGGGTCACCTGGCAGACGCTGCTCCTCGTGCCGCTCTGCCTGGCCAACGCGGTGTACCGCGGCATCGGGTACGCCGACGCCGTCGGGCGGCGGTACGGGGCCGAGTACGATCCGTGGGTGATCGCGATCGTGATCGCGGCGGCGTTCCTGGTCATGACGCTGGTCGCGGTGCGCGCGCTGCGGCCGCTCGCCCGGCCCTGGCTGGTGACGGCGGGAGCGCTCACCTACCCGCTCTACCTGCTGCACGGTCACATCGGCTTCGTCGTCATCGAGCGGACCGGCGACGTCGTGGACCGGTGGGTGCTGCTGGCGGCGCTGGTCGCGGTCATGTGCCTGGCCGCCCACGCCGTGCACCGCTGGGTGGAGCGGCCCGCCGCCCCACTGGTCAGGCGTCTGGCCGGGCCCCGAACACCTCCTGGTGCCACAGGATCTCCGCCACCCGTTCCAGTCCGGCCGCCAGATGCCGCCGGTAGGTACTGAACGGCAGCCCCAGCCTCTCGGCCGCGGCCTCCTGCGTGGGGACGCGGCCGAAGTACGTGGTGGCCAGCGCCCGGTGGAAGCGGTCCGCGCGCGGGTCCTGCCGCACCTGCTCGACCGCCTGTTCCAGCAGGTCGCGCACGGCCCGCGCGGGGTCGCGCTCGGGGTGCACGGCGACCAGCCGGCACCGGGCCAGCGCGTTGCCCGCCAGCGCGTCCGGCCGCGACACGTTCCGTAGCGCGTCGCGTACCGCCGCGTCGAAGTCCGTACGCGCCAGCACCGCGAGCTCCTTGCCCTGCGGGGACGCGGGCCTGCGCAGGCCCAGCCCGCGCGTGCTCATCCGCTCCAGCCAGGCCTCCGGCGTGATGGTGCGCCAGTCGTGCGCGAACAGGCCGAACGTCTCGCGTCCCAGCGGGATGCGGACGCCCAGGTCGTGCATGTCGTAGTGGCCCAGGTAGCGCCGCCACGAGTCCGGGTCCCGCATGACCAGGAACGTCCAGGCCAGCCGGTCGGAGCGCAGGCACTCGCCCACCGCGCGCCACTGCACCAGGTCCATGACCGGCGACCTGCCGTGGAAGGGGGGCAGCACCCAGGCGCGGGCCAGCGCGATGTGCTCGCCGGGCCGCGGCGGCGCGGTCTCCTCCACGTGCCGCCACGCCGCCGCGATGAGCGGGCAGTCGGCGTCCGGCTCGGCCGGGCCGCTCACCCGCACCCACGACATGAGCGCGACCGGCTCGCCGGTCTCGGTGCGCCGGTGCACCCAGAACCCCTCCGGCTGCCGGTCGATCCAGTAAGCGGCGTCCGAGGCCGACGCCTCGCCCTCGGCCTCGGCGGCCATCCGCAGGACCTCGTCGCGGTCCTCGGGGTTGAAGGCCTCCTCGTGCACCTCGCCGTCGCCGCGCCAGTTCTGGAACTTCGAGGTCACCCCGTCGTGGCGGTGCAGGAAGAACAGCGAGCCCATGGCCGTCAGCGTGTCCTGCCCTGCGGCGGCCCGCACCTGCGCGGCCAGGTGGGCGTGGATGCGGTGGTGCATGTCCGCGTACCCCTCGGGGTCGCGCCAGCGCAGGTCCGCCTCCAGCGCGTCGCGCACCACGTCGTGCGGGAACAGGCCGTGCCGGCCCGACTCGATGAACGGCAGCCGCCGCAGCCAGTCGAACAGCGGCTTCGGATGGTCGGGCAGCACCGCGCGCAGCAGCTCCTCGGTGGTGGCGTGGGCGTGGGCGCACACCTCCAGGGCATGGCGGTGGGCCGCCGAGGGCACCTCGCCGACGAGCTGGTCCAGCAGCGTCTCGGCGAGCTCCTCCGGGATGTCCTTGTCCAGGGTCCAGCGGGCCGAGGCCCGCTCGTCCTTGGCGGCGACGGCCGCGCCCAGGCACAGCGCCAGCGGGTGGCCTCCCGCGAAGGCCAGCAGGGGCTCGCGCAGGTCCGCCGCCACCCCGCGGGCGTCGATCAGCGCCATCGCCTCCTGCGGCGCGAGCGTGCGCAGCCGGATCACCCGCAGCACCTCGGCCCAGCCGGGGTCGGCCTGCCAGCGCAGGTCGGGCGGGTTGCGCCCGGCGACCACGACGAGGGCTCCCGCCGGCACCCGCGGCAGGAACCTCTCGCGCAGCCAGCCCTCCAGGCCCTGGCACCGCTCGAACGTGTCGACCAGGAGCACCCCGCGCTCCACGGTCAGCACCTGCCCGGCCTCGGCCTCGAAGCCGCCGGGCGACGGGTCGACGGTGTGCCCGTCCACCGTCACCACCGGACGGCCCGCCGCGGCGGCCTCTGCGGCGAACCGGCGCAGCAGCGCCGACTTGCCGATGCCGCCCGAGCCGTGCACGAACAGGACCATGAACGAGCGGTCCGTGCCGAGCGCGGATCGGAAGAGGGCCTGCTCCTCCTCCCGCCCCACGAACGCGCGGTCACGGGCGGCCTCCAGGCGCTGCCCCAGTGACGAGAAATCCGCCTCAGGACCCGATAACATGCGGGCCACGATAGCTGTGTGATCTTGACAAGGTCCGGCTAATACAGATCGTCAAACGTGAAAAATTCAACAGAATTTGCTCGCGAGTCATGTTGGCCGAGCACGCGCGGGGCCGTGCTAGTCTTAGAGACGTTGCAGTTCTGGTACCCATGACTTCGTGTGCGCCTAACGGTATGTAACCGTCGGGCGCATTTTGTTTTACCGGTCATTTCCGGATGGGTCCGGACACTCCGGCTCTGTACTCATCAAAGGAGAAATGACATGGCCACAGGCACCGTGAAGTGGTTCAACGCCGAAAAGGGCTTCGGCTTCATCGAGCAGGACGGCGGCGGCGCCGACGTCTTCGCCCACTACTCCAACATCGCCGCTCAGGGCTACCGCGAGCTGCGTGAGGGCCAGAAGGTGAGCTTCGACATCACCCAGGGCCAGAAGGGCCCGCAGGCGGAGAACATCGTCCCCGCCTGACGCTCCACGGCCGAGGGCCCGCATCCCGTTCCGGGGTGCGGGCCCTCGCTCGTTCCCGGCAGCTCCTCGGCCGCGCCGGTCGCTCGCCGCCAGGCCATGGCGCTGCGGGTGCCCGCGACGTGCTAGACGGGACGCGCCGGAGGCTGCCAGTCGTCGCCGGGGACGGGCGGCTCGTCGCGCTTGCGGATGAGGTAGGGCGGCAGGGCCAGCGCGTGCAGGCCGGTCTTGCGCAGGGTGCCGACCGAGTGCTCCGGCGTCTCGGTGAGCGGGTCGCCCGGCCCGTTAAGCGAGGTGTTGACGAGCACCGGGCAGCCGGTCCTCTCGTGCCAGCGGGTCAGCAGCTCGTGCAGGAACGGCGTGCGGCCCGGCTCCACCGTCTGCGGCCGGGCGGTGCCGTCCACGTGCGTGACGCAGGGCAGCTCCTCGCGGTGCTCGGGCCGCACCTCGGCCGCGTACTGCATGAACGGCGCCGGCCGGTCCACGTCGAAGATCCGCCCCGCGTGCTCGGCCAGCACCAGCGGGGCCAGCGGCCGGAACCACTCGCGGCCCTTGACCTCGACGTTGACGTAGTCGCGCAGCTCGGGCACCCGCGGGTCGCCGAGGATGCTCCGGTTGCCCAGCGCGCGCGGCCCCGACTCGGAGCGCCCCCGGTGCAGGCCCACCGTCCGGCCGCCCGCCAGCAGCTCGACGATCGCGCCCGCCAGGTCGGCGGGCCGCTCGGCCGTCAGATCCTCCGGCAGCGCCCGCACCGCCGCGTCGATCTCGGCCGGGTCGGGTTCGGGCCCGAGGAAGTCGTCGGCCCACCGGAAGCCGCTCTCGGCGCCCAGGCACTCGATCATCCCGTACAGGGCGCAGCCCACGGCGGTGCCGCCGTCGTGCGGGCTCGGCGGGATGAACACCTCGCGGAACGGCGACCCGCGGATCAGCCGGCCGTTGGCCGTGCAGTTCAGCGCCGTGCCGCCCGCGAACACCAGGTCCGCCAGGCCCGTCCGCTCGTGCAGCCAGGCCGCGAGCCGGTCGAGCGCCCGCTCGAACGCGCGCTGACCGGCGGCGGCCAGGTTGGCCGACCGCTTGAACGTGCTCGCGCCGTTGGTCACGTAGCGGAACGCCGCGCCCTGGTCGAACGTGTCCAGCCACGCCCGCGGGATGAACACCTCGTGCCCGCGCACGTCCAGCTCCGGCAGTCCGAGCGCGTCCGGGTCGCCGAACGGGGCCAGGTCCATCACCTTGCCCTCGTCGCCCCCGCCGCTCGGCCAGAGCATCCGCGTCAGCAGCGCGTAGAAGCAGCCCAGCCCCGCGGGCCTGGTCCAGTCGCCGTCCCAGAGCTGCTTGGCCAGGCATTCGACCCGGCCGCGCGCGCACCGGTAGAAGGACGACACCTCCAGCAGGTCGCCCGGCGTGCCGCGGGGCAGCTCCACCCGCTCGGTGAAGTCCCGCACCCGGCTGCCCTGCGTGTCCACGACCAGCCCCGCGGCCTCCTCGAACGGCGACGGCGGGAAGGCGCTGTAGAGGTGGCTCAGGTGGTGCGAGACGAGCACGACCGGCGTGTCCCCGGTCAGGCCGAGGGTCTCGCGCAGCTCCGCACGGTAGGCGGCCAGATTGGCGATCTCGGTGTCGGACGAGTAGCCCTCCACCACGAGGTCCACCGGCCCGGCGAGCTGGGGCAGCCGGGGCAGGTAGTGGTCCGGCAGGTCGCCGAGCCGGCCCCGGTGGTGCTCGCGGCGGGTCATCCGCTCCTTCCGCAGGCTGTGGACCGAGGTCCGGCCGCGGGCGACCGCGATCGACCCGTCCCGGGTACGGTTGACGCCGATCACGACAGGACTTCCGGTCATCTTCGAACCCCCCGAACGAGCGACGAACCAGGAGTCCCGTACCCCGATATCACGATATGTCACAGTATGGTGACACGGTGCTCATGAAGGCCCGGCCGGATCCTCTTCCGGCAGCGACCGCACCCGCTCGATGATCGCCGTCGTGGACCGGTCCGAGACGTAGTCCAGCACCCGCACCTCGCCGCCCATGGCCCGCACCAGCGGAGCCTCCTCCAGCATCTCCGGCGTGTAGTCGCCGCCCTTCACGTACAGGTCGGGGCGGACCATCCGCAGCAGCCGCTCGGGCGTGTCCTCCTCGAACGAGATCACGTAGTCGACGTAACCGAGCGCCGCCAGCACCGACATGCGGTCCTCGCACGAGTTGATGGGCCGCCCCGGCCCCTTCAGCCGCGCCGTGCTCGCGTCGCTGTTGACCGCCACCACCAGCACGTCGCCGAGCCGGGCGGCCCGTTCGAGGTACGTCACGTGCCCCCGGTGCAGCACGTCGAAGCAGCCGTTGGTGAACACGATCCGCTGCCCGCGCCGCCGGTGCTCGTCCAGCCGGGCCGCCAGCCGCTCCGGCGTCTGCGCCCGTCCGTCCTCCCGGTGCAACGCCCGCAGCAGCTCCTGCCTGGTGCAGGTGGCGGTGCCCGGCCTGCGCACCACCACCCCGGCGGCGGCCTGCGCGGCCTGCGCCGCCTGCTCCGGGGTCGCCCCGCCGGCCAGCCACAGCGCGAACGCCGCCGTGTAGGTGTCGCCCGCCCCGGTCGTCATGTGGTCCGGCGCCGGCTCGGCGTAGGTCCGGTACGGCGGCCGTCCCTCCTGGTGCAGCAGGGTGCCCTCGCCGTCCAGCGTGGTCACCACCATCCGCGCGCCCGACTCCGCCAGCAGCCGGCCGGAACGCTCGGTCAGGAAGCGCACCCGGTCGTCGTGGCCGCCGTCCTCACCCAGCAGTTGCAGGACCTCGCCGTAGTTCGGCAGCACCACCGCGGGGGCGCAGGTCCGCCACGGCGTGATCGCGTGCGCGTCCACCACCAGCAGGGGCAGCCCGGCCAGCGCCCGCCGCACCGCGTCCGTGCACCCGCCCGCCCCGTAGTCGCAGGCGATCACCACGTCTGCGCCGGGCAGCGACTCCCGCAGCTCCTCGATCACGCGGGCCTCGGCCGCGGCCGGGATCGGGTCGCGGTCCTCCTCGTCGTAGCGGGCGATGAGCTGCTCGCCGACCATGAGCCGCTGCTTGTGCGGGGTGCGCCTGCCGGGCACGGTCACCATGCGGGCGTCCACGCCCAGCAGGCTGAGCGCCGTGGCGAGCTGCTCGGCGCAGGCGTCGTCGCCGACCGGCCCGATCAGCCGCACGCGCGCGCCCAGCGCGGCCAGGTTGGCCGCCGTGTTGCCCGCCCCGCCCGGCGCGTCCTCGGTGGCCTCGACACTCACCACGGGGACCGGCGCCTCCTGGGCGATGCGCTTGACCGGCCCGCGCAGCCACGAGTCGAGCATCACATCACCGACGACCACGGCCTGGATGTCCCTATCCATAGAAGGGCGACTACCAGGAGGAACGGTTCTCAAACGGTCGCGCTGATCTCACGACCCGGCAGGTCCCCGGATGGCGGCGGCGCACCCCGTGATCCGCGCGGTTCTCCCGCTCTATACAGTCGCCCCATGACGACCGTCCGCTCCCTGATCCTGTTCGCGCTGGCCGCCGTCGCGGAGATCGGCGGGGCCTGGCTCGTGTGGCAGGGGGTGCGGGAGCAGCGCGGGCTCCTCTGGATCGCCGCCGGCGTGCTCGCGCTCGGCGCCTACGGTTTCGTCGCTGCCTTCCAGCCGGACCCGCACTTCGGGCGCATCCTCGCCGCGTACGGCGGCGTGTTCGTGGCCGGGTCGCTGCTGTGGGGAGTGCTGGTCGACGGCTTCCAGCCGGACCGCTGGGACCTCGCGGGCGCGGCGATCTGCCTGGTCGGCGTGGCGGTCATCATGTACGCGCCGCGCGCCTAGTCGCAGAGCCGGGCGTCCGGCAGAGGGCGGCCCATCACCACGTCGGCGGCCGTCGGGAAGGCGCCGACGCACTGCTCGTTGATGCGGTAGAGGCTGGACGTGCCCTGACGCTCCACCAGCACGAAGCCGACGTCGGCGAGGATCTTCAGATGGTGGGACACGGTCGACTGGCCCACCCCGGACGCCGCCACGACCTCCCCGACGCTCATCGGCCCCCGGCGCCGGGCGAGCAGCGACACGATCTGGATGCGGGTGGCGTCGGCCAGCGCCCGGAACCAGCTCGCGTACTCTTCCGCCGCTGCGCGGTCCAGCGGCTGCGTCGACTCGTTCATCGGCCACCCACGATAGCCGTCAGGCGTCCCGCCGCAGCACCACGAGCGCCACGTCGTCCTCGCGCGACCCGAAGGCGGCCAGCATCCGGTCGCAGAAATGCTCCAGGTCGTCCTCGACCGTCTCCGCCAGCTCCCTGGCCCGCTCCAGGCTGACGTCCAGCAGCACGTCGCGGTCTTCGAGCAGCCCGTCGGTGAACAGGACGATCGTGCCGCCCGGCGGGAGCATCAGGTGGTCCACCTTGTACTCCTCCTCCGCCACCCCGAGCAGCAGATTGCCCATCCCGTGGTAACGCGCCCCGTCGCCGACCAGCAGGGGAGGGATGTGACCGGCGTTGGCGAGCTGGACCTCGCCGGTGCCGGGGTGCAGCAGCAGCATGCAGACCGTGGCCGTCATGCCCGGGTGGTAACGGCGCAGGACCTTGTTCAGCAGGCTCATCGAGGCCGCCAGGTCCACCTGGTCCATCACCGCGGCGCGCAGCGCGTGCCGCAGCTCGGCCATGACGGTGGCGGCGTGCAGGGAGTGGCCCATCACGTCGCCGATCGCCACCAGCACCCGGTCGTCGGCCTCCAGCACCTCGTAGAAGTCGCCGCCGACCTCCACGCTGTCGATCGCGGGCCGGTAACGCAGCCCCACCGACAGCCCCGGCACCTCGGGCACCCGCGTCGGCAGCAGGCTGCGCTGCAGGGTGAGCGAGATCGTGTGTTCCTGGGTGTAGGCGCGCAGCGCCTCCACGGCGAGCGCCAGCTCCTGGGCGAGCTGCCGCAGCAGGTTGATCTCGTTGCCGTCGAGTATGGGATCGGCCTCCACGCCCAGGAACACCGGCGGCCTGCCCTTCTTGGTGCGGCACAGCACACCCACGACGGGCCGCGTGACCTCCGAGGCCGGCATCAGCGTGGCCCAGTCGGCGGGGGAGATGGTGACCAGCTCGGCGCCGGCGCTCGGGCCCAGGACCATCTCGCACAACCGGTCGAGCAGGTCGGGCGCGACGTCCCTGGTGACGGCGCGCTCGCCCGGCTGGCCGAGGTAGCGGCGCAGCCGCCCGTCGGCCGGCACCGCCAGCGCCCTCGCCTGGCGGCCCAGGATCGAGGCGGTGCCCTGGACGGCCACCTCCTGCAGGCGTTCGAACGAGTCGGACCGGTTGATCCGCAGCGTCACCTCGGCCAGCTCGGCCAGCCGGTCGGCCATCACCTCCGCCCGCCGCCGCGCGCGCGAGTAGCGCAGCGTCGCCTCCACGGTCGCGATGAACTCGCTCGGCTCGATCGGCTCCGCCAGGTAGGCGTCGGCCCCCCGCTCCAGACCCTCGGTACGGTCCTGCACGGTGACGGCGTTCCCCGACACCTGGATGACCGGGATGGACGCCGTCGCCGGATCCGCCTTGATGCGCTCGCACACCTCGAAGCCGCTCATGTCGGGCAGCCAGACGTCCAGGACCACCAGGTCGGGATGGTGCGCGTGCAGCACCGCCATCGCTTCCTCGCCGCCGCCCGCCTCGATCACGCTGTGACCGGCCCGGCGCAGCCAGCTGGACAGGATGTAGCGCTTGGCCGGCGTGTCGTCGACCACCAGCACGCTGGCCGGGCCGGAGTCAGGCACCGCGCCCCCTGGCCGCCTCGCGCACCGCCTCCAGCAGGTCATGACGGCGCATCCCCTGCTTCGACAGCACGGGATGGCCCTCCGCCGCCTTGCCGGGCGCCACTGTCACCACGACCACCGAGACCTCCCCCAGGTTCTCGTCCTCCGACATCCGCTGCAGGAGCGCGTTGCCGTCAAGCCTGGGCATCAGCATGTCCAGCACGAGGACGTCCGGGGGCCGCGCCGTCATCAGCTCCAGCGCCTCGATGCCGTCGGCGGCCTCCTCGATCTCGCTCGCGACCCCGTACAGCATCCTACGGGCCAGCTCGCGGAAGCCCTGGTCGTCGTCGGCGATGAGCAGCCGCCCGATCTCGGGAGGCCCGTGGCGGCGGGGGAGCCGCAGAGTGGCGGTCGTGCCGGAGCCGGGCGCGCTGGTCAGCTCCAGCTGACCGTCGAGCGCCTCGGCCAGCCTGCGCGCGTACGGCAGGCCGAGCCCGGTGCCCTTGGTCTTGACCTGCAGCGCGTTGGGCACCTGGAAGAACTCCTCGAACACGCGGCTCAGGTGTTCCTCGGAGATGCCGATGCCGGTGTCGGACACCGTGATCACCACCTGGCCGGCCTCCTCGTCGAGGTGGGCGCTCAGCCGCACCTCGCCCTCCTGGGTGTACTTCAGCGCGTTCGCCACCAGGTTGCGCAGCACCCGGGTGAGCATGCCCTCGTCGGTGTAGATCTCGCCCACCTCCGGCGCCACCTCGGTGTGCAGGGCGACGTCGCTGGTGGGCTGCATGGTGGCTCTGAGCTGGTGCACGAGCCTGACGAGGTTCACGGACCCGAGCTGGGGATGCAGCGGGCCCGACTCGGCCTTGGCCATGTCGAGCAGCTCGCCGACGAGTGCCAGCAGCGTCTCCGCCGAGCTGCCGATGAACCCGATCTGCTGCTCCTGCTCCCCGGAGAGCGGCTCGCCGCCCGGGCCGGTCAGCAGCCGCACCAGGCCGATGATGGAGTTGAGCGGGGTGCGCAGCTCGTGGCTGACCGTGGCCCAGAACCGGTTCCTGGTCTCGGCCACCTCACGCAGCTGGCTGGACTTCTCGTCCAGCTCGGCGTAGAGGGCGACCACGCCCCTGTTGGTCTCCTCCAGCTCCGTGGACAGCTCGTTGTACAGGGCCAGCACGCCCGCGTTGGTCTCCTGCAGCTCGGCGTTGAGCCGCAGCACATCCTCCAGGGTCGCGGCCAGCTCCCTGTTCTGCTGGCGCAGCTCCTCCATCGCGGTGGTGGGGGCCACGCGGGCCAGTTGCTCGCGGATCCGGGCGGCCGGCATCGAGGGCGTGCGCCCCGGCAGCCGCTTGACGATGGTGACCCGCTCGCCGTCCGTGGTGACGCTGTCCACCAGGCGGCGGGCCAGCGCCACGCCGTCCGACCCGGCCGGGTCGGCGGCCGCGGCGTGCTCGATCGTGATGAGCAGTTCGTCGGCGTGCAGAGCGAGACGCACGAGGGCGCCCGAACCGATGACCTCCCGGCCGACCTCGCTGAGCGCGGTGGCGATCCGGATCTGGTCCTGCGCGTCCATCCCGGCCAGCTCGGCGGCGGCGCGGCAGAGCCGGCGCAGCACGAACACGTCCCGGTCCTCGGCCAGGCGCATCCTGGCCAGCTCAAGCGCGGTCACGTCGCGGCCTCACGATCACTACGCAGGCGTCGTCCCGCCGGCTGCCCGCGTCGCGGAGCAGCCCGGCGGCGATCACGGCGGGGGAGCGGGAGAACAGGCCCGGCATGGTGGTGGGCGACCACCGGTCCGTGAGCCCGTCGGAGTGCAGCACGACCGTCGCGTGCTCGTCCAGTTCGTACTCGTACTGCCTGAGGCGCCGCCGCTGGTGGCCGGTGATGCCGGGCACCGACACCATGCCCTGGCGGTCGTCGGCGTGCGTGATCCAGCCGGAGATGTTGCCCAGCCCGGCGTAGCTCACCCGCGCGGGGGTGACCCGCGCGACCGCGGCCGCGCCGCCGCGGGTGTGCGCCAGCCCGTCGTGCAGGCGGCGCAGGATGGCCAGCGGCTCGTCGGCCGGCCTCTCCAGGAAGAGCTCGACCGCCTCCCGGGAGGCGTGCGCGGCGGCCGGTCCGTGGCCCAGTCCGTCGAACAGCAGGACGGTGATGTCCTGCTCGCCGGTGGACACGGCGAAGGCGTCACCCGAGACGACCTCCTCGCCGATGGGGCGGACGAGGCCGCTGGCCGGCGGCGGCTCGATCGTTCCCTTCGCGGCGAACTGGACGGCGAGCAGCGTTCCCCGGCCCGGCAGCGAGTGCACGTCGTACGAGGACGCCATGCGGGTGATGGCGCCCAGTCCGATGCCGAGCGTGCCGGAGGTCGAGTAGCCGTCGCGCAGCGCCCGCGCCACGTCCGGCATGCCCGGCCCCCGGTCCAGCGTGATCAGTTCGACCACCTGCGGCGCGACGGGGCAGGGGCGGACCAGGGCCACACCCTGCACGGCATGCTTGACCAGGTTGGAGACGGCCTCGGTGACCGCCACCGCCACCTGGCCGACGCGCTCGTCGCCGAACCCGGCCGTCTTGGCGAGGTCGACGGCCAGCCTGCGCACCGCCCCCACCGCGCTGGGCTCCTCGGCGCGGATCCAGGCGTCGTCGCGGACCTGGTCGGCTTCGATCATCCTCGGGCCCATTTCGTCACGACGATCGTGGTGCCCTCACCGGGGGCGGAGGTCAGGTCGAACTGGTCGACCAGCCGCCGCGAGCCGCCGAGGCCGAGGCCCAGCCCGGGGCCGGTGGTGTAGCCGTCGACCAGCGCCTGTTCCACGTCGGCGATGCCGGGCCCCTCGTCGCTGAAGGCCAGACGCAGCCCGCGACGCCGGCCGTCCTCGACGACCTCCACGGTGACGCGGCCCCCGCCGGCGTGCACCAGCACGTTGCGTGCCAGCTCGCTCGCCGCGGTCACCACCTTCGTCTGGTCTATCAGGGACATGCCCGCCTCGATCGCGACGGCGCGCACCTGCTGGCGGACCGCCACCACGTCGGCGTTGCTGGCGATGGGCATCCGGCCGCCGTCCGTCATCGCGTCGTGTCCCTGCCGCGGAGGTGGCCGAGCGCCGCGACGCCCTTCTCCAGGTCGAGCGCGGTGCGCACACCGCCGAGTGACAGACCGAGCTCCACCAGGGTGATGGCCACGGCCGGGCGCATGCCGACGACCACGGTGTCGGCGTCGAGCAGCCGGCACATGGCCGCGATGGTGGCGAGCATCCTGCCGATGAACGAGTCGATGATCTCGACCGCGGTGATGTCGATGACGACGCCCCGGGCGCCGGTCGCGACGACCCGTTCCGCCAGGTCCTCCTGCAGACCCAGGACGCTCTGGTCGTCGAGGTCGATCTGGATGGAGATGATCAGGATGTCGCCGAGTTTGAGGATGGGGACACGTTCCATCACGCGTCCTCCGCGCGGATCGCGATCTGCGTCCGCCGGCCCTCGCCGAACTCGATGCCGCTGCGCCGCAGCGTGTACGCGAGCGCGTCGGCCAGGGTGGCCTTGGTCACGATGTCGCCGAACTCGATGCCGAGCGTGACGATCGTGTACGCGATCTGCGGGCTGATGCCGGAGATCACGCACTCGGCGCCCATGAGCCGGGCGGCCACCACGGTCTTGAGCAGGTGCTGGGCCACCTGCGTGTCGACGGCGGGCACGCCGGTGATGTCGATGACGGCGTGCTCGGACCCGGTGTCGACCAGGGTCTGCAGCAGCTTCTCCATCACGACCTGGGTCCTGGCCGAGTCGAGGGTGCCGACCAGGGGCACGGCCACGATGCCGTCCCAGAGCTTGACCACCGGGGTGGACAGCTCCAGGAGCTGCTCGGCCTGGTCCAGGATGACCTTCTCCCTGGCGGCCGCGTACGTCTCGATGGTGTACAGGCCCAGGTCGTCGATCAGCCGCGAGAACCAGATGAACCCGCGCAGCGCCTCGGGCTCCCCGTCGGCCTCGACGACCTCGTACACCGCCTCCTTGAGGCCGAACACCGCGCGTGCGGTGTCGGAGGGGGTGTGGCCCCGGCGGACGCGGTCGCGCGAGAGCTCCGCGAGCAGGCCGCGAATGTCGGCGAGGTCACTGCCTTCCTCCGCCAAGGCGGTGCGCAGGGCCTGGTAGAGCTCCTTCAGCTCGTCTACCGGGGCCTTGGCGAGGGCGCTCCAGCGGCGCAGGATCTGCTCGTCCGAAGTGCCCAGCAGCTCCTCTATGCGTCGCCTGGCGACGTCGGCATGGACGTTCAAATGGACTCCTGATGATACGTATGACGCACTGCCGGGCAAAGATTAACGCCCGATTGGTCCGGCAGGTGAAAGATGTGTGATTTGTCCCGAACCGTGTGCTCTCACGACGATATCCGATGCCGAGCACCACACCGCGTACCGAGATATTCCCGTGGGGCGAAAGCGGAAAGCCGCTGGCCGGGCCTGGTCAGGACACCGCCGCCGTGGTACGCCGGGGCACCAGCGTGGGCGTGATCGAGATGCGCGCCGACGCCGTCCGGCCGCCGATGCGCTCCAGCAGCAGCCGGCCCGCCGTGCGGCCCATGGTGACGCCCGACTGGTCGACGCTGGTGAGCGAGATGTGCGCCAGCGCGGCCAGCCAGCTGTTGTCGTATCCGGCGACCGAGACGTCGTCCGGCACGGCGAGCCCGGCCTCGCGCAGCGCGGCGAGGGCGCCGATGGCGGCCAGGTCGGCGCCCGCGAAGATCGCCGTCGGCGGCTCCGGCCGGCTCAGCAGCTCGCCGACGCCCTTGTGGCCGCCTTCCTCGGTGTACGTGGTCCACGCGATGTCGGCGTGCTCGCCCAGGCCCAGCCGGACCATGGCCCGCTCGTACGCCCGGGCGCGGATGGCCTGCAGCAGGGTGGCGGGCTCGCCCCGGCTGGAGTCGCGGTGGGCGATGTGCGCGATGCGGCGGTGGCCCAGGCCGGCCAGGTGCTCGACCACGAGCTCGGCGCCCACCTCGTCGTCGTCGAAGACGGCGTCGTAGCGGGGGGAGCGGTCGTGGCGGCCGAGCACCACGACCGGCACCGTGGCGGCGATCGCCTCCAGGTCGGACTGCGGGCTGAGGGGGGCGACCAGCACGATCCCGCCCACCGACTGGTCGATGAGCGCGTGGATGGCCCGCGACTCGCTCGCCGGGCCGCGGCCCCCCTGGCTGATCACGACCTCGTACCCGGTGCCGGCGATCTCCTCGACGACGCCGTCGACCAGGTCGGGGAAGAACGGGTTGCGCAGGTCGGGCAGGAGCACGCCGAGAGTGGAGGTGTGGCCGCGCAGCGCGCGGGCCGCCACGTGCGGCCGGTAGCCCAGCTCGTCGATGGCCGCCAGCACCCGGGCGCGCATGGAGGGGCTGACCCCGTAGGCGTCGCGGAGCACCTTGGACACCGCCGACCTGGACACCTGGGCGTGCAGCGCCACGTCCGCGATGGTCACCCTGGTCATCCGGCCTCCCCGTAGAACGAACCACACCAGACGTGCCGTCGAGCCTCTTGACGCCCCTCCGGAGCGGAGGATAGCAATGGAGAACGTTCTACATCCCGTCTCGGAGCACCTGGATTCCCTCGACACCGCCCGCTTTCACGACATAACCGGAAAGCGGCCTTTCCGCATGCCATAAATTTCCGGAAATATCGCCGATGAGTAATCGTTATCCGGGCAAAGTCTTGACGCTACCGAATCGCAAAGTTTAAGTTAGCGGCGATTGGGGGGTTTGAAACGATTTAATGGTCCACGCGAAATTCCTGGAGGGCGTCATGAAGGCCGCTTGCCTCAGAGTCGCAGCCGCCGCCACCGCCGTGGTCACGTCACTGACCTCATGCGGGTCGTCCGAGCCGACCTCGGCCGACGGGACCGTCACGCTCAAGCTGCTCATCGACAACGCCGAGGCCACCGTGGCCGCCGCAGAATCCGTGGTGCGGGCGTTCGAGGCCGCCGAGCCCACTGTCGAAATCGACACCGAGACCCGTCCCGGCGGCGCCGAAGGCGACAACATCGTCAAAACCCGGCTCTCCACCGGCGAAATGGCCGACGTTTTCTGGTACAACTCGGGCTCGCTCATCCAGGCGCTCAACCCGAGCCAGACGCTCGTCGACCTCACCGGCGACCCCGTCCTCGCGAACGTGCAGGAGTCCTACCTGCCGGTGGTGTCCCACCAGGACAAGGTGTACGGGGTCCCGGCCGGCACCGCGGCCGGCGGCGGCATCCTCTACAACCGCAAGGTCTACGCCGACCTCGGCCTGGAGACGCCCAGGTCCTGGGCCGAGTTCATGGCCAACAACGACAAGGTCAAGGCCGCCGGCCTGGCGCCGGTCATCTCCACCTTCAAGGAGACCTGGACCTCGCAGCTGTTCGTGCTCGGCGACTTCTACAACGTCCAGGCCGCCGTGCCCGCCTTCGCCGCCGGCTACACCGCCAACAAGGCCAAGTACGCCACCACCCCGGCCGCGCTGTCGGGGTTCCGGAAGCTCGCCGAGGTGCACGCCGCCGGCCTGCTGAACGACGGGTTCGGCTCGGCCACCCTGGACAACGGGCTGAAGCTGCTGGCCGAGGGCAAGGGCGCGCACTACCCGATGCTCACCGGCGTGATGCCGGCCCTCATCGAGCAGTACCCGTCCGTCAAGACCGACATCGGCTTCTTCGGCATCCCCGGCGACGACCCGGGCACCCACGGCGCCACCGTCTGGGAGCCCGCCGGCGCCTACATCCCCGCCTCCAGCGAGCACGTCGACGCGGCCAAGAAGTTCCTCGCCTTCATCGCCTCACCGGCCGGCGCCCAGGCGTTCTCCGAGGGCGTCGCCCCGACGGGACCGTACCGGATCAAGGGCGCCGAGCTGCCCGAGGACGTCATCCAGGTGGCCAAGGACCTCAGCGCCTACATCGAGAGCGGCGCCTCCGCGCCCGCGCTGGAGTTCGTCTCGCCGGTGAAGGGCCCGTCGCTGGAGCAGATCACCGTCGCCGTCGGCTCCGGGCTCACCACGCCGGCGGAAGGCGCGGCCCAGTACGACAAGGACGTGGAGAAGCAGGCCAGGCAACTGGGGCTGGCCGGATGGTGACCTCGGCCCGGCCTCGCCGGGCGGCCGCTCCGGAGAGCGGCCGCCGCCCGGCCCGGCCCAAGGCCCGCGCGGTCTACCCGTACGCGTTCTACCTGCCGGCCGGGATCGTCTACACCGTCATCTTCCTCGTGCCGACGGTGATGGCCTTCTACTTCGCGCTCACCCGGTGGACGCTGTTCGACAGCACGTTCGTCGGCCTGGACAACTTCCGCGACTTCTTCGCCGAGCAGAACCTGCGCGTCGGCTTCCGGAACACGATCGTCTACGCGGTCGTCACCAGCGGGCTGAAGGTGGTGCTCGGCCTGCTGCTGGGCGTGCTGCTCACCTCGAACCTGCGGCTGCGCGGCTTCCTGCGCTCGGTCGTGTTCTTCCCCGTGCTGGTCAGCACCGTCGCGGTCGGCATCACCTTCAGCGTCCTGCTCAAACCCGACACCGGCCTGGTCGACAAGGCGCTGGGCGTCTTCGGGATCTCCGGCCCCGACTGGCTCGGCGACGCCACGACCGCGCTGCTGTCGGTCGCGCTGGTCGACGTCTGGAAGGGCGTGGGCCTGGCCACCGTCATCTACATCGCCGGGATCATGTCGATCCCGCGCGACTACTACCAGGCGGTCGAGGTCGACGGGGGCGGCGCCTGGCACCGGTTCCGGCACGTGACGCTGCCGCTGTCCTGGCCCGCCACCTACTCGGTGATCATCCTGTCGTTCATCGGCGGCCTGCGCACCTTCGACCTCATCTGGACCATGACCCGGGGCGGTCCCGGCTTCACCAGCGACGTCATCGCCTCGATCATCTACAAGCAGTATCAGGCGGGCTTCTACGGCCTGGCCACGGCCGGGAACGTGATCCTGTTCCTCGCCGTCACCGCGATCGTGGTCCCGCTCGTCCGCCTGCTCGACCGCCGGGAGATCCACTCGTGAGGACAACCGTGCGCAGGATCGGCGCCGAGACGCTCGCGCTGGCGGTGGCCGCCGCCGTCTTCCTGGTGCCCTTCTCGTTCATGCTGCTCACCGCGGTCAAGGACGAGAAGCAGGCCGCCGACCTGGACTTCGCCTGGCCGACGAGCTGGCCCGTGGTGCGGAACCTGGTGGAGGTGATCTCCGCCCGCGACTACCTGCTGCTGACCGCGTACGTGAACAGCACCATCCTCACGGTCACCTCGGTCGCGCTGCTCGTGGTGTTCGCCTCCATGGCGGCGTTCGTGCTGCAGCGGCGGCCCGGCCGGGTGGCCGGCGTGGTCAACCTGCTCGTGCTGTCCGGGCTGATCATCCCGCCGGCCGTGGTGCCGACCATCTGGGTGCTGCAGGGCATCGGGCTGTTCAAGACGCTGCCGGGGCTCATCCTGGTCGAGGTCGCCTACAGCCTGTCGTTCGCGATGCTGCTCTACCGGGCGTTCATCGCCGCCATCCCGCGCGAGCTGGACGAGGCCGCCATGATCGACGGCTGCACCGGGATGGCGCTGTTCTTCCGGGTGATCTTCCCGTTGATGCGGCCGGTGACCATCACCGTGATCCTCACCACGTCCGTCGCCGTCTTCAACGACTTCGTCAACCCGCTCTACTTCCTGCCCGGCGACGAGAACGCCACCGTCCAGCTCACCCTCTACAACTTCCAGAGCCAGTACAGCACCCAGTGGAACCTGCTGTTCATGGACATCGTCCTGATCACGATCCCGCCGCTGCTGGCCTTCGTCTTCTTCAACCGCAAGATCGTGGCCGGCATGACCGCCGGCGCGATCAAGGGCTGACCCACTCGCACGAGGAGCACCATGACCCGAGCGTCCGGCATCACCGTCGACGCCCCCCGTTTCGAGCACCACCGCTTCGACCCGCACCGGCCGCCCCTCGGCATCGGTGCGTCCAGGCCACGCCTGACCTGGACCGTCACCGCCGCACCACCGTCCTGGACGCAGGACGCGTACGAGATCGAGATCCGCACCGGCGGCGGCACCGCCAGCCACCTGGTGCGCTCGGCCGAGTCCCGGCTGGTGCCGTGGCCCGGCGAGCCGCTCGGCTCCGCCGAACGCTGCGCCGTCCGCGTCCGGGTGCACGGCGGCGGCCGAGCCGGCGACTGGAGCCCCTGGTCGGAGGCGGAGACCGGGCTGCTGACGGCGGACCGCTGGCAGGCCGCGGCCGCCGCGCCGCCGACGTCGCTCACCGGCCCGCCCGACGGCCCGGCGCCGCTGCTGCGCCGCGGCTTCGACCTGCGCGAGCGGCCCGTGCGGGCCCGCCTGTACGTGACCGCGCACGGCCTGTACGAGGTCGAGATCAACGGCCAGGTCGTCGGCGACGACGTGCTCGCGCCCGGCTGGACCAGCTACGGCCACCGGCTCCGCTACCGCACCCACGACGTCACCGCCCTGCTGCGGCCCGGCCCCAACGCGATCGGCGCGATGCTCGCCGACGGCTGGTACCGGGGCCGCGTCGGCTTCCTGGACGGCAGCACCGCCACGTACGGGACGCGCACCGCGCTGATCGCCCAGCTCGAACTCGTCTACGCCGACGGCGGCACCGAGACGCTCGTCACCGACGGCTCGTGGCGCGCCGCCCCCGGCCCGATCACCGCGACCGGCCTGTACGACGGCGAGAAGCACGACGCCCGGCTGCTGCCCGGCGGCTGGTCGTCGCCCGGGTTCGACGACTCCGGCTGGCTGCCCGCGGACGTGCTCGACCACGATCCCGCCCTGCTGGTGGCCCCCGACGGCCCGCCGGTGCGCCGGGTGGAGACGCTCGCCCCCGTCGCCACCCTGACCGGGCCGTCCGGCGAGACCATCCTCGACTTCGGCCAGAACATCTCGGGCCGGCTGCGCATCCGCGTGCAGGGTCCCGCCGGGCACACCGTCTCCCTGCGCCACGCCGAGGTCCTGGAGGACGGCGCGCCCGCCGTGCGCCCGCTGCGCGGCGCGGCCGCGCACGACACCTACACCCTGCGCGGCGGCGGGGCCGAGGAGTGGGAGCCGCGCTTCACCATCCACGGCTTCCGCTACGCCGAGGTGACCGGCTGGCCGGGGGAGATCCCGCCGGACGGCGTGGTCGCCGTCGTCTGCCACACCGACATGCGCCGCACCGGCTGGTTCGGCTGCTCGGACCCGCTGCTGGAGCGGCTGCACGAGAACGTGGTGTGGAGCATGCGCGGCAACTTCGTCGACATCCCCACCGACTGCCCGCAGCGCGACGAGCGGCTCGGCTGGACCGGCGACATCCAGGTGTTCGCCCCGGCCGCGGCGTTCCTGTACGACTGCGCGGGCCCGCTCGCCTCCTGGCTGCGCGACCTCGCCGCCGAGCAGGCCGAGCTGGGCACGGTCCCGCCCTACGTGCCGTGGGTGCAGGTGCAGTTCCCGCCGCTGCCGGCCGCCGCCTGGGGAGACGCGGCGGTCCTCGTGCCGTGGGTGCTGTACGAGCGCACCGGCGACCTGGAGCTGCTGCGGCGGCAGTATCCGAGCATGCGGGCCTGGGTGGACCAGGTCGCCGAACTGGCGGGGCCGGACCGGGTGTGGTCCGACGGGTTCCAGTTCGGCGACTGGCTCGACCCGTCCGCCCCGCCGGACGCGCCCGCCGACGGGCGCACCGACCCTTATCTGATCGCCACCGCCTACCACTTCTCCACCGCCTCCATCCTGGGACGGGTGGCCGGGCTGCTCGGCCACGACGACGACGCGGCCCGTCACGCCGCTCTGGCGGGGGAGGTGCGGGAGGCGTTCCGGCGGGAGTACGTCACGCCGTCGGGACGGCTGGTCGGCGACAGCCAGACGGCCTACGCGGTCGCCCTCCGCTTCGGACTGCTCGACGACGGCGGCGAGCGGGAGAGGGCCGGGCGGCGGCTGGCGGAGCTGGTCGCCAGGGACGGGTACCGGATCGGCACCGGCTTCGTCGGCACCCCGCTGGTCTGCGACGCCCTCGCGGAGACGGGCTCCCACGACGCGGCCTACCACCTGCTGACGCAGCGGGAGTGCCCGTCGTGGCTCTACCCGGTGACGATGGGGGCGACCACGATCTGGGAGAGGTGGGACAGCCTCCTGCCCGACGGGTCGGTCAACCCGGGGGAGATGACCTCGTTCAACCACTACGCGCTGGGGGCGGTGGCCGACTACCTGCACCGCGTGGTGGCCGGGCTGGCCCCGGCGGCGCCCGGCTACCGCCGCCTGCGGGTCGCGCCGCGGCCGGGCGGCGGCCTCACCCACGCCTCCGCCGCGCACGACACCCCGTACGGGCGGGCGGCGGTGTCGTGGCGGCGGGCGGGCACGGAGCTGACGGTCGAGGTGACGGTGCCGCCCGGCACGACGGCCGAGGTCGATCTGCCGGGTCGGGCCCCGGTGCAGGCCGGGCCCGGTGAGCACGTCTTCACCTGTGACCACCGCGCGGCGGATGACGACCCGCCGATCCCGGCCACGGCGGGCCCGTTCCCGCTCCCCGAACCCGTCGCGACGTCGTAGGTCACGAACGGGCGGGGCGCCACGGGCGTGGTGTCCCGCCCCTTCCTCGCTCCGTCAGGTGAAGGGCCTGGCCACCTCGTCCAGGATCTCCTCGCCGACCTCCAGCAGGGACCGGGCCTCCTCCTCCTCGATCCACTGGAAGGTCGCCAGGCGCAGCGCCCCGAGGAAGGCCGCCGCCATCACCCGCGGCCGTGCCGGGGCGCGCCGGTCGGCGATGGCCTGCGCCAGCTCGCGTTCGAGTGCGGCGTGGTTGGCGAGCTGGCGTGCCAGCAGCGCCGGATGCTTCTTGGCCAGCCGGGTGCGGATCGCCCACTCGCGGTCGGGGGTGCCGACCTCCTCGTACAGATCCAGGATCGTGGCCCGCATGGCCTGCCACGCGCTGTGGCCGGGAGGCTGCTCCTGCACCAGCGCCACCAGCCGGCGGAAGCGTTCCTCCTCCCCGTACAGGAGGGCGTCTTCCTTGCCGGCGAAGTAGTTGGAGAAGGTGCGGCGGGAGATGTTGGCGGCGTCGGCGATGGCCTCGACCGTCACGCCGTCGAAGCCGTGCTCGACGACGAGCCGCAGCGCCGCCTCGTGCACGGCCTGCCGGGTCTCGGCCTTCTTGCGCTCGCGCAGTCCCAGCGTCGTGGTGTCCATCTTGCGGTCACTCTACCCGCCGGGAATAGATGCGCAATGCGCAAACTTTCTCAATGGGAAGTAGAGTATCCGGTCGTCACCCCGAGATCCGAAACGGAGGTCGCGCGTGAGCGCACCCATGACAGCACCTGCCGAGCCGATGACGCATCGGCAGGTGCTGAAAGCCCTCAGCGGGTTGCTGCTGGTCCTGTTCGTCGCCATGATCAGCGGCACGATCGTGTCGGTCGCGCTGCCCCAGATCATCGGCGCGCTGAAGGGCACCCAGTCGCAGTACACCTGGGTCGTCACCGCCTCCCTGCTGGCCGCCACCGCGTCGACGCCCATCTGGGGCCGGCTGGCCGACCTCTTCAGCAAGAAACTGCTGCTCCAGATCTCCATCGTGATCTTCATGGTGACCTCGCTGGCCTGCGGGTTCGCCCAGAACACCGAGCAGCTCATCGCCTTCCGGGCGCTGCAGGGGCTCGGCATGGGCGCGCTGCAGATCCTGGTCCAGGTCGTGATCGCCGCGATGATCAGCCCCAAGGAGCGCGGCCGCTACAACGGCTACCTCGGCGCCGTCATGGCCGTGGCCACCGTCGGCGGGCCGCTGCTCGGCGGGCTCATCGCCGACACCTCGTGGCTGGGCTGGCGCTGGTGCTTCTTCATCGCCGTGCCCTTCACCGTCGTCGCCCTGGGCCTGCTCCACAAGACGCTGCACGTCGCCACCGTCCGCCAGGACAACGTCAAGATCGACTACGCCGGGGCGACCCTCATCGCGGCCGGCGTGAGCGTGCTGCTCATCTGGATCACGTTCGTCGGCAACTCCTTCGACTGGCTGTCGTGGCAGACCGCGGCCATGGCCGGCGGCGGCGCCGTCCTCCTGGCGCTGGCCACCTGGGTGGAGACCAGGGCCGCCCAGCCGGTGGTGCCGCTGCACGTCATCCGCCGCCGCACCCCCGCCCTGGCCATCGTGGCCAGCCTCGCGGTCGGCATGGCCATGTTCGGCGGCTCGGTCTTCCTGGGCCAGTACTTCCAGATCGGCCGCGGCTACACCCCGACCGAGGCGGGCCTGCTCACCATCCCGATGATGGCGGGCGTGCTGGTCTCCTCCACGATCAGCGGCCGCATGGTCTCCAGGAGCGGCAAGATCAAGCCGTACATCGTGACCGGCTCGATCGTGCTCACCCTGGGCTTCCTGGTGCTGTCGACGATGGACCACCAGACCTCGCTGTACCTCATCGGCGCCGCCATGGTGCTGGTCGGCGTGGGCGTCGGCATGTCGATGCAGAACCTGGTGCTGGCCATCCAGAACACCGTCCCGCTGCGCGAACTCGGCGCGGCCAGCGGCGCCATCACGTTCTTCCGCTCGCTCGGCGGCACCATCGGCGTCTCGGTCCTCGGCGCCGTCCTCGCCAACCAGGTCGCCACCAGCATCAGCCAGGGTCTGGCCAAGGCCGGCATCCCGGCCTCGGCCAGCGGCGGCGCGGCCACCCTCGACATCGCCGCCCTGCCGGAGCCGATCAAGACGATCGTCCGATCCGCGTACGGGGACGCGACCGGTCACATCTTCCTCATCTCGGCGGGGCTCTCGGTCGTGGGCGTCATCGCCACCCTCTTCTTCAAGTCCGTCACCCTCCGCGACACCCTGGACCTCCCGGACCCCAAGCAGGCGGACGAGCACCCGGTCCCGGCCTCCTGACACCGGCCCCTTCCCGTGCCGAGCCGCCAGGATGAATCCGTGACTCCTGATCATCGGGTGACCCGGGTCGAGAAGATGCTCGACGGCGGTACGGGGTTCAGCGCCGCCTGGACGGCCGTGGGGGACAAGGTCACCGTTCCCGTGGCGTCGCGGCCCGTCCCAGACTCCAGGCTCCTGTCCTCGATCGGGCGCGGCCTGCGTGCGTGCGGCCAGACCCGCGTCCTCGCCGCGCCGCTCGGTGCACGGCGAGTCGAGACGATCCTGGTGGGCGATGGCGCCCTCGCGCTCCCGGGTTCGTGGGCCGGCTCCGACGTCGTCATGACTTTGCCCGACATGTCGGGAGCGGTTTTCATGACCATGCGGCAGTACGCCCTCGTCTCCGGCCCTCGTGCGTTCGTCGCGGCCTGCCTCGCTTGCGGGACCGAACAGGCGAAGGCGGATTTCGCGCGGCTCGCGCGGCGGCTCGCCACGACGAATCCCTTCCTGCTGGAGGTCGCGGCGGCTCATCCGCCCCGATGGCCCTCCTGGCGGACGCCGGCGGAGGTGCCACCGGAGTCGGTCACCCGGAGGAAACTCTCGCTGATCGACGGGTTCGTGGCGGGCCGTCTCGACGTCGAGCGGTTCCGCCACGCTTGGGTGGCGGCGAGAAGGGAAGCCATGGCGGCGGGGGAGCGGGCGCACGGCGATCTCGGCCGGCTTCTCGACGAGGCGTTCCACGAGATCGACGACTACGACGTGTACTCCGACGAGCGGGAGTTCACGCGGAGGATGACCGTGCTGCACGCCCGGCTCCACCGCATGTCGCGCAGGCAGGAACCCCGCTGACAGTCGGGTTCGCCCACTCCACCCGCGCGGGTCAGTCCGCCTTCTTCCAGCGGGCGATCAGCTCGTCGTAGTCCAGGGTCTCCGGCTTGCCGCGCTCGTCCGGGAGCTTCGCCACGGGCGCGCCCGGCTGGTCGAACCAGTACTGCGCGTCCCGTTCCTGGTTCAGCTTGGGCGCGCACTGGCCGCCGTAGCCGCGGCGCTCCAGCCGGGACAGGATGTCGTCCTGCTGCTTGGCCAGGCTGTCCATCGACTGCTGCGGCGTGGTCTCGCCCGTGACGGCGGTGGCCACGTTCTGCCACCACAGCTGCGCCAGCCGCGGGTAGTCCGGCACGTTCGTCCCGGTCGGCGTCCACTGCACGCGCGCCGGGCCGCGGTAGAACTCGATCAGCCCGCCGTACTTCTCCGCGTTCTGCTCGAAGTACTCGCTGCGGATGTCGGTGTCGCGGATGAACGTCAGCCCCACGATCGACTTCTTCAGCGACACCGTCTTGGACGTGACGAACTGCGCGTACAGCCAGGCCGCCGCCCTGCGCTCGGCCGGGGTGCTCTTCAGCAGCGTCCACGACCCGGCGTCCTGGTAGCCGAGCTTGTGGCCGTCCTTCCAGTACGCGCCGTGCGGGCTCGGCGCCATCCGCCACTTGGGCGTGCCGTCCTCGTTCACCACCGGCAGCCCCGGCTGGGTGAGGTCGGCGGTGAAGGCCGTGTACCAGAAGATCTGCTGGGCGATGTTGCCCTGCGCCGGCACCGGGCCCGCCTCGCTGAAGTTCATGCCCGCGGCCTCGCGCGGGGCGTACTTCTTCAGCCAGTCGACGTACTTGGTGAGCGCGTACACGGCGGCGGGCCCGTTCGTGTCGCCGCCCCGGCTGACGGACGAGCCGACCGGGCGGCAGTTCTCCACCCGGATGCCCCAGTCGTCCACCGGCAGCCCGTTCGGGATGCCCGGGTCGCCGTTGCCCGCCATCGACAGCCACGCGTCGGTGAACCGCCACCCCAGCGACGGGTCCTTGCGCCCGTAGTCCATGTGGCCGTAGACCTTCTGGCCGTCGATCGTCCCGTCACCGTTCACCTTGCTGGTGAAGAAGTCGGCGATGTCCTCGTACGCGGCCCAGTTGACCGGCACCCCGAGTTCGTAGCCGTACGCGTCCCTGAACTGCTTCTTGACGGCCGGGTCGGTGAACCAGTCGTAGCGGAACCAGTACAGGTTCGCGAACTGCTGGTCGGGCAGCTGGTAGATCTTCTTGTCGGGCCCGGTGGTGAAGCTGATCCCGATGAAGTCCTCCAGGTCCAGCGTCGGCGAGGTGACCGCCTTGCCCTCCCCGGCGATGTAGTCCGACAGCGGCAGCACGTAGTCGCCGCGCGCGTGGGTGCCGATCAGGTCGGAGTCGTTGACGTAGGCGTCGTAGATGTTCTGGCCGCCCTGGATCTGCGTCTGCAGCTTCTCGATCACGTCGCCCTCCTGGATCAGGTCGTGCTTGAGCCTGATCCCGGTGATCTCGGAGAACGCCTTGGCGAGCTGCTGCGACTCGTACTCGTGGGTGGTGATCGTCTCCGACACCACGTTGATCTCCATGCCGCGGTACGGGGCCGCGGCCTTCATGAACCAGTCCATCTCGGCGAGCTGCTGCTCCTTGGAGAGCGTGCTCGGGGTGAACTCGGTGGACACCCACCGCTGGGCGGCCGCCTTGGCGTCGGCCTCCCTGAACTCGCCGCCGCCTGCCGAGCCGCCGCCCTGCGAGCAGCCCGTGGCCAGCAGGACGAGCACGGCCGCGCAGATCGTGCTCCTCTTGGGGATCTTCCTGCCGAACGGCATCGCCGCCTCCTTAGTCAGCCCCACATCCCGATCGCCAGCACCACCAGGAACGCCACCGCCAGCGCCAGCCACATGGACAGATCGGTGACGGCGATCCACCCGGCGAGCACGGCGGCCGCGCTGATCAGGCCGATGTACAGCCGGTCCCCCCGATCGGTCTCGATGCGCAGGAACCCCCGCCGCGACACCGGCGGCGAGATCCTCGCCCAGATCGCCATCCCGCACAGCAGCAGGCCGAGGCCGGCGAAGACGGCGGCGGTGGGCCCGGTCCACACCATCCAGTCGGGCATCGGCTACACCCTCCCCAGACTGAAACCCTTGGCGATGTAGTTGCGGACGAACCAGATGACGATCGCGCCCGGCACGATCGTCAGCACCCCGGCCGCCGCGAGCAGCCCCCAGTCGACGCCCGCCGCGCTCACCGTGCGGGTCATGGTGGCGGCGATCGGCTTGGCGTTCACCGACGTGATCGTGCGCGCGATGAGCAGCTCGACCCAGCTGAACATGAAGCAGAAGAACAGCGTGACGCCGATCGCCGACCGGATCATCGGCAGGAAGATCCTGACGAAGAACCGGGGCAGCGAGTAGCCGTCGATCGCGGCCGTCTCGTCGATCTCGCGCGGGATCCCGGACATGAAGCCCTCCAGGATCCACACCGCGAGCGGCACGTTGAACAGCATGTGCGCGATGGCCACGCCCAGATGGGTGTCGAACAGCCCGACCGCCTGGTAGATCTGGAAGAACGGCAGCAGGAACACCGCGGGCGGCGCCATCCTGTTCGTCAGCAGCCAGAAGAACAGGTGCTTGTCCCCGGCGAACCTGAACCGGGAGAACGCGTACGCGGCCGGCAGCGCGATGACGAGCGACATGACCGCGTTCATGGACGTGTAGACGATCGAGTTGAGATAGCTGGAGTACCACACCGGGTTGGTGAAGAACGTGACGTAGTTGTCGAACGTCACCCGCTCCGGGATGAGCCGGAAGCTGCCGAGGATGTCCTGGTTCGGGCGGATCGACATGCCGAACATCCACAGCAGCGGCAGCATCAGCGTGATCCCGTACAGCCAGAACACCGTCCGCGCCCACGGCAGCCTCCGCACCGTGCTCACCTCCCGGTCCTGGTCAGCACGGTGAAGAACACGTAGCAGACGATCTGCACGGCCAGGAAGTACAGCAGCGAGAACGCCCCCGCCGGCCCCAGGTCGAACTGCCCGACCGCGATCTTCGACAGCAGGACGCTGAGGAACGAGGTCGCGTTCCCCGGCCCGCCCCCGGTCACCACGAACGGCTCGGTGTAGATCATGAAGCTGTCCATGAACCGCAGCAGGATCGCGATCGTCAGCACCCCGCGCAGCCGCGGCAGCTGGATGTGCCGGAACGTCGCCCACGCCGACGCGCCGTCGATCTGCGCCGCCTGGAAGTACGGGTCGGGGATCGACCGCAGCCCCGCGTACGCCAGCAGCGCCACCAGCGGCGTCCAGTGCCACACGTCCATGACGAGCACGGTGATCCACGCGTCGCCGGCGTCCAGCGTGTAGTTGTAGTCCAGGCCGAGCACGTTGTTGACGGCCCAGCCGCCGAGCCCGATGTCCGGCCGGGCGAAGATCTGCCAGATCGTGCCCACCACGTTCCACGGGATGAGCAGCGGCAGCGCGACCAGCACCAGCGCCGCCGGCACGCCGAGGCCGCGACGCGGCATCACCACCGCCACCGCCACGCCCAGCGGGATCTCCAGCAGCAGCACCTGCGCCGAGAACAGCAGCGTGCGGACGAACGCGGCCCGCACCTCCGGGTCGCGCGCCACCGACCGGAACCACTCCAGGCCGACGAAGAGCCGGTCGTCCGGGCTGAAGATGTCCTGCACCGAGTAGTTCACGACCGTCATCAGCGGGATGACGGCGGTGAACGCGACCGACACCACCACCGGCAGCACCAGGAACCAGGCCCGGTTGGCGCGCCGCTTGCCCTGGGCCCGGTCCTCGGCGGCCGGCTCCGTCCGCCGCGAGGGGAGGGCGGCCGTCACGGGGCGCTCCCCGGCAGCGGCTCGACCACCCCGCACCGGACCGCGTCCCTGAACAGGAACGCCCGGCCCTCCGCGAAGCGCAGGAACGTCACGGAGCCCGGCTCGTGCGCGGCCGCCGCGTCCGTGCGGGCGACCAGCGGGTGCCCGTTCACCTGGGTGTGCACCAGGTCGTACGCGCCCATCCGGTCGATCCCGGTCACCCGGGCGGCGATGCCGGGCGGCGCCTCCTCGCTTGTGAGCCGCACGAACTCCGGCCGCACCCCGATCCGCACCGGCCCCGGCGGCAGGTCGCCGGACGCCCGGCCGACCGCGGCGTCGCCCACCCGCACCAGCCCGCCGGCCACCGCCCCGTCCAGCACGTTCATGCCGGGCGAGCCGATGAAGTGGCCGACGAACTCGTGCGCGGGCGACAGGAACAGCTCGCCCGGCTCCCCGGCCTGCACGATCTCGCCGTCGTTGAGCACCACCACCTCGTCGGCGAACGTCAGCGCCTCCGTCTGGTCGTGGGTGACGTAGACCAGCGTGTGCCCGGTGTCGCGGTGGATCTCCTTGAGCTTGCTGCGCAATGTCCACTTCATGGCCGGGTCCACCACGGTCAGCGGCTCGTCCAGCAGCACCGCGGCCACCTCCGGGCGGACCAGGCCGCGGCCCAGCGCCACGATCTGCTGGCGGCCCGGGTCCAGCCGCCGCGACCGGCGGCGCAGGTGCTCGTCCAGCCCGAGCAGGCCCGACACCCGGCGCACCCGCCGGTCCACCTCCTGCCTCGGGTACCCGCGGTTGCGCAGCGGGAAGGCCAGGTTGTCGTAGACCGACATCTGGTCGTACAGCACCGGGAACTGGAAGACCTGCGCGATGTTCCGCCCCGCCGGCGGCACCCCGGTCACCTCGCGGTCGTCGAACCAGATCCGTCCCCGCGTCGGCGTCAGCAGCCCGCTGACGATGTTGAGCAGCGTCGTCTTGCCACACCCGCTCGGCCCGAGCAGCGCGTACGCCCGGCCGGTCCGCCAGGTCCACGTCATCGGCTTCAGCGCCCACGTGCCGCCGCCGTCGTAACTGTGCGCCACGCCTTCCAGGCGGATCTCAGCCATGCGGGCGGACCTCCGCCCCCAGCGGGGCATGCAGCCGCGCGCCGTCCTCGCCGAACACGAACACCCGCGCCGGATCCACGTACGCCACCGCCGGCTCTCCCGGCTCGTACGGGTGCGTGCCCGCCAGATGCGCCACCAGGTGCGTCCCGCCCTCCAGCAGCAGGTGGACGAACGTGGCGCTGCCCGTCACCTCCGCCAGCCTGATCTCGGCCGGGAACTCCAGCATCCCGGGGCCGGCCCGTTCGATGCCCACCTGGTGCGGGCGCACCGCCACCACCACCCGCCGGTCCGGCCCGGTCAGGCCCGGCGCGGGGAACGAGGCGCCCAGGCACTCGATCCGGCCGTCGCGCACCAGGCCGGGCAGCAGGTTCAGCGGCGGGTCGCTGAGCGTCGCGGCCACCTCCAGCGTCGGCGGCCCGGCGTACAGGTCAGCGGGGTCGCCCCGGTGCCGCACCCGGCCCTCGCCCAGCACCACCGCCGGCGCGGCGAAGGCCAGCGCCTCGTTCGGGTCCGCCGTCGCGTACAGCACCACGCCGGGGGAGTCCCTGAACATCCGCTTGAGGTCGGCGCGTAACTGCTCGCGCAGCTTGAAGTCCAGGTTGGCGAGCGGCTCGTCGAGCAGCAGCACGTCCACCGGCCGGGCCAGGGCCCTGGCGATCGCGGTGCGCTGCTGCTGGCCGCCCGACAGCTCGCCGGGACGGCGGCCGAGCAGCTCGCCGATGCCCATCAGCTCCGCGACCTCGCGCACCCGCCGGTCCACCTCGCCCTTGGGGAACTCCGCGGCCAGGCGCAGCGGGGAGGCGATGTTCTCGTAGACGGTCAGCGACGGGTAGTTGATGAACTGCTGGTAGACGAAGGCCACCGACCGCTTGCGCACCGACACGCCGGTGACGTCCTCGCCGTTGACCACCACCCGCCCGGCGTCCGGCGGCAGCAGCCCGGCCACCACCCGCATCAGCGTGGTCTTCCCCGCGGTCATCGGCCCGAGGAGCGTCGTCATGCCACCGGATGACTCCAGGTGGATGTCGTCGAGCCAGATCTCCCCGCGCCGGCGTACGGAGACGCCATCGATGACGAGCGTCACTGTGCCCGGTCCTTCCCGGAACAGGTGTCAGCTACCGCGACGATCGAGACTTTTCACCTCTAGTTAACATGATCCACAACCTCGTGCAAAGGCCGGATTCTGTGGTGCGAAGCGGGATTTATCCGGCGGGAAGATGAGAATCCACAGGCATCTCTTGTACGTAGAGTTACTTTATGATTACGGTGGGTAGCAATCCCGGGGTGACCCGATTACCCGCCCAAGGAGGGCACATGCGACCCACCACCCGCTCGCTGACGGCCGCCGCGCTCGTGGCCGCCGGCCTGCTCGCCGCTACCCCCGCCCACGCCGTCGTCGACCCGGTCGCGGTCTCGCTCTGTCTGGCCGAGAGCGCCGCCGGTGCGACCAGCCTCGTCGACCCCAGCTCGCCGGGCATCCCGGCCGAGCTCCCCGCCGTCCACTGCCTGGCTCCCTGACACCTTCCCCCAGGCCGGTGGCGAGGGCGGCGCGGTCTCCAGCCGCGCCGCCCGGACGGATCCCCCGGTCCCCGCCCCCGCGCGCGTCCCCCCACTCATGAACGAAGGAGCTGCGATGTCCGACCGAGCCCTGGCCGCCGCCCTCGCCGCGGCGGCGATCGTCCTGCCGCCTCATATCGGCGGCGAACCGATCGCCCGCCTGGAGGCCGTGGTCCAGCACGTGAACATCCTCACGTCCTAGATGTATCCGCAGCTGCGCACCCTTCCCGCCCGGCGACGCGCCGCCAGCCGGCTCGGCTATGTGATGTTCCTGAGCCGCTGGATCCAGGCGCCGCTCTACTTCGGCCTCATCGCCGCCCAGGTGGTCTACGTGTGGCGGTTCATGGCCGAGCTCGTGCATCTCGTCCACCTGGGATTCACCGGCCATCCGGCCGAGACCACCGTCATGCTCATCGTGCTCGGCCTGGTCGACGTGGTGATGATCTCCAACCTGCTGATCATGGTGATCGTCGGCGGCTACGAGACGTTCGTCTCGCGGCTGCGCATCGAAGGCCACCCCGACCAGCCGCAGTGGCTCTCCCACGTCAACGCCAACGTGCTCAAGGTCAAGCTCGCGATGGCCATCATCGGCATCTCGTCCATCCACCTTCTCCAGATCTTCATCAACGCGGCCAGACCGGCCGTCACCGACAGGGAGCTGCTTTGGAAGACACTGATCCACCTGACCTTCATCGCCTCGGCGGTGGCGCTCGCGCTGATCGACCGGATCATGCAGAGCAGCCGCCACCGCTCCGACCAGACGGCCGGTCCCGCCGGCGCCTCGCCGTCACGGGTCTCGGCGGCGTGATCGCCGGCCTGGTGTGCGCCGCCGCCCCCGCCGCCCCCGCCGCCGCCGAGGCTCCCGAGACCGCCAAGCCCTCCTCCTCCCTGATCGGCGATGTGATCATCTTCAACGACGAGATCGTCGAGCCGGTCTCCGCGCCGGTCAGCACCTGCGGGGCCGCGCTGAAGCTGCTCAGCGCGGGCACCAGCACCTGCGCCGACGCCTCCCGGGTGTCGGACGACGACGCCTGACGAGGGCCCACCAGACCGTGCCCGCCCCTCATCTCCCCCAGCGGGGGCGGGCACGCCATCATGAGAACAGGCACTTCGCTCGATGAAAGTTTCACGAGATTGCCGATAATTTCAGCTCTCCACCTGCTCTAACAGCAGCGTGCGCGCGCGGGCATTGACCCTGTCTCCTGCCTGTCCCTACCGTCCCGGCAGGGATCCCGAAGACGCCGAAAGATTTCGGGACCGGATCTTGGCAAGCTTGCGGAGGTAGGTGCTCGTGCTTTCGTCAACCCCCATCAGACCCGGCAGCCGGCCCAGGACGCTCGCGGCGGCGGCCCTGCTCGGGCTGCTCGCCGTGTTCTTCCTGCCGGCCGGCCCCGCCGACGCCTCGGCCCCACTGCGCCAGCACGCCGCGGCGCGGGGCAAGTTCATCGGCACCGCGCTCGCCACCGGACCGCTGTCGAACGAGACCCAGTACCGGAACATCGCGGCGACCGAGTTCAACCAGATCACCGCCGAGAACGCGATGAAGTGGGACGCCACCGAGCCCAACCAGGGCCAGTTCAACTTCTCCGGCGCCGACACCATCGTCAACTTCGCCACCCAGAACAACCAGCAGGTGCACGGCCACACCCTCGTCTGGCACAACCAGACCCCCGGCTGGGTGCAGGGCCTGGGCGCCACCGCCATGCGCTCGGCCATGCAGAACCACATCAGCCAGGTCGTCGGCCGCTACGCCGATAACGCCGCCGTCGTCTCCTGGGACGTGGTGAACGAGGTCTTCGAAGAGAACGGCAACCTGCGCTCGTCGTTCTGGTACAACACGCTGGGCCAGAGCTACATCGCCGACGCCTTCCGCTACGCCCGCGCCGCCGACCCGGACGCCCGGCTGTGCATCAACGACTACAACGTCGAGGGCATCAACGCCAAGAGCACCGCCATGTACAACCTGGTGCGCTCGCTGCGCGAGCAGAACGTGCCCGTCGACTGCGTCGGCTTCCAGAGCCACCTGGCGATCCAGTACGGCTTCCCCAGCGACCTCCGGCAGAACCTGGAGCGCTTCGCCGCCCTCGGCGTCCAGGTCCGCATCACCGAGGTGGACATCCGCATGCAGATGCCCCGCAGCTCCAGCAAGGACACCACCCAGGCCAACTACTACCGGGACGTGATCCAGGCCTGCCTGGCCGTGAACGCCTGCGCCGGCGTCACCATCTGGGGCTTCACCGACCGGCACTCGTGGGTGCCCGACACGTTCTCCGGCGAGGGCGCCGCGCTCATCTACGACGAGAACTACCAGCAGAAGCCGTCCTACACCGCCGTCCACAACGCGCTCGACGGCGGCACTCCCTCCGACACCACCCCGCCCACCACCCCGGGCACCCCGGCCGCCTCCAACGTCACCGGCAGCTCGGCCACGCTGACCTGGTCGGCCTCCACCGACTCCGGCGGCAGCGGCCTGGCGGGCTACAACGTCTACCGCGAGCAGGGCACCACGGACCCGCAGCTCGGCCAGTCGTCCACCAATTCGATCAACCTGACCGGGCTGTCCGCCAACACCCAGTACCAGGTGTACGTGCGAGCACGTGACGGCGCCGGCAACCTGTCCAGCCCGTCCAGCGCGGTCACCTTCACCACCACCGGCGGCGGCGGCCCGAGCGGCCCCTGCACCGCCACCGGCACCGTCCAGACCCAGTGGGGCAACGGGTACGTCATCCAGCCCGTCACCGTGACCAACAGCGGATCGTCGGCCATCAACGGCTGGACCGTCACCTTCACCCTCCCCGCCGGCCACAGCGTCACCGGCTCCTGGAACGCCACCCTCACCACCAGCGGCCAGACCGTCACGGCCAAGAGCATGGGCTACAACGGCAACCTCGGCCCGAGCGCCAGCACCTCGTTCGGCTTCCAGGTCAGCCGGCCCAACGGCAACACCCAGACGGTGTCCGGCTACACCTGCGCCTCACCGTGAGATCCCCGCGCGGGTTCGAGGGAGGCACGGCGAGCGCCGAGGAGCCCGCGCGGTCACCCCTCTGACCCTCCGCCCGCGTTCCGTTCCTCCGTCCCCGTGACTGCCTCGACGGGGCGGAGGAACGGAACCACCCCGTCCCGCCGCCCCGTCCCGTCCGGGACACCCCTCTCCGGTACGAGACGGGGGCCGGCGGGGCGGGGTTTCCGTCCGTCCCGCCCCGGCGCGCGGACCATGATCCCTCTGCCGTACCGTCTGCTCCAGGGGACGAGAGGGGAGCGCCGATGGTGACGGAGCCCGTGCGGGCGGAGGCGCTGCGGCTGGCCGGCGGGGGAGACCTGCCCGCCTACGTGTACGACCTGCCGGCGCTGCGTGCGCACGCCGCCGGAGTGCGCGGCGCGCTGGCCGGGACCGCCGAGCTCTACTACGCCGTCAAGGCCAACCCGGCCGCCGAGATCCTGCGCGCGCTCGTCCCGTACGTGGACGGCTTCGAGGTGGCCTCCGGCGGCGAGCTGGCGCACGTGCGCGAGGTCGCCCCTGACCTGCCGATCGCCTTCAGCGGACCCGGCAAGACCGACGCCGAGCTGGCCCTCGCCCTGACGCCCGGCGTGCACCGGCTGCACGTGGAGAGCCCCCGCGAGCTGGCCCGCCTGATCGCCCTCGGCGCCCCGGCGGACGTGCTGCTGCGCGCCAACCCCGACCTGCCCGGCGAGGACACCCGGCAGGCCGCCGCCAGCCCGTTCGGCATGGACCAGGACGGCCTGGCCGCCTGCCTGCCGCTGCTGGCCGCCGCCCCGCACATCCGGGTGCGCGGCCTGCACACCCACCTGACCTGGGCCCAGCACGACGCCCCCGCCATGGCCGCTCTGGCCCGCCGGGTGACGTCCTGGGCGCTGCCCTGGCTCCGCGCACACCTGCCCGGCCTCACCGAGCCGGAGCTGGACCTCGGCGGCGGCATGGGCGTCGACTACCGGGCGCCGGACCAGGTGTTCGACTGGAAGGCGTACGCCGCCGCCTTGCCCGCCGCCCTGCCCGCCACAGGGGCGCGGCTCCGGGTCGAGCCCGGCCGGTCGCTCACCGCGTACCACGGCTGGTACGTCACCGACGTGCTCGACGTCAAGCGCAACCACGGCCGCGACTACGCCGTCCTGCGGGGCGGCACCCACCACCTGCGCACCCCCGTCGCCCGCGGCCACGACCAGCCGTTCACCGTCCTGCACCGGGCGATCGCCGGCCCCGCGCTCACCGGCCCGGCCACCCTGGTCGGCCAGCTCTGCACGCCCAGGGACGTGCTCGCCCGCGACGTCCCGGTGACCGGGCTGCGGCCTGGCGACCTCGTGGTGTTCGAGCTGGCCGGCGCGTACGCCTGGAACCTGTCCCACCACGAGTTCCTCATGCACCCGCCGCCGCGCTTCCGCTACCTCGACTGAGACCGTGCCGGGCCGGGTATCTACCGGCTCTCCTACCAAGGAACGGGTGCGAATGATCTTTGACGACCGGCGGGAACCGTTGCGGGTGTGGCAGTACGCCGAACGGTATCTGGGCGCGGGCACCCGCGCCTACAGTCGTTTCTCCGCGGACCTGGAGATCTCCGAGCCGTACCATCCGCAGCTCGGCCTCGACCGGTTCGCGGTGCCGACCTTCCGCGTGCCGCCCGAGCGGGGGACCTTCCTGCGCAACGCGCTGGAGTCCACCACGGTCAAGCTCTACCGGGGCGGCGACGGGTTCCTGCTGCCCGTGCACCCCGAGACGCTCGCCTTCCCCGGCCTGCCCGACCGGGACGCGCTCACCGAACGCGGGCCCGACCTGACCGTGGTGCCGTCGGCCAACGCCCGCACCGTGTTCGTCGAGCGCATCGGCGACGAGCCGGTGGAGCCGCACTTCGTCAAGCTCCACTACCCCCGGCGGCTGTCGCGCTTCACCCGGCGGCTGCGGCGGCCGATCATCTCGGTGCAGCTCTGGGCGGCCGAGGAGCTGTCGGCGGCCGGGCTGCCGGTCCTCCCCGAGGTCGCCGCCGGAGTCCTGGGCGCCGACCCGGCCGAGGCCTGGGGCTTCCTGATCCGTGAGATCCGCCCCCACCTGCTCCCCGGCCCGGCCCGGGGGACCCCGCGGTTCACCGTGCCGCTGTTCGCGCTGTACGGGCAGGACGTGCGCGGCCCCGACGACCCGCCGCTCATGGCGCAGCTCGCCGCCCGCAGCGGCGAGGACCCCACCGGCTGGCTGGCGAGCCGGGTCGTCGCCCCCATGGTGCGCCTCTGGCTGCGCGCCGTCTCCGCCACGGGCTGCGTACCGGAGCCGCACGGCCAGAACACGCTGTTCGCGTTCGACCCGGACGGCCGCCGCACCGCGATCCTGTACCGCGACTGCGGCGTCTACATCGACCCCGCCACCCGCGCCGAGCGCGGCCTGACCCGCGACCTGCCACCCGTGAACGTCATCTCCCGCGACGTCGAGCAGCCGCGCGAGCGCGTCTTCAGCCTCACCTACGACAGCTTCATGGGCCACCACGCGCTCGAACGCCTCGCCAGGGTCGCCGCGGACACCCTCGGCGTGGACCCGGAGCACCTGCGGCGCGCCGCACGGGAGGAGTTCGCCGCCGGGCCGCGCGTCGGCCTGCCGCCCACCGTCCACTACTACGAGGACCGCCTGCATGCCAACGGCCGGTGGAACCTCGTCGACACCGGCGAGCCCCCCGCCTGGCGCTAGCTACAGCAGCGCCTGGTAGACGAGCTGCCGCAGCCTGCTCCTGATCGGATGGGTGTCCGAGGGGAGGAGCTGGGTCATGAAGACGACCGTCAGCTCCTCCGCCGGGTCCACCCAGAACGCGGTGCTCGCCGCCCCGCCCCAGCTGAACTCGCCCGCCGAGCTCAGCGTCCGGTGCCGGGCGGCGTCCCGCACCACCGCGAACCCGAGCCCGAACCCGACCCCCGCGTACGGCACCTCGGCGAACACCGGCCGCCCGAACTCCTCCAGGTCGGCCCCGCCCGGCAGGTGGTTGCGCGTCATGTAGGCGACGGTGCGCGGGCCGAGCAGCCGCACCCCGTCCAGCTCGCCGCCGCGCAGCAGCATCTGGGTGAACCGGTGGTAGTCGCCCGCCGTCGAGATCAGCCCGCCGCCGCCCGACAGGAACGACGGCCGCCGCAGCTCCGCGCCCCGCGTGTCCATGGGCACGGCCCTGCGGTGGCGGTCCGCCGAGTAGAGCGTGGCCATCCGCCCCGCCCGCTCCCCGTCGATCCAGAACCCGGTGTCGTCCATGCCCAGCGGCCGGAAGATCCGCTCGCTCAGGAACTCGTCGAGCGGCCGGCCCGACACCACCTCGACCAGCCGGCCGAGCACGTCGGTGGCCACCGAGTAGTTCCACTGCGTGCCCGGCTCGAACAGCAGCGGCAGCTCCGCCCACCGGTCGACCGCCTCGGCCAGGCCCATCCCGCGCGGCGCTCCCGGGTCGAACCCGGCCCGCCGGTAGAGCTCGTCCACGACGCTCACGTGCTGGAACCCGTACACCAGGCCCGAGGTGTGGGTGAGCAGGTGCCACACCCGCACCGGCTCCGCCGCCGGCCGGGTGACGGGGGAGAAGGCCGGCCCCTTCTCGTACACGCGCACGTCCGCGAACGCCGGGAGGTGACGGCTGACCGGGTCGGTCAGCTCCAGCAGCCCCTCCTCGTACAGCATCATCACCGCGACCGAGGTGATCGGCTTGGACATGGAGTAGATCCGGAACAGCGTGTCCGGCTCCACCGGGGCGCCCGACGCGACGTCGCGCGACCCGTACGCGGACAGGTGGGCGATCTCGCCGCGCCGGCTCACCAGCGCCAGCCAGCCGGGCAGCCGCCCGTCGTCCACGTACGGGGCGAAATGGGCGTCGATCCGCCGGAGGCGGGCGGAGTCGAGGCCGACGTCCTCCGGGTCGCAGGTCACCTTCAGCTCGCCCACCGCGCCTCCTCCGGAGCCCGGAACAAATCTAGAACAGGATTCTAGGCCGGTCGCGCGGCGTTGTGCAGCCCTCTGATCGCCAGCACGTACCCGTACACCCCGAAACCGACCATGATCCCTCTGGCAACCGGCGAGATGTAGGAGTGGTGCCGGAACGGCTCGCGGCGGTGCACGTTGGAGATGTGCAGCTCGATCACCGGCAGCTCCACGCCCTCGATCGCGTCGTGCAGCGCGACCGAGGTGTGGGTGTAGGCGCCGGGGTTCAGCACCGCGCCGACGGCCTGGCCGGCCTTGACCGCGGCACCCGCCTCCTGGATCCAGTCGATGAGCTGGCCCTCGTGGTTGGACTGCCCGAAGACCAGCTCCAGGCCGAGCGCCTCGGCCTCCTCCCGGCACATCGTCTCGACGTCGGACAGGGTCGTGGTCCCGTACACCTCCGGCTTGCGGGTGCCGAGCAGGTTGAGGTTCGGGCCGTTGAACACGTAGACGGATGTCATCCGACTGATCGTACTCAGCCCTTGTAGTTGAAGACCTGCCGCAGCGTGTGCTGCACGGTGACCAGGTCCTTCTGGTCGTCCATCACCCGGTCGATCGGCTTGTAGGCCTCCGGGTGCTCGTCGACCAGCGCGGCGGCCCGGTCGGCGTTCCAGGTACGGCCGCCCATCGCCGCCTTCAGCGACCTCGCCGACAGCTCGCGCTTGGCCTGGGTGCGCGACATCCGCCGCCCCGCCCCGTGCGCGCACGAGTGGTAGGAGTCGGCGTTCCCGCGCCCGCGCACGATGTACGACTGCGCGCCCATCGAGCCCGGGATGACGCCCTCGTCGCCGGTGTCCGCCTTGATCGCACCCTTCCTGGTGATCCACAGCCGCTTGCCGTGGTGCGTCTCCAGCTGGGTGAAGTTGTGGTGGCAGTTGATGGTCCGCACCCTCCGGCCCGTGCCGACGACCTGGAACAGGGCGTTGACCAGCACCTTGTCCATGCGGGCCCGCGAGGCCATGGCGTAGTGCTGCGACCAGAGCATGTCCTCGATGTAGGCGTCGAACTCCGGCGTGTTCTGCACCAGGTAGGCCAGCGCCGGGTCCTCCAGGCCGATCGCCTGGCGCTTCATCAGGTTCTTCGCGCCGGTGATGTGCATGGTGGCGAGCTGGTTGCCGATGCCGCGCGAACCCGAGTGGAGCACGGTCCACACGCGGTCGCGCTCGTCCAGGCAGACCTCGACGAAGTGGTTGCCCGAGCCGAGGGTGCCGAACTGGCGGGCGACCTTGGTCTCCTGCTCCCGCGTCAGGCTCGTGTGCGGGTGGCCGAGCTCGCTGAGCGCCCGGTCGACCGACGGGTCCTGGTGTCCCTGGCCGACGCCGGCCGGGATGCGGCGCTCGACCAGCGACATCAGAGCGGCGAGCGTGTCGGGCAGGTCGGCGGCGGTCAGCGTGGTCTCCGTGGCGACCATCCCGCAGCCGATGTCGACGCCGACGGCGGCCGGGATGATCGCGCCCTCGGTGGGGATGACCGAGCCGACCGTCGCGCCGATGCCGACGTGCGCGTCGGGCATGAGCGCGACGTGACCGGACACGATCGGCATCCGGGCGGCGCGGGCCGCCTGCTCGATCGTGCGGTCGTCGATCTCGCTGGCCCAGGACAGCAGGTTCGGGGCGGGCTGGTTCGGCATGACGGGAAACTCCTTGATCGTCCTTGATCCAGTCTGCCCTGGAACCGCCGCTCCAGCCCACTCATTTACGCTGGCACGGAATATGGGACGGTTAATTGAGCTTGTTACGATCATCCTGTTACGGCCCTTTGCGGGTGGAGCGTGGGTGGAGCGTGAGCTGTGCTGCCTGACCCGACCGGATCCACGACCGAGGAGATCCTCGCGGGCGGTGGCGTCAACGTGGTCGTCCGCGTCGGCGACACCGTGCGCAGGCCGGCCGGTCCGTGGACGCCCGCCGTGCACGCGCTGCTCGGCCACCTCGCCGCGCGCGGCTTCACGGGCGCGCCCCGCGCCCACGGCCTCGACGGGCGGGGCCGCGAGATCCTCGACTTCGTCCCCGGCACGGCCGCCTGCGACCCGGTGCCCCCGTACGTGCGCGACGACGCCACCCTGCGGGCCGTGGCCGGCCTGCTGCGCGCCTACCACGACGCGACCACCGGCTTCACGCCGCCCGGCGACGCCGCGTGGTACTTCCCGCCGCGCGAGCCCGCCGAGGTCGTCTGCCACGCCGACATCGCCCCGTACAACTGCGTCTTCCGCGACGGCGCGCCCGTCGCGTTCATCGACTTCGACACCGCGCACCCCGGGCCGAGGCTCTGGGACGTCGCGTACGCGGCCTACCGGTTCGTCCCCCTGACCGCCCAGGGCCACGGGGAGGCGCCCACGCCCGTGCCCGAGCAGGCGCGGCGGCTGGGGCTGTTCTGCGACGCGTACGGGCTCGCCGCCGCCGACCGCGCGGCCCTGACGGACGTCGTGGGGGAGCGCCTGCACGGCATGGCGCGGCTGATCCGCGAGAAGGCGGCGGCGGGCGATGCCGCCTTCGCCGCCCACCTGGCCGGCGGCCACGACGCGCTGTATCTCGCCGACGCGGCCCACGTGGCACGCCACGCGCTCGTCCTCCAGGAGGCCGTACGGTGATGCGCCGTTTTGAGACCGGACACAAGGCGGACGTAGGCTGTCCTTTTGGCGACCACGGGAGGTGACGCCCATGCTGCGTGACTCGTTCGGGCGGGTGGCTACCGATCTTCGGGTGTCCCTCACGGACAAATGCAACCTGCGCTGCACCTACTGCATGCCGCCGGAAGGGCTCGACTGGCTGCCCAACGCCCAGCTCCTGACCGCCGACGAGGTGGTCAGGCTCGTCACCATCGGCGTCGAGCGCCTCGGCGTCACCGAGGTCCGCTACACCGGAGGCGAGCCGCTGCTGCGCCGCGAGCTCGCCGACATCGTGGCCCGCACCACCGCGCTGCGGCCCCGGCCGCAGGTGTCGCTCACCACCAACGGTATCGGCCTGGCCCGCATGGCGGACGCGCTCGCCGGCGCCGGGCTGGACCGGGTCAACGTCTCCCTCGACACGCTCGACCGCGACACGTTCAAGCGGCTCGCCCACCGCGACCGGCTGCCCGACGTGCTCGACGGCCTGGCCGCCGCGCACCGCGCCGGGCTGCGCCCGGTCAAGGTCAACGCCGTGCTCATGCGCGACGTCAACCAGCACGAGGCGGTGCCGCTGCTGCGCTGGTGCCTGGAGCAGGGCTACGAGCTGCGCTTCATCGAGCAGATGCCGCTCGACGCGCAACACGGCTGGAGCCGCGCGAACATGGTCACCGCCGACGAGATCCTCGCCCTGCTGTCCGGCTCCTTCGAGCTCACCCCCGACGACGTGGAGGAGCGCGGCAGCGCGCCCGCAGAGCGGTTCCTGATCGGCGGCGGGCCCGCGCGGGTCGGCGTGATCGGGTCGGTCACCAGGCCGTTCTGCGGCGCCTGCGACCGCGTGCGGCTCACCGCCGACGGCCAGATCCGCAACTGCCTGTTCGCCCGCGAGGAGTCCGACCTGAAGTCCGCCATGCGGGCGGGAGCCACCGACGACGAGCTGGCCGAGCGGTGGATCGCCGCCGTCGCGGGCAAGCGCGCCGGCCACGGCATCGACGACCCCTCCTTCCTCCAGCCGGCCCGCCCCATGTCGGCGATCGGCGGCTAGTGCGGGCCCGCGACCTGGGTCTCGCCACCGGTGACAGCGGCCGGCACAACGCGATCACCGACGTGCCCGGCGTGGGCGTCGGGCACGTCACCCTCGTCCGCGACCCCGCCGTCCGCACCGGCGTCACCGCCGTCGTGCCCGGCGGGATCGGCCCGCACGCGCCGCTCCCCGCCGGGTTGTTCACCGGTAACGGCCACGGCAAGCTGGTCGGCGCCACCCAGCTGTCCGAGCTCGGCCTGCTGGAGTCGCCGGTCGTGCTCACGGCGACCCTGTCGGCGTTCCGCGCCGCCGACGCGCTGGTGACCTGGATGCTCGCGCAGCCGGGCTGCGCCGGCGTACGGACCTTCAACCCGGTGGTCGGCGAGTGCAACGACGGCCACCTGTCCGACATCCGCGCCCGCCCCGTCACCGAGGCCCACGTCCTGCGGGCCGTCGCCACGGCCGCCGGCGGTCCCGTCGCCGAGGGCTGCGCCGGCGCCGGCACGGGCACCACCGCCCTGGGCTTCAAGGCCGGCATCGGCACCGCCTCCCGCCTGCTGCATGCCGCGGGCGAGCAGGTCACGCTGGGCGCCCTCGTCCAGGCCAACTTCGGCGGCACCCTCCGCCTCCACGGCCGCCCGATCACCCCCTCCTCCCTGGGGCTCCCCGGCGAGTGCCTCCCTCCAGCCGGGCCGGAGGAGGCGGGCTCCTGCATGATCGTCATCGCCACCGACGCGCCCGTGGACGCCCGGCAGCTCACCCGGCTGGCCAGGCGGGCCGTCTTCGCGCTCGGCCGGGTGGGCGCCGACTACAGCCACGGGAGCGGCGACTACGCCATCGCCTTCACCACCCGCACCGGGCACGCCCCGATGCCCGACCACGAGCTGAACCCGCTGTTCGGCGCGGCCATGGACGCCGTCGAGGAGTCCGTACTGAACTCCCTGCTCGCGGCCGGGACCACCACCGGCGCCGAGGGCCGCACCGCCCACGCGCTCCCCGGGCCGCGTCTTCTGGAGCTCCTGAGGACATGACCGCGTACGGTGGAGACGTGTTCGACGCGGTGATCCTGGCGGGCGGCAGGGCGGAACGGCTGGGCGGGGTGGACAAACCCGGCCTGGAGGTGGGCGGCACGCCGATGGTCGGCAACGTCGCCGCCGCCGCCCGTGAGGCCGGGCGCGTCGTCATCGTGGGACCTGCCAGGGCCATCCCGGGCGCCGTCTTCGTCCGCGAGGACCCGCCGGGCGCCGGGCCGGTGCCCGCGCTCCGGGCGGGGCTCGCCGAGGTCACCGCCCCCTGGGTGGTCCTCCTCGCCGGCGACCTCCCGTTCCTGGCCCCCTCCCACCTCTCCACCCTCCTGGCGCATACCGGCGCAGGGCGTGGGGCGGTCGCCGTGGACGGGGAAGGACGCGAACAGTGGCTGCTCGGCGTCTGGGAGGCCGCCGGGCTGCGGGAGGCGCTGGCGGCCTACGAGGGGCGGTCGCTGCGCGGGCTGCTGGCGCCGCTCGTGGGGCGGCGGGTGCCGCTGCCCCGGCAAGCCTGGTTCGACTGCGACACCAGGGACGACCTGGAGGAGGCTCGGAATGAACGTGCTGGCTGAGTGGACCGCGCTGGCCTGCGAGGAACTGGGCATCGATCCGGCCAGGGTGGACCGCGACCAGATCCTGGAGCTGACGAAGGAGGTCGCGCACGGGGTGGCCAGGCCGGCCGCGCCGCTGACCGCCTACCTGCTGGGGCTGGCCCAGGGCGCCGGGACCGCGCCGGAGGAGGCGGTGGAGCGGCTGACCGCGCTCGCCAGGAATTGGGGCCAGACCACAACCGAGACGCTGACCGACCGCTGACACTGGAACGAACTCGTGCAGTCAAGCCCCGCCCGACCCTGAAGATTCCCTGTGAATTGTGGGGCCGGCGGGGTGTAAACGATTTCGGGAAAGCGGCCCTATCCGACTGCGAAGCCGGCTCGTGAACAGATCATCAGCTTCGAAAGTTTTGCCGGGAAAAGGGCGACGCCGGGTGGTTACGGGGGCAAACCACCCGGCGTCGCTTCATCGGCGTTCCGACGGGGGCCCGGAACGCCGGCACCAGCACTCCGACGGGGGACCGGAGCGCTTGGCTAAAGCGTACACCTACAACCCGTGGGATGCGTCAAGACTTAGTCACGACCCGATCTCGCGTCGGTGCATCGGTATCTCGCTTTGGTTAGCTTCCGGGGTCTGAAAGGTGGGAGGTGGGGCGTCCTTGCCACGCTCATTGGCCCCGATAACCGCTATGTACGGCAAAAAGACCGCACCGGCGATGAACAGCAGCTTGTACGGCCACGGCAGCGGCACCACCACCGCCAGGATCAGGCAGATCGTGCGAATGCCCATCTTGATGAGGTAGCTCCGCTCCCGGCGCCGGATGTCGGTGCTCAGCGAAGGCCTGGCGTCCGTGACCGTGTGGACCGCCTGCTTCCTGCGCCAACTCCTCATACCCCCCACGTTAGACCTCGGACGGGCCGGCGGCGACAGCGCCCCTGGACGGCACTATGGGTCATGCGATCATGGCCTTGGAGTAAGGAGGATTCGGAGATGACGGATCGTACGTACCGCGTGACCGAGATCGTCGGCACCTCGCATGAGAGCGTCGACCAGGCCATCCGCAACGGCATCAGGCGGGCCTCGCAGACCCTGCGCCACCTCGACTGGTTCGAGGTGACCGAGGTGCGCGGCCACATCGACGCGGGGGAGGTGGCCCACTTCCAGGTCGGCATGAAGGTCGGCTTCCGCCTGGAGGACAGCTAACACCGTTAAGCCCCCGCGGCTCGACGGCCGCGGGCGATGCGACGAGACGGCGGACGCCACCCGGCCGGGTAGGACGGGCGAGCCCTCGCGGCTCGACGGCCGAGGGCGATCAGCGACGAGACGGCGGACGCCACCCGCCCGCGGAACCGCTCGTCCTGACTGGCTTACAGATCGAGCGCGCCCCGGGCCTCCACCGCCGGCTCACCGGCGGAGCGCGTCCCGGGTTTCCCGTCAGCTCACCAGCCGAACGCGCCCCGGGTCTCCGCCATCGGCTCACCGGCAGAGCTTGCCCTAGGGTTCCGCCGCCGGCTCATGGAGCGCGTCTGGGGTTCCCGCCGCCGGCTCATGGGCGGAGCGCGTCCTGGGTTTCCGCTATCGACTCACCGGTGGAGCGCGTCCCGCGTCTCCGCCACCAGTTCACGCGCCGCGTCCACCGCCGTGGCCAGCGACTCCGGGGTCTCGCCCAGGCCGCCGAGCAGCGCGCGGGCCCGGCGGCCGAACCCGGCGGGGGCGCCCGGCAGTGTCTCCGCGACCGCCAGTGCGCCCTTCTCGTTGAGGCACCACCGCCGTTCGGCCGCGAACAGCGCCTGCACCAGCACGCCGACCGCCCGCGACAGGCAGAGCGCGACGTAGAGGGTGTCCGCCCTGCCCACGCCCTTGCCCGCCACCTCCACCAGGAACCCGGCCTCCTCGGCCGCCCCCATCAGCGACTCCCGCAACCGCTCCGGGTACACGGCGGCCTCCCGCCGCAGCCGTCCCAGCTCCCCGTGCGGATCGGCGAGGATCGCGCCGAGCGCCACCTCACCCGCGTAACACGGCGACCAGAACCCCAGCGGATGCCCCACCTGGACGCCCACCTCGTAGCGGCCCTCCCGGCAGTCCTCCCACACCCGCCGCACCCGGTCGACGTCGCGCAGGATCCAGTCCACCGCCACGCCGCCGACCTCCAGCCACGCCCCGCCGTCCACCCACGGCCCCCACCCGCCCGGCCCGGCCACCTCGACCCCGGGCCCCGCGAGCTTCCGCAGCCCCTCCACGTCGAGCGGCGCCCGATAGTAGACGCCCAGATCCCAGTCGGACTCCGGCCGGTGCTCCCCACGCGCCCGGCTCCCGCCCAGCAGCACCCCCACCACCCCCGGCACCTCGACCAGCCGCTCCGCCATCTCCGCCACAACGGTCCGCACCGCCCACCCTCCCCATCCGGCATGGTCATCCAAGATCAAATAGTGCCCATCCTACTTCCGCACTGACACCGACCGGCCTTCGACGCCCGCCACCCGCAGGCCGCAATGGAGACCCCACCGTCCCAACCCCGGCGACTACCGCTCTGCCGCCACCGGCAATGGCGGCGATCGGTTTCGGATCCCCGTAGGGACGCGTCGAGGCGGGACGGCGGCGGTCGCCCCTCCGGCGGAAAGGGCGGGCATAAGGTCGGTGACCATCGGGCGTAGCCGGCCGTCGTACCGATGGCGCTGCCTCGGCGGCCACCACCGCGCGGCGGCGCCCAGGCAACCGCGGTGCCGGCGGACACGCCGGTCCCGCGCCACCGGTCTGCCCGCGTGGGCGCTCGACGCGCTGGCGGGTCGGCCGACAGCCACCTCCGTCGGGCGCACCTCCGTCGGCTGTCCGGCCGCCGCGGCACCGGCCGCATCGCGTGCCGACCCGCTACGCGATCGAGGGACCTCGTCGGGCCGGGGGCGGCCCCTCGTCCGCGGTGGGCGTCAGGGGGGGCGGAAGCGGCCTCTCCTCATTCACGGTGGGCGGTCAGGGGGCGGAAGCGGCCTCTCATCCACGGCGGGCGTCGGGGTGGGGATTCACGCGCCTCCACGACCGGGGGCGTCAGGGGGCGGATCCGGTCGCTCCAGCCATGCCTCTCCTCGGCGGCGGGCGATCACCAGAGGCTCGTAGGGGGTGACAGATGGGGGGAGCGGACGGCACACTTCGGTCATGCGCAGCCGTACCGCGGGGGTGTTGACGGCACTGCTCCTCGTCGCTTCCACAGTGGCGTGCGCGGGGGAGCCGGCGGCGCGGCGGCCCGCGGGGGAGAGCCCGGTGTTACGGCAGAACCAGGACCAGGTCGAGCGGACCGCGGGCAGCCTGCGGCGGCTGGACGACCTGCCGATGTACGAGATGACCTACCACGGCGGCTACGACGCCGAGGCGCCGCTCACCGACGAGGAGCTGGCCCGCCCCGACAGCGCCTGGGCGTGCTCGCTGTTCGCCCGCGGCCCCGAGTCGGCAGGCGGCCCGGAGTTCGCCCGCAACTTCGACTGGGACCCGAACGCCGCCATGGTGGTGCACGCCAAGGCCCCCGGCGCGTACGCCTCGATCTCCGTCTCCGACGTCTCGTACGTGCTCGACGGCGGCGGGCCGGACCTGACGGACCCGGGGCACCGGCGGCGGCTCGGCCACGCGGTACTGCTGCCGTTCGACGGCATGAACGAGAAGGGCCTGGCCGTAGGCCTGGCCCAGACGCCCGACGCCGAGCTGCCCGAACGGACGCCGGGCCGCGCGCTGGTGGGCACCACGCGCATCATCCGGCTGATGCTCGACCGCGCCGCCACCGTGGACGAGGCGATCGCGCTGATGCGCCGCTACGACGTCGAGTTCACCGGCGGGCCGCAGGTGCACTACCTGATCGCCGACCGGACCGGCCGCGCCGTCGTCGCCGAGTACGGCGGCGGCGAACTGCACGTCGTCGACGACCGGATCCTCACCAACATCACCATGGCCGGCACCAGCCCGGCCGACCGGCTGTCGGACGCCCGCTACGGCGCCCTGGCCAAGGGCGCAGGCACCGGCGCCGACGCCCTGGACCTGCTGCGCCGGGTGGCGCAGCCGCACACCCGCTGGTCGATCGTCTACGACCTGGACGACCTCACCGCCCGGCTGGTCACCGGGCAGCGGTGGAGCAGGGTGCACGAGCTGGCGATCAGCTCGCCTGGCTGACCGTCGACATGTTGAAGTCCGGCACCCGCACGGCGGGCATGACGGTGCGGGTGAAGTAGTCGCCCCACTCACGCGCCAGCGTCTGCCGGGCGCCGCCCACCTCGCTCAGCCGGCCCAGCAGGTCGACCGGGCTCTCGTTGAACCGGAAGTTGTTGACCTCGCCCACCACCTCGCCGTGCTCGACCAGGTAGACGCCGTCGCGGGTGAGCCCGGTCAGCAGCAGCGTCTGCGGGTCGACCTCGCGGATGTACCACAGGCAGGTCAGCAGCAGCCCGTGCTTGGTGGAGGCGATCATGTCGTCCAGCGAGCGGCCCTCTCCGGGGCCCTTCATGATCAGGTTGTCGATGGCGGGCGTCACCGGCAGCCCGCTCAGCTCGGCCGAGTAGCGGGTCTGCAGCAGCGCCTCCAGCCGCCCCTCACGGATCCAGTCGGTGGACGACAGCGGCAGCCCGTTGTCGAACACCGAGCTCTGCCGGCCGGAGGAGTGCGCCGTCACGAACGGCGAGCAGGCGATGCCAGCGGCCGCGGGGTCGCTGGAGAGCGTCACGGGCACCGTGGCGAGCTGCTCGCCCACCCTGGTGCCGCCGCCCGGCCTGGCGAACACCGAGCGGCCGTCCACGGCGTCCCTGGCGCCCGCGGACCAGAAGAGGTAGACCATCAGGTCGGCCACCGCCGTCGGCGGCAGCAGCGTCTCGTAGCGGCCCGCGGGCAGGTCGACCCGCGTCTTGGCCCAGTCGAGCCGCCGCGCCAGCCCGGAGTCGAGGGCGGCGACGTCCACGTCGGTGAAGTCGCGGGTGGCCACGCCGGTCCACGCCGAGCGCTTGAGGTCCTCGGACTTGGCGTTGAGCTCCAGCCTGCCGGTCGGCTGGTCGTGGCGCAGCCGCAGCCCAGCGGAGCTGCCGAGGAAGGTCGAGGTGAGCGTGTGCTCGGCGAACCCGTACAGCTTCCTGCCGCCCGACGCGGCGGCCGAGAACGCCTCGCCGAGCGCGGGCGCGAAGTCCGCGAACACGTCGATGCCGGTCGGCGGCACCGGCTCGTCCCAGGACGGGCTGGCGGGCACCCCGGACACCAGCTCGCGGGCGTCCTCGGCGGGCCGCGCGTCGCGCGCCGCCGCGTCGGCGGCGGCCACCACGTCGGCGAGCTGGTCAGGGCGGACGGCGGCGCGCGACACCACGCCGACGCCCTGCCCGGCCACCGAGATCACCGTGAGCCGGCTGGAGCGCGCCACCCCGTTGGTGGTCAGCGTGTTGCCGGCGAAACGCAGGTTGGCCGTGGACTGCTCGTCGGCCAGCACCACGCACCCGTCGGCCGTGGAGAGCTCCAGCGCCTTCTCCACCATCTGCTGGGGAGTCACTTTCCGCCCTCCTGAACGGTGTTGAGTATCCGGACGTTCCTGAACAGCGCCGACGGGCAGCCGTGGCTCACCGGCGCGACCTGCCCCGGCTGCCCCTTGCCGCAGTTGAACGCGCCGCCCAGCACGTAGGTCCGGGGCCCGCCGACGGCCTCCATCGACTGCCAGAAGTCGGTCGTGGTGGCCTGGTAGGCGAAGTCGCGGACCTGCCCGGCCAGCTTCCCGTGGGAGATCCGGTACGCGCGCTGACCAGTGAACTGGAAGTTGTAGCGCTGCATGTCGATCGACCAGCTCTTGTCGCCGACGATGAACAGCCCGCGCTCGACGCCGGCGATCAGCTCCTCGGTGTCGGGGCCGTCGGGCGCGGGCTGGAGCGACACGTTGGCCATCCGCTGGATCGGGGTGTGGCCGGGCGAGTCGGCGAACGCGCACCCGTTGGACCGGCCGAGCCCCTTCATCAGCGCCATCCGCCGGTCGAGCTGGTAACCGACCAGGACGCCGTCGCGGACGATGTCGAAGCTCTGCCCCAGCACGCCCTCGTCGTCGTAGCCGACGGTGGCCAGCCCGTGCTCGACCGTGCGGTCGCCGGTGACGTTCATCGACGGCGACCCGTACACCAGCTCGCCGAGCTGGTCGAAGGTGGCGAAGCTGGTGCCGGCGTAGGCGGCCTCGTAGCCGAGCGCCCGGTCGAGCTCGGTGGCGTGGCCGATCGACTCGTGGATGGTCAGCCACAGGTTGGACGGGTCGACCACCAGGTCGTAGTCGCCGGCCTCGACCGACGGCGCCGCCAGCTTCTCCGCCAGGTGCAGCGGCAGCGCCTCCAGCTCCGTCCGCCAGTCCCACCCCGTGCCGGTGAGGTACTCGTAGCCGCGGCCCACCGGGGGCGCGATCGTGGACATGTCGTCGAAGCCGGACTCCGACGCCTTCATCGCGTTCAGGCTCGGATGGATCCGCACCCGCTGCTGCGTGGTCGTGGTGCCGGCCGTGTCGGCGTAGAACTTCTGCTCCTTGACCTGCAGCAGCCGGGCCGAGACGTGGTCGGCGCCCTTGAGCAGCCCCGCCGACCAGTCGGCCAGCAGCGCCACCTTGTCGGCCTGCGGCACCTCGAACGGGTCGACCTCGTAGGACGACACCCACGTGGCGTCGGCGTGCACCGGCTCGGGCGCGAGCTCGATCGGCTCGCGGTTGATCGGCGCGCTCACCTGCGCCACCCGGACCGCCTGCTCGGCCACCAGCGCCGCGGCCTCCGGCGTCAGCTCGATCCCGGCGGCGAAGCCCCAGGTGCCGCCCTTCACCACGCGGACGGCGTAGCCCAGGTCGTCCGCGTCGGAGGCGCCTTCGAGGCGGGCGTCGTAGAGGCTGAGCGTCTCGGCGCGGACGCGTTCCAGCCGGAAGTCGGCGTGTTCGGCGCCCAGGTCGCGGGCGCGCTGCAGGGCGGCGTCCGCGAGCCGCCGCAGCGGCAGCGCGAGGAAATCGGAGTCGATCTGGCGCATGTCCACGATCCTAACCCCGTGATCTTGTGTCCCCCGGATAAGCGGGTACCGGCGGGTAGCCGATAGCGTCTGGTGTCATGGCACGCTCTGTACTCGTCACCGGAGGCAATCGCGGCATAGGCCTCGCGATCGCCCGTGAACTCGCCGCCGCCGGCGACGCCGTCGCCGTCACCTACCGCTCGGGGGAGCCGCCGGAAGGGCTGTTCGGGGTCCGGTGCGACGTGACCAGCATGGCCGAGGTCGAGGCCGCCTTCGACAAGGTCGAGGCGGAGCAGGGCCCGGTCGAGGTCCTCGTCTCCAACGCCGGCATCACCAAGGACACCCTGCTGGCGATGATGAAGGAGGAGACCTTCACCGACGTCATCGACGCCAACCTCACCGGCGCCTACCGCGTCGCCAAGCGGGCCATCCGGCCCATGATGCGGCTCAAGCGCGGCCGCGTCATCCTCGTCTCCTCCGTGATCGGCCTGCTCGGCCAGGCCGGCCAGACCAACTACGCCGCCTCCAAGGCCGGTCTGATCGGCTTCGCCCGCTCCATGGCCCGCGAGTACGGCTCGCGCGGCATCAGGGTCAACGTGGTCTCGCCCGGGTTCGTGGCCACCGACATGACGGCCGAGCTCGACACCGAGGCGATCGTCAAGAACATCCCCCTCGGGCGCCAGGCGTCTCCCGAGGAGGTCGCGCGCGTCGTCCGCTTCGTGGCGAGCGACGACGCCTCCTACATCACCGGGGCCGTGATCCCCGTCGACGGCGGTCTGGGAATGGGGCACTGACGTGGGCATACTCGAAGGCAAGCGGATCCTCGTGACGGGCGTGCTGACCGACGCGTCCATCGCGTTCTCGGTCGCCAAGCTGGCGCAGGAGGAGGGCGCGACCGTCGTCCTCACCGGGTTCGGCCGGCTGAGCCTGGTCGAGCGGATCGCCAAGCGGCTGCCCGATCCCGCTCCGGTCCTGGAGCTCGACGTGCAGGACACCGACCACCTCGACACGCTCGCCGCCCGGGTGGGCGAGCACGTCGAGGGCCTCGACGGGGTGGTCCACTCCATCGGCTTCGCCCCGCAGACGGCGCTCGGCGGCAACTTCCTCAACACCTCGTGGGAGGACGTCGCCACCGCCCTGCACGTGTCGACCTACTCCTACAAGGCGCTCGCGGTGGCCTGCCTGCCGCTGATGAAGGACGGCGGCGCGGTCGTCGGCCTCGACTTCGACGCTTCCAAGGCCTGGCCGGTCTACGACTGGATGGGCGTGGCCAAGGCCGGCCTCGAGTCGTGCAACCGCTACCTCGCCCGCGACCTCGGCAAGCACGGCATCCGCGTCAACCTCGTGGCCGCCGGGCCGCTCCGCACCATGGCCGCCAAGTCGATCCCGGGCTTCAAGGAGTTCGAGGACAGCTGGCCCGACAGGGCCCCGCTCGGCTGGGACCTCGCCGACACGGTGCCGGCCGCCCGCGCCTGCGTGGCGCTGATGTCCGACTGGTTCCCGGCCACCACCGGCGAGATCGTGCACGTCGACGGCGGCGTCCACGCGATCGGCGGCTGACCCTCAGGCGAGCCGGTGCCGCCCCGCCGGCTCGAACGGGATCGACTCGTGCTGCTCGCTCCGGCGCCTGCGCTGCTGCACCACGCGGCTGGCCAGGACCGCCGTGGCGAGCAGCACCACGGTCAGCGTGGTGCCCACCACGTCGGAGGCCTTCGCCGCCGGCCGCACCACGGGCTCCCTGCCCACCTGAAGGGGCAGCTTGTCGGTGAACGGGTCCGGCCACAGCAGGTCGATGCGCAGGTCTTCGGGGTCGGCCGCCGGGTCGTCGGTGACCGGCTCCTCGCTGCCGTCGACGGAGTGCGTCTCGCGCGCGGGCGGCTGCGTCGGCCAGGTGGTGGGCGCCGCGTCCGCCTCCTCCCGGTCGTCCTCGCGGTCCCGGTCGTCCGGGTCGCGGCGGCGCTCCTCGCGCTCCCGCTCGGGCTCGGGCTCGGCAGTCGTACGGCCGGTGGTCTCGGGCGTGGGGCGGAGCGTCTCCTCCAGCAGGCCCTCGCCCTCGCAGGCGAGGCCCGGCAGGCAGACGTCGCTGAGCGGCTCGGGCAGCAGGGTCTTCTTGGGCTTGGCGGAGGGCTTGGCGTCGGAGGAAGGCTCGGCCGACGAACGCGGCGCGGCGGTCGGCACGGCCTCGCCGACGGTGCCGAGCACCTTGTCGGTGGTCTTGCCGAGTCCTTCGGTGAGAGGTTCGGTGAGCCCGCCGGTCAGCTTGTCGACCGTGCCGGTCACGGCGCCCACGGTGTCGCACAGGCCGTCGGTCAGGCCCGAGAGCAGGCCGCCCCCGCCGTGCTCGCAGTCGAGGACCTGGGCCCCCGCCGGGGCGGCGGCGACGACGGGAAGCGTCACCATCGACACCGCGAGGATCCCAGCCGAGATCGCGGTTCTGCTCCCCATCCGTCCCCTCCCGCGTCGCTTCCGAGGAAAATCCTTATGGACACAGGCCAGACGACGCAGGGTTTTTCGGGGTAAAGTTGCGATTCGGTATCGACTAGTAACACGCGAGCGAGGCTCTCGTTCGTCATTCGGGGGACGAGACGTCATCAAGGGCCTCTCGAATCTCGATCGGGAGCTCCAGGTCTTCTGCGAGCAGCGTGCCTTTGAGCTGCGCGAGCGTGCGGGCGCCGACGATCGCCGAGGCGACCCCCGGCTGGTCGCGGACCCACGACAGCGCCACCGCCGTCGCCGAGACGCCCAGCCCCTCGGCCGCCGTCACGACGGACTCGACCACGCTGCGGCTCCTGTCGTCGAGGTACGGGCGGACGAAGTCGGCGAAGTGAGGGGTGGCGGCCCGCGAGTCGGCGGGGATGCCGGTGCGGTACTTGCCGGTCAGCACCCCGCGGCCCAGCGGCGACCAGGCCAGCACGCCCACGCCCATGTGGTGGGCGGCGGGCAGCAGCTCGCGCTCGGCGTCGCGGGCCAGCAGGGAGTATTCGGTCTGCACCGAGGTGATCGGCGCCCGGCCCGGGATCACCCGCTGCGTCACCGAGGCCGCGGCGAGCTGCCAGCCGGTGTAGTCGCACACGCCCGCGTAGAGCGCCCGGCCGGAGGAGACGATGGTGTCGACCGCGGCCAGCGTCTCGTCGAGCGGGACCTCCGCGTCGTAGGTGTGCAGTTGCCACAGGTCGACGTAGTCGACGCCGAGCCGGCTCAGCGAGGCGTCGACCGCGGCGATCAGGTGGCGCCGGGAGGCGTCGCGCTGCCGGTGGCCCATCGGCGTCACCACGGCCTTGGTGGAGATCACCAGCTCCTCGCGCGGCACCTGGTCGCGCAGCAGGCGGCCGAGCACCCGCTCGGCGTCGCCGCCGGTGTAGACGTCGGCCGTGTCGACGAGGGTGCCGCCCGCGTCGAGGAACATCCCGAGCTGGGCCGCCGCGTCGTCGGCGTCGGTGTCACGCCCCCACGTCATCGTGCCGAGGCCCAGCCGGGACACCGACAGGCCGCTGCGGCCGACATAACGCTGCTCCATGATCCCGCCAGATTACCGCTCGGGGCCGTGAAACACCGCGACAGACGCCTGCGACACTTGGGTGGATGACGACGCTGCTATTGGCCCGTCACGGGCTGACCGATCTGACGGGGCCGGTCCTGGCCGGCCGCACACCTGGAGTTCACCTCAGCGACGCCGGCCGGGCGCAGGCCGCCGCGCTGGCCGAGCGGATCGCCGGCGTCCGCCTCGACGCCATCGTCTCCAGCCCGCTGGAGCGCTGCCGCGAGACCGCCGAGGCCGTCGCCGCGGGCCGCGGCCTGCCCGTCGAGACCGACGAGCGGCTGCTGGAGTGCGACTACGGCGACTGGACCGGGCGCGAGCTCAAGGAGCTGGCCAAGGATCCGCTCTGGCCGGTGGTGCAGGCCCACCCGAGCGCGGCGGTCTTCCCCGGCGGGGAGGCGATGACCGCCATGCAACACCGCGCCGTCGCCGCCATCCGGGGCTGGAATCGACGTCTGGGGGAGAAGGCTGTCTACCTGGCGTGCAGTCACGGAGACGTGATCAAGGCGATCGTCGCGGACGCTCTGGGGCTCCACCTCGATCAGTTTCAGCGGATAACCGCTGATCCGGCCGCTCTCACCGTTATTCGCTATGCCCCCTTGCGTCCCTTTGTTCTCAAACTTAACGATATGGGGGAATTGAAGCTTTCTGAGGATTCGGAGGAGAAAGACGGGGGAGAAAACTCCACCGGGAGCGATGCCGCCGTCGGCGGCGGGCCCGGGACCACGTAAGGTCAGGCTATGCCGGTCTTCGACTACGACCCGCCGGAGAGGTTCGTGGCGGGCGCCCTCGGCCAGCCGGGCGCGCGCGCCTTCTTCCTCCAGGCCAGGGCCGAGGGCAGACTGACCACGGTCGCGCTGGAGAAACTGCAGGTGGCCGCGCTCGCGGGCAGGCTCGAAGAGCTGCTCGACGAGGTGCTGCGGCGCAGCGGAGGCACCGCCCAGGTGCCCGCCATCGCTCCCGCCGAGCTGGCCGACGAGGGCCCGCTCGACGTCCCGGTCGCCGAGGACTTCCGGGTCGGCACGATGGCGCTGGCGTGGGACCCCGAGAGGTCGCAGGTGGTCATCGAGGCCCAGGAGATGGTCGACGAGGAAGACCTCGGGGCGCCCGAGCCCGCGGTGCTGCGGGTCCGCATCAGCGCCGGCGCCGCCAGGGCCTTCACCCGGCGGGCGCTGGACATCGTCGCGGCGGGCCGCCCGCCTTGCCCGCTCTGCGGGCAGCCGCTCGACGCCGAGGGGCACGTGTGCGTACGTCTCAACGGCTACCGCGGAGGTGAGGCGGCTTCATGACCGCTCCGGAGAGCGAGCCCGCCGTCAGGCCTGCCCTCCCCTCGGCCATGGACGAGGAGGAGACGCTCAAGCTGCTCCGTGACGGCCGCCTGGAGATGGCCGGGCGCCTCGTCGAAGCCACCAACATGACCCTCTACTGCACGGTCAGGCTGGGCGAGCGCGCGGTCGCGTGCGTCTACAAGCCGGTACGCGGCGAGCGCCCGCTGTGGGACTTCCCCGACGGCACCCTCGCCGCCCGCGAGGTCGCCGCCTACGAGGTCTCCCAGGCGACCGGCTGGCACATCGTGCCGCCCACGGTCTACCGCGAGGGGCCGTTCGGGCCCGGCATGTGCCAGCTGTGGATCGACACCGAGCGCGAGATCGACCTGATGCGGCTGGTGCGCAGCCGCAACCCGGTGGTGCGCCGGATGGCGATCTTCGACGCGGTGGTCAACAACGCCGACCGCAAGGGTGGCCACCTGCTGCCGCTGCCGACCGGCCACGTCTACGGGGTCGACCACGGCGTCTGCTTCGCGGTGGAGGACAAGCTCCGCACGGTCCTGTGGCAGTGGCGGGGCAAGCCGCTGTCGCGCGAGGCGGTGGGCGTGCTGGCCAAGCTGGAGCGCGACCTCGACTCCGGTTCGCTGGGCCGCAAGCTGCGCGACCTGCTGACGACGGCCGAGGTCGAGGCGACCTGGAAGCGGGTGCGGCGGCTGCTCGACACCGGCGTGCACCCGTACCCCTTCGAGGGCTGGCCTGCCATCCCCTGGCCGCCCATCTAGAGCAGTTTTGTACGCTTTGCCGCATGTGCACGGTGATCGTGAGAACGGGTCGGCCCCTGACCCTGATGGGCATCAGGGACGAGTTCGCCGACCGCCCGTGGGAAGGCCCGGCCGAACACTGGCCCGACCATCCCGGTGTCGTCGGCGGGCGCGACCTCAAGGCGGGCGGCACCTGGCTCGCGGTCGACCGGCAGGCCCGCCGCGCCGCCGCCCTGCTGAACGGCCGCGGGCTGCCCGCCCCCGAGATCAGCAAGCTCTCCCGCGGCGACCTGCCGCTGCTCGCGGTCTCCTCCGGCGAGATGCCGGACGTCGACCTGACCCGCTACGACCCGTTCCACCTGGTGCTCGCCGGCCTGTCCGGGGCCCGCGTCTTCAGCTGGGACGGGCACCGGCTGGAAGCCGCCGAGCTGCCCGACGGCACCAGCGTGATCGTCAACACCGGGCTCGACCCCGGCCACGAGCGCGTCACCACCAACCTGCCGAGATTCGCCGGCGACGCCGACTGGCACGAGCCGCTCCGCGACCCGCCCTCCGACGCCCCCGACGCGCTGATCGTCCGGCACGAGCTGCCCGACGGCCGCGTCTTCGCCTCCCTCAGCGTCACCCTCCTGACGCTGGCGCCGGACGGCGTGACGTACGAGTTCACCGACATGACCGCTGATCAGCACGGATAGGCTCGAAGACATGAAATCGTGGTCCGCCCCCAACGTTCCCAGGCTCCCCGGCGCGAGCGTCCCCCTGCGGCTCTACGACACCGCGTCCCGGCAGGTCCGGCAGACCGATCCCGGGCCGACCGCGAGGATGTACGTCTGCGGCATCACCCCCTACGACGCCACCCACCTCGGCCACGCCAACACCTACCTCGCCTTCGACCTGGTCGGCCGGATGTGGCGCGACGCCGGCCACACCGTGCACTACACGCAGAACGCCACCGACGTCGACGATCCGCTGCTGGAGCGGGCCGAGCAGACCGGCGTCGACTGGCAGAGCCTGGCCGAGCGCGAGATCGACCTGTTCCGCGCCGACATGGAGGCGCTGCGCATCCTGCCGCCCCGCGAGTACGTCGCCGTCACCGAGGTCGTCGGCCGGGTGGCGGAGCTGATCGGCGAGCTGGCCGAGCGCGGCGTCACCTACACCCTCGACGGCGACGTCTACTTCGACGCGTCCGCCGCCCCCCGCTACGGCGAGGTCTCCGGCTACTCGCGGGAGCGGATGCTGGAGCTGTCCGCCGAGCGGGGCGGCGACCCGCAGCGGCCCGGCAAGCGAGACCCGCTCGACTGGCTGCTGTGGCGGGCCGAGCGGCCCGGCGAGCCCGCCTGGGACTCGCGGCTGGGCCGCGGCAGGCCCGGCTGGCACGTCGAGTGCACCGCGATCGCCCTCGACAACCTCGGCCCCGGCTTCGACGTGGCCGGCGGCGGCTCCGACCTGATCTTCCCGCACCACGAGTGCGGCGCCTCCGAGGGGTACGCGGCCGCCGGCGAGTGGCCGTTCGCCCGCTTCTACACGCACGCCGGCATGGTCGGCCTCGACGGCGAGAAGATGTCCAAGTCGCGGGGCAACCTGGTGTTCGTCTCCAAGCTGCGGGCCGAGCACGACCCGATGGCGGTCCGGCTCGTCCTGCTGTGCAGGCACTACCGCGCCGACTGGGACTACACCCCTGACCTGCTCGCCGACGCCGAGGCCAGGCTGGAGCGCTGGCGCTCCGCCGTGGCCGTGACCGCCGGGCCGCCCGCGGAGGCGTTGCTGGCCGAGGTGCGCGACCGGCTCGCCGACGACCTCGACGCCCCCGGCGCCGTGGCCGCCGTCGACCGGTGGGCCGGCGAGGCCCTCGACGGCGGCGGGAGCGACCGGGCGGCGCCGGCCCTGGTCCGCGACCTGGCCGACGCCCTGCTCGGCGTGGCGCTCTAGACCGTCATCCGGGCCGGCCGGTGACCGTCCAGCTCGCGGGCGAACCACTCGATGGTGCGCCGCAGCCCTTCACCGGCCGGCACCTTCGCCGTCCATCCGAGCCGCTCGGCGGCCAGCGTGGTGTCCGGCCGGCGCACCTTCGGGTCGTCCTCCGGCCGCTCGACGAACTCGATCGGCGACGCCGACCCGGTCAGCTCCTTGATCATGGTGGCCAGGTCGAGCATGGTCAGCTCGTCCGGGTTGCCGAGGTTCACCGGGCCGTCGAAGTCGCTCTCGGCCATGGCCAGCACACCCGACACCGTGTCGTCCACGTAGCAGATCGACCGGGTCTGCGAGCCGTCGCCGGTGACGGTGATCGGCTCGCCGGTCAGCGCCTGCCGGATGAACGTCGGGATGGCACGGCCGTCGAACGGCCGCATGCGCGGACCGTACGTGTTGAAGATCCGCACGATGCCGGTGTCGGTGCCGCGCGAGTCGCGGTAGGCCGTGGTCAGCGACTCGGCGAAGCGCTTGGCCTCGTCGTAGACGCTGCGCGGCCCCACCGGGTTGACGTTCCCCCAGTACGTCTCGCGCTGCGGGTGCTCCAGCGGGTCGCCGTACACCTCGCTGGTGGACGCCAGCACGAACCTGGCCCCCTTCTCCCTGGCCAGCCCGAGCGCGTGCAGCGTGCCGACGCTGCCGACGCGCAGCGTCTCGATCGGGTAGCGCAGGTAGTCGGCCGGCGAGGCGGCCGAGGCGAAGTGCAGCACCAGATCCACGTGACCGGCGACGTGCACGTAGCCGGTCAGGTCGCACTCGATGATGCGGAACGACGGACGGTCGACCAGGTGTTCCACGTTGCGCGGCCCGCCGGTGAGGAAGCTGTCCATGCACACCACGTCAGCCCCCCGGTCCAGCAGCCGCTCACACAGGTGGGAGCCGAGGAACCCGGCTCCTCCGGTGACCAGCGCCCTCATGACGTGACCTCCATCGCGGCGTCGACGACCTCGGATACCTCGATCTTCAGCAGGCCCGGGTCCGGCTGGTCGCCGTGCGGGTCCCCCCGGCTGCCCGCCCACAGCGCCACGTGCCGCCACCCGGGCGGCGGCCCCCACTGCGCCGGGGAGACCGGCCCGAACAGCACCACCGACGGCACGCAGAACGCGGTCGCCAGATGGCCCACGCCGGTGTCGCCGCACACCACCAGGCGCGCCCTGCTCACCAGCTCGATCAGCTCGGCCAGGTCGGTGCTGCCGGCGAGCACCCGATCCGCCGGCAGCCCGGCCAGCTCGGCCACCCTCCTGGCCAGCCCGGCCTCCTCGGCGCTGCCGGTGACGACCACGTCGTCGTCCAGCAGCGCCGCCACCTTCGCGAACCGCTCCGGCGGCCAGCGCCTGGCCGGGTAGGCGGCGCCGGGATGCACGATCGCCGGCCCCGTACGGTCGGAGACGCCGAGCGTGAGGTCCTGCGGGTCGGCCGGGATGCCGTACCACCTCAGCAGGTCGCACCAGCGCCGCACCTCGTGCACGCCGTCCTGCCACGGCGGGCCGGTCTCGTAGCTGATCAGCCGTCCCGGCTCGGTACGGCGCAGCGCCTCGATGCTCTGCGGGCCCCGGCCGTGCAGGTTGACCGCCAGGTCCGGCCGCTCGAACGGCACCGGGCCGGGCCCGGACACGTCGATCTGCTCGTCCACCGCGCCGGTGAGCGGCAGCAGCGGGCCGAGATAGGCCGGGGTGGCGAGCGTGATCCGGTGCTCCGGATGCGCCTGGCGCAGCGCGCGCAGCGCGGGCACGGCGGTGAGCAGGTCGCCCAGCCCCAGCCCGCGCAGCACCAGGAGTTCTAGGGCCATGATGTCTCCGTGTCCGGGCAGACGACGAGTTCCCTGATCTCGCAGCCGACCGGCCTGCCCAGCGCGAACACGATCGCCTGGGCGACGTCCGCGGGGTCGTTCAGCCCTGCCTCCGGGCCGGGCTTGTACTGCTCGGGCCGGCCGTCGAAGAAGCCCGTCCGCATGCCGCCCGGCACCAGCAGGGTGACCCCCACCTCGCCGCGCAGCTCGACCGCCAGCGCCCGGGTCAGCCCGACCACGCCGAACTTCGACGCGCTGTAGGCCGAGGCGTCGCTCAGCGGGCGCAGCCCGAGCGTGGACGCGCAGGTGACGATCCGGCCGCGCGACCTCTTCAGGTACGGGAGCGCGGCCCGCACGACGGAGGCCGTGCCGAGCAGGTTGACCTTGACCACCTGCTCCCAGTCGTCGGCGGGCACGTCCTCCAGCCGCCCGCACCGGTCGATGCCGGCCGCGGTGACGACCGCGTCCAGCCCGCCGGCCCGCTCGGCCAGCTCGCGGACGGCGCGCTCGGCCTGCTCCCGATCGGCCAGGTCCGCGGTGGCGTGCTCGAAGCGCTGGCTCGGCTCGCGGACGTCGACGACGAACGATCGCCAGCCCTCCTTCTCGACCGCTTCCGCGGTGGCCAGGCCGAGGCCCGAGGCGCCCCCCGTGATCAGTACGTTCATCGGATCTCCTTGATCAGATTGGTTGTCGAACGTCCCGGCAGCAGGTCCAGCACCACCGTCTCGGCGCCGATGCCGGCCAGGACCTCGGATTCGGGCAGCGTGCCGCCCTCGTAGTCGCCGCCCTTCACCCACACGTCGGGGCGGAGCAGCTCGATCGCGCGGACCGGGGTGCCCTCGTCGAACACCAGCACCGCGTCCACGCAGCTCAGCGCGCGCAGGACCTCGACCCGGTCGGTCACGTCCACGATCGGGCGCGACGGGCCCTTGAGCCTGCGCACGGACTCGTCGGAGTTGACGCACACGACCAGCGCGTCGCCGAGCGCGCGGGCCCGCCGCAGCAGGCTGACGTGCCCGGCGTGCAGCAGGTCGAAGCAGCCGCCGGTGGCGATCAGCCGGCCGCCGGACGCCCGGATCAGCTCGGCCACCTCGACGGCGGTGCGGGGCCTGTCGCCCAGCTCCTGCTCCTGGACGCGGACGGCGGCCGCGCCGCCGCCGGCGACGAACCGCGAGGCCTCGCCGACGCCCGTGATCACCGCCTCCGCCACGCCGGCCCCGGCCCGCATCGCGAGCGCCGCGGCGCCGGCCAGCCGGTCGCCCGCGCCGCACGGGTCCTGGCCGCTCGCCCGGACCGGCGCCGGGATCTTGAGCATCGTGCCGTCGGCCAGCGCCAGGGACGCGCCCCCGGCGCCCCGGGTGACCACGACCGCGCCGGCGTCCAGCTCCTCCCGGATGGCGCGTGCCGCCCGGTCGGCGCCCGGGAACTCGCCCGGGCACAGCAACCTGGCCTCGGCCTCGCTCGGCGTGATCAGCGCGCATCCCCGGGGCGGCCGGACGCCTCTCGGGTGCGGATCCCACACCACAGGCGCCGCACAGCCGCGCAACAACTCCCGCGCCACCGCCGTCACCCCCCGTCCGTAATCCGCCACCAGCACCGCCCCCGCTGCGGCAACCACCTCAACCGCCCGCGCATACCCATCCCCAGCGGCCAGATGTCCCCCCACGACGGCCGTATCCACGCCCTCGGCCGTCACGCCCTGGACGCCGGCATCCGGCCCCAACTCCCCCATGTGTCGCTTAGCACCACTGACGCTTCCGCCTGCGGCGGTCACGTCCGTGTCGCGCGTGTTTCCCCTAGCGGCGGTTGGGTCCGATTCCGGCGTGTGTGGGTTGGCGGCACTCCCGCTTCCGCTTGCGGCGGTCATGTCCGCGTTGGGCGTGTTTCCGTTCGCGAGGGTTGGGTCTGGTCCCGGCGTGTGTGGGTTGGCGGCACTCGCGCTTCCGCTTGCGGCGGTCAGTTCGGTGTCGCGCACGCTTCTGTTGGTGGCGGTTGGGCCCCCTTCCCGGGTGTGCCGGTCGGCGATCGTGTTTCCGCCTGTGACGATCACGTCTGCGTCGCGGGCGTTTCCCTTCGCGAGAATTGGGTCCGGCTCCGGGGTGTGTGGGTCGGTGGTTGTGTTTCCGCCTGCGGCGGTTGGATTCGGTTCCAGCGTGTGTGGGTTGGAGGCGGTCACGTTCGCGTGCTGCGGATTTTCGCCTGCGGCGATGGTGTGGCTGTCTGTGTCTTGTGGGGTTTGATCTGTGGCGGGTGTGTGGTCGTCGGCGGGTCGGGCGTGGTGGTCGAAGGGGTCAGAGTGCGCGTCTCTGGTCTCGGGGGCTTCTCGCGGTGGGACTTCGTCCTGGTGGGCGGGTCCGGTCGTGGGCGCGTCTGGGAAGGGTGGGGCGGTTCCGTCGCCGGTGTCCAGGCGCAGGAGTGTCTGGCCTCCGGCTCGTACGCGGGTCTTGCGTACGGTCTCGCCCCGCAGCGGGAGTCGTACCAGCTCCAGTTCGGCCGACAGCAGCCCGCACAGGCGGCGCCCAGCCGGGTCGTCGCCGATCGCGGTGATCAGCACCACGTCGGCGCCGTCACGGGCGGCGAGCAGCGCCGCCAGCCCCGCCCCGCCGGGACGGGCGTGCTCGGCCGTCACGTCGACCACCGGCACCGGCGCGTCCGGGCAGAGCCGCACGGCTTCGCCGTCGACGTCCACGTCCAGCAGCGTGTCGCCGATCACGACCAGCGGACCCGGCGGCGGGGGACCGCGATGGACGTCCCGGCCCCGCCGTGGATCCGTCACAGGGCCTCCTCGGCCGCGTCGCAGAGCATGTGGATCATGGCGAGGTGCACCTCCTGCACCGTGGCCGTCTCGTCGGCGGGCACGGCGACCGCGTCGTCGCACAGGTCGGCGAGCGGGTTCGGCGCGGGCCCGGTCAGCGCCCACGACAGGATTCCGCGCTCCTGGGCGGCCCGCGCCGCGGCCAGCACGTTGGCGCTGCGGCCGCTTGTCGACAGGCAGATCAGCACGTCGCCCGGACGGCCGTGCGCGTGCACCTGGCGGGCGTAGATCTCGTCCGCGCCGAAGTCGTTGGCGATCGCGGTGAGCGACGAGGTGTCGGCGTGCAGCGGGATCGCCGCGTACGGCGACCGGTCGGCGCGGAACCGCCCGACCAGCTCGGCCGTCAGGTGCTGGGCCTCGGCCGCCGACCCGCCGTTGCCGCAGGCCAGCAGCCTGCCCCCGGCCGCGAGCACGCCCCCGAGCTTGCCGCCCCAGGCGCGGATCGTGGTGGCGTGGTCGTCGACCCTGGTCAGGGCCGTGCGGAGCTTCTCCAGATGCGTGTCCATGATTACCCCCCCAGCGCGGCGAGACGGCGCGGCTGTCCGTCGATCACCTGCGTGTACACGGCCTCGGTCTGCTCGGCGATGCGCGGCCAGCCGTACCGTTCCCGGGCCCGGCGTGCGCCGGCCCCGCCGATCTCCCGGCGCATGTCCGGTCTGCCGAGCACCTCCTTCAGCGCCCTGGCGAGCGCCCTCGGCCTTCGCGGCGGCACCAGCAGCCCGCAGCCGGCCACGGTGTCCAGGTGGCCGCCGACCGCCGAGGCCACGACCGGCACGCCGCACGCCATCGCCTCCACAGGCACCAGGCCGAACGGCTCGTACCACGGCACGGTGACCAGCACGTCGGCCGCGCGCATGAGCGCCGGGACGTGCTCGCGCGGCACGCTGCCGATCACGTGCACCCGGTCCGCCAGCCCGTAGCCCTCGGCCAGCTCGCGTAGCCGCACCGCCTCCTCGTCGTCGGTCCGCCCGCCCGCGATGACCAGCTCGGCGCCGGGCAGCCGGCGCAACGCGGCGATCACCGTGTCGACGCCCTTGCGCGGCACCAGCCGGCCGATGCTGAGCACCATGGGCCCCTCCGTGCGCGGCGCCACCGGCCCGTCCGGGCAGAACGTCTCCAGGTCGACACCGCACGGCACGACCGTGATCCGCCGTTCGGGCACGCCAATCGCGACGAGCTCCGTGACCTCGTCGCCGCAGGTCGCCAGCACCGCGTCGGCGCGCCGGCCGATGGCCCGCTCGGTGGCCACGCGGTGCGCGGGGCTGGTGTCGGCGCCGCCCTGCCAGCGCCGCTTCACCGTGCCGAGCGCGTGGAACGTCTGCACCACCGGGAACCCGTCCGCCGCCTGCAGCGCCGCCTGCCCGCTCATCCAGAAGTGCGCGTGCGCCACGTCGGGGGCGCGCAGCGCCCAGCGGTCGGCCAGCCGGTCGGTGAACTCCGGCATGTACGGGGGAAGCTCGTCCTTCGGCACCGGGGCCGCCGGGCCCGCCGGCACGTACTCGACGGCGATGCGGGGGGAGAGCCGCACCGACGAGGGCTGGGCGGCGTGGGAGCGACGGGTGTGCACGACGATCGAGTGGCCGCGCGCGGCCAGCGCGGTGGCCAGCGCGGCCACGTACACGTTCTGACCGCCGGAGTCCACGCCGCCGATCGCGGCGAGCGGGTCGGCGTGCTCCGAGATGAGATCGATCTTCACTGCGTCAGCTCCCTCACTGCCTTGACCACCTGCTCACTCGTCACCTGCGACAGGCACGGGTGCCCGGGGACCAGGCAGACGCGCGCCCTGCTCGCCCGGCAGGGCGCGTGCTGGTCACCGAGCAGCACCGTGGGCACGCCGTACGGGGCCCACCGCTCGGCGGGGACGACAGGGGCGAACAGGCTGACCACCGGCGTGCCGACCGCCGCCGCCAGGTGTGCCGGGCCGGTGTTGCCCGCCACGAGCACCCCGGCACGCTGGAGGACGGCCGCGAGTTCGGCGAACGAAGTCCGCCCGCCGAGGTCCACGGCGTCCTCGCCGGCGACGAAGGCGGTGAGATCGCGTTCCTTGCCGGTGACCACGACCTGGTGCCCGTCGTGGACCAGCTCTCGTACGGTCTGGCGATGCCTCTCTGCGGGCCAGGTCCGGGCGGGAGCGGAGGTCCCAGGGTGCACCACGACATACGCGCCTTTGTCGGCAACGCCGCCGACATTGAGCAATTGCCCTGTTTCTCGGCTGATATCCGGAAGTGGCTGTCGAACTGCGAGTCTGCCGTCGTCGCCGGGCGGCAGCTCGAACCCGGCGGCGCGGGCCAGCGCCAGCATCCGCTCCGCCTCCGGCACGTCGACGCTCTCGTCGACCCGGTGGCGCACGTCGAGCAGCGAGCCCGGGTAGTCGTCGCTGATGGCGGCGATCCGCCGTACCCCTGCCAGCCTCAGCAGCAGGGCCAGCGGCAGCGCCGACTGGTGGAACGAGGTCAGGATCAGCGCCTCTTCGCAGCCTCGTACCTCCCGGACGAGCGCGTCCACCTCGGACCGCGTCACGGGCGGCGGCTCGCTCATGATCCACGGCGCCCGCCACTCCACCACCCGGTCCACCCCGGGCAGCAGCCCGGCGGCCGCGCTGCCATGGGGGCCGGCCAGGAAGACGACCTCGCCCGCCCGCCCGCGCACGGCCCGCACGGCGGGGCCGGCCAGCAGCACGTCCCCGGCGTCGTCGAGCCGCGCCACGAGCACCCGCGGAGCGCTCATCGCCGCACCTCCCATTCCCCCCTGAGCCGGTGCCAGCAGGCCACCGGTGGGATCAGCACGCCGGTGACGGCCATCCGCGCCACCTCGCCGGGGTTCCGCGGCCCCGGCCGCACCCGGGCCCACACGAACTCCCCGGTCATGAGCACCCACCCCGCCCCCGCCAGCCAGGCCCCGGCCTCGACCGGCCCTCTGACGCGCCTCCAACGAGAGAAGGCGGCCTTGTGAGCGGTCAGGCTGTAGGCGGTGCCAAGGGCGAGGCTGGCGGCGGCGAAGGCCGTCGTGAGGGCGTGGCGGCGCAGGCGGCCCCGGACGCCGATCGCCGCGCGCCAGGCCGGCCCGTGCAGGCGGCGCATCAGGGCGTCGTCGGCGTTGCCGCGCTGGAACCTGACGCTGGCCCAGAAACCGTCGTCGCGCACCGGGTGCACCGTCACCCGCGCACCCTTGACCAGCCGGTAACCGGCCCGCCGCACGCGCAGGGCCAGGTCGGCGTCCTCCCGGTAGGCGCGCGGGAACCGCTCGTCGAAACCGCCCACCCGCTCCAGCGCCGAGCGCCGGTAGGCCATGTCGGCCGTCGGCCAGTCGGCGTCCACCAGCCCGGCGGTGTGCCGCTCGCCGTCGGTGGGCCGTCGCCCGGACGGCAGCGGCACCATGATCCGCCCCTGGCTGCCCCCCACGTCCTCCGGCAGGTCCGCCAGGTCCTTCCATGCCGCGCGCGCCCAGCCGGGCGACGGCACCACGTCGTCGTCCAGGAACGCCACCCACGGCGTGTCCGCCGCCCGCCAGCCGGCGTTGCGCGCCGCCGCGGGCCCGCGCCCGCCCGAGCGCACGACCCGTACGCCGCCGGGAACCTCCAGCGGCTCGGCGGCGCCCGGCCGGTCGTCGGCCACCACGACCGGGACGTCCGCCAGCGCGGCCAGCGTGGCGCGCAGGCTCGGCCGCCCGATCGTGGGGATCACCACCGTGATCACGACGCGAACACCTCCCCCCGCCGTATCAGGTAGGGCCCCAGGGCCAGCACCTCCACCGGCGAGGACCCGAAGCACTCCAGCGCGTCACGCGGGTCGTCCACCATGGGCCGCCCGGCGGTGTTGAGGCTCGTGTTGACCACGACGGGCAGCCCCGTCCGCGCCTCGAACTCGGCAAGCACCCGCGCCATCAGCGGATCGGCGGCGGGGGAGACGGTCTGGACCCGGGCGGTCCCGTCCACGTGCACCACGGCGGGGACCCGCTCACGCCAGCCGGGGAGCACGTCGTGCACGAACAGCATGTACGGCGACGGCACCGGCCCCCGGCCGAAGACGGCGGCGGCCCGGTCCTCCAGCACCATGGGCGCGATCGGCCGGAACTGCTCGCGCCCCTTGACGTCGTTGAGCCGCTCGGTGTTGGCCGCGTGCCCCGGGTGGGCCAGCAGCGAGCGGTGGCCGAGCGCCCGCGGCCCGTACTCCGACCGCCCCTGGAACCAGGCGACGAGCCGGTCGGCGGCCAGCTCGTCCGCCACCGCCGCCGCCAGGTCGGCGGGCCGCGTGTACGGGACGCGGGCCACGTCCAGCCACGCCCCGAGCTCCTCGTCGGTGAAGCCGCGGCCGAGGGCCGCGGTGCTCATCGGGGCGGCCGGCTCCCCGTGCACCTGGGCCAGGTGCAGCGCCCCGCCCAGCGCGGTGCCGGAGTCGCCGGCGGCCGGCTGCACCCACACCTCGTCGAACGGCCCCTCGGCCAGCAGCCGGGTGTTGGCCACGCAGTTCAGCGCGACCCCGCCGGCCAGGGCCAGCCGCCGCTCGCCGGTCCGCTCGTGCAGCCAGCGGGCCAGGTCCAGCAGCACCTCTTCGAGCCGGGCCTGCACGCTGGCCGCCAGGTCGGCGTGGTCGTCCGTCCACTGCTCGCCCTTGCGCAGCGCCTTGGCGTACCCGCCCCACTCGATCGGCGTCACGTGGAAACCGCCGTCACCCGTCGCGTAGACGAGCTCGCGCAGTTCCTCCAGGAACCGCGGCCGCCCGTACGAGGCGAGCGCCATCACTTTGTACTCGTCGCAGGAGCGCAGGAATCCCAGGTGCTCGGTCACGTCCTCGTACATCAGCCCGAGCGAGTGCGGCAGCGGCTGGGCGGCCAGCACCTCCAGCTCGCCGCCGGTGTAGCGGCCGGCCAGGTGGGAGACGTTCTCGCCGCGGCCGTCGCACACCAGCACCGCGCAGTCGCGCCAGGGCGAGGCCAGCCCCGCCGAGGCGGCGTGCGCGATGTGGTGCGGCACGAACCGCACCCGCGCCGCGTCCAGCCCCGGCAGCGCCGTGGACAGGAACAGCGGAGCGCGTACCGCGTAGCGGGTGCGCAGGTCCTCCCAGTCGCCGTCCGGGCGCTGCTCGACCAGGGCGGGATCGTAGGAGTAGGCCACCGCGTCGACGTCCTCGGGGCCGATGCCCGCCTCCCGCAGGCACCAGGCGGCCGCCTGCTCCGGCAGCTCCCACGCGGAGAACGGAAGCGGGCGCTTGCCGTGCTTGCGCCGGCTGAACCGCTCCTCCTCCGCGGCGGCGACCACCCTCCCGTCCACGACCAGGGCCGCCGCGGGGTCATGGAAGATCGCGTTGATGCCGAGAAATCTCATCGGTTCCCTTCCTGCGAAGATTAGGAGAACGGCTACCGAGAGGAGCGCTCCTCAAACGCACCCCCCTCGCTGAAATGGGCAAACACTCCCGAACTCTGGCGTCTGGTCACCCTAAGTAGTTGTTTGCCCGATATGGCGCCGGGTAGCTGTGGGCCACGCGACGGAGGTGGATGGTGTTCGAACAACGACGTCCCGGGGCGGTGCTCTTCGACAGGGATGGAACCCTGATCAGGGATGTCCCGTACAACGGCGACCCGGCCCGGGTCCGGCCCATGCCGGGCGCGCTGGAGGCGCTGAGCAGGCTGCGCCGCGCCGACCTGCCGGTGGCGGTGGTGACCAACCAGTCGGGCGTGGCCAAGGGCCTGATCACCGCGGACGAGATGGAACAGGTGAACGCCCGGGTCGAGGAGCTGCTCGGGCCGTTCGACGCGTGGGCGATCTGCGTGCACGACGACGGCGACGGCTGCACCTGCCGCAAACCCGCGCCCGGCCTGCTCATCAGGGCCGCCGCGGTGCTGGACGTGAGCCCGCGCGAGTGTGTCATGGTCGGCGACATCGGCCGCGACATGGAGGCGGCCAGGGCCGCCGGGGCGCGCGGCATCCTGGTGCCGACCGTGGAGACGCGGCGCGAGGAGATCGAGCACGCTCCCGAGGTCGCCGACGACCTCACCGACGTGGCCGAACGGCTGCTGCGCGAGGCGGACGCCGCGCCGGCCCCCGTCGCCGCCGGCGGCTCCGCCTGGTCGCGGGCGCTCGGCTGGAGCCGCTGGTGAGGATCCTCCTCTGGCACGTCCACGGCTCGTGGACCACCTCGTTCGTGCACGGCCGCCACGAGTACGTCCTGCCGCTCGTCCCCGGCCGCGGCCCCGACGGCAGGGGACGGGCCGACACCTATCCGTGGCCCGGGAGCGCCCGGGAAGTGCCGTGGGACCGGCTCCGCGACGAGCCGGTCGACGTGGTCGTCTACCAGCGCCCGCACGAGCTCGACCTGGCCCGCGAGTGGCTCGGCCGCGACCTGCCCGGCGTCTACGTCGAGCACAACACGCCGGTCGGCGACGTGCCCCGCACCCGCCACCCGCTGGCGGACCGCTCCGACATCACGCTCGTGCACGTCACCCACTTCAACGAGCTGTTCTGGGACAACGGCCGGGCTCCCACCAGGGTCGTCGAGCACGGCGTCGTGGACCCCGGCCACCTCTACACCGGCGAGCTGCCCAGGGCGGGCGTCGTGGTCAACGAGCCCGTCCGGCGCACCCGGGTGGCCGGCACCGACCTGCTGCCGCGCTTCGCCGCCGAGGTGCCGCTCGACCTGTTCGGCATGAAGGTGGAAGGTCTCCCGTACGGGACGTACGAGGACCTGCCGCAGGCCCGCATGCACGCCGAGCTCGCCAGACGGCGGGTCTACCTGCACCCCTACCGGTGGACCTCGCTCGGGCTCGCCCTCATCGAGGCGATGACCCTGGGCATGCCCGTGGTCGCGCTGGCCGCCACCGAGGCCGTCGAGGCGGTGCCGCCCGAGGCGGGCGTCGTCTCCACCCGGGTGGACGTGCTGGCCCAGGCGCTCAGGGAGTTCGCCGCGGACCCGGAGCGGGCCGCCCAGGCAGGCAAGGCCGCGCGGACGGCCGCGCTGGCGCGCTACGGGCTCGACAGGTTCCTGCTCGACTGGGACCGCCTGCTCGAAGAGGTATGACCCCTAAGGCGCTGGGTAGGCGCGATGAGCATGATGATGCTCGACTGGTCACGCAGGGCCGCCTGCTCTGACCTGGACCCTGAGCTGTTCTTCCCGATCTCGCTCCAGGGTCCGGGCCAGTCGCAGGTGGAACGCGCCAAGACGATCTGCCACACGTGCCCCGTACGGGAGCCGTGCCTCGACTACGCGATCAGCAGCGGCCAGACGCACGGCGTCTGGGGCGGCCTGGATCCGGAACAGCGCCGCGCGCTCATCCCGAGGGCAGCGCCGCGGCCAGAAAGCGTTCGCGCTCGTCCGCTGACAGGTGGTCGCTGAACAGCACCCCGTCCAGATGATCGGACTCGTGCTGCAGCACCCTCGCCAGCACGCCCAGCGCCCGCACCGTGACGGGCTTGCCGAACATGTCGCGGCCACGCGCGACGACCATGAAAGCGCGCCGCAGCGGCCACCACACGCCCGGGGCCGACAGACACGCCTCGTCCGCCGTGATCCGCCGCTCCGACAGCTCCAGCCGCGGATTGACGAGATGGCCTGACGCGCCCTCGTAGGCGTAGACGAGCACCCGCAGCGGCACCCCCACCTGAGGAGCGGCCAGCCCGGCCCGGCCGGCGCCCGCCCGCAACGTCGCCGTCATGGACTTGACCAGCCCGCGCAGCTCCTTGTCGTAGTCCTTGACCGGCTCCGCGACCGAGCGGAGCGCCGGATCGTCGAAAGCCAGGATCGGCCGCACCGTCACCCGCGCCTCCCCGAATAGCCGCGTCGCACACCGACGGGTTTCCCTCCCCGGTCCGCCGCCAACCGCGCGGGCTGTCGCTTGTAGCACAGCGGTAACAGAAGAGACCCAGCGCGGAAACCCTCCGAATCCACGATGAAGGCGTGATCTCACTTCCGGTTCACGTACGTGTGATGCCCGGCCGGGTGCTCGGGGCCCGGCCGGGTGTCCCGATCCACGACGAGGTTCTCGCATGAGCGGGTCATCCATCGGGGACGCCGTCCTTTCGCCCGAGACGGCGCCCGACGCGCTGGCGGGCTTCACCGTCGGCGTCACGGCCACCCGCCGGCGCGAGGAGTTCGGGGCGCTGCTCGAACGGCGCGGCGCCCGGGTGCTGAGCGCCCCCGCCATCAGGCTCGTCCCGCTCGCCGAGGACGCCGACCTGCTCGCCGCCACCCGGCGGAGCCTGGAGAGGCCCGTCGACGACGTGGTCGTCACCACCGGCGTCGGCTTCCGCGGCTGGATGGCCGCGGCGGAGGGCTGGGGCCTCTCCTCCGACCTGGGCGACCACCTCGCCGGGGCACGCCTGCTCACCCGCGGGCCCAAGGCCAGAGGCGCGGTCCGCGCCGCCGGGCTCAACGACCACTGGACCCCCGCCACCGAATCCTGCGCCGAGGTCAAGGACTACCTGCTCGCCCAGGACCTGCGCGGCCGCCGCATCGCCGTCCAGCAGCACGGCGAGCCGCTGACCGACTTCGTCGCCGACCTGCGCGGGGCCGGCGCCGAGGTGATCGTGATCCCCGTCTACCGGTGGCTGCCGTACCGCGACCCGTCGCCGCTGCGGCGCCTGATCACCCAGACGGTCTCGGGCTCCGTCGACGCCGTCGCCTTCACCAGCGCGCCCGCCGTGCACGCCATGCTCAACGCCGCCCGCGCGGAGGGGGCCGAGGACGCCCTGCTGGCCGCGTTCGCCGGCCCCGTCGTGGCCGCCTGCGTCGGCCCGGTCACCGCGGGCCCGCTCGCCGACCGCGGCGTGCCCACCCTGCAGCCCGACCGGGCCCGGCTCGGCGCGCTCGCCCGCGTCCTGGCCCGCCACCTGCCCGCCCAGTCCGTCACCCGGCTCGAAGCGGGCGGGCACCGCCTGGAGATCCGCGGCCACGCCGTGGTCGTCGACGGCGAACTGCGGCCGCTGCCGCCCGCCCCGATGGCCGTGCTCAAGCGCCTGGCCGACAAGCCCGGCCACGTCGTCTCCCGCGCCGACCTGCGCACCGTCCTGCCCGGCAGCGCCGTCAGGGACTCGGCCGAGCACGCGGTCGAGATGGCCGTCACCCGCCTGCGCCGCGCGCTCGGGCCGGCCGGGATCGTCGAGACCGTGGTCAAGCGCGGCTACCGGCTCGCCTGCCGGTACGAGGGCGCGCGGTGACCCCGACGCTCGTCCTGGCCGCTCACGGCACCCGCAGCGAGGAGGGGGAGCGCACCCTGTCCGCGCTGGCCGGAGCCGTCCGCGCGGCCCGGCCCCGCCGCCGCGTCGAGCTCGCCTACCTGGAGATCAGCGCGCCGCTGCTGCGTGACGTGCTGCCGGCCGTCCCCGGGCCGGTGGTCGTGGTCCCGCTGCTGCTCGCCGGCGGTTACCACGTGCACGTCGACCTGCCTGCGGTGCTCGCCGAGCACCGGCCAGGCGCTCTCGTCGCCCCGCCGCTCGGCCCGCACCGGCTGCTGACAGCCACGCTCGCCCGTCGCCTCAACAGGGCCGGGCTGCGCGCCACGGACGCGGTCGTGCTGGGCGCGGCCGGGTCCTCCGACCCGTCCGCGCTGGCCGGCGTGCGCGCCGCCGCCCACCAGCTCGCCGTCCGCCTGTCCCGCCCGGTCACCGCCGCCTTCGTCTCCTCCGGCTCGCCGGGGCTGGCGGAGACGATGGAACGGCTCCGCTCCGGCCCGGCGGCCCGGGTGGCGCTCGCCTCCTACCTGCTGGCGCCCGGCTTCTTCCACGCCCGCCTGGCGGCCGCCGGCGCCGACCTCGTCACCCCGCCGCTGGGCGCCGACCCCGACCTGGCCGCCCTGGTCTGGCACCGCCACGACCAGGCCCTGCGCCACCACACGGCCACCTCGGCAGCCGGCTGACACCCCACCGCCGTGCGGCCTCCCCGCATCCCCGTGCGGCCTTCGTGCATCCCCGTGCGGCCTTCGTGCATCCCCGTGCGGCCTTCGTGCACCGCCGGGCGGTCTCCCCGCACCGCCGGGCGGCCTCCGCGCGTCAGCCTGTGGCTCTGGCCGCGTCCGGAGGACGGCCCCGGGGGTCCGCTCAGCCCGTTTTCCAGTCTCACCGGGGTTCCAGCCGTAGTTCGCGGACGATCTCCTCGGCGGCGGTTTCGCGTGACGGTCCGGCGTCGGCGCCGACGAAGAGCTCGACGAAGGCGTGGCGGAGGCAGCCGGCGAGCAGGAGCCGGGCGCTGGCCTCCGGGTCGACCTCCCCGGCCACCCGGCCGAGCAGTCGTTCCTCCCGCAGGTACGAGGCGAGCGGGGTCACCTCGGCGGGCGGTCCCAGCCCGTTCGCCTTGAGCGCGTGCCGGAAGCGCACGGTGACCGCGGGGGAGGAGAACACCGGCAGCGCGGCCGACTGCACGTCCGCGTAGTAGCCGATGCCGGCCCGCGCCACCACGACGAGGTTGTCGCGCACCTGACCCCGGCCCGCGCGGTGCTCCAGGTCGCGCAGGACGCCCAGCCAGAGGGGGAGACGGTCCTGGAGCAGGGCCAGGAAGTGGGTCACCTGACCGCCGGGACCGTCCTCACGCAGGGGCGCGGCCATCTGCAGGACCAGACGCCTGGTGTCCTGGCTGGTCAGGTGCGGGCTTCCGGACGGAATCGCCATGATCGGCCTCACGTGGACGGTCAGCGGAAACCCGATTATGAACCGGCGTACGGAAAAAGTCCGGCGTTTAGGTTTTTAGTCGCAAATGTCCGCCGGCGTCCAAGGCGCCCATGGCCGCGGCCGCTCGGCGGGAGAGTGAACGCCGGACGTCAGCCGTCGGTGTCGCGGTCGCGGCGCCTCAGGTAGCGCTCGAACTCGGCCGCGATCGCGTCGCCGCTCGCCTCGGGCAGCTCCGCCGCGTCCTTGCGCTCCTCCAGCTCCTTGACGTATTCGGCCACCTCGCTGTCCTGCGAGGCCAGCTCGTCGACGCCGTGCTCCCACGCCCGGGCCTCCTCGTCGAGGTCGCCCAGCGGCATCGGGATCTCCAGCACGTCCTCCAACCGGCGCAGCAGCGCCAGCGTGGCCTTCGGGTTGGGCGGCTGGGCCACGTAGTGAGGCACCGACGCCCACAGCGTGACGGCGCTCAGGCCGGCGCGGCCGAACGCGTGCTGCAGGACGCCGACGATGCCCGTCGGGCCCTCGTAGCGGCTCAGCTCCAGGTTGATCGAGCGCGCCAGGCCGTCGTCGGTGGCCGAGCCGAGGACCGGCACCGGACGGGTGTGCGGCGAGTCGTTGAGCAGCGCGCCCAGCATGACAGCCATGTCGACGCCCAGCTCCCGGCAGACGTCGATGATGTCGGCGCAGAACGACCGCCAGCGCATGTTGGGCTCGATGCCGCGCAGCAGCACCACGTCGCGCTCGCTGCCCGGCGGCCGGGCCCGCAGCAGCCTCGTCGTCGGCCAGATGATCGACCGGGTCAGCCCGTCGCCCATCTCCACGACGGGGCGGGTGACCTGGAAGTCGTAGTAGTCGTCAGGGTCCAGCTCGGCCAGCGGCTCGGCCTTCCAGGCGGACTCGAGATGGGCGATCACACCGCTCGAGGCCTCGCCCGCGTCGTTCCACCCTTCGAACGCGGCAATGAGCACCGGGTCGACGAGCTCGGGGAGCCCTTCGAGCTCGATCACGTGTCGCCTCCTGTCTGCACCATCGCGCTAAGCCTATGCGGTGAGGAGGTACTCCTGTCACGTGGTAAGCGCGATCAGTGGCTCCCGCCGTACAGCCTGTGATGGAACGCCAGGTCAGGCGAGGGACGGGGCGGAGCGGCGTACGCTGCGAGCTGAGCCCGCGGGCCCTGCCGGAGGACGGTTCTTCGCCGCCTTGTCCTGGTGTGTCCCCTTCCGGAGGGGAGGGCGTCGCACCAGGCGCTGGACGTGCGAGGCGGGGCCCGGCGGGCGGGGGATCCCGGTGTGGCGCAGCCGATAAGCTGGAGCGCATGAGCATCGCCCGGTCATTTCGAGAAGTGCTGTCCCAGCGAGTCGTCGTCGCCGACGGCGCCATGGGAACGATGCTCCAGGCCCACGACCCGACCCTCGACGACTTCCAGGGCCACGAGGGCTGCAACGAGGTGCTCAACGTCACCCGCCCCGACATCGTCGCGGGCGTCCACGACGCCTACTTCGCCGTCGGCGTCGACTGCGTGGAGACCAACACCTTCGGCGCCAACCTCGCCGCGCTCGGCGAGTACGACATCGGCGACCGCGTCTACGAATACTCCGAGGCCGGCGCCAGGATCGCCAGGGAGCGCGCCGACCACTGGTCCACGCCCGACCGGCCGCGTTTCGTGCTCGGCTCGATGGGTCCCGGCACGAAGCTGCCCACGCTCGGCCACCTGCCGTTCGCCGTCCTGCGCGACGCCTACCGCGACAACGCGGCCGGCCTGATCGCCGGCGGCGCCGACGCGCTCATCGTCGAGACCTCCCAGGACCTGCTGCAGGTCAAGGCCGCCGTGCTCGGCGCGAAGCGGGCGATCGACGCGGCCGGGCGCGACGTGCCGATCATCGCCCAGGTGACGATCGAGACCAACGGCGCCATGCTGCTCGGCTCCGAGATCGGCGCCGCCCTCACCGCGATCGAGCCGCTCGGCGTCGACGTGATCGGCCTCAACTGCGCCACCGGCCCCGCCGAGATGAGCGAGCACCTGCGCTACCTCGCCCGCCACTCGCGGCTGCGGCTGTCGTGCATGCCCAACGCCGGCCTGCCCGTGCTCACCTCCGACGGCGCCTACTACCCGCTGAGCGCCGAGGAGCTGACGACCGCCCACGAGACCTTCGTCCGCGACTACGGCCTGTCCATCGTCGGCGGCTGCTGCGGCACCACCCCGGAGCACCTGCGCCAGGTGGTCGAGCGGGTGCACGGCCGGGAGGTCGTCCGCCGCCGCCCGCACCCCGAGCCCGGCGTCTCCTCCCTCTACCAGACGATCCCGTTCCGCCAGGACACCTCCTTCCTGGCCATCGGCGAGCGGTGCAACACCAACGGCTCCAGGGCCTTCCGCGAGGCCATGCTGGAAGGCCGCTGGGACGACTGCGTGGAGACGGCCCGCGACCAGGCGCGCGGCGGCGCCCACATGCTCGACCTGTGCGTCGACTACGTGGGCCGCGACGGCGTGGCCGACATGAAGGAGCTGGCGTTCCGGCTGGCCACCGCCTCCACCCTGCCGATCATGCTCGACTCCACCGAGCCGGAGGTGCTGCGCGCCGGGCTGGAGATGCTCGGCGGACGCGCCGCGGTCAACTCCGTCAACTACGAGGACGGCACCGGCCCCGACTCCCGCTTCCAGCGGATCATGCGGCTGGTGCGCGAGCACGGCGCCGCCGTGGTGGCGCTCACCATCGACGAGGAGGGCCAGGCCCGCACCGCCGACCACAAGGTGCGCGTGGCCAGCCGCCTCGTCGACGACCTGACGGGCAACTGGGGCATGCGGGTCGACGACATCATCGTCGACTGCCTCACCTTCCCCATCGCCACCGGCCAGGAGGAGACCAGGCGCGACGGCCTGGAGACCATCGAGGCCATCCGCGAGCTCAAGCGCCGCTACCCCGGCGTGCAGACCACGCTCGGCGTCTCCAACATCAGCTTCGGCCTCAACCCGGCCGCCCGCATGGTGCTCAACTCGGTCTTCCTCAACGAGTGCGTCAACGCCGGCCTCGACTCCGCCATCGTCCACGCGTCCAAGATCGTGCCGATGGCGCGCATCCCCGACGAGCAGCGCCAGGTCGCCCTCGACATGGTCTACGACCGGCGGCGCGAGGGCTACGACCCGCTGCAGCGGTTCATGGACCTGTTCGAGGGCGTCGACGCGGCGGCCCTGCGCGCAGGCAAGGCCGAGGAACTGGCCGCGCTGCCGCTGTGGGAGCGGCTCAAGCGGCGCATCATCGACGGCGAGCGCAAGGGCCTGGAGACCGACCTCGACGACGCGCTGACCCAGCGGCCCGCCCTGGAGATCATCAACGACGTGCTGCTCGACGGCATGAAGACGGTCGGCGAGCTGTTCGGCTCCGGCCAGATGCAGCTGCCGTTCGTGCTGCAGTCGGCCGAGGTGATGAAGGCCGCCGTCGCCCAGCTGGAGCCGCACATGGAGCGGGTCGAGGGCGAGACGAAGGGCCGCATCGTGCTGGCCACCGTCAAGGGCGACGTGCACGACATCGGCAAGAACCTCGTCGACATCATCCTGTCCAACAACGGCTACGAGGTCGTCAACCTCGGCATCAAGCAGCCCGTCTCGGCCATCCTGGAGGCCGCCGACGAGCAGAAGGCCGACGTCATCGGCATGTCCGGCCTGCTGGTCAAGTCGACCGTGGTCATGAAGGAGAACCTCGAGGAGCTCAACTCCAGGGGCCTGGCCGAGAAGTACCCCGTGCTGCTCGGCGGCGCCGCGCTCACCCGCGCCTACGTCGAGCAGGACCTCGCCGAGCTGTTCGCGGGCGAGGTCCGCTACGCCCGCGACGCCTTCGAGGGCCTGCGCCTGATGGACGCCATCATGGCGGTCAAGCGCGGCGTGGCCGGCGCCCAGCTGCCGCCGCTGCGCCAGCGGCGGGTCAAGACCGGCGCCAAGCTCGACCGCACCCCCGTCGAGGAGCTGCCGTCCCGCTCCGACGTGGCCGCCGACAACCCGGTGCCGAAGCCGCCGTTCCACGGCGACCGCATCGTCAAGGGCATCCCGCTGGCCGACTACGCGGCCTTCCTCGACGAGCGGGCGCTGTTCCTCGGCCAGTGGGGGCTCAAGCCGACCAGGGGCGGCGACGGCCCCGGCTACGAAGAGCTGGTCGAGGCCGAGGGCCGGCCGAGGCTGCGCATGTGGCTGGAGCGGCTGCAGACCGAGGGCCTGCTGGAGGCGGCCGTCGTCTACGGCTACTTCCCGTGCGTCAGCGACGGCGACTCGCTGATCATCCTCGACGAGTCGGGCGGCGAGCGCACCCGCTTCACGTTCCCGCGCCAGCGCCGCGACCGCCACCTGTGCCTGTCCGACTTCTTCCGGGGCAAGGACTCGGGGGAGACCGACGTGGTCGGCCTGCAGGTCGTCACCATGGGCAGCAAGATCTCCCAGGCCACGGCCGAGCTGTTCGCCAAGGACGCCTACCGCGACTACCTGGAGCTCCACGGCCTGTCGGTGCAGCTCACCGAGGCGCTGGCCGAATACTGGCACGCCCGCACCCGGTCGGAGTGGGGCATCGGCGGCGACGAGTCGCTCGACGACATGCTCAAGGTCAACATCCAGGGCTGCCGCTACTCGTTCGGCTACCCCGCCTGCCCCAACCTCGAGGACCAGGTGCAGCTGTTCCAGCTGCTCGACCCGGAGCGCATCGGGGTCACGCTGTCGGAGGAGTTCCAGCTCCACCCGGAGCAGGCCACCTCCGCCCTCGTCGCGCACCATCCCGAGGCCAAATACTTCAACGTCTGACGGTCCGTCGGTCCCAGGGAGCACGGGTGGAAGCGGTTTTCTTCGACATGGACGGCCTCCTGGTCGACACGGAGACGGTGTGGCTGGAGGTCGAGACCGAGGTGATGGAGCAGCTCGGCGCCCAGTGGACCCCCGGGCACCAGGCCCACCTCGTCGGCGGCTCCATGGAGCGCACCGTCGACTACATGCTGGCCGTGTCGGAGTCGACGGTGCCCGCGTGGACGGTCCGGGAGTGGATGGCGACCGGCATGGTGGCCCGCCTGGCGGGCGGCGTGCGGGTCATGCCGGGCGCCTCCGAGCTGCTCGACGCGCTGCGTGACGAAGGGGTGCCGGTGGCGCTGGTGACCGCCTCGCTCAAGGAGATCGCGGACGCGGTGCTGAAGGAAGTGGGGCGCGACCGGTTCGACGCCGTCGTCACCGCCGACGACGTCCTCCGCACCAAACCCGACCCGGAGCCCTATCTGACGGCGGCCCAGCTGCTGGGCGTCGAGCCGGTGCGCTGCGTGGTGCTGGAGGACTCGCCCAACGGGGTGGCCGCGGCGACTGCCGCGGGCTGCGCGGTGGTCGCGGTGCCCAGCCTGCTGCCGGTGGAGCCGGCGCCGGGCCGCTTGGTGGTCTCGTCTCTCGCGGAGGTCGGCCCCTCCGACCTGCGCGCCCTCCTGGCCGCCTGACGCCCTCACGCTCCCGTACGGGCGCGAGAAGGCGCACGGGTGAGCCCTCGGGGGCGAACCCGGAGATCCTGTAGGTCGGGAGCCGGGTCCCCCTAAGGGATCGGTGGTTCTCCCGGAGGAGGGGCAGACGCCGGATCGCGTGCCAGGATGGAGAGAAACGCGCATACCGAGGGGTGTCCCGAATGGGTTTCGAACAGATCGCATGGTTCCCGCTCTGCATCGGCCTGACCGCCGCGGGGCTGGTGCTGAGCTTCCTGGCGTTCCGGCGCAGGGGAGCGGCCTCGGGGCTGCGGATGCTCGCCTGGGCGCTGCTGCCGCTGGCCGCCTACCTGACCGACGCCCTGCGCGCGATCTGGACCATCGGCTCCACCGCCGTGGGGTTCGTGGCCAACCTGGTGTTCAACCCGGTGGTGTGGTCGGGCGTGGCCGTGGCCGGGCTCTCGGTGGTGCTGTTCGTCGTCTCCGGCGTGCTGCGCGGCCGTAAGCTCCGCAAGGCCGAGTCCGGGGCGCCCGCCGCCGAGGCCCCGGCGAAGCCCTCCGCGAAGCCCTCCGCTCAGGCGCCCGCCGCAGGCCGGCCGCAGGCGGCCGCCAAGCCCGCCGTCGAGAACAAGAAGGCCTCGAAGGGCGATGACGATTTCTCGGACATCGAGGATCTTCTCCGGCGACGTGGCATCAGCTAGATCCGCGTATGTCACGGATCTGAGACGCAACCAGGACTGGCCGTGGACAATCCCACCAAGATCGATACGAATGCGTTTCGCGTCAATCACAGTTGAGCCACATAGCGGTCTGAGGGGCTAGTCAGCGCAGCTCAGGCCATACATTCTGCCTCCTGAAGGTCGCGACGAAGCGGTCTGAAAGACGAAACTCCAGACAACGTCGTCTGAGAATTCAGGGGGCTATCCGGCATGACCGCACCGCTCGACGTTTCCGGTGCTTCGGCGCAGGTGCCGCCGGAGCCCACGCTTTCCGGAGCGGACAGAGCCGTCCAGGGCCGGTCCCTCACCCGGATCGCCTGGATGCGGCTGCGGCGCGACAAGATCGCGCTCGCCGGCGGCATCACCGTGCTCCTGCTGATCCTCATGGCGATCTTCGCCACGCCCATCATCAACCTGTTCGGTCAGGACCCCCTGGAGTTCAACCAGGACGCGATCGACCCGAACACCCTGCTGCCCCTGGGCGCCTACGGCGGCATGGGCGCCGAGCACCTGCTCGGCGTCGAGCCGGTCAACGGCCGCGACATCTTCAGCCGGATCGTCGCCGGGGCCGGCATCTCGCTGCTGATCGGCTTCCTGGCCACGATCGTGTCGGTGCTGATCGGCACCGTCATGGGCGTCGTCGCCGGCTACTTCGGCGGCTGGGTCGACCAGATCATCGGCCGCATCATGGACGTGTTCCTGGCCTTCCCGCTGCTCGTCTTCGCGATCGCGCTGGTCGGCGTGATGCCGAACGAGGGGTTCGGGCTGGAGGGCAACGGGCTGCGGATCGCCATGCTGATCTTCATCATCGGCTTCTTCAGCTGGCCCAGCATCGGGCGCATCGTCCGCGGCCAGACGCTGTCGCTGCGTGAGCGCGAGTTCGTCGACGCCGCCAGGAGCCTGGGCGCACGCAACGGCTACATCCTGTTCCGGGAGATCCTGCCCAACCTGATGGCGCCGATCCTGGTCTACGCGACCCTGCTCATCCCGGCCAACATCCTGTTCGAGGCCGCGCTGTCCTTCCTCGGCGTCGGCATCAACCCGCCCACCCCCACGTGGGGCGGCATGCTCTCGGAAGCGGTGCGGTTCTACACGCTGCCGCACTTCGTGATCTTCCCCGGTCTGGCGATCTTCATCACCGTGCTGGCCTTCAACCTGTTCGGCGACGGGTTGAGGGACGCCTTCGACCCCCGGGCTCACTGACATTCGCCAACGCTCCATCCCCATCTCCACTAACAAGGGGTATCAATGAGAAGGAAATCCGCACTGGCAGGGGCCGCGACAGCGGCGCTCGCCCTGGTGCTCTCCGCCTGCGGCGGCGGAGGGGGCGGTACGCAGCAGCCGGCGCAGTCGGCTTCGGGCGCGGCCGCGCAACCCGCGGCCGATGCCGCCCTCACCCAGGTCTACAACCCTTCCACCAAGAAGGGCGGGACCCTCAAGGCCGCGCACTCCTCCGACTGGGACAGCCTCGACCCCGGCGACACCTACTACGGCTACTCGTTCAACTTCGGCCGGTTCTACTGGCGGACGCTGACGATGTACAAGCCCGGACCGGGCGCCGAGGGCAACACCGTCATCCCGGACCTCGCCGAGTCCCTCGGTGAGCCGAGCGCCGACGGCAAGACCTGGACGTACAAGATCAAGTCGGGTCTCAAGTTCGAGGACGGCACCCCGATCACCTCGAAGGACGTCGCCTACGCGGTGGCCCGCTCCTTCGACAAGGAGACCTTCCCGCACGGCCCGTCGTACCTCAACGAGCTGCTCGACTGGCCGAAGGACTTCAAGGGCGTCTACAAGACCCCGGACGCCGACTACAGCTCCGCCATCGAGACCCCTGACGACCAGACCATCGTCTTCCACCTGAAGAACCCGTTCGCGTCGATGGACTACGTGGTCCAGATGCCGATGACGGCTCCGGTGCCGAAGGACAAGGACACCGGTGCGAAGTACCGGGAGAAGGTCGTCTCGTCCGGTCCGTACAAGTTCGAGACCAACGAGATCGGCAAGCGCTTCACCCTGGTCCGCAACGACCAGTGGGACCCGGCGACGGACCCGAACCGTCCCGCGCTGCCCGACCGCATCGAGGTCCAGCTCAACGTCAACGCCGACGACCTCGACAACCAGCTCATCGCCGGTGACATCCACCTGGACATCCCCGGCACCGGTCTCCAGCCGGCCGCGCTCGGCAAGGTGCTCCCTGACCCGGCGATGAAGGCCCGCACGGACAACCCGGTGATCCCGAGGCTCTGGTACATCTCGGTGATCCCGGACAACCCGCCGCTGGACAACGTCGAGTGCCGCAAGGCCGTCATGTTCGCCGCCGACCGCGTGGCCAACCAGACCGCCTACGGAGGCCCGGTCGCCGGTGGCGACATCGCGACCAACGTCATGCCGCCGCCCATCGTCGGCCAGGAGAAGTTCGACCTCTACCAGACGCCGGAGAACAAGGGCGACGTCGAGAAGGCCAAGCAGGCCCTCACCGCCTGCGGCCAGGCTGACGGCTTCGAGACCACGATGGTCTACCGGGCCGACCGCCCGCGCGAGAAGGCGCTGGCCGAGGCCATGCAGCAGGCGCTGGCCAAGGCCAACATCAAGCTCAACCTCAAGGGCTTCCCGGCCTCCAGCTACTTCTCCGACTACGCCGGCAACGTCGAGTACGTCAAGAAGAACAACATCGGCCTGGCCGGTCACGGCTGGGGCTCCGACTGGCCCGACGGCTACGGCTTCATGCAGGCCATCGTCGACAGCCGCACCATCCGCGACGCCGGCAACTACAACCTGAGCGTCAAGAGCGACAAGGTCGACGGTCTGATCGACCAGGCTTCGGCCGAGCTCGACGCGACGGCCCGCGCCAAGCTGTGGGTGGAAGTCGACAAGGCGGTCATGGAGGACGCCTCCCTGCTGCCCGTGGTCTGGGCCAAGGCCCTGCTCATGCGCGGCCAGGGCGTCACCAACATCGCCTACAACGAAGGCCAGAGCATGTACGACTACATCTTGCTCGGCGTCGAATAGCAGGCGAGGTACGGGGATCTAGCGAAGGCAGGTGAAGGCAGGGATGGCCTGCCCGGCGACGGGCAGGCCATCCGGCCGGTAGCGGTGCTCACATACATCATCAGACGATTCATCGGCGCGATCGCCATGTTGATCGTGATCAGCATGGTCACCTTCGGCATCTTCTTCGTCGTGCCGCAGTGGGCCGGGTCCACCCCCGAGTCCCTCGCCTCGCGGTACGTCGGCCGCGCGGCCACGGAGGAGACGGTGGCCCTGGTCGCCGAGCGGCTGGGATTCAACGATCCCGTGATCGTGCAGTACGGCCGGTTCCTCAAAGGCATCTTCCTCGGTGCCGAGTACGACTACGGCGCGGGTGTGGAGCACTGCCCGGCGCCCTGCCTCGGCTACTCCTTCATCAGCGGCCAGCCCGTCTGGCCTGACCTGATCGACCGCATGCCGGTGACGTTCTCCCTCGCCATCGGCGCCGCGATCCTCTGGGTGGTCGCCGGCGTCTCCGTAGGAGTCATCTCCGCGCTGCGGCGCGGCAGCTTCTTCGACCGCCTGTCGATGGGCACCGCCCTGGCCGGCGTGTCGCTGCCCATCTTCTTCACCGGCATGGTCTCGCTCGTCGTCTTCTCCTACGGACTCGGCTGGACACCGCCGGGCGGCTCGTGGACGGACTTCACAGAGAATCCGGCGCAGTGGGCCTACAACCTGCTGCTGCCATGGATCACGCTCGCGTTCCTGTTCGCCGCCACCTATGCGCGGCTCACCCGCGCGGGCATGCTGGACACCATGGGGGAGGACTACATCCGCACCGCCAGAGCCAAGGGCCTGCGAGAACGGGATGTGGTGGTCAAACACGGCCTGCGGGCCGCGCTCACCCCCATCCTGACCCTCTTCGGCATCGACTTCGGCCTGCTGATCGGTGGCGCCATCCTCACCGAGACCACCTATACTCTGCCCGGCCTCGGTCAGTTCGCCATCCTGGCCATCAGAAACCAGGATCTGCCGCAGGTCATGGGAGTGGTCCTGTTCGCCGCGAGCTTCGTGGTCGTCGCGAGCCTGATCGTCGACCTGCTCTACGCCTGGGTCGACCCGAGGGTGAGGTTGTCGTGAGCTTTCTTGACGTCAAGGACCTGAAGATCCATTTCCCCACCGACGACGGCCTCGTCAGGTCGGTCGACGGTCTCACCTTCTCCCTCGAACGCGGCCGTACCCTCGGCATCGTGGGCGAGTCCGGCTCCGGCAAGAGCGTGACCAGCCTCGGCATCCTCGGCCTGCACAAGGGCGGCCGGGCCCAGATCTCCGGCGAGATCTGGCTCGACGACGAGGAGCTCGTCGCCATGTCCGCCGAGCAGGTACGCCGCCTGCGGGGCAAGAAGATGGCGATGATCTTCCAGGACCCGCTCTCGTCGATGCACCCGTACTACAGCGTCGGCCACCAGATCATCGAGGCCTACCGGATCCACCACGACGTCAGCAAGCAGGTCGCCCGCAAGCACGCCATCGACCTGCTCGGCCGCGTCGGCATCCCGGAGCCGGCCAGGCGCGTCGACAGCTACCCGCACGAGTTCTCCGGCGGCATGCGCCAGCGCGCGATGATCGCCATGGCGCTCTCCTGCGACCCCGAGCTGCTCATCGCCGACGAGCCGACCACCGCGCTCGACGTGACCGTGCAGGCGCAGATCCTCGACCTGATGCGCGACCTGCAGCGCGAGTTCAACTCCGCGCTCATCATCATCACGCACGACCTCGGCGTGGTGGCCGAGCTGTCCGACGACATCCTCGTCATGTACGCGGGCAAATGCGTCGAGTACGGCAAGGCCGACGACATCTTCTACCAGCCCGAGCACCCCTACACCTGGGGGCTGCTCGGCTCGATGCCCCGGCTCGACCGCGAGCCGACCGAACGGCTGCTGCCGATCAAGGGCTCCCCGCCGTCCCTCATCAACGTGCCGCCGGGCTGCGCCTTCCACCCCCGCTGCCCGTACGCCGAGCGCACCGAGGGGCGCGCGTCCACCGAGGTCCCCGACCTGGCCCCGACCGAGCGCGGCCACCTGGTGCGCTGTCACATGCCCAGGACGGAACGGCGGGCGCTGTGGGAGAACGAGATCAAGCCAGTCCTGGAGACCCAGTGAGCGAGAACGAGCCGCTTCTTTCCGTGCACAACATGGAGAAGCACTTCCCTGTGACCGCGGGCCTGTTCAGAAGGCAGGTCGGCGCCGTCAAGGCGGTCGACGGGATCAGTTTCGAGGTGTTCAAGGGCGAGACCCTCGGCCTGGTGGGCGAGTCCGGCTGCGGCAAGTCCACCACCGGGCGGCTGGTCACCCGCCTCCTGGAGCCCACCGGCGGCAAGGTGGTCTTCGAGGGCCAGGACATCACCCACCTGAGCCAGGGCAAGCTCCGGCCGCTCCGCCGCGACATGCAGATGATCTTCCAGGATCCGTACTCGTCGCTCAACCCCCGGCACACGGTCGGCGCCATCGTCGGCGCGCCCTTCCGCATCCAGGGCATCAAGACCGAGCAGGGCACCAAGAAGGCCGTCCAGGACATCCTGGAGCTGGTCGGGCTCAACCCCGAGCACTACAACCGCTACCCGCACGAGTTCTCCGGCGGCCAGCGCCAGCGCATCGGCATCGCCCGCACGCTCGCGCTCAAGCCCAAGCTGATCATCGCCGACGAGCCCGTCTCCGCCCTCGACGTGTCCATCCAGGCCCAGGTGGTCAACCTGCTGGAGGACCTGCAGAGCGAGCTCGACCTCACCTACGTGGTCATCGCCCACGACCTGTCGGTGGTGCGGCACATCAGCGACCGGGTCGCGGTCATGTACCTCGGCAAGATCGTCGAGATCGCCGACCGCAAGAGCCTGTACGCGACGCCCATGCACCCCTACACCAACGCGCTGCTGTCGGCGGTGCCGGTGCCCGACCCGAAGGCGCGCAGGGACCGCGAGCGCATCCGCCTCACCGGCGACGTGCCCAGCCCGCTCAACCCGCCGCCCGCCTGCCGCTTCCACACCCGCTGCTGGAAGGCGCAGGAGATCTGCAAGAAGGTCGAGCCGCCGCTGGAGAAGCTGGCCGACGGCCACCAGGTGGCCTGCCACTTCCCGGAGAACGCCCCGGTCGCCACCGCGGGAGCCGCCGCGGACGACACCGCCCAGGCCTGATCGCCTGATCGCCGCCCCGGGCGTCCGCTACGACAGGGCGCCCGGGGTGATCAGCCCCGTCTCGTAGGCCAGCACCACCGCCTGGACGCGGTCGCGCAGCCCCAGCTTCGTCAGCACGTTGCCGACGTGGGTCTTGACCGTCGTCTCGCTGACCACCAGCTTGGCCGCGATCTCCGCGTTGGACATGCCTTTGGCGATCAGCCGCAGCACCTCCAGCTCCCGCTCGGTCAGCCGGTCGAGCCGCGCGGGCGCGGGCTGCTCGTGAGCCGCCGGCAGCCGGGCCGCGAACCGGTCGAGCAGCCTGCGCGTGACGCTCGGCGCCACGATCGCGTCGCCCGCCGCCACCACCCGGATCGCCTGCACCAGCTCGTCCGGCGGCACGTCCTTCAGCAGGAACCCCGACGCCCCCGACCGCAGCGCCTCCACGATGTACTCGTCCAGGTCGAAGGTCGTCAGCACCAGCACCTTCGGCACGTGCGCCGACGGCACCGCCCGGGGCGCGTCGCGGACGATCCGGCGGGTCGCCTCGATCCCGTCGACCCCCGGCATGCGGATGTCCATCAGCACCACGTCCGGCAGCAGCGCCCTCGTCTGCTCCTGCGCGGCCTTGCCGTCGCCCGCCTGACCGACCACCGTGATGTCGGGCTCTGCCTCGAGGATCAGGCGGAAACCGGTGCGCAGCAGCGGCTGGTCGTCCACCAGCAGCACCCTGATCGTCATGATCCGTCCTTCAACGGGAACCTCGCCCGCACCTCGAAACCGCCCCCCGATTTCGGGCCGATGTTCAGAATTCCACCACAGAGGGCCACCCGCTCGCGAATTCCGACCAGACCGTGACCCGCCTCCTCCGGCCGCGCCGCCTCGCCGCGCCCGTCGTCCACCACCCGCACGTCCAGCTCGCACCGGCCGTGACGCACGGTCACCACCGCCTTCGCGCCCGGCCCCGCGTGGCGCAGGCTGTTGGTCAGCGCCTCCTGGACCGTGCGGTAGGCGGCCAGGTCGACGCCCGCCGGCAGCGGGACCGCCTCGCCCTCGACCGACAGCCGCGCCGGCAGGCCCGCCTCCGTCATCTGCTCCACCAGCGCGGGCAGATCGCGCACCCCCGGCTGCGGCCCGAGCTCCACGCCCGCGTCGGTGCGCAGCACGCCCACGATGTCGCGCATCTCGGACATCGCCAGCCGGCCGGTGTGCTCGATCGCGGTCAGCGCCTCCCGCGCCACGTCGGGATCCGACGCCAGCACCTTGCGCGCCGCGGCCGCCTGCACCGTCATCACCGACACGTGATGCGCCACCACGTCGTGCAGCTCCCTCGCGATCCTGGAGCGCTCCTCCGCCCGCGCCGCCCGCGTGTCGGCCGCGTGCGCCCGCTCCAGCCGCGCCGCCCGGTCCTTCAGCTCCTCCAGGTACGCCCTGCGCAGCCGCATGCTCCGGCCCGTGCCCCAGACCGCCACCAGCACCACGGCCATCATCAGATGGTCGCTCCAGTGGGCCGTGCGGACCGGCCCGGCCGCCGCCCCCACCGAGTAGACCGCCAGCGACACCAGCAGCCCGCCCAGCGCCGCGGCCAGCCCCCGGTTGGCGGCCACCGAATAGAGCATCACCAGCGCCCCCACCCCGGCGAGGCCGTAGCCATAGCCGAAGGCCGCCAGCAGGGTCTCGGGCACCAGGCTCGCGCACAGCCCCGCCAGCGGCCAGCGCCTGCGCGCCGCCACCGGAGCGCAGCTCGACAGCACCAGGAAGGCGCCCAGGGAGTCGGGGCCGCGCAGCCCGTCGACCACCAGCCCCTGCGCCTCCAGCCGGCCGACGTTCTCGGTCAGGAACAGCGACAGCGACACCACGGCCGCCAGCACCACCAGGACCGAGTCATGGAACGTCGTTCGGTCTGCGCGCACCGCTTCACTGTAAGCCCAGGTGAGCCGGGGCTCCTCCTCCTGCAGGAGGAGAAGGCGACTACAGCTCGTCGGTGGCGGCGCGGCGGCTGCCGCGCACCGTGTCGCCCGGCTGCCGGTCGGGCACCGGCGGGGGAGTGCCGCCGAACTCGGGGCACAACGCCTGGTGATCGCACCAGTCGCACAGCCGGCTGCGCCGCGCCCGCCACTCGCCGGTGTCGAGCGCCCGCGCGATCGCCTTCCACAGCGCCTTGACCTTGCGCTCGGTGGCCAGCAGATCGGCCTCGTCGGGCGCGTACCGCAGCACCTCGCCCCGGCCGCCCAGATAGACCAGCTGCAGCAGCCGCGGCACCTCGCGGCGCAGGCGCCACAGCACCAGCGCGTAGAACTTCATCTGGAACAGCGCCTTGGCCTCGAACTCCGGCCCCGGGGCGCTGCCCGTCTTGTAGTCGACCACCCGGACCTCGCCGGTCGGCGCGACGTCCAGCCGGTCGACGTAGCCCCGCAGCATCAGCCCGCCGTCGAGCACCGCCTCCACGTAGAGCTCGCGCTCGGCCGGCTCCAGCCGGGTGGGATCCTCCAGCGTGAAGTAGCGCTCCAGCATCTCGCGCGCCTGGGCCAGCCACGCCGCCTGCTCGCCTTCGCCGGTGAACATCTCCGCCAGCTGCGGGTCCTCCTCCAGCAGCCGCAGCCACTGCGGCTCCAGCAGCTCCAGGGCGGCGCGTACCGACCGCTCCGGCGCCGGCAGGTCGTAGAGCCGCTCCAGCACCGCGTGCACGACCGTGCCGCGCACCGCCGCCTGCGACGGCTTCTCCGGCAACTGGTCGACCACCCGGAAGCGATAGAGCAGCGGGCAGGTCATGAAGTCGCCCGCCCGGGACGGGGAGAGGGCTCCGATGATCTCCGGCTCGGTCAACGTCATGACCCGCACTCTAGGCCACCCCTCCGACACAATGCCCCGGCACAAAAGGGACACGCGCGTCCTGGATCACCCTGCGCGGCGCGTAGCATCAAGGCAGGCACAGCCCGTGGCCGAGGGCGCTTTCGACGGCGCGTTCGACGGCTCCGACGGCATGTGGACGGCGCTTGGACGGCAAGGAGTGCGGTGAGCGAGCAGAGCCCGCGACAGGAATCCTCCGGAATTCTGATGGGAAAGCCGTTCGGCATCCCGGTCTACGTGTCGTGGACGTGGTTCATCGTCGCGGCCTTCATCACCTGGCTCTTCGGTGACACCTTCCGCTACATGATCCCCGGCGTGAGCGCCGCCGGGGCCTACGGCGTCGCGTTCGCCTTCGCGGTGCTGCTGTACGTGTCGGTGCTGCTGCACGAGCTGGCCCACAGCGTCCTGGCCAAGTGGTACGGCCTGCCCGTCCGCCGCATCACCCTCTACCTGCTCGGCGGCGTCTCCGAGATCGAGAAGGAGCCGCCGACCCCCGGCAAGGAGTTCATGGTCGCCGCCGCCGGGCCCGCGCTCTCCCTCGGTCTGGCCGGCGTCGGCTGGCTGGCCGACGTCTTCCTGGTCGAAGGCGACGGGATCCCGCAGGTGCTCATCTGGCAGCTGTGGGTGGCCAACCTCATCGTCGGCGTCTTCAACCTGCTGCCCGGCCTGCCGCTCGACGGCGGCCGCATGCTCCGCGCGGGGATCTGGAAGATCGCCCGCGATCCCGGCACCGGCACCGTCGCCGCGGCCTGGGGCGGCCGGATCCTCGCCGCGCTGCTCGTCGCCGCACCCTTCGCGCTGGCGACGGCCACCGGGCAGGAGATCGACTTCCGCGACCTCATCTGGCCGCTCGTGCTGGCCTCCTTCATCTGGATGGGCGCCTCCCAGTCGCTGCGCGCGGCCCGCATCCGCGCCCGCATCCCCCAGGTCAACGCCCGCACCCTGGCCCGCAGGGCGATCCCCGTCACGGCCGAGACGCCGCTCGCCGAGGCGCTGCGCCGGGCCTCGGAGGAGCACGCCGGCGCGCTCGTCGTGGTCGACCACGACGGCCGCCCGCTCGCCATCGTCAACGAGTCGGCCGTGCAGGCGACGCCCGAGCACCGGCGCCCCTGGGTGAACGTCGGCTCCATGGCCAAGTCCCTGGAGCCGTCCCTGGTCCTCGCCGCCGACCTGGTGGGTGAGCCGCTCATCGAAGCCATGCGCGAAACCCCCGCGGGCGAGTACCTCCTCGTCGAGCGGGGCGGCGAGATCTACGGCGTGCTGTCCACCGCCGACGTCAACCGGGTCTTCACCGGCGTCTGATTTGTCCCACTCGAATAAGCGGCCGGCCACGACTAGTGTCTTTCCCGGTGATCTAGCCGGCCCTGCGATTCGAAGGCACGACGTCTGGCCCGATAGTGTGCTGTTTGGCCAAACTTGCACAGTTGACGGGTTCACCGCGTCCCACGGTTCACCGAATCGAGACGCGACGCGGCCCTGTTGCCTGGGTATGCGTATGGCTGGTGGCCAGCACGGTGATGCGCGCACCACGGCATCGCCTGCTTCCGGGAAGGACAGTTGAGTGACCGAGCGCAGCACGGTCATGTGGGAGGACTCATGACGGACCAGGGCTTCGGGACGGTGCGGCCGCTTCCCGGCAACGGGCTCGTCGCGTACGAGAGCGGCCTGCTCCTGGTGTGCGACGTCGACGAGGACTCCGGCACCCGCCTGATCGACGCGCTGCGCCAGACGGCCGCATCCGGGGGCGACGGCAGGGCGCTCGCGCGGCGCGCAGCCCAGGTGCTCGCCGCCACCATGACCAGCGACCCCGGCACCTGCGCGGTCGCCGGCCGCGTCGGCGACGGCGTGGCCGTCCTGGTCAGCGGCGCCGCCTCCGCCCACGTCACCGGCCCGGCCGGCGAGACGCGCCTGTCCGGCAGCGACTCGCTCACCTGGGCCGACCGGCTCATCGGCGGCCCCGTCGAACGCGTCGAGCTGGTCCTGCCCGGCGCCGGCCGCCCCCACCCCGCCGTCCGCTTCGAGAGCGGCGTCGTCCACGGCGGCGGCATCGTCGGCGAGCTCACCGCCCAGAGCCCGGCTCCCTCCAGGCCGCTCACCAGCGAGATGCCCAACACGGCGCTCCACTTCGAGCCCGACCTGATGCCGCGACAGGAGCCGCCCGCGCCCGCCCAGGCGCCGCCCTACCCCATGTCGGGCACCGACCAGCCGCCGCCGCTCCCTCCCCAGCCGCCCTCCGGCCCGCAGCCGCAGCCCCACTCCCAGCCGCAGATGGGCCCGCCGGTCATCGACCAGCCGCCCGCCAGGCCCGAGCCGGCGCCGTTCCCCTCCTACGACGAGCCCGCGCCCGCCGCGCCGTCCTCCGGCAACGGCACCATGCCGGAGTACGAACAGCAGCCCGCCCCCATGGGCCCGCCCCCGCAGGACCACTACGACCCGGGCCCGCCCCTCATGGGCCCGCCCCAGGACCTGCAGCCGCCGATGGGCCCGCCCCACGACCTGCACCCGCCCATGGGCCCGCCGTCGCAGGAGCAGCAGGCCGCGCCCGTCCAGGAGCAGGACCACGGCGACCGGCCGCTCGTCTACGGCGTCGACTGCAAGAACGACCACTTCAACGACCCGCGCGCGCCCTACTGCGCGGTGTGCGGCATCGCGCTCGTGCAGCGCGCGCTCGTCCCCTACAAGGGCCCGCGCCCCGCGCTGGGCGTCCTCGTCCTCGACGACGGCACCGCCCTGCCGCTGGAGACCGACTACCTGCTGGGCCGCGATCCCGAGCGGGCGCCCGAGGTCGCCGGCGGCAGCGCCCGCCCGGCCAAGGTGACCAGCCCCGACGGATCGGTCTCCCGCCGCCACCTGCGCGTGGCGCTCGACGGCTGGGACGTCAACCTGGTCGACCTCGGCTCGGTCAACGGCACCCAGATCCAGCCGCCCGGCGACCCCAACTTCTACGACATCCCGCCGAACGAGCCCGTCACCATCGCCCCCGGCACCACCGTCCGCGTCGGCGTCTCCCGCACCCTCCGCTTCGAACCCCACCGCGGCTGACACCCCACCCCCGCGCCTTCCCCGAAGGCGCGGGCATCCATCGACGCCCAGCCCCTCTCAGGCTGGACCACGTCGACGTCCTCCCCGTACACAACCCCTTCACCGTACGGACCTAGTCACCGTACGGACGCAGACCGCGGATAGCCTCAGCCTCCCGCCCGACCCTCGCCGTCCCCATCGGCCCTGGGGTCCCACCGGACTTGGCGCCCCGTACGACGGTGTGTACGGCCCTCACGCCCCGTACACACCGTTGGCTGACGAGCCGCAGATCGCCGGGATCGGGCCGACCGCTCCCGCCGCGACTTGCCCTTCAAGCCCCAACCAGCCCTATCGCCCTGCGGTCTCAGCCTCTCGAACGAACCTCTCCGTCCTAGTCCGCCCTTGTGTCCCACTCTGCGGCCCGTACACGCCGTGCTGACGGGCAGCTGGTCGCCGGGATCGGGCCGACAGCCTTCGCCCCGACTGCCCCTTGAGTCCCAAGCGGCCCTATCGCCTTAGTGGGCTCACCACCCCGAACCGGCCCCTGCCCCAAAGGGCTTTGCCGCCGTAGTCGTCCTGCCGCAAGGAGTCCTGGCGCGCAATCGACCCTCCGATCCACCAGGCGCCGCACTTGTCCTGCCCTAAGGGCCCTTGCCGCCGCACTCGTCCTGCCCCAAGGGGCCTCTCTCGCCGCAATCGGCCCTCCGACCCCAAACGGCCCTCATGCCGCAGCCGGCCCTGGGTCCGAAATCCAGCCCTTTCCGCTTCCTCTCGTACGGTGCGACTGCGCTCCGTGCCGTGCATATGCGTGCCGTGCCATGCCGTGCCGCAGGCTCCGTGCTGAGCCTTTTCTCTATCCACCTGTCATCGCACGGGGGAGGCGGATGTTCCCGCCGACGCTGGGGACTTCCGGGGTGCCGGTCTTCCCGCGTATCCAACTGCCTGTCTGCGAAGGGCGCGGGTCCGTACGGGGAGCCGTTCCCCCACGTTGGCAGGACGGGCGGGGGCGCTCGGGCGGCTGCGACTGGAGGGCCGGTGTTCCGTCCGAAGCTGGATGCGTACGGGGGATTCCGCTGGGTGACGCCAGACCCCGTACGGTCAGCGGGGGTCAGGGTGGGGGGAGAGGCGGCGGGGGGCCGGGAGGCAGGGTTTGGGGGAGAGAGGGAGGGACTGGACGCCACGGAGCAGGCGCGCCGCGGCCTCCAGCCCGTTGGACGCCTCCAGCGCCCGCCCGGCCGCGATCGCGAAGCGGCCGAGGAGGTGCTCGTCGCGGTCGTCGAAGGCCCGCCCCGCCGCCCACAGGAACGCGTGGTCGCAGGTGACCGTGGCCAGCGGCGTCGCCAGGAACCCCGGTGTCCCCACCGACCTGTCGCAGGCCAGCAGCACCGGCCCGCGCGACACCGCCAGCTCCTTCAGCACCCCGCACTCCGCGAGCCAGAGCCGGACCCGCAGCGGGTCTCCCGGCGGCACGTGGGTGACCACGGCACACGCCTCCTCCCGGAGCGGGTCCACCCGCACGAAACCGGCATAACCCACCCGGACGACGGCGGCGGCGGCCCGGGCCAGGCTGTCCATCAGCCGGGACGACTCCAGGCAGGTGAAGGAGGAGACCAGCTCACGCATGGCGACTTCGGCACGGTCGAGCGGCATCGCGGCACTCCCTCGACAGGGTCGCGCAGCCCGATCACGCGACACTCAGGGGCGGTGACCCGGAGTATCACCCCGCACGGGCCCCTTGGCCATACCTCAAGAGGAAATCTGTCTTCCCGGGCGCAGCCGCAGCCACGAGACCTCGTCCGTACGGCTCCCGTCAGGCTGCGGGAAGAACTCCGGCCGCACCCCCTCACGCACGAACCCGGCACGTTCGAGCACCGCCTGCGACTCCAGGTTGGCCGCGTCGGTCCCGGCCACGAGCCGGTGCAGCGACGTGTGCGCGAACGCCCAGTCGGACAGCAGCCGCACCGCCCGCGTCATCAGCCCCCTGCCCCGGAACTCCGGCAGCAGCGAGTAGCCGATCATGCTCTCCCCGAACGCCGGCATGCTGTGCAGGAGCTGGATGTGACCGGCGAACGCCCCGCTGACGGCGTCCCTGACCGCCAGCTCGATCCGCTGCCCCGACAGCCACAGGTAGCCCGTGGCCCGGCAGCGCCGCTCGTCCTCCTCCAGCGAGCTGCCCGGCCCCATGTTGTATTTGGACACGCTCGGGTCGCCCAGCATCCGGTGGAAGTCGGCGGCGTCCTCCACCACCATCCGCGTCAGCCGCACCACCCCGTCGCCCAGCTCGCCGCCCTCGAAGAACGGCAGCGCCTGCTCAACCGGCTCGCCGCGGTCGCGGGCGATCCGGGCGAACGACACCAGGTCCACCCGCCGGCCGTCGCGCAGCGCCTTCGCGTCGCGCCGCCGTCCCTCCTCGGTGAACCCGGCGCGGTAGGCGGCCCGCAGGGACGGGAGGTTCTCCACCTCGGTCTCCAGCTCGACCCGCTCCACCCCGTGGTCGAGCAGCCACTCCGTCAGCCCGCGCGCCACCGCCCCGGCCACGCCCCGCCCGCGCGCCCACGGCGCCACCACGAGCTCCACCGTCGCCGACCCGTACGGGGTGAGCGGCGTCACCCCCGCCGAGCCGACGTAACGCCCCTCCTCGGTGATCGAGAACTCCGCTCCGCCCGACTCCCACACGGTCTTGGCCCGGCGCACGTGCTCGTGCGCGTCCTCCATCGTGTACGGGGACGAGATCAGCGGCAGATAGCGGGCCGTCAGCGAATCGTCGCAGGTGGCACGTATCGCCGCCGCGTCCTCGTCCACCGGGGCGCGCAGCACCAGGGGGCCGACGGCGATCACTTCACGCGGGAGCATCCCTCATAGATATCGCGCGTCAGGAGCCCGCCGAAAGCCCTATAACCTTGCCGCCATGGGTTTCCGCAGGCATGGGCCGTTCCGGCCCGGGGATCAGGTGCAGCTCACCGACCCCAAGAACAAGCGCCACACCATCACGCTCAAGGAGGACGGCGTCTTCCACACCCACAAGGGCGCCATCCCGCACAGTGAGCTGATCGGGCAGCCCGAGGGCTCCGTGGTGCGCTCCTCCGGCGGCACCCAGTATCTCGCCTTCCGCCACCTGCTGCAGGACTACACGCTCGCCATGCCGCGCGGCGCCGCCGTCATCTACCCCAAGGACGCCTCCATGATCGTCGGCATGGCCGACGTCTTCCCGGGCGCGCGGGTGGTCGAGGCGGGCGTCGGCTCCGGCGCCCTGACCTGCTTCCTGCTCCGCGCGGTCGGCCCGGAAGGGCACGTGACCTCGTACGAGCGCCGCCAGGAGTTCGCCGACGTGGCCGCCAAGAACGTGGAGAAGTTCTACGGCGGCCCGATGGACGACAACTGGCGGCTCGTCGTCGGCGACCTCGTCTCGTCCATCGACGAGTCCGACGTCGACCGGGTGATCCTGGACATGCTCGCCCCCTGGGAGTGCGTCGACGCCGCCGCCAAGGCGCTCACCCCCGGAGGCGTCATCTGCTGTTACGTGGCCACCACCACCCAGATGTCCAAGACGGTCGAGGCCATTCGCGATCACGGGAGTTTCACCGAGCCCCACGCGTGGGAGACCCTGGTTCGCGACTGGCATGTCGAAGGACTCGCCGTGCGGCCCGATCACCGGATGATCGGCCACACCGGGTTCCTCGTCTCCGCCAGGCGCATGGCCGACGGCGTGACCCCGCCGCCGCGCCGCCGGAGACCGAAGGGAACCACCGAAGAACTATGACAATTTGGCCACGAGGCTGCGCCGATGCGTGACACGGGAACAGATCACCGTGTTCATATGCTGGGAGTATTAAACACCCCATTGGGGATTATTCACCGAATACAGATAGTCACTGTACGAACACTGCCCGGCCAGGTTACGGAGGGGCCCGAGATAGGTAAGGTCCTTAGTAGTCGCCCTCGACTGGGAAGGAGGTGACGGGGCGTGGCAGCTCGCGATGATGCTGAGGCTCGAGCCGCGCAGCGCGAACGGGAGGTCGCTGATCTTTCAACACAGGTCTCCTTCCTCCAAGAGGAGATCACCGCGCTGAGGCGGAAGCTGGCCGAGTCACCCCGTCAGGCCAGGGTCCTCGAAGAGCGTCTCCATGAGGCACAGGCGAACCTCGCGGCCGTTACCGGCCAGAACGAACGCCTGGTGGCAACCCTCAAGGAGGCCCGGGACCAGATCGTCGCCCTCAAGGAGGAGGTCGACCGGCTGGCGCAGCCGCCATCCGGCTTCGGCACCTTCCTGGAGGCCAGAGACGACGGGACGATCGAGGTGTTCACCGGCGGCCGCAAGCTGCGGGTGAACGTCAGCCCGTCCGTCGACGTCGACTCGCTCAAGCGTGGCCAGGAGGTCATGCTCAACGAGGCGCTCAACGTGGTCGAGGCGCTCGGCTACGAAGAGGTCGGCGAGATCGTGATGCTCAAGGAGCTCCTCGACGAGGGCAAGCGCGCCCTGGTCATCTCACACGCCGACGAGGAGCGCGTCGTCCGCCTGGCCGACTCGCTGCTCGGCCAGCCCATCAGGGCCGGCGACTCGCTCCTGCTCGAAGCCCGCTCCGGCTACGTGTACGAGCGCATCCCGAAGTCCGAAGTCGAAGAGCTCGTCCTGGAAGAAGTGCCCGACATCTCCTACCACGAGATCGGCGGCCTCTCCCGGCAGATCGAGCAGATCAGGGACGCCATCGAGCTGCCCTACCTGCACTCCGACCTGTTCCGCGAGCACCAGCTCCGTCCGCCCAAAGGCGTGCTGCTCTACGGCCCGCCCGGTTGCGGCAAGACGCTCATCGCCAAGGCCGTCGCCAACTCCCTGGCCAAGCAGGTGGCCGAGCGCACCGGCCAGGAAGGCAAGAGCTTCTTCCTCAACATCAAGGGTCCGGAGCTGCTCAACAAGTACGTCGGCGAGACCGAGCGGCACATCCGCCTGGTCTTCCAGCGCGCCCGTGAGAAGGCCTCCGAGGGCACCCCGGTGATCGTGTTCTTCGACGAGATGGACTCGATCTTCCGCACCCGCGGGTCCGGCGTGTCGTCCGACGTCGAGAACACCATCGTGCCCCAGCTGCTGTCGGAGATCGACGGAGTCGAGGGCCTGGAGAACGTCATCGTCATCGGCGCCTCCAACCGCGAGGACATGATCGACCCGGCGATCCTGCGGCCCGGCCGCCTGGACGTCAAGATCAAGATCGAGCGGCCGGACGCCGAGGCGGCCAAGGACATCTTCTCCAAGTACCTGGTCACCGACCTCCCGCTCCACCCCGACGACCTGACCGAGCACGGCGGCTCCCGAGAAGCCACCATCCAGGGCATGATCCAGAGCGTCGTCGAGCGCATGTACACCGAGAGCGAAGAGAACCGCTTCCTCGAGGTCACCTACGCCAACGGCGACAAGGAAGTGCTCTACTTCAAGGACTTCAACTCCGGCGCGATGATCCAGAACATCGTCGACCGGGGCAAGAAGATGGCCATCAAGCAGTTCCTGGAGACCAAGCAGAAGGGCCTGCGGGTGCAACACCTCCTCACGGCCTGCGTGGACGAGTTCTCCGAGAACGAAGACCTGCCCAACACCACCAACCCCGACGACTGGGCCCGCATCTCCGGCAAGAAGGGCGAGCGGATCGTCTACATCCGCACGCTCGTCTCCGGCAAGCAGGGCGCCGAGGCCGGCCGTTCGATCGACACGGTCGCCAACACCGGTCAGTACCTCTAGATCACGACCAGGAGCCGCCGCCGCGTCGAAACGCCGGTCGGCGGCTCCTGTCGTGGGCTAGCCCCTTTCCGGACCGGCGGGCCAGGGGAGCGTACGGGACGCCGCGGTGATGAGGGCGCCCGCCTGGCGGACGGCCCGCACGAGGCCGTGGTCGGAGCCCGGCGGGCCGGATGCCAGGACCGCGTAGGCGACAGGGCCCAGGATGCCCACGTCGGCGCGGACGCCGTCGTCGGTGCCCGTCTTGTTGGCCAGCCGGCCGCCCTCCGGGTCATGCCCCATGAAGGCGGGCACCAGGCCGTGGTCGGTGTTGGCCAGCATCCACCCGCGCATCAGCACCTGCCACCCCTCCGGGCCGGACAGCAGCGCCGCCAGGCCCGCCAGCTCACCGGCGGTGCCCAGGGCGAAGGCCGGCGGATGCTCGGGGCCGCGAGGCTCCCGGATCCGGTCCAGCAGGCGGGTGCGGGTCAGCCCGAGCGCCGCGGCGGTGGCGTTCACCCGGTCCAGGCCGATGCGGCGCAGCAGCGCGTTCGTCGCTGTGTTGTCGCTCACCGACGCCGTGAGCAGGGCCAGGTCGCCGACCGTCCACGTCCGCGCGGACAGGCCGGGCAGCAGCCCCGACCCGCCGCAGTAGTCGTCGTCATGCAGGGACACCGGCTCGTCCGGGTCCAGGACGCCACCGTCGATGCCCATCGCCACCTCGGCCAGCAGCAGCACCTTGCCCACACTGGCCAGCGGCAGCTCCACGTCCTCACACCAGGCCAACGCCGAGAGCCCCGCGTCCACCCGGCTCCCCGGCCCCATACCGGAGACCTCGGCGTGCACCCTGCCTGAAACGGAGAGTTCGGCCTGAGCCGACGACGCGAGAGAGGGGCCGGTGCGGGCCGCACCTACGGCGGTGGATCCGGTGTGTGCAGAGCCTGCGGGGGAGAGGCCGGGGTGTGCTGAGCCCGTGACGAAGGTGTCGGCGTGGGCTGCGGCCGCGGCGGAGAGGTCGGTGTGTGCTGGGGTTGTGAAGGTGGGGGCGGTTCGTCCTGGGCTGGGGGGCGATCCGGAGGGCGGGAGCGTGGTGATGGCGCGGACGGAGACGGCGAGCGTGCCGGGGCAGGCGGCCGCTATGCGCTCCAGGGCCGCGGCGAGCGCGGTGGTGTCGCCGCGCGCCGCGGCCGCCACGGTGAGATCGGCGCCGTCCGCTGCCTCCACGGCGGAGGCGGCCGTCCGGAGAACCTCGGCGGCCTCCTCCCACGATGGGACGGGCGTGCGGACGGGGTGGTCGCGGGGAGTCATGGTGCTGATCCTTCCGGGGCGGGCGGGGTGACCACATTGTCCCGGACGGCCACCTCGCCGGCCGTCACCACCAGGCGCGGGCCCGCAGCAGGTGGCGCCGTCCGCAACCCCGGTGACGGCCAGGCGAAACCACCTGGTCCACCGCGATGGCGGCGACAGCGGATCTCCGGAACTGCGCGCCGGAGGCATGGAGTCCGTACGGGCGATCAGTGACGGGGTGCCCGGCTGGGAGAACACGGCGGGCCACGGCGGCCGAGCCGCGTGCACGCCGCCGGACCCCGGCACGAAGGCCGCACGATCACGTCTCAGCGGACCTGGCGGGCTCAGAGCGCAGGGTGACCAGGTACGCGCCCGACCCCGGCGATCGCGACCGCTTACCGCGACTTGGGCACAGAAAACATCTGTGTGACGGATGTGAAAGGAGGGAACCGGAATGATCACTGGGACGTCCAAGTCCCCATGCACCAACAGAACCGGCCGAAGCATGCTCGTGGGGACGGCCGGTTGGCCGAGCTCGACCTCCTGCGCTTCATCGCCGCCCTGGCCGTGCTGGCCTTCCACTACCTCGTGGCCTACGCGTCCGTCTGGGGCGACCGGCCCGCCGAGCTGTTCCCCGCCCTCGCCCCCATCGCCGGGTTAGGCATCCTCGGCGTCGAGCTGTTCTTCATCATCAGCGGTTTCGTCATCCTCATGACCATCTGGGGGCGCGGCCTCGGCTCGTTCGCCCGCTCCCGCCTCGTCAGGCTCTACCCCGCCTACTGGCTCAGCCTCCTCGCCGTCGCCGGCGTCTACGGCCTCACCAGCACCAAGGCGCTCGACCCCAAGCTCTCCACCGGCGAGTATCTGGTCAACGCCACCATGTTCCAGCGGCTGTTCAAGATCGGCGACGCCTCCGGCGTCTACTGGTCGCTCTGGGCCGAGCTCCGCTTCTACCTGCTCATCACCATCCTGGTCGTGGCCGGCGTCACCTACGGCCGGGTGCTCGTCTTCTGCGGCGTCTGGCTCGTCGCCGCGCTCGGCGCCGAACTCCTCGGCAACCCGGTGCTCAACGAGATCCTCATGCCCCGGTACGCGCCCTACTTCGTGGCGGGCATGGCCCTCTACCTCATCCACAAGCAGGGCAGCGCCTGGCTGCCCTGGATCTACGTCGCGGCCTCGTACGGCATGTCCCTGCACGCGGCGCTGGAACGCGTGCACGGCCGGATCGAGCTCGCGGGTTTCAAGAACATGCCCGTCACCGACGTCAGCGTCGTCATCACCATGACGCTGATCTACCTGGTCATGGCGCTCGTCGCCCTCGGCCTGCTGCGCCTGCGCGCCCGTCCCGCGCTCACCGCGCTCGGCGCGACCACGTACCCGCTCTATCTGTTCCACTCCGTGATCGCCGCCGCGCTCGTGCCGCTCCTCGTCGGCGACCTGCCGCCGTGGGCCACCGCGGTCATCACCACCGTCGTGGCCATCGTCGTGTCGTACGCGGTCTACGCGTTCGCCGAACGTCCCATCCAGCGCATACTCAAGCCCCGCCGGGCATCCGTGAGCACGGCCGCGCCCGTGGTAGAGGTGGAAAAGACGTCGGTGCCATAACTCTGTGACCCTGGGGCACTGTGAAGGGCATAGGCTCGGGCATATAAACGGCGGATAGACAGATCCGGACGAACAGAGGGTGCGCATGACGGTGCGTCGGGTGATGGGCATCGAGACCGAGTACGGCATCTCCGTACCCGGTCAGCCAGGCGCCAACGCGATGGTGACCTCCTCGCAGGTGGTCAACGCGTACCTGGCCGCCTCCGCGGCCAAGGCGCGCAGGGCGCGGTGGGACTTCGAGGAGGAGAACCCGCTGCGCGACGCCAGAGGGTTCGACCTCGCCAGAGAGGTCGCCGACCCCAGCCAGCTGACCGACGAGGACCTCGGCCTCGCCAACGTCATCCTCACCAACGGGGCCAGGCTCTACGTCGACCACGCGCACCCTGAATACTCGACGCCGGAGTGCACCAACCCACGCGCCGCCGTCATCTGGGACAAGGCCGGCGAACGCGTCATGTACGACGCCGCGCAGCGGGCCGGCGCCATCCCCTCCAACGCCCCCATCCAGCTCTACAAGAACAACACCGACGCCAAGGGCGCCAGCTACGGCTGTCACGAGAACTACCTCATGCGGCGGGCGACGCCGTTCGCCGACATCGTCCGCCACCTGACCCCGTTCTTCGTCTCCCGTCAGGTCGTGGTCGGCGCCGGCAAGGTCGGCATCGGCCAGGACTCACGCGGCGAAGGCTTCCAGATCAGCCAGCGGGCCGACTTCTTCGAGGTCGAGGTGGGCCTGGAGACCACGCTCAAGCGGCCGATCATCAACACGCGCGACGAGCCGCACGCCGACCCGGAGAAGTACCGGCGGCTGCACGTCATCATCGGCGACGCCAACATGTCGGAGATTTCCACTTACCTGAAGCTGGGCTCGACCGCGCTCGTCCTCGCCATGATCGAAGACGGCTTCCTCACCCGCGACCTCACCGTCGAGAACCCCGTCCAGGCCCTGCGCGCCGTCTCCCACGACCCGTCCTGCCGCTACGAGATCGCCATGCGCGACGGCCGCAAGCTCACCGCCGTCCAACTGCAGATGGAGTACCTCGAACAGGCGCGCAAGTACGTCGAGGAACGCGAGACCGCGCAGGACGAGATGAACAAGGACATCCTCGACCGCTGGGAGTCCGTGCTCACCCGCCTCGCCGAGGACCCCATGCAGCTGTCCAGGGAGCTCGACTGGGTCGCCAAACTCGAGCTCCTCGAGGGCTACCGCAGCCGCGACGGCCTGGCCTGGTCGCACCCCCGGCTCCAGCTCGTCGACCTGCAATACTCCGACATCCGGCCCGACCGGGGCCTCTACAACCGGCTCGTCGCCCGCGGCCGCATCCAACGGCTGATCACCGAGGACGAGGTCCAGCGGGCCGTCGAGCATCCGCCCAGCGACACCCGCGCCTACTTCCGCGGCCGCTGCCTGCGGCAGTACAGCGAGGCCGTCGCCGCCGCCTCCTGGGACTCCGTCATCTTCGACATCCCGGGCAGGGAGTCCCTCCAGCGCGTTCCCACCCTGGAGCCCCTGCGCGGCACCAAGGCCCACGTCGGAGAGCTCTTCGACCGCTGCCGCACCGCGGCCGACCTCGTCGCCGCCCTCACCGGCGGTGAGTAGCGGGGCGTCGGGCTACACCAGCCCGACGCCCAGCGTCAGCGTCCCCGCCGCGAGCGACGCGCCGCCCAGGAACGTCAGGTAGATCAGCTTGTTCGGCTTGGTGTCGCCGGGCCGCACCACCGACAGGAAGAACCCCAGCGGCATCAGGATCGGCGCCGCCACGATCGCCAGGCGCACCAGCCCCTTCACCGGGTCCGACAGCGCCGCCTGGTCCACGTACAGCATCGCCACCAGGCTGAAGAGCACCAGCACGCCCGCATGCGCGTGCCCGGCCCGCCACAGACCGCGCCGCACCGGGTTGTCGAGATAGCCGGGAACGTTCCGCATCAGGAACCGCAGCAGCGTCACACCGCCGAAGGCGATGGTCGGCACCGTGATGAGCAGCACGCCTGCCGTGCTGAGTGAAGCGGGGGACATCTCAGAACCTCCTGTGTCATCGGGGGTCCCAGTATTGGATAGCAGCGCTATCCAGTCAAGCGGGTAAGGTCAGGGGACGATCGGCGCGAAATGTCGGGCCGTTCGGGGAAGATATGGACTGAGAGGCAGTCCCCCGCACATGGAGGTAGGGCATGGCTACGAAGGACACCGGCGGGCAGAAGCAGACCGGCCGGCGCGAGTCCGAGGTCGAGGAGACCGAGGCCTCCGCGGCGCCGGACGTCCAGGAGCGCCAGGAGAAGCTCACGGACGACGTCGACGCGATTCTGGACGAGATCGACGAGGTCCTCGAAGAGAACGCGGAGGAATTCGTGCGGAGCTACGTCCAGAAGGGCGGAGAGTAGGCCCAGGCGGACATCGACAAGGAGTGCGAACGGGTGGAACCACCGGAAGGATGTAAGCGCTGCTCCGACTGCGGAGAGGCCCCTGGCCTCTCCGCAGTCGGGCTGAACAAGCGCGTGCCCGACGGGCGGGCGCGCCACCCCAAGGTCTGCTTCCGGAAACGGTCCACCCAGAGCTGTCGCGAGCGCAGAGGGTCTGCTGCCCGCCTCGCCCTACCGAAGCGATGCGCGAGATCAAGGATCATGACAGCCGGCACGACCACCTGCTGAAACACCGCTACGGCAACCCGAGCGCACGCTCCGCCGTCGACCACTGCCACCGGACGGGCCGGGTCCGGGGCAGTCGGGGTGCCGGGTCCGGCCCCGGCTCAGGAGACGGCGAGGCCGGCGTTCTACGGGGACGCGGTGCGGGTCCGGGCGGGCATCTGGTAGGCGGCGCCGACGCCGAGGAGGCGTACGGGGCGGTTCAGGTCGAAGCGGGCGAGGGCGTCGAGGGCGGCGCCGGTGACGGTCCCGGGGTCCGTGGTGGGGGAGGGGAGCGTCGTCTGGCGGGTCCGGGTGAGGAACGGGGCGAAACGGACCTTGACGGTGACGCGGATGATGGCGCGGCCCGCTCCGGCGGCGTCGGCGGTGACCTGGCGGGCGAGTCCGGAGACCTGGGCGGCGATCTCGGCGGGGTCGGTGAGGTCCTCCCGATAGGTGGTCTCGCGGCTGTGGCCACGCGGGATCCACGGGGTGGTGACGACCTCGGCCTCGCCCTTGCCGAGGGCGAGATAGCGCAGCCAGGGGCCGTTGGTGGGGCCGAAGCGGCCGGCGAGGCCCTTTGGATCGGCGGCGGCCAGCTCGGCGACGGTGCGCAGGCCGAGCTCGGCGAGTTTCCCGGCGGTCTTGGCGCCGATGCCCCACAGGGCGTTGGTGGGCCGGTGGTTCATCTGCTCGGCCCAGGTGTCGCCGGTGAGCCGGTGCACTCCGGCGGGCTTGGCGAAGCCGGAGGCGAGTTTGGCCTGGTGCTTGTTGTCGCCGATGCCGACGGAGCACGAAAGCTCGGTGCGTTCGCGTACGGCTCGCTGGATGTCGCGGGCGAGGGCTTCCGGGTCGTCGGTGCGGACGCCTAGGAAGGCCTCGTCCCAGCCCCAGACCTCGACGTCGGCGGGGAAGTCGCGCAGGACGGCCATGACGCGGGCGGAGGCGGCCTCGTAGGCGGGCGGGTCGCTGGGCAGGAAGACGGCGTCGGGGCAGCGGCGCAGCGCGGTGCGCAGGGGCGTGCCGGAGTGGACTCCGCGGGCGCGGGCCTCGTAGGTGGCGGTCGCGGCGACCGTGCGGGGCCGGGTGGGGTCGCCGTCGCCGCCCACGACCACGGGCCGGCCGCGCAGCTCGGGGTGGCGCAGCAGCTCGACGGCGGCGATGAACTGGTCGAGGTCGACGTGCAGGACCCAGGTCCTCATGGGTCCAGTATCGGCGGGTCAGCCGCTGACGTTGGCGGCGCCCCCGGCGAGTTCTTCCAGTTTCGCCTGGTAGGCGGCGGCGGCCTCGTCGGCGCTCCGGCCGGAGACGATGTCGGCGGTGGCCTCCTGCAGCGCGACCGACACCTGCGGGTAGACGGCGAGGCCGGGCCGGTAGGCGGTGATGGGCAGCACCTCGTCGGCGATGTACCCGAGCATCGGGTCCCCGGCGAGCACCTCGTCGTTGACGTCGGTGCGGGAGCTGATGCGCACCTGGCCGGCGAGCTGCGACTCGGTGGCGGCCGCGGAGTGCATGAACGCGAGCAGTTCCCAGGCGAGCCGCGGGGCGGCGGAGCGGGGGTTGAGCACGCGGACGGCGCCGCCCGACATGCTGGCGTGGTCCTGGCCGCGGATGCCGGCGCCGGGCTCCTTGGCGGGGATCCTCGCGTAGCCGACGACCTTGTCGCGGTCCTTCATGGGGGCGACGCCGGCGTTGGGCTCGATGACGGAACGCCAGAAGTAGTCGCCTTCGAGCAGGATGGCGATCTTGCCGTCGGCGAACTGGGTGAAGGACTTGTCGCGGCCCTTGGCCTCCTGCTGCAGCTTGGGGTCGCCGAGGCCGCTGCCGCCGTAGATCCGCTCGTAGAAGCCGAGCACGTCCTTCATCGCCCGGGAGGCGCCGGTCCACTTGCCCTGGCTGTAGATCTCCGCGCCCGCGCCGGCGAGCAGGGGGAGGACGCCCTGCATGGTGGTGGCCTCGCCCATGGCGGTGCCGGCGTTGATCTGGATGGGGGTGGGCACGCCCGCCGCCTTCAGCTTCTCGCCGGCGTCGATGATGTCCTGCCAGCTCGCCGGCTGCCAGTCGGCGGGCAGGCCGGCCTTGCCGAACAAGGTCTTGTTGTAGAACAGGACGCGGCCGTCGGTGCCCTGCGGCAGCCCGTACTTCTTGCCGTCGAAGATGCCCAGCCCCTGCACCGCCTGCGGGATCTGGGACCAGCCCTCCCAGGAGTCGACCGCGGCCCCGCCGACCTCGGCGAGCGGCTTGATGTAGCCGGCCTGGGCGAACTCGCCGACCCAGATGCCGTCGACGTCGATGACGTCCGCCCCGGCGCCGGACTTGAGGTCCAGGGCGAGCTTCGTCTTGTACTGCTCGTCGTCGACGCCGCTGGGCTGGAAGAGCACCTTGACGTTCTGGTGGGTCTTCTCGAACTCGGGGATGACCCAGTTCTTGATCCAGTCGGCGGATTCCGAGTTCTTGCCGCCGGAGATCGAGTTGGCGGCGATGGTGAGGGTGACGGTGCCGCCCTCGGCGGGGGCGCCGGTGCCGCAGGAGGCGAGCGCCAGGCCGGCGACGGCGATGAGCACGGGCAGGCGGGGCATGCGCATGGCGTCCTCCTGTTCAGGACGTGCGGACATACCGACAATCGCACGGGCGATGCGGGGCGTAAAGAAACGATCTGATGAACGGTTCGCCCTGAGCTGATCGTGGGAAGTGCAGACAGCGACGCAACAACAGTAGGGTCGGCACAGGAACACTGAATGTTGGGAGGGAGTCGCGTGGCGAAGAGGGATCTGCCCACCGGCTTGGTGAGCCAGCTTTTCCAGAACACCGGAAGTTCCTCGTTCACCGATTTCGTGAGCGCGTACGCGCCGGAGTTGCTGCCCCGCAGAGACGAGGTGCTGGCTACGCCGATCGGCGACCAGGTTCCGCACGCGACCACGATCGTGGCGGCGACGTTCGCCGGCGGGGTGGTGATGGCCGGCGACCGGCGCGCCACGTCCGGCAACATCATTTCCCAGCGCGACGTGGAGAAGGTCTTCCGGACCGACGACTACTCGTGCATGGGCATCGCCGGCACGGCCTCGACCGGCATCGAGATGGCCCGGCTCTACCGCGTGGAGCTGGAGCACTACGAGAAGCTCGAAGGCCGCACGATGTCGGTGAAGGGCAAGGCCAACAGGCTGGCCACGATGATCCGCGGCAACCTGGCGATGGCGATGCAGGGGCTGGTGGTGGTGCCGCTGTTCGCCGCCTACGACCCCGACCGCGACGAGGGGCGGATCTTCAGTTACGACGTGGCGGGTGGTCCTTACGAGCGGGAGCGGTTCGACGCGATCGGCTCCGGTTCGATCTTCGCGCGCGGCGCGCTCAAGAAGCTCTACCGCGAGGGGGCGTCGGCCGACGACATCACGATGGTGCTCATCCAGGCCCTGTACGACGCCGCCGACGACGACTCGGCGACCGGCGGGCCCGACATGACGCGGAAGATCTTCCCGATCGTGTCGCTGATCGACGCCGACGGTTTCCGCCGGCTGACCGATGAGCAGGTGTCCGGCTACGTGCGGCAGATGCTCGACGAGCGCCTGATCTCCCCCGACGGCCCCATCGCCCCGCTGCGCTAGAAAGGACCCTCAGTCGTGTCCATGCCTTTCGGATATGCGTCCCCTGAGCAGATCATGCGGGACAAGGCGGACTACGCGCGCAAGGGCATCGCGCGGGGCCGTTCCGTGGTCGTGCTGCAGTACGTCGACGGCATCCTGTTCGTGGCGCCCAACCCGTCACGCGCCCTCCACAAGATCAGCGAGATCTACGACCGCATCGGGTTCGCCGCCGTCGGCCGCTACAACGAGTTCGAGGAGCTGCGGCTGGGCGGCATCCGCTACGCCGACATCAACGGCTACTCCTACGACCGCTCCGACGTGACCGGCCGCGGCCTGGCCAACCTGTACGCCTCCAACCTGGGCCGCATCTTCACCGAGTCGATCAAGTCGCTGGAGGTGGAGGTCGTGGTCGCCGAGGTGGGCGACGGGCCCGAGGGCGACGCGATCTACCGGCTGACGTTCGACGGTTCGGTCTTCGACGAGCACGGCTTCGCCGCGATGGGCGGCCAGGCCGACGCGGTGCTCGGCCGGCTCAAGGAGCACTACCGCGAGTCGATGTCGCTGTCCGACGCGCTGGAGGTGGCGCTGAAGGCGCTGACCGAGCCTGGCGGCGAGCGGCCGCCGGTGGAGCAGCTGGAGGTCGCGGTGCTCGACCGCAACCGCGAGCACCGCAAGTTCAAGCGCCTGGCGGGCGCCCAGCTCGACCGGCTGCTGGCGTCGGCCCCGCCCCCTGCCGAAGAGCCTCCGGCGGCGGAGTCCGACGAGAAGCCGCCGCCGACGGGCCCCGACGGCCCGGTCGACGACGGCTCGTCCCCGCTGTAGCGGCCGATTTCGTACGACAATCCCCGGTGTGAGGTGGATCACGCCGGGGGCGTCGAACCGCGGCGCGCGATCGGTCATCCTATGGTCCGTGAACACGACGATCCGCAGCCTGCTCGCCGGCGGCGCCGCCGCGGCCATCCTCCTGACGTCCTCCGCGGCGGCCGAGGCCGCCGCCGCCCCGCGCTACAGAGCGCCCAAGATCTTCGGCACTTCCTTCCAGGCCGACCCGAAGCACGACTTCACCAGGTCGCCGCGGCCGCGCCACAACGGCATCCTGCGCGGCTGGATCACCCACGTGAGCGGCGGCGTGGCCGAGTACGAACCCATCAGGTGGAAGAAGGGCAAGGTCACCGAGGGCCGGTTCGTGGGCCCGCCGGAAGGCGACGTGCGCGTCTACGCCTCGCCCATCTCCCGGAAGGTGGTCTTCCTGTCCGCGCTGGGCTGCGGCCAGAAGATGACCGGCCTGACCGTCGACCGCCGGACCGGTCTGGGGAGCAAGCGCTGCTCGCGCGCCGACCTCATCAAGCGGGCCCAGCGAGGCGAGCGACCGGCCCTCATCACCGTCCACAAGGGCCAGATCGTGAAGGTCCAGGAGATCTTCACGCCCTGACGCCGGAAAACACCAGGCGGAGATCTCTCCCGCTTCCCCATCCGTGGGCATAGTGTGAGGTGATGGATCGTCGCATCTTCGGGCTGGAGAACGAGTACGGCGTGACCTGCACGTTCAGGGGGCAGCGCAGGCTGTCCCCCGACGAGGTCGCGCGCTACCTGTTCCGGCGGGTCGTGTCCTGGGGCCGATCGAGCAACGTCTTCCTCCGCAACGGCGCACGCCTCTACCTCGACGTAGGCAGCCATCCTGAATACGCAACCCCCGAGTGTGACAACGTCATCGAGCTGGTCACCCACGACAAGGCGGGTGAGCGGATTCTGGAGGGCCTTCTGGTCGACGCCGAGAAGCGGCTGCGCGAAGAAGGCATCGCCGGGGACATCTATCTGTTCAAGAACAACACCGACTCGGCGGGCAACTCCTACGGCTGCCACGAGAACTACCTCGTGGGCAGACATGGCGAGTTCGGGCGGCTGGCCGACGTCCTCATCCCGTTCCTGGTGACCCGGCAGATCATCTGCGGCGCCGGCAAGGTGCTGCAGACGCCGCGCGGCGCCGTCTACTGCGTCTCGCAGCGGGCCGAGCACATCTGGGAGGGCGTCTCGTCGGCCACCACCCGGTCGCGGCCGATCATCAACACCCGCGACGAGCCGCACGCCGACGCCGAGCGGTTCCGCCGCCTGCACGTCATCGTCGGCGACTCGAACATGAGCGAGACCACCATGCTGCTCAAGGTGGGCGCGACCGACCTGGTGCTGCGCATGATCGAGGCCGGCACGGTGATGCGCGACCTGACGCTGGAGAACCCGATCAGGGCCATCCGGGAGGTGTCGCACGACATGACCGGCCGGCGGCGGGTGCGGCTGGCCAACGGGCGCGAGGCGTCCAGCCTGGAGATCCAGCAGGAATACCTGTCCAAGGCGCAGGACTTCGTCGACCGGCGCGGCGGCGACGCCATCGCGCACCGCGTGCTGGAGCTGTGGGAGCGCACGCTGCGCGCCGTCGAGACCGGCGACCTCGACCTGGTGTCGCGGGAGATCGACTGGGTGACGAAATACCAGCTGATCGAGCGCTACCGCAAGAAGTACGACCTGCCGCTGTCGTCGCCCCGGGTGGCGCAGCTCGACCTGGCCTACCACGACGTGCACCGCAAGCGCGGCCTCTACTACCTGCTGCAGAAGCGCGGCTCGGTGGAGCGGGTGGCGTCCGACCTGAAGATCTTCGAGGCCAAGTCGGTGCCGCCGCAGACGACCAGGGCGCGGCTGCGCGGCGAGTTCATCCGCAAGGCGCAGGAGAAGCGGCGCGACTTCACCGTCGACTGGGTTCACCTCAAGCTGAACGACCAGGCGCAGCGGACCGTGCTGTGCAAGGACCCGTTCCGCAGCGTGGACGAGAGAGTTGACAAGCTGATCGCCGGCATGTGAGCGGCGCCGGTTTACCTCGGGCCTACCAGGCTTCGGGTAGGGTGACGCGAATCTGACCGTCGTTCCCCGAGGGAAATCCATGCGCCGCGCTCTGGCCGCTCTGGCCGCCGTGCCTATGCTCTTCTTCGCCGCCGCGTGCGGCTCCGATACGGCCTCGACCGCGTCCGGAGACGGGTCCGCGGGGGTGAAGGTCACCGGCGAGGTGGGCGCCAAGCCTACGGTGACCTTCCCCTCCGGCGACCCCGCCACCACGTCGTCGTACAAGGTCCTGGAGACCGGCGACGGCCCCGCGGTCAAGGCGGGCGACCAGCTCATCGTCAACCTTTCCGTCTGGAACTGGGACGGAAAGGACAACGCCGCGCAGGGTTCCACGTACGACACCAAGACGCCGGAGACCCTGCCGGTGAACGAGCAGCTCCCGCAGCTGCTGCGTGACGGTTTCACGAAGATGAAGCACGGCGGGCGGCTGCTGGCGGTCATGGCCAACGACCTCGTCACCCCGGCGGCGGGGCAGTCGCCGTCCACGGAGGCGACGAAGGTGTTCGTGATGGACGTGGTCGGCACGCCGCCCAAGCCGCTCGCGGCCGCCACCGGCAAGGAGACCGGCGAGACCCTCAAGGGCGTCAAGGTGGAGAGCCCCGGCGGCGACAAGGCGCCGACGCTGACCACGAAGACGAAGGACAAGCCGTCCAAGGAGCTCGTCGTCAAGACCCTCATCAAGGGCGAGGGCGAGCCGGTCAAGGCCGGGGCCACGCTGAGCGTCCACTACACCGGCAAGATCTGGGGCACCGACAAGGAGTTCGACTCCAGCTGGGGCCGGGGCGAGCCGGCCTCGTTCCCGCTGGCGCAGGTCATCCAGGGCTGGCAGAAGGGCCTGGAGGGCGTGCCGGTGGGCAGCCGCGTGGTGATGAGCATCCCGCCGGACCTCGGCTACGGCGCCCAGGAGCAGCAGGGCATCCCGGCCAACAGCACGCTGGTGTTCGTGGTGGACGTCCTGTCGGCCTACTGACCGTCCTGACGACGGGCGTGTCTCCTTCGGTACGGGGGCGCGTCCGTCGTGTGGTTTCCGGAGACGCCTTGTCCGTTTCGTCGCGTTCGCTGACGGGTGACCCGGCGGGGCGGTAGCATCGCGGGGCTCGTGCCCGGTGCGAGCCCTCATGCGTGTCTTTCGGGAGGCGCGCACGCCCGCGCAGGAAGGTCATCCCGTTGCCCACCCCTCACTCGGTCCCCGCACCGGCGACCGGAGCGCCCCGATGACGAGGTTCGTCCACCGCCCATCCCGCCTCCAGCGTGGGCACGCCTCGCGGGTGAGTCTCCGGTGCGCGAGGAGGTCACGGCGGTGACCTCCGGGTGGTCGGGCCCGCGGGGGCGAGGATCCTCCAGGGTCGGGGATCTGCCCGGGACCCGGGAGTCCCGACGGCGGCAGGAGGGCCCTCCACGGGGTCACCGGCGACGGCGGGGCCGGGCTGTCGCGCTCGCGTTCCTGCTCGTGGCGCTCGCCGCGTGTACGGGGGCGGGACCGGAAGTGACCGAGCCCCGGGTCGCGGGCTCGTTCGGAGCCCGGCCCACGATCACCTTCCCGACCGGCCCGCCGCCCGCCGAACCGCGCGTGGGAGAGCCGGCCACCGGTCACGGGGCGCCGCTGGAGCCGGGCGGTGTGGCCGTCGTCCAGTACACCGCCCACCTGTGGGACGGCCGGGAGAACCGGCTCGTCGAATCCACGTTCAACCGCGGCACGCCCGCCGCGCTCCCGCTGGGCGCGCTCCCGGCGGGCCTCGACGCCGCCCTCCGCGGCCGCAGGGCAGGCAGCCGGGTGACCGCCGCCATCCCGTTGCGGGACGGAACCCCTGGGCCCACCATCACCGGGACGAAAGGTCGCCCGGAGACCAGCGGACCCGCCTTCACGGCAGGCCCCGGCGGCCCGCAGGACGTCAGGCCTCGCGGGCCACAGGACGTCAGGCCTTGCGGGCTACGAGACGTCAGGCCCTGCGGGCCACAGGACGTCACCTTCCTGTCTGAGGCGGCACAGGCGGCTCATCGGGCTGGGGAGCACGCGCCCGGGAACGGCCCGATGGCTGCGGGTCAGTGGGCCGGTTCGCCGCCGGCGGCTCACGCCGCCGCCAGCGTCATGGAGGGCCCCGCCACGGCCGTCCGTCAGGGCGGCGGGGACCCTGCGGCGGTGGAGGACCGTCCGGGGGACGGCGGGCGGGTGGATCTGTTCTATGTGGTCGACATTCTGGGCGCGCATGCCGGGGACGCCGCCGTGGAGGCCGACGCGGGGGCGGTGGCCGGGGTGAGCGTAGGCGGTGGGGCGGCGCCGGGGGTGACGATCCCGGACGTGGCGCCGCCGGGCGGGTTCGCCGCCGCCGTGCTGGGCCGCGGCGCCGGGCCCGCGGTCGAGGCCGGGCGGCTGCTCGTCGTCCAGTACGTGGCCGCGGCCTGGAGCGACCGCCGGATCGTGACGTCCACCTGGGAACGCGGCCGTCCCGAGGCGTTCACGGTCGGCGACGGGAGCGTGATCAGGGGCTGGAACCGGGCGCTGACCGGGGTCTCCGCCGGGAGCCGGGTGGCCATGGTGGTGCCGCCCGACGACGGCTACGGCGCCACCGGCCACCGGGGACTCGGGATCGGGCCGGAGGAGACGCTCGTGTACGTGGTGGACGTGCTCGCCGCTTACTGACGGCGACCCGGGGCACGGCCTGCGAACCCGGTTCTCACGCGTACATGATCAGAGCCTTGGTCCTCCTCGCCCGCGCTGCGCCACGACGCCGAGGCCGCGCGAGCAGTAGGGGGCCTGAAGTCCGGCAGTGCCCGCACGCTGGAGCGGGTCCGCGAGAAGCCGCGCACCGGCCCTAGACTCCGGGCTGTGAGCGACGACGACCTCGATGCCCTGGCCCTGCTGCACGATCCCGTACGGCGCAGTCTGTACGAGGCGGTGGCCGGCCGCGGCGGCGAGGTGGGCAGGCAGGAGGCGGCGGAGGCCGCCGGCGTCTCCCGCACGCTCGCCGGTCACCACCTCGACAAGCTCGTCGAGGCGGGGCTGCTGGAGAGCGGCTTTCGCCGGCCGGAGCGCGGGGGGCCGGGCAGCGGACGGCCCGCGAAGGTCTACCGCAGGGCGGCGGGGGAGCGGTCGGTGAGCCTGCCGCCGCGCGACTACGTCACCCTCGCCTCCGTGCTCGCCGGAGTGGTCGACGAGCTCGGCGCCGAGGAGCGGGCGGAGCGGGCGGCCCGCCTGGCCGGTGAGCGGCTGGGCAGGAGCCGCGGCGGCCGGCCCGTCGAGGAGGTGCTGCGCGAGCGCGGCTACGAGCCGTACGCCGACGCCGGCGGCCTGCGCATGCGTAACTGCCCGTTCCACGTCCTGTCGCACGAGCAGCCGCTGCTCGTCTGCTCCATGAACCTGGCGCTGTGCCAGGGCCTGCTCGACGGGCTGGGCGACGACCCGGGGAGGGCCAGGCTGGATCCGCGGCCCGGGGAGTGCTGCGTCGCCCTTTCTAAAACAAATGGAGATTGACATAGAAGTGCGGAAAGTGGTTCGCTGAGCGTCATGCATCTTGCGGAGCTCAACATCGCGCACCTGCGCGGGCCCGTCGACTCGGCCGAACTCGCCGACTTCGTCGCCCTGCTCGAACCGATCAACGCGCTCGCCGACGAGGCCCCCGGGTTCGTGTGGCGGCTGAAGGAGAGCGAGGCGGACCCCACCGCGACCGTGGTGCACGACTACGGCGACCACCTGCTGGTCAACTTCTCGGTGTGGGAGGACCTCGACTCGCTGTGGAACTACGTCTACCGCAGCGGCCACCTGGAGGTGCTGCGCCGCCGCCGGGAGTGGTTCCACCGGGTGGCGGAGCCGTACATGGTCATGTGGTGGGTCCCCGAGGGCGTCATCCCGACGCTCGCCGAGGCGATGGCACGGCTGGAACGCCTCAGGACCGAGGGCCCCGGCCCCGAGGCGTTCACGTTCAAGGACTCCTACACCAGCAGCGAGGCCGCCAGCCTGCCCGCCGCGGCCGAGGCCAGGAAGTAGGGCAGGTCCTCCTCCAGCCCCCGGCCCATCGTCGACAGCCGCACCGGCGAGCCGCGCAGCGCCTCGTGCAGACCGTCCACCTCGACCGGCACCAGCTCGTGGCGGACGGCCAGCAGCTCGGCCTGGTCGCGCACCCGCTCGCCGAACGCGCCCGGCAGGATCGGCACCGGCACCCTGGCGCGGGCCAGCGCCACCCGGCCGTAGGCGGTCAGCGAGTGGTGGGAGATCCCGTAGTGGCGCTCGCGCCGGTCGCCGTCGCTCACCCGCAGCGCCGCGACCGGCCGCCCGAGCAGCACCGACGCGGCGTTGACCGCCTCGCCGGCCGACACCCCGGAGAACCCCCAGCGGGTGCCCGAGCCCAGGTTGCCCGGCCCTTGCGCGACGATCGCCACGTCCGCCCCCAGCACGTGGCGGGCCGCCAGCAGGCCCGTGTGGGTGGTGACCGCCTCCACGTCGCCGCCGAACGCCTGGCCCACCGTGACCGTCCCGGCCAGCCAGCCCTGCTCCCGCAGCGCCGCCGCCGACATCGAGAACCACGCGGGCAGCGCCCCGCCGTCGAGCATCACGTACGCGACCCGTACCGACGGCCCCGCGTCCGCGTACAGCCCGCACAGGATCGGCGCCAGCGCCGAGTGCAGGTCGGCCACCACCACCGGCATCCCGTCGACCGAGTCCGCCTCGCGCAGCGCCTCGTGGTGCGGGGAGTCCTGCTCGTCCGCGCCCAGCACCGTGGCCTGCAACGGCGTGTAGCGGGCCTTCACCAGGTGCCCGGGCCCCTGCGGATCTTCCGGCAAACGGTTCGGCACGGCCACCACCATGGCGTAACCTCCCGTACCGAGACCCATCGCGAGTGCCGTCGTGTTGAGCAGCACCTCGTCGCCGGGTTCGGGGCGGCCCACCAGTGACGGGTAGGCCAGCGCCCGGCACGGCGCGCCAGGCTCTGAGCCGGGCGGGCCGTCCTCCCCGGGGACGGCGACATCCAGTTCCATCGCTCCCGGCCACTCGCGCCGGATCCGTACGACCTCGCCCTTGCGCCATCTGATCACGGGGGCAGGGTAGCGTCGTTGAAGGAGGAGTGAGCAGATGTCGCGCCGTAAGACAGAGCGGTTGCTGAATCTGGTGATCTGTCTGCTCGCCACCCGGCGCCCGCTGTCGGCCGAGCAGATCAGGCACGCCGTGCCCGGCTACGACCGCGACAGCGACGAGGCGTTCCAGCGGATGTTCGAGCGGGACAAGAACGAGCTGCGCGAGATCGGCATCCCCATCGACGTGGTGCGCGATCCCTGGGAGGACGAGCCCGGCTACCGCATCGAGCGGCAGTCGTACGAGCTGCCCGAGATCACGCTCGAACCCGACGAGGCCGCCGTGCTGGGCCTGGCCGCCCAGGTGTGGCAGCGGGCCAGCCTGGCCGAGGCGGCCTCGGGGGCGCTGCTGAAGCTGCGCGCGGGCGGCGTCCACACCGACGACGCGCTCGGCGGCGGGCCCGGCGGCGGCATCGGGGGAGGGGTGCTGGAGCTGCGCGTCGACACCCGCGACCCGGCCTTCCCCGCGCTGTGGCAGGCGGTGCGCGACCGCAAGGTGGTCAGGTTCGACTACCGCGGCGCCGGCAGCGAGAACGTGCACACCCGCACCGTCGAGCCATGGGGCGTGGTGAGCCGCCGCGGCCGGTGGTACCTCGCCGGCTACGACCGGGGCCGCGAGGCGCCGCGCGCGTTCCGGCTCAGCCGCATCACCGGCCCGGTGACCACCACCGGCAAGGCCGGCGCCGTCCAGGTGCCGCAGGGCGTCGACCTGCGGGCCATGGTGGCCTTCCCCGACGAGCCCGCCCAGGAGCGGATCGCGGTGGTGCGCGTCCGCCGGGGCGCCTGCGAGGGGCTGCGCCAGCTGGCCAGGGCCGTCACCCCGGGCGGCGACGGCTGGGACGAGGCCGAGCTGCCCTTCACCGACCCCGAACGGCTGGCCGGATGGATGGCCAGCCTCGGCTCCGACGTCGAGGTGGCCGGGCCGCCCGACGCCCGCGAGGCCGTCATCCGCCGACTGAAGGGGGCGCTCGCGTGAGCGGATCCGCCGACCGGCTGCCGAGGCTGCTCGCCCTCGTGCCCTACCTGATGTCCCATCCGGGCGCGCAGGTCGGCGAGGTGGCCGAGGTGTTCGGGCTGACCGAGAAACAGCTCATCGACGACCTGCAGCTGGTGTGGATGTGCGGGCTGCCCGGCCACACCCCCGGCGACCTCATCGACGTGTCCTGGGACGGCGGCGAGATCCTCATCGACAACGCCGACACCATCGCCAGGCCGCTGCGGCTCGGCATCGACGAGGCCAGCGCGCTGCTGGTGGCGCTGCGCATGCTCGCCGCCACCCCTGAGCTGGCCGAGCTGCCGGGAGACGCGCTGCCCCGGGTCGTCGCCAAGCTGGAGCGGGCCGCCGGCGAGGGCGCCGCCGCCGTCAGCAGCCAGGTCGCCGTCGACGTGGACGCCGCCCCCGACGCGCTGCCCCGGGTGCGCGAGGGGCTGACCAGGAAACGGCGGCTGTCGCTGCGCTACTACGTGCCGGGCCGCGACGAGGTCACCCCGCGCGAGGTCGACCCGATGCGGCTCGTCGTCGCCGACGGCCGCACCTACCTGGAGTGCTGGTGCTACCGCGCCGAGGCGATGCGGCTGTTCAGGCTCGACCGGATGCTCGGCGTCGAGGTGCTCGACGAGCCCGCCGACCCGCCGGCCGAGGCCGAGCCGATCGACGTCGCCCAGGGGGTGTTCCGGCCGTCGCCCACCGACGAGCTGGTGGAGCTGGAGGTGACCGCCGCCGGGCGGTGGGTCGCCGAGTACTACCCGTGCGAGCAGGTCGCCGAGCTGGGCGAAGGGCGGCTGCGGATCGCGCTGCGGGCCCGCGACGACGACTGGATTCTCAAGCTGGCGCTGCGGCTCGGCGACACCGGCCGGGTCGTCTCGCCGCCCGGGACGGCCGAGCGGGTGCGCGAGGAGGCCGAGCGGGCGCTGGGGCTGTACGCTCACCGGCCATGACGTGGATCCTGGTGTCGATCGGGCTCGGTGTGGCCGGGCTGGCCGTCCTGGCGGTCGCGGCCGTCCGGGTCGGCGCCGCCGCGTCCAAGCTGAACAGGGCAATTGTCCATGTTCACCATCAATTCGATCGCAAAGAGGACGCCAGGGGATGAGGCAGAGGCTCCGGCAGCGTACGATCGGGGGGAAACCGCACCTCGCTCTCATCATGAAGGGGGTCACATGAGCCTGGGAGCTCCGGAGATCATTCTGATCCTGGTGGCCTTGGTCCTGCTCTTCGGAGCCAAGAAGCTGCCGGATCTCGCCCGTGGCGTCGGCCGGTCCCTGCGCATCTTCAAGGCGGAGACCAGCGGGCTGACCGATGACGAGAAGCCCACCGTGGTGCAGGCCCAGCCACAACCACAGCCCCAGTCCCAGCCGGCGCCCCCGCCGCAGCTCCAGGCCACGCCAGTGGTGGAGCTGTCGGCCGAGGAGCAGGCGCGCCAGCTGGAGGAGCAGGCCGCGCGGCTGCGTGCCGCGGCCCAGACCGAGAAGCGTTCCTGACCTCGTCCACCTCGTCCCGAGGACTCATCGATGGCGCTGCTGAAACGGTCGGAGCCCAAGGCACCGCGTGACGCCGAAGGCCGGATGCCGCTCATGGACCACCTCCGCGAGCTGCGCAACCGGCTGCTGATCGCGATCGCCGCCGTGACGGTGGGCGTGATCGCCGGCTGGATCGTGTCGGGGCCGGTGTGGGAGGTGCTCAAGGACCCCTACTGCTCCACGACCCAGTCACACCAGCTCACCGGCGAGTGCAGCCTCACCTACAACGGCATCTTCTCGTCGTTCTTCATCACGCTGAAGATCTCGCTGATGGTGGGCCTGGTGCTGGCGTCGCCGGTCTGGCTCTACCAGATCTGGGCGTTCGTCACCCCCGCTCTCTACCGCACCGAGAAGCGCTTCACGATGGGGTTCATGGCGCTGGCCATCCCGCTGTTCGTGGCGGGCGCGGCGCTGTCCTACCTCATCATGGACGTCGCCCTGGGGTTCCTGCTCGGCTTCAGCCTCGACGGCACGGTCGCCACCATCGCGATCGACCAGTACCTCGACTACGTCCTGATCATGCTGTTGATCTTCGGGGTGTCGTTCGAGCTGCCGCTGCTGCTGGTGTTCCTCAACGTCATCGGGGTGCTGCAGCACGCGACGGTGGCCAAGCACCGGCGGCTGGTCATCTTCCTGATGTTCGTCTTCGGCGCGATCGTCACCCCTGGCGGTGACCCGATCACCATGATGGCGCTGGCCACGCCGATGATCGTGCTGTTCCTGGGCGCCGAGCTGTTCATGTACCTGCGGGAGAAGCGGCGTCCCGCCGGCGAGTTCGACCACCTGTCCGACGACGAGATCTCGCCGCTCGACCTCGGCTCCGATCCGGACGGCAAGCTGGAAGAGGATTCCGGTTCCGCGCGGTAGGGGGTAAGTTCCGGGGCGTGGCCCCCCATCTCGCCCTGCTCGTCAACCCTGCCGCCCGCGGCGGCCGGACGCTGCGCCTGCTCGAACCCGTCGCCCGCAGACTGCGCGCGGGCGGCGCCGAGCTGTCCGTGATCGTCGGCGACGACGCCGCCGACGCGCTCGACCGGGCCTGCCTCGCGGTCGCCGAGCGGCCCGACGCGCTCGTCGCCTTCGGCGGCGACGGCCTGGTCCACCTGGCCGTGCAGGCCGTGGCCGGCACCGACGTGCCCCTCGGCATCATCCCCGCCGGCACCGGCAACGACATCGCGGCCGCGCTCGGCCTCGCGCACAAGGACCCGATCGCCGCGGCCGGGACCGTCCTGCGGATGCGGCCCCGGGCGGTCGACGCCGCCCGCATCGGCACCGGTGACGGCGAGGAGCTGTTCGCCGGGGTGGTGTGCTGCGGGTTCGACTCGCGGGTGAACGAGCGCGCCAACCGGCTCACCTGGCCGCCCGGCATGGCCCGCTACCTGCTGGCCACCGCGCAGGAGCTGCGCTCCTTCGAGCCCATCCCGTTCCGGGTCACGCTCGACGACGGCGAGCCGTACGAGCGGGAGGCCATGCTCGTGGCCGTGGGCAACACCTCCTCCTACGGCGCCGGGATGCGGGTGTGCCCCGACGCGCTGCCCGACGACGGGCTGCTGGACGTGATGATGGTGGAGGCGCTGGGCAAGGCCGAGTTCCTGCGCGTGTTCCCCAGCGTCTACCGGGGCACCCACGTGACCCACCGGGCCGTCACCGTGCGGCGCGCCAGGAGCGTGCGGCTGGAGGCGCCCGGCGTGGTGGCCTACGCCGACGGGGAGCGGATCGGGCCGGGCCCGGTGACCTGCGAGATCCGGCCGGGAGCGCTGACCGTACTGACCTGACTTTGTAAAGGCGGCCGGCCCGGAGACGATCACCTTGGGACCGACCGGAATGGCGGTTTCGATAGGCTTGCCGGTATGACAACGCCAGCGGAACGCTACGCGGCCTTCCGTCAGAAGTACTCCGGTGACGAGGCCGCTCTCCGGTCGTTCCGGGGCCTGTACGAGTTCGAGCTCGACGACTTCCAGATCGACGCCTGCCGGGCGCTGGAGGCGGGCGACGGCGTGCTGGTGGCGGCCCCGACCGGATCGGGCAAGACGGTCGTCGGCGAGTTCGCCGTCCACCTCGCCCTGGAGCAGGGCCGCAAGTGCTTCTACACGACCCCGATCAAAGCGCTGTCCAACCAGAAGTACAACGACCTGGTCAAGCGGTACGGCACCGCCAAGGTCGGCCTGCTGACCGGAGACAACAGCGTCAACGGCGAGGCGCCCATCGTCGTCATGACGACCGAGGTGCTGCGCAACATGCTCTACGCCGGCTCGGCCACGCTGGCCGGGCTCGGCTTCGCCGTCATGGACGAGGTCCACTACCTCGCCGACCGGTTCCGCGGCGCGGTCTGGGAAGAGGTCATCATCCACCTGCCGGAGTCGGTCCGGCTGGTCGCGCTGTCGGCCACGGTCAGCAACGCCGAGGAGTTCGGCGAGTGGCTCGGCGAGGTGCGCGGCGACACCACGGTCATCGTCGACGAGCACCGCCCGGTGCCGCTGTGGCAGCACATGATGGTCGGCAACCGCATCTACGACCTGTTCCTGCCCGATGACGACGTGCCGCGCATCAACCCGACGCTGATGCGGGTCACGCGCGACGCCGAGCGGCTGATGGCCGGCCGCCGCGGGCGCGGCTACAACCGGCCGTCGCGGTCCAGGCCGCCCGACCGGGCGCAGGTGATCGAGAAGCTCGACGCCGAGGGGCTGCTGCCCGCGATCACGTTCATCTTCTCCCGCGCGGGCTGCCAGGCGGCCGTCCAGCAGTGCCTGTACGCCGGGATCCGGCTGACGACCGAGCGGGAGCGCCACGAGATCCGCCAGCTGGTCGACGAGCGCACCGCCCACCTGCCCGACGAGGACCTGGCCGTGCTGGGCTACCTGGAGTGGCGCGACTGCCTGGAGCGCGGGCTGGCGGCCCACCACGCGGGCATGCTGCCGGCCTTCAAGGAGGTCGTGGAGGAGCTGTTCACCCGCGGCCTGGTCAAAGCGGTGTTCGCGACCGAGACGCTGGCCCTGGGCATCAACATGCCGGCCCGCAGCGTGGTCATCGAGAAGCTCGACAAGTGGAACGGCGAGACCCACGCCGACCTCACCCCCGGCGAATACACCCAGCTCACCGGGCGGGCCGGCCGGCGCGGCATCGACGTCGAGGGCCACGCGGTGGTGCTGTGGCAGCCCGCCATGGACCCGCTGTCGGTGGCCGGCCTGGCCGGCACCCGCACCTACCCGCTGCGTTCCAGCTTCCAGCCCTCCTACAACATGGCGGTCAACCTCGTCGGCCAGTTCGGGCGGGAGCGGGCCAGGGCGCTGCTGGAGGAGTCGTTCGCGCAGTTCCAGGCCGACCGGGCGGTCGTCGGGCTGGCCAAGCAGCTGCGCAAGCAGGAGGAGGCGCTGGAGGGCTACCAGGAGGCGATGACCTGCCACCTGGGCGACTTCGGCGCGTACGCGACGCTGCGCAGGCGGCTGTCCGACCGGGAGGCGGAGATGTCCCGCCAGCGCGGCGCGGCCCGGCGCGCGGCGGCGGTGCGCTCGCTGGAGGCGCTGGAGCCCGGCGACGTCATCCGGGTGCCCGGCGGCCGGCGGGCCGGGCTGGCGATCGTGCTCGACCCCGGCCGCAACCCGCGCAACAGGTCGGCGGCGACGGGGCCGACGCCGCTGGTGCTGACCATCGGCAAGCAGGTCAAGAAGCTCGACCCGGCCGACTTCCCGGTGCCGGTCGAGCCGCTGGAGAAGATCCGCATCCCGAAGAACTTCAACGGCCGCTCGCCGAAGGAACGCGCCGACCTGGTCTCCACCCTGCTGGCCAAGATCGGCGACCGCGCCCTGGGCAAGCCGCCCAGGGCGCGCGACCACGCGGTGGAGGACGAGGAGATCAACGACCTGCGCCGGCAGATCAGGCAGCATCCCTGCCACGGCTGCGACGAGCGCGAGGACCACGCCCGCTGGGCCGAGCGCTACCACAAGCTGCTGCGCGAGACGCAAGGGCTGCGCCGCAGGGTGGAGGGCCGCTCCCACGTCATCTCGCGCACCTTCGACCGCATCTGCTCGGTGCTGGAGCAGCTGGGCTACCTCCACGGCGAGCACGTCACCGACGAGGGCCGCCGCCTGGGCCGCCTCTACACCGAGCTCGACCTGCTGACCGCCGAGTGCCTGCGCAGCGGCCTGTGGGAGGAGCTCGACCCGGCCGAGCTGGCGGCGTGCGTGTCGGCGCTGGTGTTCGAGTCGCGCCAGTCCGACGACGCCCGCAGGCCGAAGATCCCCGCCGGGCGGGCGCAGGACGCGCTGACGGCCATGATCCGGCTGTGGGGCGAGCTGGAGGGCATCGAGGCCGACCACGGCCTGTCCACCATCCGTGAGCCCGACCTGGCCTTCGCCTGGGCGGCGTTCCGGTGGACCAAGGGCCACAGCCTCGACGCGGTGCTGATGGACGGCGTCAACGGCAGCGAGCTGGCGGCCGGCGACTTCGTTCGCTGGATCAAGCAGCTGATGGACCTGCTCGGCCAGATCAGCAGCGCGGCCCCGCCCGGCAGCGCGATCAGGCAGACCGCGACGAAGGCCGTCGACGGGATGCGGCGCGGCGTGGTGGCGTACTCGTCGCTGGTGTGACCGCCCGCGCGCAGCGGAGCGTCCCCGCGACCGTGCTCAGGACCGTGCTCAGGACCGTGCCCGGGGACCTGCTCAGGGGAGGGCGAAGCGGACCTCGCGGGTGGCCGGCTCGGCCCTGATGAGCCGTACGGTCACCTGCTCGCCCAGCGGCAGGTCGCCGTCGCAGCGCGCGATCACGGCCGGGTCGGCCAGCTGCACCAGCCCGCCGCCGCGCTCGTGCACGTCGACCACCATCGCGGTGAACTCCTGCCCGATCAGGTCGCGCAGCAGGTAGGCCTCGACCAGGTCGACGCAGGCCCGCTCGGCCGCGCCCGCCCGCCGGCCGGAGACCGCCATCAGCTCCGGCAGCTCGGCCAGCGCCCGGCGCACGTCCGACGGCACCGGCTCGCCCGCGGCGATCGCCAGGCACACCTCGCTCGCGTAGCGGTCCACCAGCCGCCGCAGCGGCGCCGTCACATGCGCGTACGGGGCCGCCACCGCGGCGTGCTCGGCCAGTTTCGGCGGCGTACCGTCGAAGGCCGCGTACCCGGCGCCGCGCAGCAGCACCCGCGCCTCGTGCAGGAACGCCGCGTGCCGGGGCAGCTTGGCGTCCAGGCCGTGCACCACCGCGCCGTAGGCGGCGCCCTCGGGCCACGGCACCTCCAGGGCCAGCGCCACCCGGCGCACCCGGTCGAGGTCGGCCGGGCGGGGCGCGGGCAGCACCCGGAGGACGCCGATCTCCGCCTCCAGCATCAGCTGCGCCGCCGCCGTCCCCGCCAGCAGCGACAGCTGGGCGTTCCACGCCTCGGCGGGCAGCGGCAGCCGGTACTCCAGCCGGTAGCCGCCGTCGGACGGCACCAGCTGCTGCTCCGGCGTCGGCAGCGTCACCCCGCCGCGGTCGCGCTCCAGCGCCAGCCGCAGCCCGCCGATCTCGGCCAGCAGGCCGATCGTGCCGTCGGCGGTGCCGGTCTCGACCGCCGCCTGCACGTACTCGTAGTCGAGCCGCTCGCGGCTGCGCACCAGCGCCCGCAGCACGTCCACGCCGACCGTGCGGCCGTCGCCGTCGAGGTCGATCCGCCAGACCACGGCGGGACGCTCCGCGCCCGGCAGCAGGCTGGCCGCGCCCTCCGACAGCACCGGCGGGTGCAGCGGCACGTTGCCGCCGGGCAGGTAGACGGTCGCGCCCCTGGCCCGGGCCTCGGCGTCGATCACGCCGCCGGGGCGGACGAACGCGCCCACGTCGGCGATCGCGTACCAGACCCGGTAGCCGCCGCGCAGCCGCTCCAGGTGGAACGCCTGGTCCAGGTCCATCGAGCCGGGCGGGTCGACGGTGACGAACGGCAGCCCGGTCAGGTCCTCGCCGCCCGGTCTGGGCACCCGGGCCACCCAGGAGGCCTCCTCGGCCACTCTGGCCGGGAAGGCGTCCGGCAGCTTCAGCTCGCGCCGGATCCGGCCGAACCCGTCTTCGAGGCGGGCGGGGACCCCGGCCGGGACCCGGATGCTGGTCGTCTTCGACACGGGGTCAACCTATCGGGCCGGGCGACTCGCGGCATTAAACCCATATGTCGGATTCTCGTGCGCCCTAGCGGTTCAGCACGTCCAGCAACCTGTTGAGCGGCCCGTCGAGCCCGTAACGGTCGGCCAGCGCCACCAGCGCCTCCGGGTCGCGCGGCTTGACCGGCAGCGTCAGGTCGGCGTCGGGCAGCGGCGCGTCGTGCGCGACCTTGACCACGACCGGCGCGGCCTCCAGATAGTCGCGCGCGGCGGCCAGCTTGTTGCGCGCGCCCGCGGGGAACCCCTCGGCGCCGCCCCCGTCGAGCGCCTCCAGCATCGCCGCCAGCGAGCCGAACCGGGTGACCAGCGCCGCCGCCGTCTTCTCGCCCACACCCGGGACACCCGGCAGGCCGTCGCTCGGGTCGCCGCGGAGCGTCGCGAAATCGGCGTAGCCGCGGCCCGGGATGCCGTACTTGGCGCTCACCCACGCCTCGTCCACCAGCTGCAGGTTGCGCACCCCGCGCGCGGTGTAGAGGACCCGCACCGGGCGGGCGTCGTCGACGAGCTGGAACAGGTCGCGGTCGCCGGTCACGATGTCCACCGCGCCGGGCGCCCGGTACGTGAGCGTGCCGATGACGTCGTCGGCCTCGTAACCCGGCGACTGCGGCCGGGGGATGCCGAGCGCGTCCAGCACCTGCTCGATCACCGCGATCTGCGGCACCAGCGCCTCCGGCACCTCCTCGACGTCGCCGTGGGCGACCCTGTGGGCCTTGTACGAGGGCAGCGCCGCCACCCGGAAGGCGGGCCGCCAGTCGGCGTCCATGGTGGCCGCCAGCCCGGTGGGGGAGTGGCCGCGCACCAGCGTGGCCATCATGTCGATCAGCCCACGCACCGCGTTCACCGGCATGCCGTCGGGCGCGGTGATCGTCTCAGGGATGCCGTAGAAGGCGCGGAAGTAGAGCGAGGGAGTGTCCAGAAGCATCAGCACGTGCCCAGTATGCCCACCGCCAGCAGACACGCGTCGTCTTCCGGGTTCGGGCCGCCGATGTCCTCCAGCAGCCGGTCCAGGCCTTCGTCCAGGTCGCGGCCCGGCAGCTTGCACGCCGCCGTCATCACCAGGTCCAGGCCCTCGTCGATGTCGCGGGTGCGCCGCTCCACCAGCCCGTCGGTGAACATCAGCACCAGGTCGCCGCCCCGCAGCCGGGTCGTGGCGAGCTGGTAGGGCACCTCGCCGGTGGCGCCCAGCAGGATGCCGCGCGGCGGGGCGAGCCTGCTGGCCACGCCGTCGCGCACCAGCACCGGCGCCAGGTTGCCCGCCTGCCCCCAGGTGAACACCCGGGTGGCCGCGTCGAGATGCCCGATGATCGCCGTCGCGGTGGTGTCGGCCAGACGGTGCAGCACCAGGTCGTTCAGCCAGGTCAGCAGCTGGTTCGGCGGCTCGCCCGTCATCGTCAGCCCGACCAGGGCGTGGCGGAGCTGGGCCATGTGCGCGATCGCCGGCAGGCCGTGGCCGGACACGTCGCCGATGGCCAGCAGCGCCCGCCCGTCGGGCAGGGCCGCCGCCTCGAACCAGTCGCCGCCCAGGCTCGCCGTCTTCTCCGCGGGCACGTACCGTACCGCGATCCTGGTGTGCGGCAGGTCCAGGCAGCCGACCGGCTCCGGCAGGATCGCCTCGCGCAGCGCCAGCATCACGTGCCGCTCCTCGGCGGCCTGCACCCGCGCCTCCAGCAGCTGGCGGCGCGACTCCGACATGATGCGTTCGGCGCGGCGGCGGCCCGTGATGTCCTGGATCACCCCGTGCACGCCGGTCGGCCCGCCGGGCGCCATCAGCGGCTCCAGGACCATGCGCAGATTGCGCACGTCACCGTCGGCACGGCGGACGCGGAACTCGGCCTGGACCGGCTCCACGCCCTGCGTCACCGTCCACAGCAGCTCGTCCAGTGCGGCCAGGTCGGCGGGCTCGACGTAGGCGGCCAGGTTCGCCAGAGGCAGCGGGCCCTGCGCCGGGTCCCTGCCGAAGATCGCGTACACCTGCTCGGACCAGACGATGCCGCCGGTGCGCAGATTCCACTCCGCCCAGCCCATGTTGCCCAGCCGCTGGGCATGCGCCAGGCGGGCGGCGAGCAGCTCGATGTCGCCGTCGAGCATGCTCATCGGGACCTCCGGCCGGTGTGGGAACGGGACATTTGACATCACAGTACGTGATGATGCACGTGCGCTGTGTGTCTGGGGAATGGGGTGTGGTGAGAGCTTTTCGCGGATTTTAGGCGAGTACATTAAGCCTGTGACGTCCTCAGACTTGTATCCCGTGTCCCGCCTGGCCGCCGTGCGGGAGGCCACCGCCAAGGCCGGTGTCGACGCCCTGCTGCTCACGCCGGGCCCCGACCTGCGCTACGTCAGCGGCTACGACGCCAAGCCGCTGGAGCGGCTGACCTGCCTGGTGGTGCCCGCCGCGGCCGACCCGTACATGATGGTGCCGAGGCTGGAGCTGCCGGCCGCGCAGGCGTCGCCCGCCTCCCGGCTCGGCCTGGAGTTCGTGGCCTGGGACGAGACGGACGATCCCTACCGGATCGCCGCCGACCGGCTCGGGCCGGTCGGCAAGGTCGGCCTCGCCGACCGCATGTGGGCGATGGCGTCGCTGCGCTTCCGCGACGTGCTGCCCGACACCGAGCAGGTGCTCGCCGGGAGCGTGCTGCGCGAGCTGCGCATGCGCAAGTCGCCCGCCGAGGTGGCGGCGCTGCGCGAGGCCGGCGAGGCGATCGACGCCGTGCACCGGCAGGTGCCCGGCTTCCTGCGGGCCGGCCGCACCGAGCGTGAGGTGGCGCGCGACATCGCCGAGGCCATCCTCGCCACCGGCCACGCCACCGTCGACTTCACCATCGTCGCCTCCGGGCCCAACGGGGCCAGCCCGCACCACGACGTGTCCGACCGGGTCATCCAGGCCGGCGAGCCGGTCGTGGTCGACATCGGCGGCCAGATGCCCAGCGGCTACTGCTCCGACTCCACCCGCACCTACTGCGTCGGCGAGCCGCCGGCCGACTTCGCCGCCTACTACGAGGTGCTGCGCCGCGCCCAGGACGCGGCCTGCGCGGCCGTCCGCCCCGGGGTGTCGTGCGAGTCGATCGACGCGGCCGCCCGCGACATCATCGCCGAGGCCGGTTACGGCGACCACTTCATCCACCGCACCGGCCACGGCATCGGCGTCGAGGGCCACGAGGACCCGTACATCGTCGCCGGCAACGGCGAGCCGCTGGAGCCCGGCTTCGCCTTCTCCATCGAGCCCGGCATCTACCTGCAGGGGTCACACGGGGCGCGGATCGAGGACATCGTCGTCTGCACCGAATCAGGCGCCGACCGTCTCAACGTCACCACCCGGGAGCTCGTCGTCGTGTGATCGTGTGCCGCCCCGGTGTCGTCAACGTCGTGATGCCGGGGCGCGCGAACCGGCCCGTCGTGGCGTACGGGCGGGTGGTGGGCGGCGTGGGGCGGAATGTCGGGGGTGATCGCTAGCGTCCGTGCCATGCCCGTCGCCGTTCCGGCGCATCGTGCGCCTGGGACGCCCCCTGCGCGGGCGTGACCAGGCGGAGGTGCTCAGGTGAACCCGTGGCGGGAGGTCGTCGACCGGATCGAGGACGGGACGCTCGACGAGCTGGTGACGTTCCTGCACTCGCTCAACGACCTCGGCAGGCGAGCCGTCGCCGCGCACCTGCCCTCGTACGTGGCCGAGGTGCGGCGCGAGGGCATGGAGGGCCGCTGGTGGCTGCAGGACCGGGCCCCCAGGTTGCGCGCCGCCGGGGCCGCGTGCCTGAGCGGGGCGGCGCAGGTCGCCGACTGGCTCGACCGCCAGGACCTGCGCCAGGTGCGCGACCCGCGGACCGACGCCGCCCGCATCGTGTCCCTGCTCTCCCCCCGTACGGACGAGTGGCGTGCCGACCTCGCCGTGCGCCTGGTGGAAGGGTTGCGGCCGGTGCGGCGGCGCGGGTTCGACGAACGGGTGCCCAACTGGGAGCCGGCCGCCGCGCTGGTCGAGGCCACCGGCGTCGAGCCACCCGGCAACGACGCCTTCGCCGAGGGCTGGGCGTGGCGGCTGGCGATGGCGGTCTGGATGACACAGGACGTGCCGCCGCTGCTCGACGTCGTGGCGCCCCGCCTGTTCGAGGCGGCCGGGGTGGCCGCCGCGCTCAACTGGAGCGAGGCCCGCAACCACGGCGTCTCCGCGGCGGCACGCCTGGCGGGCATGGCCGCGGACGGGCTGGTCAAGCGGGAGACGATGGTCGACGGCTGTGCCGGCCGGTTCATGGCCGGGGGAGCGCCCGAGGAGGTCGCGCCGTTCGTGACGCTCTGGAGCTGTCTGGCCGTGGACGTCACCGAGATCCCGGTGCTCGACTTCGTCCGCCTGCTGCCGTCGGCGTCCCCGGCGCTGGCGGGGCTGCTGGCCGGGGAGCTGCGCCGGGCCGACGCGGCCGGGCTGCTGGACGACGAGCTGTTCGGCGAGGCCGTGCGGTCGCTGGCCTTCCGCCCGGAGAAGAAGAACGTCGCCGCGGCCCTCTCCTGGATCGCCGACCGAACCACGCCCTCCCGGGCCCCCGCCGCCCTGCACGCCCTCGCCACCGTGTTCTCCGAGGAGTCCCCCGCACTCCGCGACCGTGCCGCCCGCCTCGCCACCACCCTCGCCCACCAGGCCCTCACCCCCTCCACCCCGGAGTCCCCCGCCGCTCCTCGTCGGAAGCCCGCGAAGGGCCGCGCGCACACACCGGCCACCGAGCACCCGCAGAAACCGGCGGTTGTCGCAAACGGCGAGAACTTCACGGGGGAGGTGGGCGCCGTCGAGATCCTTTCGAGGGAAGCGAGGGCCGCCAAGAACCTCGTGAGGGATGCGGGGCCCTTCGAGACGTTCGTGGGGGAGGTAGGAGACGGCGGGACCCTTACACGCGGGGCGGGAAGAGATGGCCTCGCCAGGAAGGCGCAGGCCACCGAGAACCTTGCGCGCGAAGCGGGAGACGGCCTCGGCAGGAAGGCGCAAGCCACCGAGAACCTGATGAGGGATGCGGGGGCCGCTGAGAACCTCGTGAGGGATGGGCGGGCCGCCGAGAGCCTCGCGGGGGAGGTGGGAGACATCGAGAACGTCGCCGGGGGCGGTGCGTTGGAGGCGGTGGAGGTGGTGCGGGAGGCGGCGGGCGGGCTGCCGGTGCGGTGGCGGGAGCGGCTGGGCGCTGTCATCGGGCCGATCCCGGAGCGGGAGGAGGTGGGGCCGGTTCCGCCCGCGCCGGTGCCCGGCGGGCTCGCGCCGCTGCCTCCTCCGATCACGACCCCCGGCGAGGTCGCGTACGAGCTGGGCGCCATGAGCTGGCAGATGGAGCTGCAGCGGGCCGAACGGATCCTCGCCGCGCTCGTGACGCTGGCCCACCGCGACCGCGACGCCCTGGCCGAGGCCCTGCGGCCGTGGCGCCGGACGGCGGCCGAGCGGCAGCCGTACCTGCTGACCGGGCCCCAGCAGGACCTGCAGCGCTTGCTGGCCCGGTGCGCGCTGGCGGTGGCCGCGCCCGGCGAGAGCGGGGTGCCCGACGACCTGGTCGCCCAGGACGTGCACTGGAACTACCCGCACCCGCTCCAGCGGTTCCTGGCCCGGCGGCTGAACGAGGTGATCGAGCTGTTCGAGTCGGGCGGGAGCGCGCCCGTGCTGCTGGCCACCCCCACCGAGCCCACCGGCCACGTCGACCCGGTGACGCTGCTGGAGCGCATGGAGTCGCCGGGCGGCGCCGAGCCGCTCGAAGCCGACTTCCACCAGGCCCTGCTGCGCCTGCCGCGGCGGCTCGACCCCGCACTCGCCGAGCGCGCCGACCGGCTCGGGTCCGCGCCCGGGCGGGCGCTGGCCCACTGGCTGCGCCGTGGCGGCCTGCCCGATCCCGACGTGACGTGCCAGGTGCGGACGAGGGCGAATCAGTACGGCTCCGCGTCCGTCGAGGTGGACGGCCGGATCGCGGCGCCGCGGGAGATCCCGCCGCCGATCGCCGAGCTGTGGACGCCGTTCGAGGGGACGCGCTACCTGTCGTACCCGCACACCATGGCGGCGTGGCCCGCGATCATGCCGTCGCACCGGGAGGTCGTCGCCGCCCATCTGGCCCGCTTCCTCCCTCAGGGCTTCAGCCGCAGCGACGGGGTTCAGGCGATCGTGGCGGCGCTCGCGCACGCTGACGGGCCCGCAGGCGACGCGGTGGCGGCCGTCGTCACCTTCGGCCTCGGCCACCGCCGGCCTGAGCGGCGCGGCCACGCCGTCGACGCGCTCGTCACGCTGACCACCCGGGGCGAGCTGCCCGCCGCCGCCGTGGGCCGGACCGTCGTGCGGCTCCTCGGCGCGGACGCGGTCAGGCTGGGCGCACTGACCGAGGCGCTGCAGCAGGCCACGACCTCTGGCGCGTACACGGGGGTGTGGGGCGTCCTCGCCGAAGCTCTGCCCGCGCTGCTGCCCGCGCCGGGCGAGCGGCCCCGCGCCGGTCTGGCGGGCCTGCTGGTGGTCGCCGCCGAGACCGCGGCGTACGCGCGGACGGCAGGCCCCCTGGCGCCCTTGGCCCCGGTGCGGGGACGGCCCGGGATCGAACGGCTGGCCGAGGTGGCCGCCCGCCGGGGAGGCAGCAGGATGGCCGAGGAAGCGCGCCGTCTCCTGGAGCTCGTCAGCGGCTGACGGCCGGGCGATCGTGGGGCCGAAGCCGGGGCGGGCAGCCGCGGCTACGCGGCGGGGATCACGCCGGCCGGGGCGGTGCTGGTGCTGTCCGCGGTGCCGCCGTGGCCGGGCGGCGGTTCACGGCCGGCCGCTTCCACACGGCAGCGGGTGGACGACGAGCGCGGCGACGGCCATGACGCCCAGGACGAGCGGCCGGCGCAGCTCGGGCAGGCGGCCTCGTCGCCCAAACGGCAGCCGATGCCCGCGCGAGTGTGACCGCTGCCACACCGTGATTCAAAGGTGTATCAAATCCGCTCCAACCACCTCTGGGAAAGGCGAGGGAGGGAGGAAGCGATGTTCGTGGGGAGAGAAGCCGAGCTCGACCTGCTACGAGCCGAGCTGCGCCTGTCGGCCGCCGGGCCTGCCCGCAGGGCGGTGGTCGAAGGGCCGGAAGGCATCGGCAAGACCGCTCTCATCCGGCAAGCGCTCGGCGACGCTTCCAAGGTCCGGACGCTCGCCGCCTGCGGCGACGCCGGCGAACGGCACCTGCGGTACGGGATCGTCCGCCAGTTGCTGCCCGACGTGGCGGGGGACGATCCGTGGACCGTCGGCCAGGCCATGTGTGAGGCGATCCGCCGCTCGCAGGCCGACGGGCCCGTGGTCGTGCTGGTGGACGACGCGCAGTGGGCCGACCGGCCGTCGCTGCGCGCGCTCTGCTACACCGTCCGGAGGCTCGGCGGCGAGCGGGTGCTGGTGCTGGTCGCCTGCCGCGACGCCGACGATCCGTGGCTGCCGGTGGGTCTGCGGCGGCTGCTGACCGGCGACGGCGCCTGCCGGATCTCCCTCCAGGGACTCTCGGTCGCGGAACTGGCCAGGCTGCCCGAACGGGCGCCTGAGGGCGCGACCGGGGGACGGCCGCCGAAGGACATGGGGAGTCCTGGAAAGGCGGCCGGTACGAGGCGGCGGCTCCCGGGGGGAGAGAAGAACGGGGAGCCGCCGCCCGGGGAGGAGAGCGGGCGCGCCGGGCCGGCGCTCATGGTGCTGAGCAGGGGACCCGGCGCCACAGGGGCGAGCACGGGCCAGGCGTCCGCCAGGGAGACGCTGCCCCTGCGGGCGGCGGCGCGGCTGCACGCGCACACCCTGGGCAACCCGCTGCACGCCCGCGCGATGCTCGCCGCCTTCCCGGCGTCGGTGCTCGCCGACCCAGGAGTGCGGCTGCCCGCCCCCGTCACGTACGCGGCCACGTTCACGCGGTGGCTGCGATCCTGCGCGCCGAGGGCGCGGGCGCTCATCGCGGCGTGCGCGGTGCTGGGGGACGGCTGCACCCTGTACGAGGCCGCCACGGTGGCCAGGGCGATGACCGGCACAGCGGCGAGGGCTGGAGCCGACCACTCCCCGGAGACCGGAGCGCGTACGGAGGGAGCGACCGGCGCCCGGACACCGGAGCTGGACGCGCTGGAGAACGCGGTGGAGGCCGGGGTCCTGGTCGAGGAGGCCGGGCGGGCGATCCGGTTCCGGGAACCGCTGGGGAGGGCCGCCGCCTACGACGCTCTCGGAGCCGGGACGCGGGCGCGGCTCCACCTGGCCGCCGCCCGGATCGCCGGCGACACCGGCGCCGAGCTGCGCCACCGGGCCGCCGCCGCGTCCGGCCCCGACGAAGGGCTGGCCGAGGAACTGGCCTGGTACGCGGCCAAGGAGGCGCAGCACGGGCTGTGGCACGAGGCCGCCACCCACCTGGAGCTGGCCGCCGGGCTCACCCACTCCGCCGGAAGGCGCGACGAGCTGCGCACCGCGGCCCTGGAGCACGTGCTGGTCGGCGGCGACGTCGTCCGCGCCGCCCAGCTGGCCGCGTCGCCGAACGCCGACCCGCGCCCCGTGCGCCGCTACGTGCTCGGCAGGCTCGCCCTGGCCGAGGGCCGCCTGGAGGACGCCGGGAGGCTGCTGGAGGAGGCGTGGTCGCACCGGGAGACGCCGTACGCGGCCGACGTCGCCGAGCGGCTCGCGTGGCTGCGCCTGCTCGGCGACGACCGGCCGGAGGCGGCCCGGTGGGCGAGGCTGGCGCTCGACCAGCCGATCCAGAGCCCCGCCGCGCGACCGTACGACGTGCTGGCCCTGGCCGGGGACCCGTGCCCGCAGGCGCCTCCGGGGAGCCTGGCCGAGGCGGTGCGGCTGCTGCGCGAGGACGAGGTCGGCCCGGCCCGCGAGGTGCTCGACCGGGCGGCGGGCGAGCTGGCCGAGGCCGGGCTGCCCTGCCACCGGCTGCTCGCGCTCGCCCTGCTGGCCGTGGCCGAGTACCGCGACGGTCGCTGGGACGACGCGGTCGAGCGGGCCGAGCGGGCCGTGGCCGAGGCCGCAGGGCTGGGGCAGCGGTGGCTGCTGCCGTGCCTGGAGGTGGTGTGCGTGGCGCCGCTGGCCGCCAGGGGCGAGCACGACCGGGCGCTGGCGCACGTCACGGCGGCGCGGGAGGAGGCCGGGCGCCAGCGCAGCGTGCTCGGCGAGACGCAGGCTGATCTGGCCATGGCCGTGCTCGGGGCCGGGGCGGCGCCGCCCACCGCCGGGGACGCGTTCGTGCCCGACCCGCGGCCGCAGCTCGTGGAGACGTTCGTGGCGGAGGGCGCGCTGCAGGAGGCGCAGGTCGTGCTCGACGGCCTGGCCGACGCCGGTGACGGGCCCCGGGCGCGGGCCCAGCGGGCCAGGCTCGAAGGCCTGCTGTTCGCCGCGCGGAACGTTCCAGCCGCCGCCGAGGAACGCTTCACCGCCGCGCTCGAACTCGCGGGCGACGCCGGATGCCGCATGGAGGAGGCACGTGTGCTGCTCGACCTGGGCCGGCTGCTGCGCCGTACCGGAAGGAGGAGGCTGGCGGCCGAGCGGTTGCAGGCCGCGCGGGCGGACTTCGCGGGGCTGGGGGCCAGGCCCATGGTCGCGCGGTGCGCGCAGGAGCTGGAGGCGTGCGGGCTGGAGCCGGCGGTGACGGCGCGGCTGGGTCTGACGCCGCAGGAGTTCAGCACCGCGACGCTGGTGGCCGACGGGCTGACCAACCGGCAGATCGCCCGCGAGCTGCTCATCAGCGTCAAGACCGTCGAATACCACATCGGGAAGATCTACACCAAGCTCGGCATCGGCTCCAGGGTGGCGCTGGCCGCCCGGTTGGCCGCCTACGGGGAGAACCCCTAGCCGGGTCCTGAGGCGGGAGCCTGCCCGGCTCCCGCACGGTGACGGCCGCGCCGGGAGGAGGGGACCGGCGCGGCCGGCCACGAAGCCGCGTGGCGGCGGGAACGGCGATGCTCATCCAAGGGTCCTGGCGGCATCGCCGGGAACGCCCGCCACGCACGGCCGGGTGCGCGCACACAGCGCGCACCCGGTCATCCCCACCGCATGGGGAATCCGCCACCCGATGGGCCTGTCAGACGCGGATCCAGGAGGTGACGACGGGCCCGCCCCCGCGCGGGACCACCCGGAGCCGGAGCGGGCCGGGTGCGAGGGCGTCGGCGGTGAAGCGGCCCAGCGCGTCGGAACGCACCCGCTGCTCACCGTCGCGGCGCTGCACGCGGATGTCCGTCTCCTCGGCCGGGACCAGCCGCCCCATCAGGCGCGGCCCCGACACCTCCATCTCCACCTCCACCGTCGCCGTGCGGAACGTCAGCAGCCGGGGCGCGCCCGATCCGCGGACCCGCGTCGCGGCCTGCTCGTCCCACGAGTCGAAGGCGAGCAGGGCCAGCTCGGCGTCGAGCGTCCGGAGCGTGAACGCCTGCATGGCGTCCTCCATCAGCTGCGGCGGCACCGGATCCAGCAGGCGCGCGATCACGCGCAGCTCGTTCTCCAGAGCGAGGTCGTCATCCATGTCGTTCACTCGGAACTCCCGGATACTCCGCGTCGTTCCACCAGCGTTCCGAGCCGCTTCAGGCAGCGTCCCCGCATGGGACCGACGCTGCCCACCGCGATGCCCAGGCCGGTGGCGACTTCCTGGTAGGTGGGCTTCGGCGAGGCTATGAGGACGCGCAGCAGGAGCCGGCAGCGCTCCGACAGCTCCTGGAAGGCCGCCCAGACCTCCTGGGCGCGCTCGGCCTCCGCGACCTCCTCCTCGGCTTCCAGCAGCAGCAGCTCGGGCGAGCGCTCGTCCACGTCGAACCCGATCAGCGCGACGTCGCTGACCGGGATGGCCCGGCCGCTGGTGCGGATCACGCGCAGCGCCTCGTTCCTGGCCGTGGCGGCCAGCCAGGCTCCGGCCCGTTCAGGGTCGCGGATCCTGGTGAGATTCTCGGCGAACCGGAACCAGGTGGTCTGCGCGACGTCCTGGGCGTCGGCCGCAACCGGCAGGTAGGCGCGGGAAACCGCCCACACCAGGCCGCTGAAGCGCTGGTAGAGCTCCCTCCAGGCGTCGGCCTCCCCGCCGGCGGCTGCTTTGACGAGGGCTGCGGTGTCGTCCAGCGCGGTGTCTTCCACGGTGTCGTCCAACGTCCTTTTCGGTCCAGGGGCGGAAAGCTCATGATATTTCGTGAGCCGCTCCAGGACAGGAGAACGTCCCGTCACCGCAGGTAACCGCTGAGATCCGGTACGGACAGCCGGCCCGCCACGAGCTGGCGCGCGGCCTGCCGCGACGAGATGCCGGCCTCGGACATCCGGGCCGCGATCAGCCCGGCCACGATCGGGGTGGCGAAGGACGTGCCGCTCCACTGCGCGAGCCCGGTAAAGGTGGCCGTGTCGCCCGCCTTCATCACCCCCACGCAGGTGCAGCCGGAGTAGAGAGGGGTGTCGGAGTGGCGGCAGGACGCGCTGTGCGGGTAGCCGTAGGTGTACTGGCCGGAGGCGAACGCGTTCACCAGCCGCTCGCCCTGCGCGTACACGGTCACCCAGTCGCCGTGGTTGCTGAAACACGCCCTGCCCAGGCCGTCCTCGCGCAGCGCGCCCACCGACACCACCAGGTCGCCGGAGGCGTTGACCGGCTGCCCGGCGTAGGCGGCGGGCCAGAACGGGTCGGTGCCGCCGTCGTTGCCCGCCGCCGCCACCAGCACCGTCTCCGGGTGCAGCGTCAGCTCGGCCATGAAGTCGGCCAGGCCGAGCAGCGCCGCCGCGTCGCGCGTGCGGGTGCCGGCCGACAGCGACACGATGTCGGGCCAGCCATGGGCGCCGAGCGTGTCACGGACGGCCAGCCCCAGCTCGTCCTCCGGCACCGCGCCCGCGTACGGGAACGTCCGGTGGACGCGCACGTCGGCGGCCGGCGCGGTGCAGCGCACCACCCCCGCGACGAACGTGCCGTGCCCGGTGTACGGGCCGATCACGCCGCCGGTGACCTCGTCGGTGACGTCGCCGTCGACGGCCGGGATCGCGGGGTCGCCGGAACCCGCCGCCAGCCACGGGTGGTCGAGGTAGCCGGGCACCAGCCCGGTGTCGAGCACGGTCACCCGCACCCCGGCGCCGGCGTCGCGGGCGCCGGGCGGCGGGCGCAGCGGCCCGGAGGCCGGCACGGGCTCGTCGCCCGGGCACAGGTTGACCCCCGCCACCGAGACCAGGTGGACCGGCGTGGCCCGCATCCGGCGCGCGGTGAGCGTGTCGGCGACCAGCCGGGCGCTGCGGTCGCCCACGTACAGGCGGCGCACCGACACCCGGCCCGCGTCGTGCTCGGGCGGCCACACCACCCGCGGGTCGGCCTCGCCCGGCACCAGGTCCTGGACCATGTTGCCCGCCCGCTCCAGGTCCTGCGCGGGCACCAGGACGTGCCCGTCGAGCTCGGCGTATCCGGGCGCGACCGAGGAGCCGGGCGTGGCGCCCTCCGGCCCGGCGACCGCGCGCAGGCCGTCGGGCAGGGCGGCGTTCACCATCTCCAGCTGAGTCCAGAAGCGGGCGTCGCCACCCGGATCCGGTGTCGTCATCGTCGGTTCCTCCCGGGGAGTGTCGCCTTGGCCGGCGGGAGGCCAGTCCATCAGGCCGCCCCGACACTTATGAGCGCCCGTGCCGACGGTTGATACACCACGTGGACGCGGGCCTGGGGCGGCTCTACCATCTATGCGTGTCTGGGCCCCGCGAACCCGGCGATTCACACGACGTGCTCGCCATGGTGTTCGCGCGCCCCAAAGAGGCGCTCCAGGCCGCCAGGGCCATCCTCGCGGGGCGGCGCGGCCCGTACGACTCCTCGATCGCGCGGCAGGCGATCGGCATCCTGCACCGCGAGTTCGGCGACATCGAGGCCGCGATCGGCGAGCTGCGGCAGGCCGTGCGGCTGGCGCGCAGGTCCGGCTCGCCGGACCGGGAGGCCGACGTGCTCGCCACCCTCGGCATCGCGCTCGTGCACCACGGCCGCACCCGTTCCGGGCTGTCGGCGCTCGACTCCGCCGCCGGCCGGGCCACCGGCACCACCCGCGCCCGCGTGCTCTTCCGGCGGGCCGGGGCCCGCTGGATCCTCGGACGGCACGGCGACGCGCTCGACGACCTCGGGGTGGCCGCGCCCGCGCTGCGCCGGGCCGGCGACACCGTCTGGGCCGCCCGCGCGCTCAGCCTGCGCGGCCACGTGCAGCTCGCGCTCGGCGGCGTGCGGGCCGCCGACGCCGACTTCCGCACCGCGCAGCGCATGTTCGCCACCACCAGGCAGGAGCACGACTCGGTCGTCGCCGTGCAGAACCGGGGCGTCGCCGCCTTCGTGGCCGGCGACCTGCCCACCGCGCTGGCCCTGCTCGACGAGGCCGACCAGGGGTTCCAGCGGCTCGGCACCCCGATGCCCGACCTGGTCGCCGACCGGTGCGCGGTCATGCTCGCCGCCGGACTCGCCCGCGAGGCGCTGGAGCAGGCCGACGCCGGGCTGAGACTGATCGCCCGGCTGCGCGGCCAGGCCACCCGGCGGGCCGAGCTGCTGCTGCTCGCCGCCAGGGCCGCGCTGCTGGCCGCCGACCCGGCTACCGCCCGCGAGCGCGCCGCCGAGGCGCGTGCGCTGTTCGCGAGGCAGCGGCGCGCCTGGTGGGCCGAGCACGCCCGGCTCATCCTCGTCCAGGCCGGGCTGGCGGAGGGGGCCACGCCGCGGCTGCTCGCCGACGCCCGCCGCCTCGCCGGCCGGCTCGGCGAGCTCGGCTCTCCCGACGCGTGGCAGGCTCACCTGCTGGCCGGCCGGATCGCGCTGAAGCTCGGCCGGGCCGCCGAGGCCGACCGCCACCTGACCGCCGCGGCGCGGGCCAGGCACGGCGGGTCTGCCACCGCGCGGGCCGGCGGGTGGCTGGCCGAGGCGCTGCTGGCCGAGGCGGCCGGGCAGCCGCGCCGGCTGCTGCGCGCCTGCCGGGCCGGGCTTGAGCTGATCGAGGAGCACCGGCTCACGTTCGGCTCGTCGGAGCTGCGCGCGCTCGTCACCGCCCAGGGCGCCGAACTGGTCGAGCTCGCGCTGCGCCACCTGCGCCGCGCCGGCCGCAGCCGCGAGCTGCTCGGCTGGACCGAGCGCTGGCGCGCCACCGCGATCGCCGTGCCGCCCGCGCCGCCGGCGGACGATCAGGAGCTGCTCGGCCGGCTCGCCGCGCTGCGCCGGGTCGACCAGTTGCTGGCCGCCGCGCGTTCCGGCGGCGCCGCCTCCGCCCCTCGCCTCGAACGCGAGCGCGCCGCGCTGGAGGCCCGGGTACGGGCCGGGACGCTGCGCCTGCGCGGGCCCGGCTGGCGAGAGGAACGCGGCTTCGACTGCCGCCGGGTGCTGGACGCGCTCGGCCCCGGCGGGCGGCTCGCCGAGCTGGTGCTCATCGACGGCACCTTGCACGTGCTGCTGTGCGGCGACGGGCGGGTGCGCTCCTACGCCGTCGGGCCGGCCGAGCGGGCGGTCGCCGAGACGGAGTTCGCCCGGTCCCGGCTGCGCCGCCTCGCCTACCAGCTCCGGCCCGACCCGGGGGAGCTGGCCGCGCTGGGACGGCGGCTGGAGGAGGCCGTGCTCGGGCCGGTCGCCCCCCTGCTGGCCGGCGGGCCGTGCGTGGTGGTGCCGCCCAGCGTGCTGCACGCCGCGCCGTGGGGGCTGCTCCCGTCGCTGCGGGAGACCGCCTTCAGCGTGGCGCCGTCCGCCGCCGCCTGGCTGCGCGCCCGCGCGTCGGCGCCGCCACCCGGCGGCGGCGTCGTCCTCGTCGGCGGGCCTGACGTGCCCAACGCCAAGGCCGAGATCCAGGCCATCGAGGAGCTGTACGAGGACCCGGGGCCCACCGTGCTGGAAGGAGGCACGGCCACGGCGCAGGCGGTGCTGGAAGCCATGGACGGCTGCCGGCTCGCGCACGTGGCCGCCCACGGCACCTTCCGCGCCGACAGCCCGATGTTCTCCTCGCTCCATCTCGACGACGGCCCGCTCACCGGCTACGACCTCGAACGCCTGCGCCGCGCCCCCTACCGGCTCGTCCTGTCCAGCTGCGACTCCGCCCAGATGGCCGCCGTGGGCGCCGACGAGCTGCTCGGCCTGGCCACCGCGCTGCTCCATCTCGGCACCGCGGGCATCGTCGCCAGCGTGGTGCCGGTCAACGACGAGAACGCGGTCCCGCTCATGGTCCGGCTGCACGCCGGGCTCAGCAGCGGGCTGGGCCTGGCCGAGGCGCTGAGGCGGGCGAGGGGCGACGACGTCTCGTTCATCGCCATCGGGGCCTGACGCCACGCTGCTGTACCTTGATCGGATGATGCTGATCATGTGACAATTCGCTACACAGCGATATCAGCCGGTTATTGGGGGGAGTCGCCGATGTTCCCGACCGAGCGGCCGTGAGGACCCCCGGCGAGCTTGACGAGGCCTTCGAACTCGGCCGCACCTGCGCGCTGGCGGCCGAGTGCGACAGGGACCTGCGGCGCTGTGCCCAGATGTACGGAGGCCTTTTCCCAGGGGCGGCGTTCGGCCCGGAAATTTACTCGGCTCTGACCCTGACGAGCGCGTTCGGGGCGCCGTGGGCCACGGCGGAGCGGCTCAAGGTGGTCAACCGCGCCGCGCTGTGGGTGCTCGCCCTGGACCGGCTCGTCGACCACACGGCCACCACCCGCGAGCAGGTGAACGAGCTGATCGGCGACTGCCTGGCGGTCGCCGACGGCGCCGCGCCCAGGGCGGCCGTCACCCGCTTCCTGGCCGACCTGCGCGACGAGCTGGCCACCGTCCAGGAGTTCGCCGACCTGCACTGGCTCTGGCGCGAGCAGCTCGGCAGGACCCTGGCGGGCATGGGGAGGGCCTGGGTGTGGCGCGACACCGCGGCCGAGGTCTCGCTCGACCGCTACGTCGGCAACGCCGACAGCCGCGGCACCTGCTTCGTCGACCTGTCCCACCTCATCTACGCCGGCGACGCGTGGGTCAGGGATCACCTGGAGGACCTGCGCCCGGCCAGCGAGCAGGTGCAGCGCTACCTCCACCTGCTCGGCGACCTCGCCTCGTACCGCAGGGACCTGAGCTGGGGCGGGCTCAACGTGCTGCTGCTCGGGGTGGCGAGGGCCGACGTGAACGAGGCCATGACCGGCCTCGCCCGCGACGCGGGCGAGCTGATCCACGGGGTACGGGAGCGCAGCCCGCGCACGGCCACCTACTTGTGGCGACAAATCGGCTTTAGTGCTGGTTATCACAATATTTCGGGCTATGACCATCAGAAGTGGTGAAGCGGTTCGATGACCTGACAACCGGGTTTACTCGGTGGAGAAATCCGCCCCACCTGAAGGTGCTCTAGGCGACAAAAGTTACATATTGATTTTTAAGAGGCATGGGTGCTTGAGTGGGGTTTACGGCATTGCTAGGGTGACTCGATGCCAGGCAGATGGATCTCCCTGACTCGCCTTGACAAGCACCGTTGATCGGGCCGAGGCGTGCGGGCGCGGCACGGCCGCGGAGGGACGTACAGGCGGTGCTGGATGGACTTCGGGCGCTCTGATCACTGGCGGCTGCCCGTCCCGATCAAGATCTTGATCGCCGGCGGCTTCGGCGCGGGCAAGACCACCATGGTCGGCGCGGTGTCGGAGACCAGGACCGTGCGCACCGAGGAGATGCTCACCCACGCCGGCGTCACCGTCGACGACCTGACCGGGGTGGAGACCAAGCCCACCACCACCGTGGCCATGGACTTCGGCCGCATCACGATCCGCGGCGACTACACCCTCTACCTGTTCGGCACCCCCGGCCAGGAACGGTTCTTCTTCGTCTGGGACGAACTGGCGCTGGGCGCGCTCGGCGCCGTCGTGCTGGCCGACACCCGCCGCCTGGCCGACTGCTTCCCGGCCATCGACTACTTCGAGAAGCGCGGCCAGCCCTTCGTGGTGGCGCTGAACTGCTTCGACGGCGCCCGCCCCTTCACCATCGGCGAGGTGCGCCAGGCGCTCGGCCTCGACCCCGGCGTGCCGATCGTGCGCTGCGACGCCCGCCGCCGCGAGTCCGGCAGGGACGTGCTCGTCACCCTCGTCGAGCACGCGATGCGCATGGGCGCCTCTCCCGTCGGGTCCATGTCGTGAACGCGACCGGCTACCTTTGACCGATGGAGGAGATCGATCGCCGGATCGTCGCGCTGCTGGCCCGCGACGGCCGGATGAGCTTTACCGACCTGGCCAGGGAGACCGGGCTCTCGGTCTCGGCGGTCCACCAGCGGGTGCGCCGCCTGGAGAAGCGCGGCGTGGTGCGCGGCTACGCCGCGGTCATCGACCATGACGCGATCGGGCTGCCGCTGACCGCGTTCATCTCGATCAAGCCGATCGACCCGGCCGCCCCCGACGACGCCCCCGACCGGCTGGCCCACCTGAGCGCGATCGAGGCGTGCCACAGCGTCGCGGGCGACGAGAGTTACATCCTCAAGGTCCGCGTGGGGTCCCCCGTGGCGCTGGAGGAGCTCCTGCAGCAGATCAGGGCCGCCGCCAACGTGTCCACCCGCACCACCGTGGTGCTGAGCACCCCGTACGAGCACCGCGCCCCCGACGTGACCCGGGGCGGCGAGAGCGCCGGGCCCGATCGACCGCCGGCCGCGTGAGATCATAGAGGCGCCGCCTCGACTGGAGCACCACATGATCGCCAAGAGCACCGCCGCGATGACCACCCGCGCCGAGACGCGCGAGGAGCTGAGCCGGGTCTCCTACGACCTGCTCGTCATCGGCGGCGGCATCCTGGGCACGTCCGTCACCTGGATGGCCGCCCAGGCGGGGCTGCGCGTCGCCATGGTCGACGCCGGCGACTTCGCCGGGGCCACCTCCAGCGCCTCGTCCAAACTCGTCCACGGCGGCCTGCGCTACCTCCAGACCGGCAACGTCAAGCTCGTCGCGGAGAACCACCGCGAGCGCCGGGCGCTGGCCGGCGACATCGCCCCCCATCTGGTCAAACCGCTCACCTTCGTGGTCCCGATCTACCGCGGCGGCCCCCACGGCGCGGCCAAGCTCGGCGCGGGCGTGTTCCTCTACTCCGCGCTGTCGGTGTTCGGCGACGGCGTCGGCAAGGTGATCACGCCGCAGCAGGCGCAGGCCAGGGTGCCCGCGCTCAAGATGGACGGGCTGCGCTCCGCCGCCGTCTACGGCGACCACCAGATGAACGACAGCCGGGTCGCGGTCATGACCGTGCGCGCCGCCGTCGACGCGGGCGCGACCGTGCTCAACCACGCCGAGGTCGTCGGGCTGCGCAAGACCGGCGCCACCGTCACCGGCGCCGAGCTGCGCGACCGGCTCGACGGCGGCGAGTTCGGCGTGTCGGCCCGGCTGGTGCTCAACGCGACCGGCCCGTGGATCGACCACCTGCGCCGCATGGAAGACCCCGGCGCCGAGCCCAGCATCCGCCTGTCCAAGGGCGCCCACCTGGTGCTGCGCCGCCACGAGCCCTGGAAGGCCGCGCTGACCATCCCGATCGACAAGTACCGCGTGTCGTTCGCCATCCCGTGGGAGGACCACCTCCTGCTCGGCACCACCGACGAGCCCTACGAGGGCGACCCGGGCGAGGTGCGCCCCACCGAGGCCGACATCACGCAGATCCTCGACGAGGCCGGCCACGCCGTGCTCGGCTCCCAGCTGGGCCGCGACGACATCACCTACTCCTTCGCCGGCCTGCGCGTGCTCCCCGGCGGCCCGGGCCAGGTGACCGCGGCCAAGCGCGAGACCGTGCTCACCCGCGGCACGGGCGGCATGCTGTCGGTCGCCGGCGGCAAGTGGACCACCTACCGCCACATCGGCCGGGTGGTCCTCGACACGCTCGCCCACCTGCCCGGCCACCCGCTCGGCGACGACCTGGCCGACATCCTGCCGGCCGTGCCGCTGCCGGGGCTGGCGAGCCCCGACGCGGTGGCCATGCGGCTGTGGACCGAGCGCGACCCCGACGCCCGCATGGATCCCCTGGTGGCCCGCCACCTCGCCTCCCACTACGGCTCGATCGCCTTCGACCTGGCCCGGCTCATCCGCGACGACCCCGGCCTGGGCGAGCGCATCCACCCCGACGGCCCCGACATCTGGGCTCAGGCGGTCTACGCCCGCGACCACGAGTGGGCGGTCACGGTCGACGACGTGGTCCGCCGCCGCACCACGCTGACCGTCCGCGGCCTCGACACCCCGTCCGTACGCGAGCGCGTGGCCGCCATCCTGGCCCGCTGACCCGCCTTTCGGTCAAGTGTGGCCGAAGACGCGGTCCGGGCGAGTCCTTCGACCCGGACGGCGACGCTCCGGCGAGAGAGAGTGAGCGCAGCCGAACACGCAGCGAAGGTGACCGACATGGCCGTTCTCCTCGGTACGAAGCCCGCTCACGACGACCCGCTGGGCGAGACCTGCTTCGCCAGGGCGGCCGGCGCGCTGGACGCCCACCGGGCCGGAGCCGCGCACGCCTGCGCCTCCTGCGGCGCCGCCTGGCCGTGCGCGCCCGCGCTGGCCGCCGCCTTCATCCTCGAACTCCACTAGCGGCGGCTCACCCGCCGCGCAGGGTCGCCGTGGTGAGCCTGCGCAGCGCCTCCGCGTACGGCGGATCGAACCAGTAGCCGGCGTGCCAGCGGGTCTCCGGCAGCGGATCGCCCGGCTCCGGCCTGGCCGGGTCCCAGCAGAACAGGTCCACCGCCGACAGCGACTCGCGCGGCCCGAACGGGTCCACCCGCCCCAGGACGGGCCCGCCGATCGGGTCGCTCAGCCGGTAAAGGTTGAACCAGGGCACCGCGTCCCGTACCGCACCCAGCGCGGCGGGCCCGAAGTAGGCGGGGAAGAACGCCGCGTACAGCCGCCGCAGCGGCGAGCCGTGCGTGAGCAGCCGCACCCGCCCGCGCGCCGCCGGGTCGAGCTGCAGCACCACCGAGGCGGCGATCACGCTGCCCTGGCTGTGTCCGGAAAGCAGCACCAGATCGGCGTCATCCCTGGCCAGCCGGCGCACCCGGGAGATCAGCTCGGGCACCACCCGCTCGGTGTAGCAGGGCGGGGCGAGCGGGTGGGTGGCGCGCGGCCAGAACGTGGACACGTCCCACAGGATCCCGATCGTCCGGCGCAGCCCCGGATCGCTGTACGCGCGCCGGCCCAGCAGCACCAGCCCGACGAGGAACGCGGCCATCGCCCAGCTGCCGATCGTGGCGAACAGCCCGGCCAGCCCGTCCACCGGGCTCAGCAGCCGGAACTGGTAGAACACGGTCACCAGGGCGAACCCCGCCAGCCCGATCCCGGTCAGCAGCCCCAGCACCTGCCCGGCCCGGTCGGTCAGCCCGGCCAGCGCCCAGCAGCCGGCCACCTCCTCGCTGTGCCGCCCGTAGTGCGGCTCCAGCCCGGGATTCAGCCGGGCCGCCTCGGACCTGCGCGCGTTCCACAGCACGAGCCCGACCACCACCAGGCCCGCGACCAGGACCGGCACCAGCGCGGCCGTCCACCACACCGGCTCGTCCAGGAACAGCCTGTGGCCCACCGGCCCGCCCGCGCCCGGGGAGGCCGGCACGCCGAAGAACGAGGCCGTCCAGAACATCACGCCCAGGCCCAGCGCGTTCGCCACGGCCGCGGCCACCAGCAGCGCGAACCAGCTCGCCAGCCCGCCCAGTGCCCGCGGCCCCGTCCCCCGGTCGCGCCGGGCCAGCCACCAGGTGCCCGCCAGCGTGAACGCCACCAGCCCCAGCGTCAGCACGAACTGCACCGTCCCCGCCCCGACCCCCGGCAACTGGCGCGAGCCGGACGCGCCGGGCAGCCCGGCCGCCGCCGCGACCAGCGTCACGGCCAGCACCGTCGCGCCCGCCGCCTCCAGCGCCGCGCAGACCCGGCTCAGCACCGCCCCGCCGGGATCGTCGGCGCCCGGATCCACCCGCCGCGCCACCCCCGGCGCCACCACCGCCAGGACCGCGGCCACCAGCACCACGGCGTTCGCCACCGCCAGCACCAGCCCGAGGCCCGAGCGGGTGAACGGGGCCGCCACGGCCAGCCCGATCCACCCGAGGGCGAACGCCACGTGCACCGCTCGCAGCCGCCGCACCGGCTCGTCGCCGTGCCACAGCCGCGGCCGGGCCAGCAGCACGCCCGGCCGCTCGAACCCGTCGGGCGGCATGGCGGTCCGCTCGTCCCGCTGCCACGTCCGCCGCCCGACCACCCACAGCACCACCACCACGGCGAGCGGCACCAGCGCGGTCACGGCCAGCCGCCGCGAGTGCTCGGCGCCCCACAGCTCCGCCATCCACCGCACCCAGCCGGGCGCGGTCGCGTACGCGCACGCCCGCCCGGCGGCGGTGCACTGCCAGCCGATCAGGTCCACGCTGGCCCGCGTGACGGCCGCCACCAGCGTGCCCGTCAGCAGCAGCGCGAACAGCCGCTGAGCCGCCTCCAGGGCCCGCCGCACCGGCCGCCCGCCCTCCGGCCTGGGCAGCATGAAGTACGCCAGGTTGGCCAGCGCGAACGGCAGGAGCAGCAGCCACAGCGCGATGGTCCGGCCGCCGGAGGTGAGCCCGGCCCACGCGTACGCCTCGCGGTGACGCTCGCCCGGCACGTCCGCGTCCTCGGTCTCCGGCCGGCCCGCCGGCCACCAGCGCCGGTAGAACCCCGTCGTCCCGTCGCCCGCGACCAGCAGGGGATGCGGATGGTTGAGCATCTCCCCGGGCGGCGTGCCGGACACGCCGTGCACCCGCAACTCGGTCATGCCGCTCGTGCTGGTGTCCAGGAACCCGTCCATGACCGCAGCATGATGAGGGCACGCGTGACACGCCAGGGACAGGCCTACTCTGTCACGCCCACGACAGTGTCAAAGGTGGACGAAGCGGGCAGGCAGCCGGGCTTTCGCGGCCTCGGCGGCGGCGAAGCGGTCGAGGGCGTGACGTCAACCCGTCACGCCCGTGGAGTCGAGCACCTCGTCCCGCACCGTGGCCAGCGCCAGGTCGAGCGCTCCCACCAGCACGGGGTTGCCCGCCACCTGCGACAGCCGCACCCGCGGGCGGGCGATGGTCAGCGCGTGCAGCTCCTCCTCGATCAGCCGCCGCAGCGGCTCCCCGCCCGCCAGCGGCACCGCGCCGGTCAGCACGATCAGCGCCGGATCCATCACCGAGGTGATCGCGGCCAGCCCCACCGCCAGCCGCCCCGCCACCTCCCGCAACGCCGCCTCACCCGAACCCGCGGGCACCGCGTCCACCGCGCCGGCCATGCGGGTTTCCGGCGGGTTCGCCGCCGTGTTCTCTTGCGGTGGGCCCGCCGGCGGGTCCTCGGCGGCTCGGGCCGCGTTCCTGACCATCTCGCACAGGTCCGCGCCCGGGATGCCGTGCCGGCGGAGGACCCGCAGCACCGCCGCGCCGCCGGACAACGCCTGGAAGCCGTGGTCGGCGTACGGGCCGCTCTCGCGTGCCGTGGGCGCGCCCGGCGCGGGCATGTAGCCGACCTCGCCCGCACCGCCCGTCGCGCCACGGTGGAGCCGGCCGCCGAGGACGATCGCCGAGCCGATGCCCGCGTCGGCCCACAGCAGGACGAAGTCCGGTGTGCCCGCGGCCGCCCCGTGCGCCCGCTCCGCCAGGGCCACCAGGTTGACGTTGTTCTCCACCGACACCGGCACGCCCAGCCCCATGGACAGCCGGTCCACCAGGTCGTCGACGTGCCAGCCGGGCATGTCCTCGGCGGTCGCGTACCCCAGCCGCCCCGTCGTCGGGTCGACCGCCGCCTGCACCCCGATCACCAGGTGGCGCGGCGGCGCGGGAGGCCGCGCCCCGGCCAGCGCGGCGCGCAGCCCGCCGATCAGGTCGCCGCCGGGCGGCTCCAGCACGTGCTCGCCGACCACCGCCCCCGTCAGGTCCGCCACCCGCGCCTCGATCCTGCCCGAGGTGACGTCCAGCGCGGCCGCGTACGCCGCCGCCGCGTTGACCCGGTACACCTCGGCGGTACGGCCCGGCAAGCCCTCCCGCACCCCGTCCAGCACCACGAGCCCCGCCTCGCGCAGGCGGAGCAGCAACTGCGACGCCGTCGGCTTCGACAGCCCCGTCAGCGCGCCCAGCTCGGGACGGGTGAGCGGCCCGCGCTCCAGAAGCAGGCGCAGGGCCGCGCGATCGTTGATCGCGCGTAGCAGACTGGGAGTGCCCGGTACGGAACCGCTCACTGTCACCTCTTCCCCCGGAGGTTAGGAAACTTTCCTAACCGAAGGTGACCGTAAAGAGCGCCGGGGCGTCCGGTCAAGAGGTGCGGCGAACCCGTGACCGTACCGCAGAGAGGGTCGCGCAGAATGAAGGGGCCGCACGGGAGAGGGGAGAGAGTGAAACGCGGGAGAGCGCCGCGGCAGGCATGCTAATCTCGTCGTTTGTCGTAACAACAAGCAGAATGGCCCGGAGTGTCCCATTAACCACAATAATGGTCTGGCGGCAACCCGTCAATCGGAACTCGCCAGGGAGCAGGCGTACGTCACCCGCCTCTACGAGCGGCTGGACGAGCTGCGCGAGCGCACCCAGCACCAGTTGAAGGAGGTGCTGGCGTCCGGCGCCGTCGGAACGATGCAGAACCGGTCGGAGCGCGACACGTTCGCCGACATGTACGCCTCCCGGCTGGCCCGGCTGTGGGCGGTGGAGCGCGGCCTGGTCTTCGGCCGGCTCGACCACGTCGACGAGGGCCGGCTCTACATCGGCAAGCTCGGCCTGACCGACGACGAGCAGGAGCGCCTGCTCATCGACTGGCGGGCACCGGTCGCGCAGCCGTTCTACCGCGCGACCCCGGCGGCTCCCATGGGCCTCACCCGGCGTCGCCACCTGCAGACCCGGGGCCGCACGGTCGTCGCGGTCGACGACGACCTGCTCGACCTCGACGCGCTCACCGAGGACGACCGGGCCACGCTCAACGGCGAGGCCGCCCTGCTGGCGGCGCTGGACGAGCGGCGCACCGGCCGGATGCGCGACATCGTGGCCACCATCCAGGCCGAGCAGGACAAGGTGATCAGGTCCGACCTCAACGGGGTGCTCGTCGTCCAGGGCGGCCCCGGCACCGGCAAGACCGTCGTCGCGCTCCACCGCGCCGCCTACCTGCTCTACACGCACCGGGAGCGGCTGGAACGCCGTGGCGTGCTCATCCTCGGCCCCAACCTGACCTTCCTGCGCTACATCGAGCAGGTGCTGCCCTCGCTCGGCGAGACCGACGTGCTGCTGTCGGCGGTCGGCGAGCTCTATCCCGGGCTGACCGCGACCGCCAGGGACAAGCCCGAGGTGGCCGCGGTCAAGGGCGACCTGCGCATGGCCGAGGTGATCGCCAGGGCGGTGCGCGACCGCCAGCGCGTCCCGCGCAAGCCCGTCGAGCTGCGGCTCGGCCGCTACACCCTGACCATGGACCGCAAGATGCTGGAGTCGGCCGCCAACAAGGCCGCCCGCTCCCGCCGCCCGCACAACCAGGCCCGCGCCGTGTTCGTCCGCTCCCTGCTCAACGCGCTGGCCCGGCAGGCCGCCCGACAGATCGGCAAGGGCCTGATCGACGACGACGAGCTGGCCGACCTGCGCGAGGAGCTGCGCACCGAGCCGGTCGTCAGGTCCGCGCTCAACCGGCTCTGGCCCTATCTCACGCCGCAGCGGCTGCTGCTCGGCCTGTACGGGTCGCCGGACCGGCTGGGTTACGCCGCCGCCGGCCTGACGCCCGAGGAGCGGGCCCTGCTGCGGCGCGACGGGGCCCGGGGCGGCGAGTGGACCGAGTCCGACGTGCCGCTGCTGGACGAGGCCGCCGAGCTGCTCGGCGAGATCGACGAGCAGGTGCTGCGGGCCAGCGCGATGGCGGCGGAGGAGGAGCTGGCCGCGGCCCGTCAGGCCGAGGAGCACGAGCGCGAGGCCGAGCTCGCCTACGCCCGCGAGGTGCTGGAGCTGACCGGTCTGTCCGACGTCATGGAGGCCGAACGGCTGGCCGAGCGTCAGCGCGGCGAGGGGCCGCACCTCACCACCGCCGAACGCGCCGCCGCCGACCGCACCTGGGCCTACGGTCACGTCATCGTGGACGAGGCGCAGGAGCTGTCGCCGATGGCCTGGCGGGCCGTCATGCGGCGCATCCCGACCCGGTCCATGACGATCGTCGGCGACATCGCCCAGACCGGTTCGGCGGCTGGGGCGCGCTCCTGGGCCGAGGTGCTCGACCCGTACGTGGCGGGGCGGTGGCGCCAGGAGCGGCTGACCGTCAACTACCGCACGCCCGTCGAGCTCATGGAGGTCGCCGCCCGCGTGCTCGCCACCATCGACCCCGGCCTGGAGGCGCCGCGGTCGGTCCGCGAGATCGGGGCGAGCCCGTGGGCCGCGCCGCTGGCCGAGCTGCCCGCGATCGTCGCGGACGAGGTGGCGGGCGGGGGCAAGGTCGCGGTCGTGGCGCCCGACGAGCTGCTCGCCTCGCTGGGGGAGTCGGTGGAGGGCGCCGTGGTCGTCACCCCCGGCGCCGGGCGCTCCCGCGGCGCGGAGGCGCTCGACGCGCCCGTCGCCGTGCTCGGCGTGGCCGACGCCAAGGGGCTGGAGTTCGACTCGGTGATCGTGGCCGAGCCGGACCTGATCGCGGCCCAGTCGCCGCGCGGCACCAGCGATCTGTACGTGGCGCTCACCCGTGCCACGCAGCGGCTGGGCGTGGTCCACGATCGCCCGCTCTCAGATGCTTTGCGCGGCTTGACGAGGCGGCCCGATGGAGACTCCCGCAGTGCCGGTGGGGTGCCTGCCGTGCCGGGTAGTGGCCGCCCACCTGGGAAAACTTGATGTTTCTGCTGATCGGGACACGGTTGACATCTGAGGCTGAGTCGGTAGTTTGCTGCCCAGTCCAGCACGGGACTTGGCCGGTTGGCCGTCTCTGACATCGCCGGATCCTGCGTCCGTGACGGAGCGTGGCTTCGTCCACACAGCCAGGTGCAGGGCCGTCGGTCCGTCGAGTCGGGGCACCCCAACCGGGCGGGGGGTTGGACCCGGGACGGGCCCGGGAGCCCAGTAGACAACGGAATTCCGCGCTCGCCGCCGACGAGACGGGTCCGGTCCGAAGGGTTTCCGGGCCCTCTTCCCGTTCCCGTGCGCCGGGCTCGTCAGTGCGCCGGGTGGTCCCGTTCCTCGCGGGATCACCCTGTCGCCGCGTCCGGCATGACCGGAGAGCGCCTCCGGGGCGGTAGCGTTTTCGCATAGCAAGGCGTGCGGATCGCGAGGAGACCCCGCAGTGGTGCAGGAGAAGACGGGCCGACCGGCCACCCCCGGAGACGGGAGCGGCCCGCCCACGCCCTCATCCGGCGCCCCGGCCGTTGAAAGTTTCACCGGCTCTGCCGCCCCCACGGACGGCGAACGGCCGCCTCCGGCCGAGCATGCGGGCTCTCGTCCCAGTGGTGATGGGCCGTCGGAAGGGCGGAAGCGGAAGCGGCGGGGGCGGACGGTGGGGGAGTCGCCGCGGGTGCTGGCCGCCCGGCTGGGCGCCGCCGTGGCCGGTGGGGTGCTGCTCTATCTGGCGTTCCCGCCGCTCGGGTGGTGGCTGTGCGCGCCGCCCGGGCTGGCGCTGATCGTCGCCTCCCTGTACGGGGCGTGGCCCAGGAGGGCGGCGTGGATCGGCTACGTGGCCGCGGCCGTGTTCCTGACGCCCGCGCTGGCCTGGGTCAGCACGATCGGCGTCGACGTGTGGATCATGCTGGTGGCGGTCGAGAGCCTGTTCTACGCGGCCATGGCCGCCGCGGCGGCGCTGGTTCTCCGGCTGCGGCTGTGGCCGGTGTGGTTCGCGGCGCTCTGGGTGGCGATGGAGTGGGCGCGCGGGCTCGTCCCGATCGGCGGGTTCCCGTGGGCGCGGGTGGCCTTCAGCCAGGGCGAGTCGCTGTTCACCCCGTACGCCGCGCTGGGCGGCGCTCCGCTGGTCTCGTTCGCCGTGGTGGTGTGCGGCGCCCTGATCGCCCACGCGGTGCTCGTACGGCCGCGTACGGGCCTGCTGCGCGGGGTGCCGGTCGCGCTGGCCGTGGCCGTCCCCGTCGTCGCCCTGGCCGTGCCCAGGCCGCCGGACGAGGGCCGCACGGTCAACGTCGGCATCGTCCAGGGCAGCGTGCCGGGCCGCGGCATGCACATCTTCGGCGACGAGCCCGCCGTCGTGCTGAGGAACCACGCCGAGGAGACCAAGCGGCTGGCCGGGCGGGTCCGCGCCGGCGAGTTGCCCGCGCCCGACCTGGTGGTGCTGCCGGAGAACTCCACCGACATCGACCCCTACACCGACGCGTTCGCCTACGGCACGATCCACGACTCGGTGCGCGACATCGGCGTGCCCACCCTGGTCGGCGCGGTCGTGGCGATCGGCGACGAGCATCGCGCGACCCGCAGCCTGGTGTGGGATCCCGCCACCGGTCCCGGCGACTACTACGACAAGCAGAACCTGGTGCCGTTCGGCGAGTACACCCCGTTCAAGGAGCTCGTGCTCGCCCTGTACGAGCGCGCCAACCTGGTCGGCAGGCAGTCCGTCCCCGGCACCGGACCCGGCGACCTGAAGATGGGCCCGGTCACCGTCGGCGCCGTCAACTGCTACGAGGTGGCCTACGACGGCACCGTGCGGGCCACCGTGCGGGCCGGCGGCACGCCGCTGGTGGTGCAGACCAACAACGCCTCCTACGCCCTGTCCAATCTGCCCGCCCAGCAGTTGGCGATGTCCCAGCTGCGGGCGGTCGAGCACAACAGGGCGGTCGTGACGGCGGCCACGACAGGCATCTCCGCGTTCGTCACGCCGGACGGTAAGGTCTCGTGGCAAACCAGGGAGCTGGTTGCCGACAGCACCGTTGTAACCGTGCCGATACGCACCGAACAGACGATCGCCACGAGGGTCGGCGCGGCTCCCGAGTGGGCATTGATGATGTTGGGAGCGGCGGCCACCGTCGTCGCCGCCCGGCGCGGGCGCCGGGCCGACCGGATGATGGGGGACGACTGACGATGGAGACGCTCGGCCGGGTGCTGGTCATCGTCCCGACCTACAACGAGCGCGAGAACCTGCCGTCGATCACCGAGCGGCTGCGGGCCGCGCTGCCCGAGGCCCACCTGCTGGTGGCCGACGACAACAGTCCCGACGGCACCGGCAAGATCGCCGACGAGCTCGCCTCGGAAGACGACCACGTGCACGTCCTGCACCGGCCGGCCAAGCAGGGGCTCGGCGCCGCCTACATCGCGGGGTTCCGGTGGGGGCTGGGCGAGGGCTACGACGTGCTGGTGGAGATGGACGCCGACGGCTCGCACCAGCCGGAGGAGCTGCACAAGCTGCTGACGTCGCTGTCCGAAGGGGCCGACCTGGCGATCGGGTCGCGTTACGTGCCGGGCGGCAAGGTGAGGAACTGGCCGGCCACGCGTGAGCTCCTGTCCCGGGGCGCCAACCTCTACACGCGGATCATGCTCGGCCTGCCCGTCCGCGACGCCACCGCGGGGTTCCGCGCCTACCGGGCGGCCGTCCTGGAGAAGGTCGGGCTGGCCGACGTGGAGTCGCAGGGCTACTGCTTCCAGGTCGACCTGACCCTGCGCACCTGCCGTCACGGGCTGCGGGTCGCGGAGGTGCCGATCACGTTCGTCGAGCGGACGGTCGGCACCAGCAAGATGAGCGGCCGGGTGATGGCCGAGGCGTTCTGGCGGATCTTCCAGTGGGGGCTCGTCGGGCTGCCCGCGCGACTGCGCGGCCGGCGCTCCTGACCGCAGGAACGCGAGGACGGTTCCGGGCGTTGTTCTACCTAGACGTGTCCTTGATGTGCACAGAACGAGGCGACGATGCGGCTTCTGCTTTTCCTGGCCTTCCTGGCGATCCCCATCCTGGAGGTGTGGCTGCTGATCCAGGTCGGGTCGGTGATCGGCGGCTGGCCGACCGTGGGCCTGCTGGCGGCGGCGGCGCTGCTCGGCTCATGGCTGGTGCGGCGTGAGGGACGCCGCGCCTGGCACAGGCTGCAGGAGTCGATGCGCACCGGCGTGATGCCCGAGCGCGAGCTGGCCGACGGGGCGCTCGTGCTGGTGGGCGGCGTGCTCCTGGTGATGCCGGGATTCCTCAGCGACGTGGTCGGCCTCGCGTGCGTCCTGCCGTTCACCCGGCCGGGGATGCGGCGGCTCGGCGGGTGGTTCTTCGACCGGCGGGTCAAGCGGATGGCGGCGGCTTCCCCGTACGCGAACATGTTCCCGCCCCAGTCCGCGGGGCCGGTGCGCGCGGACGTCCCGCAGGCCGGTCCCCACGGCGGCGCGCCGCGCGGGAAGGTCGTGCACGGCGAGGTCATCCGCGAGGACCGCGACTAGCGACGCCGCCGGTCACGCGCGCAGCAGAAAACCCCCGGGCCGCCGGCCCGGGGGTTCACCGTGAGAGTGATGTCAGGCGCTCTTGCGGCGCTGGGCCCTCAGGACCGCCAGCCGCTCGTTGAGCACCTCTTCCAGATCTTCGATGGACCGCCGCTCGAGGAGCATGTCCCAGTGAGTCCGCGGCGGCTTGGTCTTCTTCGACTCCGGCTGCTCGCCGTCGACCCGCACCGCGGTCGCGCCGCACATGCGGCACTCCCAGGTCGCGGGAATCTCAGCCTCGGCGGCAAGCGGAACCTCGAAGCGATGCCCCTTGGGGCAGGTGTAAGACACCTCCTGGCGCGGGGCCAGATCCGTGTTACGGTCGTTCTCGTAGCTGGTTGCCCCGAGCCGGGTGCCACGAAGCGCGCGCTCGCCCATGTTTGAATGCCTCCTACAGGGCCCCCATGCGTGGGGGGTCTGTCTCCCACGGTGTGTAACGCTTGGTACCGTGATGGGATTCCCACCCGCGGGGAGATCCAATCGCTATACCGCCGAGGAGTTCGGGGCCGCGCCCGCTCGTCAGAGGTTCCTCGGCACCTCGTTGCCCGCCGCGCGGATCGCCTTCGGCAGGTTGACCAGCGCCAGCAGCACGAACCCGAGCACGAAGAAGACGACCATCGACATGATGGCGATGCGGTAGCTGTTGGTGAGCTGCAGGGCGATCGTCACCGTCAGCGCGCCGATGAACGCCGAGCCCTTGTCGCTGATCTGCAGCAGGCTGAAGTACTCGGCTTCCCGGCCCTTCGGGATCACCTGGGAGAAGAGCGAGCGCGACAGCGCCTGGGTGCCGCCGAGCACGATCGCGATGGCGAAGGCCATGAGGTAGAACTGCACCGCCTGCCCTTCGCGGACGAACAGCGCCATCATCACGATCACCGTCCACACCACGATGCTGGCCAGCACCGTGCGCTTGGTGCCGAACCGCTCCGCCAGCCTGCCCAGCAACAGCGCCCCGAAGAACGCCACGAACTGCACCATCAGGATCGCGGTGATCTGCACCGTGCGGTCCAGCTTGAGCGCCTCGGAGGCGAAGGCCGCGCTGTTGCCGATCACCGTCTGGATGCCGTCGTTGTAGACCAGGTAGGCCACCAGGAACAGCAGCGTCAGCGGGTAGCGGCGCAGCTCCTTCAGCGTCCGCCAGAGCTGGCGGAAGCTGCCGCCCACCGACGCGAGCGCGGTGTGCTCGTGCGCCGGCGCCGGCCGGTTGCGCAGCCGCAGCAGCGGCACGATCGTGAAGGTGGCCCACCACAGCCCGGCCGACATCATCGCGATGCGCACCGACTCGCCCTGGGTCAGCCCCAGGCTCTCGTGGCTCAGGAAGAGCACCAGGTTGAGCGCCAGCAGCAGCCCGCCGCCGAGATAGCCGATCGCCCAGCCCCGCGAGGACACGCGGTCGCGCTCGTCGGGGGTGGAGATCTGCGGCAGCCACGAGTCGTAGACGACGACCGAGGCCCCGTAGGCGACGTTCGCGATGACGAACAGCCAGCCGCCGAGCATGTAGCGGTCGCCCTCGACGAAGAACAGTCCCATCGCGGCGAGCGCGCCGACGTAGGCGAAGACGCCGAGCATCTCCCGCTTGCGGCCGGTGTGGTCGGCCAGCGCGCCCACCATCGGCAGGGCCACGATCTGCAGCAGCACCGCCACGGTCGTGATCAGGCCGAAGAACGCGACCGGCCGGATGTCCATGCCGAGCACGTCCACGTAGCCCAGGCCCGGGTTCTGCACGGCGAGCCGGTCGAAGCCGGCCGCGCAGGTGGCGGCGTCGACCTGGGCGAAGTCCTTGGCGCACGAGGCGGTCTTGGCGACCTCGATGATGTACGGGCCGAGGAAGACGGAGATGATCGTGGTGTAGAAGGCGGAGTTGGCCCAGTCGTAGACGTACCAGCCGCGCTGTTCGCGCCGGCGTACGGCGGGTGACTCGGAGGCGGGGTCGGAGGCCGCGGGGGGTGCGGGTACGGACATGGTGTGGAGTCGCTCCTAGGCGGCCATGCGGCCGGGATGCCACTGGCCGCGCCGCTCCAGGACGTCGCGCAGCCCGGTGATGTTGTCGGTCATGATGCCGTCGACGCCCAGATCGAGCAGGCGCTCCATCCGGGGGGTGTCGTTGATGGTCCAGACGTGCACCTGCATGCCGAGCGCGTGGGCCGTCCGCACCAGGTGGCGGGTGGCGACCCGCAGCCCGCGGAAGCCGACCGGCACCTGCGCGCACGGGATCGCCGCGCGTTTCAGCCGGGCCAGCAGGCGGCCGTAGCCGGAGGTGGCGGCGGCGGCCCGGAGCGCGGCCACGCCGCGCGGCCCGAGCGCCGAGCACACCTCCCGCCCGAGCGCCGCCCTGGCCAGCACCAGCCGCTCGTCGGAGAACGAGGTGAGGCAGATCCGGTCGTAGGAGTTCGTCCGGCGGATCGCCTCGGCCAGCGGCGCGATCGCCCCCGGCTCCTTCACGTCGATGTTGAACCGGATCTCCGGCCAGGTGCCCAGCAGGTCCTCAAGCAGCGGGATCTCGTGGACGCCGCCGATGCGGGCCCGCTTGACCTCCTGGTAGGGCAGCTCCGAGACGCGGCCCCGCCGGTCGGTCACCCGGTCCAGCGTGTGGTCGTGGAAGGCGAGCAGCACGCCGTCGGAGGTGGCGTGCGCGTCGGTCTCCAGATGGGTGTAGCCGAGCCGCACGGCCCGATCGAACGCCTCGAAGGAGTTCTCCGCCCCCTCCAGCGCCCCGCCCCGGTGGGCGAAGGCCAGCGGGCCCGGATGGTCGAGAAAGGCGAATCGGCGGCTGAGCACGGTCTGAAGTATGCCTTCCACGGGTGAACAAAAAGATTACGAATCGGGTAGATTCTGCCACTCCTGGCGGCGGGCCTCGGCCAGCGCGATGGCGGCCGCCACCGCCACGTTGACCGAGCCGACCCGACCCACCTGCGGGATGTAGCAGACGCCGTCGGCGGCGTCCAGCAGCGCGGGGGAGCAGCCGTGGTCCTCGCTGCCGACGACCAGGCACACGTCGCGGCCCAGCGCGGCCCGGTGCAGCGGCACCGCCTCGGCGGTCAGCTCGACCGCCATCACGGTGAAGCCGTCCTCCCTGGCCGCCTTGACGGCCTCCAGCGCGGGCACCGGGTCGTGCCACTTCACCAGCCGGTCGGTGCCGAGCGCGGTCTTGCCCGCCTTCGGGTTGGTGGGCGGGGTGGCGTTGCCGGCCAGCCAGATCTGCTCCACGCCGAACGCCGCGGCGGTACGGAAGATCGACCCGACGTTGAACGGGCCGGTGACCGACTCCAGGATCAGCGCCAGGCGGTTGGCGGTGTTCCTGCGCCAGGTGCGGTTGAGCCGCTTGACGTCGGTGGGGCGCAGCTGCCTTCTCATCTTTCGACCTTCAGTACGCGGTAGGAGGCCCTGGAGGCCTCGCGGGAGGCCCGCCAGCCCTGCTCGCCGAGCCAGCGCTGCAGGGAGTCGGAGCCGAGGTGTTTCTGGACGACCAGGTGGGCGGCGCCGCCGGGGGCCAGCCGCGTCAGCCACCTGGTGAGCATGTCGTGCAGGGCCGCCTTGCCGATGCGGATCGCGGGGTTGGACCAGATCGCCTGGAACGTCACGTCGTCGGGGACCTCGTCGACATGCATCGACCTTACTTTGTCAAGGCCCGCGGCCCGGGCGTTGCGCGCCGTCAGCTCGACGGCCCGCCGGTTCACGTCGACGGCCCACACGGTCGCCTCGGGCGCCCGGGAGGCCATCGTCAGCGCGATCGGGCCGTAGCCGCAGCCGAGGTCGAGCAGGTCGCCGTGCGGCGGCGGCGGCGGGACCGTCTCCAGCAGGATCTTCGTGCCGAGATCGACCCGCTCGGGCGAGAACACGCCGCTGTCGGTCTCCAGCCGCAGATGAAGGTCGGGCAGGACGAGGTCGGCCTGACCCGGCCTGCTCTCGGCCCCCGGCCGTTCGGAGAAGTAGTGCCCCACAGCGGAGAACGTTACGGGATCCGGCTGCCGAACAAGACCGCCGCGCCCCCGACCAGCAGCCCGGCGAAGAGCGCGGCCAGGATGAACTGCTGGGTGATCTCCTGTTCGACCACCTTGTAGCCGAGCGAGGTGCCGATCTGCTCGTAGACCTCGCGCAGCTCGCTGCCGGACTCGGCGGTGTAGGCGCGGCCGCTGGTGCCGTCGGACAGCGCCTGCAGGGTCTGCTTGTTGACCGGGACGTTCACCGGGCGGCCGTCGATGGAGACGGTGCCGTCGGGGGTGCCGTAGGCGATCGTGGAGACCGGCACGTGGGCCTGCTGCGCGGCGTCGGTGGCCTCGCGGACCGAGCGGCCGGAGGTGTTGTCGCCGTCGGACAGCAGCACGATCGCCGAGGGCGGCGGGTCGCTGGTGGCGTCCTGGTCGAAGGAGCGGACCGCGTCGAGCGAGTTGAAGACCGCTTCGCCGATGGCGGTGCCTGGCCGGGTGCTCAGGTTGCCGATGGCGGTCGCCACGGCCTGGTGGTCGGTGGTGGGGGAGATGACCACGTTGGCGGCGCGGGCGAAGGCCACGACGCCGACGTTGAACCGGTCGGGCAGCTCCTGGACGAACGCCTGGGCGGCGGTCTTGGCCGCGGAGATGCGGTCGGGCTCGACGTCGCCGGCGTCCATGGACAGCGAGACGTCGAGCGCGATCATGATGGTGGCGCGGTCGCGCGGCACCCGTACCTCGCCGGCGGGCCGGGCGGCGCCGACGACCAGCAGCGACATCATGACCAGGAACAGCATGGGGGGCACGTGGCGGCGCCAGCCGGGGCCGCTCGGCGCGACGAGGTTGAGCAGGGCCAGGTTGGTGAAGCGCACGGTGTAGCGGCGCCGGGCGAACTGCGCGGCCACGTAACCGGCGATGAGGAGCACCACCAGCACGAACAGCCACAGCCAGGCGGGCGACAGGAACGTCAAGGGTTCACCTTCCGGTGTGCCAGGTGGCTCATGCGCCGCTGGCGCAGGACGAACTGGGCGACGTCGAACACCCAGTCGCGGTCGGTGCGCAGCACCAGGTGTCCGACGCCCGCACGGCGCAGCGCGAGGCGGGTGCCCTCCCGCTGGAGGGCGGCGGCCTCCGCGTAGTCGCGGCGGATTTTCGGGGAAAGGTGCACTTCGCGTACCTTCCCGGTCTCCGGGTCGGCGAACGCGACGCGGCCCACGTCGGGCAGTTCGAGTTCGCGCGGGTCGATGACCTCGACGGCCAGCGTCTGGTGGCGGGCCGACAGGCGGCGCAGCGGGCGCTCCCAGGGGCGTTCCGCGTCGGGGTCCAGGGTGGGTGCGGCATCCAGGAAGTCGGAGACGATCACGCGCATGCCGCGCCGCCTGCGGGTGGCGGCCAGGACGTCGATGCCCTCGGCGAGGTCGGGCGGGTCGGCGACCACCTGGCCGCGCGGGGCGTCCATGAGCGCGCTGAGCAGCCCGTACAGGGCGGGCCTGCCGGTGCGGGCGGGCATGCGGTGGATGTGCTCGTCGTGGATGACGAGCGCCCCGAACCGGTCGGCCATCCGGCTGGACAGGAACCCGATGGCGCCGACGGCGGCGACGACCAGGTCGCGCTTGTCGGTGTCGGCGGTGCCGAAGTCCATGCTGGGGGACAGGTCGGCCAGCGCCCAGGTCTCCAGCTCGCGGTCGGCGACCAGGTCCCGCACGTGCGGGACGGTCGTGCGGGCGGTGACGTTCCAGTCCATGCGCCGCACGTCGTCCTCGCCGGGCACGTAGACGCGGCTGTCGCCGGCCTCGCTGCCGGTGCCGGGCAGCAGGCCCTGGTGGGCGCCGTGCAGCAGCCCGTCGAGCCGCCGGGTCACGGTGAGCTCCAGGCGGCGCAGGGCCTGTTCGGCTGTGCTCATTCGGTGCTCATTCGGTGCTCATTCGGCTCAACGGTTCTGGTTCCAGACGACGAGGGGCGGGGGGACGGCGTGCAGGATCTGGCGTACGACCTCTTCGGGGTCGACGCCGTCGGCGAGGGCGTCGAAGGTGAGCATGAGCCGGTGGGACATGACGTCCACGGCCACGTCGCGTACGTCGTCGGGCAGCAGGTAGTCGCGGCCGCGCAGCACGGCCAGCGCCCGCCCGGCGGAGACGAGGCCGAGCGTGGCGCGCGGGCTGACGCCGACCTCGATGGTGTCGACCAGGTCGGGCAGGCCGTACTCGGCGGGGGAGCGGGTGGCCATGACCAACCGGACGACGTAGTCGGCGACGAGCTGGTGGACCGATACGTTCTCGGCCGTCTCCTGCAGCGCGGTCAGCCGTTCGGGGTCGAGCACCCGGGAGGGCGCGGGCGGGGTGACGCTCATGCGCTGGAGGATCTGCAGCTCCTCGTGCGCGCTCGGGTGCGGCACCCGCACCCGGAACAGGAAGCGGTCACGCTGCACCTCGGGCAGCGGGTAGACGCCTTCGGACTCGATCGGGTTCTGGGTGGCCAGCACGATGAACGGCCTGGGCAGCGGATGGGTGACGCCCGCGAGCGTGACCTGCCGCTCGGCCATGACCTCCAGCAGCGCCGACTGGACCTTCGCGGGGGCGCGGTTGATCTCGTCGGCGAGCAGGAAGTTGACGAACACCGGGCCCAGCTCGACGTCGAACTTCTCGGTGGACGGATGGTAGACGCGGGTGCCGACGATATCGCTCGGCACCAGGTCGGGCGTGAACTGGATGCGGGCGAACGTGCCGCCCACGACGGTGGACAGGGTCGAGGCGGCGAGGGTCTTGGCGACGCCGGGGACGCCTTCCAGCAGGCAGTGACCACGCGCCAGCAGCGCGACGATCAGCCTCTCGACCATGTGATCCTGCCCGACGATGACCCGCCGGACCTCGTCGAGGGTCTGACGCAGCACGTCCGCGTCCGTTCCGCCTGGCAACTCTTCGGCGACGCTCATGACGCTATTCCACCAAAGGTGTCGCAAACGTGCACGACGCCACGTCTGTGCTTTCATGGCAGATGTGGCCAGTCCGCTTCAGTACGGCGATCCACCACGGCTCGGGCCGTACGTGGTGCAGGCGCGCCTGCACACCGCCCCGGCCGGTTTCGTCTACCTGGGCCAGGGGCCCGACGGCCGCGCGGTCTCCCTGGCCCTGCTGACGAGAGGCGCGGCGTTCGACCCCGCGGCGCGCGACCGGTTCGTCACCGCGATCAGGCAGGCGGCGCCGGAGCAGGAGCGGCCGGGCGTGCGCGGCTGGTTCGGGCGCGGCGGCAGGTCGCGGACCGCGGTGCTGGACGAGACGCCGCCGGTGCTGGCGATCAACACCGGCCGGGCGCCGTGGGTGGCGGTCCCGTACGCGCCGGGCCGCCCGGGGGCCGAGCGGTTCCTGGACCCGGTGATGGTGGGCGGCACGCTCATCGGGCAGGCGCACGGCCCGGACTTCGTCCCGTACTGGCTGACCGACCGGGCGCCGGCGCTGGCGCCGCCGGTCAGGCGGCGGCCGCTCACCGAGACGCGCAAGCGGGTGCTGATGGCGGCCCTGGCCCTGGTGCTGCTGCTGTTGCTGGTGACGGTGTTCCTGCTGCTGATGCTGCTGGGACGCTCCGGCGGCGACCCGATGCCGCAGCCGCTGCCGCCGACGCAGTTCCTGCCGACCCCGCCGCCGACGCCGACCTCGCCGGAGCCGCAGGAGCCGACCCCGTCGCCGTCGCCCTCGCCGTCGCAGAGCGGTGAGCAGACGCCCGGCCGCTCGCCCGGTGACGACTCCTCGCAGGATCCGCAGCTTTGACTCTCCCGTAACGGGAGGCTTTAGCCTCGCCGTCATGGAGTTCATCGTTCACGACACCGTTTCCGCCATGGCCGCGACGCTCGGGGAGCCGCTGGAGCGGCGGCCGGACGCGCTGCGGGAGATGCTGGCCCCGATGCGCGAGGTGATCCCGATGCCCGGCGACATCGTCGACATCCACCACCAGGGCGGCGGTTTCCGTGTCGACGGCGAGGACCCCCGCTACCTGGAGGCGCTCGACCGGCTCGCCGCGGCGGACGTGCTGGGCCAGGTGGAGCGCGAGCTGGAGCGCGCCTCCGCGGCGCTGGGGCACCTGAAGCAGGCCGAGACGCTGCAGGTGATGTTCGTGCTCGGCAACCCGGACAACGCCCATCTGATGGGCACCGCGGGCGGCTACTACGGCATGGGCGGCGCCCCCGGCTGGCTCTACCTGCTGGCCTGGCCGGACGAGCGGGTCATCGGGCGGATCGCGCACTGCGCCGTGCACGAGTTCCACCACAACGTGCGGTACACGAACGTGGAGTGGGACCCGGAGAACGTCACCGTCGGGGAGCACGTGATCTCCGAAGGGCTGGCGGAGGCGTTCGTGCGCGAGCTTTCGGGGCCGGAGGCGATGGGGCCGTGGTCGTCGATGGTGACCGGCGCGGACTTCGACCTGGCGTACGAGCGGATCATGGCGGACTTCGGGCTGCGGGGCATGTGGAACACGCCCGCGTACGTGCTCGGCGACGACGCGACCCGGGCGTTCGGGCAGGAGCCCAAGGGGATCCCCAACATGGCCGGGTACGCGGTGGGGCTGCGGCTGGTGGACCGGGCGCTGGCGGGGACGGGCAGGACGGTGGCGGAGCTGTCGGGGCTGCCGGTCGCCGAGATCGTCCGTACGGCCGGGCAGGGGCGCGCCGGTCAGCCGGGGGAGACGAAGCCGGACTCGTAGGCGGCGATGACCGCCTGCGTGCGGTCGCGCGCGCCGAGCTTGGTGAGCACGTTGCCGACGTGGGTCTTGACGGTCTCGGGGCTCACCACCAGCTCGGCGGCGATCTCGCCGTTGGACAGCCCTCTGGTCATGAGCCGCAGCACGTCGCCCTCGCGCCCGGTCAGCCGGTCGACGCCGGGCACGCGGACGGCGGGCCGTCGCGCGGCGAGCGCGCGGATGGCGGCGGGGAACAGCAGCGACTCGCCGGACGCCACCAGCTTCACCGCCCGCACCAGCTCCTCCGGCCTGGCCCGCTTGAGCAGGAACCCGTCGGCGCCGGCGCGCAGCGCGTCGTACACGTAGTCGTCGTTCTCGAACGTGGTCACCACCAGGACCTTGGGCGGCTCCTCCAGGGCGGTCAGGCGGCGGGTGGCCTCGATGCCGTCGAGCGCGGGCATGCGCACGTCCATGAGCACCACGTCGGGCCGCTCGCGCCGCACCACCGGCAGCACCGCGGCGCCGTCGGCGGCCTCGCCGACCACGGCCAGGCCCGGCTCGGTGTCGATGATGATCCGCAGCCCGGCCCGGATGAGGTCCTCGTCGTCGGCCAGCACGACCCTGATCGTCATGGCTCCGACCGTAGCGGCAGCCGGGCCGAGACCCGCCAGCCGCCCCCGTCAGGCCCCGCCGTGATCTCGCCGCCGAGGAGCCTGGCCCGCTCCCGCATCCCCTCCAGCCCTCTGCCCCCGCCCCGCGTGCCGTGGTTCGCGCCGGTGCGGTTGCCGATCCTCAGGCAGAGGTCCCCGTCGCGGACGTGGGCCGACAGGCTGATCGGGCCGCGGCCGTGTCTGATGGCGTTGGTGAGCGCCTCCTGGACGATCCGGTAGGCCTCGCGGGAGACCACGGCGGGCACGGACGACAGGTCGCCGACCTCCTGCCGCACCTCGGCCCCGGTGGAGCGCACCAGCGCGTCCAGGTCCGCCAGGGTGGCCCGCGGCGCCCGGTCGCGGTCGTCGCCGGCGCGCAGCACGCCGAGCACGTGGTCCAGGTCCTCCAGGGCGGCGCGGGCCGACTGCTCGATCGCCGCCAGCGCCGTCCGGGCGGTGCCGGGGTCGCGGTCGAGGACCCGGCCCGCGGCGGCGGCCTGGAGCGTGACGACGCTGAGCGCGTGCCCCACCGAGTCGTGCAGCTCGCGGGCCAGCCGGTTGCGCTGGGCCAGCACGCGGGCCCGCGACTCGGCCGAGGCCAGCCGCTCGGCCGGGGTGGGGCCGAGCAGCGCCGGGGCGAGCCTGGCCAGCAGCCCGCCGGACGCGGACACGAGCAGGACGAGCAGCGCCAGCATGGCCAGCCCCGCGGCGGGCCAGCCGATCGCCGACCAGCCGGGCTGCACGCGCACGCCGAGCACGTCGGCCGGGTCGCCGGTGAACGGCAGCGCCATCGTCACCGCCGTGAACGGCACGATCGCGAGCGTGCAGCCGCTGGCCAAGCCGCCGATCGCCAGGTGCAGGGTGTACCAGGCGGCGGTGCGCCGGCGTTCCTGCCAGGAGCGCCGGCCCTCCTGCGGGGCGGTCTCGACCGCGACGCCGAGCAGGCTCTGCGCCGCGTTCACCTCCAGCGCGCGCACCGGCAGGAACAGCCCGGTGAGCGCCACCACCGGCAGCGCCGCGGCGAACACGCCGAGCTGCAGGGGCAGCAACAGCTGGGTCGTCGACTCCCGCTGCGCCCATCCGGCGATCAGCACCCCGGCCATCATGTACGGCATCAGCAGCGCGCCGCCGAGGATCAGGCACGCCCACCGCCGCGCCAGGCGCCGATTCCATCTCACACCGGTGATTCTATGTCGAGCTTTATTCGCTCTCGGTGGAATGCGCTTTTGGAGAAATGCGCCCAAGGCGAAAAGATTCCTTAGTCGAGGGTGCGCGGGTCTAGCGTCGACCATGCAATTGGTTCGAGTCGGAAAGGGCGACGTCCATGACGGAGAACGCGCGCACGCAATGGCCTGACCAGCTCAGCCAGCGCCTTCTGAAGGAACGCATCCTCGTTCTCGGCCAGGAAGTCGACGACGACATATGCAACCGGCTGTGCGGCGAGCTGCTTTTGCTGGCGGCCGAGGATCCCAAGCGCGACATCACGCTTTACATCAATTCGCCGGGCGGTTCCGTGCAGGCCGGCATGGCGCTGTACGACATGATGCAGTTCGTGCCGTGCGACGTGGCGACGGTCGCGATGGGGTTCGCCGCCTCGATGGGGCAGCTGCTGTTGTGCGCGGGCGCGCCCGGCAAGCGCTACGCCCTGCCCAACGCCCGCGTCGTGATGCACCAGCCGCTCGGCGGCATCGGCGGCTCGGCCACCGACATCCAGATCCAGGCCGAGAACATGATCTACACCAAGCGGCGGATGGCCGAGATCATCGCCCACCACACCGGCCAGCCGCTGGAGCGCATCCAGGCCGACTCCGACCGCGATCGGTGGTACACCGCGCAGGAGGCTCTGGAGTACGGGTTCGTCGACCACATCGCCGAAGGGATGAACTGACATGAGCGGGCGATACGTCCTGCCGTCCTTCACCGAGCGCACCTCGTACGGCATCAAGGAGATGAACCCGTACAACAAGCTCTTCGAGGACCGGGTGATCTTCCTCGGCACCCCCATCGACGACACCGCGGCCAACGACGTGATGGCCCAGTTGCTCACGCTCGAGTCGATCGACCCCGACCGGGACATCAACCTCTACATCAACTCGCCGGGCGGTTCGTTCACCGCGATGACCGCCATCTACGACACGATGCAGTTCGTCCGGCCGGAGATCCACACCGTCTGCGTCGGCGAGGCGTCCTCGGCGGCGGCGGTGCTGCTGGCGGCGGGCACGCCGGGCAAGCGGGCCGCGCTGCCGCACGCCCGGATCCTGCTCCACCAGCCGGCCACCGAGGGCGGCCGGGGCCAGTCGAGCGACCTGGAGATCCACGCCAGGGAGATCCTGCGGATGCGCGACCAGCAGGAGGAGATCCTGGCCCGCCACACCGGGCGCACCGCGCAGGAGATCAGGCGCGACATCGAGCGTGACCGCGTCTTCACCGCCGAGCAGGCGCGCACCTACCGGCTGATCGACGACATCTACGCCTCCCGCAAGCGGTCCCTGGTGACCGCCCGCTGAGCCGCGGGCGCCCGGAAGATGGGCTCCGGGCGCCCGCTTCGCCTCTCCCCAGGACCGTGCCCTTCGGCGCTGGATGAAGGTCGCTACGCTTGCGGGGATTTGTCGGGGTCTCGGGGGAGAAGTGGCGTGCCGCTGGAGCAGGTCCTGATGTTGCTGGTGGCCGCCGCCGGAGCGGGCTGGGTGGACGCCGTCGTGGGCGGCGGCGGGCTGCTGCAACTGCCCGCGCTGATGATGGCCGGGGTGGCGCCGGTCGAGGCGATGGCGACGAACAAGTTCTCCTCCGTGTTCGGCACCGCGTCCGCCGCCGTCACGTACACCCGCACCACCAAGGTGGACCGGCCGGTCGCGCTGCCCGCGGCCGGGCTGGCCGTGCTCAGCGCGGCGCTCGGCGCGTCGGCCGCGGCGGCGATCTCGGCGGAGGTGCTGCGGCCCCTGGTCATGGTGATCCTGCTCGGCGTGGCGGCGTTCGTCACCCTGCGCCCGGCCATGGGCGCGGTCGCCCGCCCGCAGCTCCGCACCCGGGCCCGCGTGACGGTGGCGGTGCTGACGGCGGGCGTGGCCATCGCCTTCTACGACGGCATCATGGGCCCCGGCACGGGCACGTTCCTGATCATCGCGTTCACCGCCCTGCTCGGCCTCGACTTCGTCTCCGCCTCCGCCTCGGCGAAGATCATCAACACCGGCACGAACATCGGCGCCCTGCTGTTCTTCGGCTGGCACGGCCACGTGCTGTGGGTGCTCGGCCTCGGCATGGCCGCCTGCAACATCGCCGGCGCCCAGGCCGGCGCCCGCATGGCGATCCGGCGAGGCACGGGTTTCGTCCGGATCGTGTTGCTCTGCGTCGTGGCGGCCATGGTGTCCCGGCTCGCCTGGCAGCAGTTCGGCTGACGATCAGGTGACGCGTTCGTACGGACACCGTCAGCGGGCGCGCAGGGCGGCGGCGGCGAGGGCGACGAAGGCGGCCAGGATCGCGGGGATGGCCAGGGCCTGGGGCAGGCCGGTCAGCTCGGCGGCGGCGCCGATGAGCACCGGGCCCGACAGGAAGCCCAGGTAGCCGATGCTCGCCGTCCTGGCCAGCGCCCGGCCCGCGAAGGCCGGGTCGCGGTGCCCGGCCGCCGAGAAAACCTGCGGCACGATGCACGACAGCCCGGCCCCGAACAGGCCGAACCCCGCCACGCCCGCCACCGGGTGGCCGACGAGCAGCGCCATCCCGAGCCCGGCCGCCGCCAGCAGGCCGCACGCCCGGACCAGCGGCACCGGGCCGAACCTGGCCGCCAGCCGGTCGCCCGCCAGGCGGCCCGCCGTCATCATGATGGAGAAGGCGGCGTAACCGGCGGCGGCGAAGCCGGCCGCGGCCCCCATGTGCTCGCGCAGGTAGACCGCGCTCCAGTCGGCCGCCGCGCCCTCGCCGACCAGGCAGCAGAACGCCAGCACGCCCAGGAACACGATCCCCTTCGGCCGGCTCCCCGGCCCGGCGGGCTCCCTGACCGGCGGCGGGCGCAGCGCCCACAGCGACGCCCACAGCGCGAGCGCGGTGATCGCCGCGCCTGCCGACCAGAACGTGACCGCGGGGGAGAGGCCGGCCTGCGCGAACACCCCGCCGGCGGCGGCGCCCGCGAACCCGCCGAGGCTGAAGACGGCGTGGAAGGAGGACATGACGCGCCGCCCCCACGCCCGCTCCACCACCACCGCGTTGGCGTTCATGGACACGTCCAGCACGCCGTGCACCGCGCCGAAGGCCAGCAGGGCCAGCGCCAGCGTCGCCAGGTTCACCGCGTACGCGGGGGCTACCAGGGCGGGGCCGTGCAGCAGCGCGGCGGGGATCATCACACGGGCGCTGCCGAACCGGTCCACCAGCCGGCCGACCGCCTGCATGCCCGCCATCGCGCCGGCCGCCAGCCCCAGCAGCGCGAGGCTCAGCTCGCCCTCGCCGAGCCCGAGGTCCTGCTTGATGGCCGGGATCCGGGCCGTCCAGGTGCCTATCGCGGCCCCCGCCAGCAGGAACAGCAGGTAGACGGCGACCCTGGCGCGCCGGACGTCGCCCGGGTCGAGGCCCGTGTCCCCGCCTCCCGCACCGCCACTTCCCACCGGATCGGTCGCGGGGTCCTGGGGAGATCGGGGGTTGTGGCCGGGTGCGGCGGTCTCGGGGTTTTCCGGGGGCCGGGGGGCGCGGCCGGGTGTGGCGGTCACGAGGGTTCCTGGACGACGCGGACCGTGACCCCTGCCGCGAGGAGGGCATCGTGCTCCTCGCGGGGGATCCCGTCGTCCGTCACGACCACGTCCAGCCGCGAGATCGGGCACACCGCGCCGAACGCCGTGCGCGCGAACTTGCCCGAGTCGCACACCGCGATCACCCGCCGGGCCGACGCGATCGCCGCCCGCTTGATCGCCACCTCCGGCAGGTCGTGCGCGGTCAGCCCCTGCGCGGCCGACAGCCCGCAGCAGCCGACCACCGCCGTGTCGAACCGCAGCGCCCCGATGGACGTCTCGGCCAGCGGGCCCATGAAGTTCAGCTCGCCCGGCCGCACCTCGCCGCCGGGCAGCACCAGCCGCACCCGCGGCGCCGCCGACAGCAACGACACCACCTGCAGCGCCAGCGGCACCACGGTCAGCCGGCGGTCCACCAGCGCCCGCCCCACCTCGGCCGCCGTGGTGCCGCCGTCGAGCACCACCGCCTCCCCGTCGGCGATCAGCGAGGCCGCCTCGGCACCGATGCGCCGCTTGGCCTCCACCGCCTCCCGCTCCCTGAGCGCGTACGGCGGCTCCTCGCCGCGCAGCAGCAGCGACAGCGCGCCGCCCCTGATCCGCCGCACCACCCCCTGCTGGGACAGCTCCTCCAGGTCGCGCCTGATCGTCATCTCCGACACCCCGTGCTCCTCGGCCAGCTCGGCGACGGAGACGGTGTCGTTCGTCCGCAGGGCGTTGAGTATGCGATGTAAACGATCCATATGTTCATATAAACATGGACAATGTGCGCTCTACAATAGGTGCATGCGCGCCAGCCGTCTGCTCTCCCTCCTCCTGCTGCTGCAGACGCGCGGCCGGATGACCGCGCCCGAGCTGGCCGAGGAGCTCGAGGTGTCGATCCGTACGATCTACCGCGACGTGGAGGCCCTGTCGGCCGCCGGCGTGCCGGTCTACGCCGACCGCGGCCCCGCCGGCGGCTACCAGCTGCTCGACGGCTACCGCACCCGGCTCAACGGGCTGACCGCCGAGGAGGCGTCGTCGCTGTTCCTGGCCGGGCTGCCGGGCCCCGCCGCCGAGCTGGGCATGGCCGAGCTCGCCGCCAACGCCGAGCTGAAGCTGCTGGCCGCGCTGCCGCCGGAGCCGCGCTCGCAGGCCGCGAGGATGCGCGAGCGGTTCCTGCTGGACGTGCCGGGCTGGTACCGCGGGCCCGACGACGTGCCCCACCTGAGCGAGGTGGCCGAGGCGGTGTGGGCGCAGCGGCCGCTGCGGATGACCTACCGGCGCTGGGGACGGCAGGTCGTCGAGCGGCTCGTCCACCCGTACGGGCTCGTGCTCAAGGGCGGGTCGTGGTACTTGGTCGCCGCCCCGCCCGGCGAGAGCCCGCGCACCTACCGGGTGGCGCGCGTCCTCACCCTCGCCGCCGAGCCCGGCCGCTTCGACCGGCCGGAGGGCTTCGACCTGGCCGGGTTCTGGAAGACGTACGCGGTCGAGTTCCGCGAACGGATGTACACCGCGACCGCCGAGATCAGGCTCGCCCCCGGCATGGAGGAGCTGCTCGCCTACACGATGGGCCAGGACGTGGTGGCGGGCGCCCTGGCCGGGGCCGCCGAGCCCGACGCCGAGGGCTGGCGGACGCTCACCCTGCCGGTCGAGTCGATCACCCACGCCCGCTGGCTGCTGCTGCGCATGGGCGCGGGCGTGGAGGTGCTCGGCCCGCCCGAACTGCGCGCTCTCATGGTGGAGGCGGTGGCGGAGCTGCGGAAAATGTATGAGTAAGTCGGGCCCGTTCCTGGCACGATGCCCGGTATGTATCTCCTAGCGTTCATCGGCGCGTGTGTCCTGGTGGCGATGGCCCCAGGCGTCAGCACCGCCGTCATCCTGCGCCAGACGCTCCGCTCCGGCCGCGGCTCCGGCATGGCGGCCACGCTCGGCAACGAGACCGGCATCCTGCTGTGGGGGCTGGCCGCCGCCTTCGGACTGTCGGCGCTGCTGCTCGCCTCACAGCTCGCCTACGACGTCATGCGGGTCACCGGCGCGGTCGTCCTGGTGGTGATGGGCGCGCAGGCGCTGTGGCAGGCCCGCAAGGGCGGGGCCGCCGCCGTCGAGGTCGCGCCGGTGGACGGGCGCCGCCGCGCCTACCTGGCCGGGCTCGGCACGTGCGTGGCCAACCCGAAGGCGGCGGTGTTCGCGATGTCGTTCCTGCCGCAGTTCGTGCCGCAGGGCGCTGACGTGCCGCTCACCCTGGTCACGCTCGCCGTCGTCTGGGTGCTGGTCGACATGCTCTGGTACGGGCTGCTGGTGTGGGCGGTGACCCGGGCCAAGGACCTGCTCGGGCGGCCCGCGGTCAAGCGGCGGCTGGAGCAGGTGTCCGGCGCCGTCCTCGTCGGGCTGGGTGTGCGACTGGCGCTGGAGGGCCGATGACGATCTGGTACGAGCGGGCGGGCGAGGGCGAGCCGGTGGTGCTGCTGCCGTCGAGCGCCGCCGACGCCGGCATGTGGGACGGCCAGTGGGACGCGCTCGCCGCGCGGTTCCAGGTGATCAGGGTCGACTACCGGGGGTACGGCCACACTCCCTACCAGGCCGACCGGCCCTACAGCGACGCCGGCGACGTGGCCGAGGTGCTCGCCGAGCTCGGCGTCGAGCGGGCGGCGCTGGTCGCCTCCTCGTACGGGTGCCGGGTCGCGCTGCAGCTGGCCGGCCTGGCCACCCGGCTGGTGCTCATGAACCCCGGCTCCGGCCTGCCCGAGACCGAGGACGTGGTGGCGTTCGGCGAGGAGGAGGACCGGCTGCTGGAGGCCGGCGACGTCGAGGGCGCCGCCGAGCTGAACGCCCGCACCTGGCTCGGGCCGGAGGCGGACGAGGCCACCCGGCGGCGGGTGGTGGAGATGCAGCGGCACGCGTTCGCGGGGCAGCTGGCCGCCGACCCCGAGCCTTCGCAGTTCTCGCCGGAGTACGACCTCGACGCGATCACGGTGCCCGCCCTGATCGTCACCGGCCCGTACGACCTGCCGTACTTCCGCGTCGGCGCCCGCCACCTGGCCGGCCGGCTGGCGGACGCCGAGCTGGTCGAACTGGAGTGGGCCGGCCATCTGCCCGCTCTGGAGCGGCCGGAGGAGGTCACCCGGCTGTTGCTGGACTACCTTTAGACCATGGCGGACGATCTGGCCGAGCTGGTGCGGCAGGCCCAGGACGAAGACCCGCTGCGCGCGCTGCAGGCCACCGCCGCGCTGCGCCGCGAGATCGAGCGGGTGGAGGCCGTCCAGGTGCGGCGGGCCCGGGTGGCCGGCCTGCCCTGGGCGCAGATCGCGCACGCGATCGGCGTCACCAAGCAGGCCGTGCACAAGAAGTACGGCAAACGCTAGGCCCACCGGCGGGCGAACCAGCCCAGCACGATGTTCCACGAGTAGCCGCGCCGGATCCGCCCGGCCACGTCGGGCGGCAGCGTGTCGAGGCCCCGGTGCTCCAGCGTCACCTCGGTGCCGCCGTCGACCTCGGTGAACGCGACCTCGATCTCCATCCGGCCGGTCGGGTTGATCAGGTCGGCCCAGACCAGGCGGTGCGGCGGATCCCAGGTGAGGATCCGGCCGGTGTCGACGTGGCCGCCGTCGGACCACAGCTCGCGCAGGTAGCCGTGCTGGAACCGGATGCCGACGGCCCGCTCCGGGTCGACCCAGCTGTGCCGGCCGCGCACGTACCAGGCGTCGATCTCGTCGGTGAAGACCCGGAAGGCGGTCGCGGGGTCCACCGGCACGGTGACGCCGGCCCTGACGGTGTTCACCGGCCGCGCTCCACGTGGTCCTTGAAGGAGCCGAGCTGCTCGGCCCAGAACGCCTGCACCTGGTCGAGCCAGGCCTGCAACGCGGTGAACGGCTCGGGCCGCAGGGTGTAGACGCGCAGCCGGGCGTCGTCGCCGCCGGCCTCGGCGCGTACCAGACCGCCCGCGCGCAGCACCCGCAGGTGCCTGCTCAGCGCGGGCGCGCTCATGCTGACCGCCTCCGCCAGCTCCCCGGCCGGCCGGGGACCGTCGCGCAGCAGGTCGATCACCTTGCGCCGGGTCGGGTCGGCGAGCGCGGCCAGCGTCGCGTCCAAGTCGTTAACGTGTTGGTTAATCGTTGCCTTCTCGGTTAGATTAGTGCTTAACGTTGTCGTTGAATATTATCGCGGAGGTTTCGCGTATGCCTACCGAGCTCGGCTACTACACCCTGTCGGTGAAGGACCTGGACCGGGCGGCGGCCTTCTACGGGCCGCTGTTCGGCTGGGAGTTCACGCGCGAGCACGAGACGTACCTGCACGTCACCAACAGCACCCTGCCCATGGGCCTGAACGCCGGCGGCCCGTCGTCCCAGCCGAACCTCTACTACAAGGTCGACGACCTCGACGCCGCCATCGCCCGGGTCCACGAGCTGGGCGGCACCACGGACGAGCCGTACGAGAGCAAGTCAGGCCGCGGCTGCGCCTGCACCGACGACCAGGGCACGGTCATCAGCCTCTGGCAGCCCGCGCCCGGCCTCTAGCCTCCTTCCAGGCCCCGGCCGCCCGGCCCGGCCGGGCGGCCGTACGGTGCGCCCGCGGCGAAAGGCCCCGTTCGCGGACAGAAACTGACCGCGAGATCTCCTACCGTTCGGGCGTCACCGACCGAAGGAGATCGCATGACCATCCTCGTCACCGGCGCCACCGGCAACGTGGGCCGCCCGCTCGTGGAGCGGCTGCTGGCCGCCGGCCACCGGGTGCGCGCGCTCACCCGCGACCCGGCGCGCGCGAACCTGCCGGAAGGCGCGCGGGCCGTCGCCGGCAACCTGGCCGACGCCGGATCCCTGGCCGCCGCCTTCGAAGGCGTCACCGCCGCCCATCTGATCACCTTCGACGGGGCCGACTACTCGCCCCTGGCGAACGGCCCCGCCATCGTGGCCGCCGCCGTCGAGGCCGGGGTGCGCAGGGTGACGGTGCTCCAGGGCGGGCTGTCCAGGAGCCCGCTGGAGGAGGCGGTCGCGGCGAGCGACCTGGAGTGGACCTTCGTGGGACCGGTGGAGTTCATGTCGAACGTCCTCGAGTGGGCCGGCTCCGTCAAGGAGGAGGGCGTGGTCCGCGACGGGTTCCCCGAGGCCAGGAGCGCCATGGTGCACGACGCGGACATCGCCGCCGTGGCCGCCGCCGCGCTCACCTCCGGCGGGCACGCCGGGCGGGAGTACGTGGTGACGGGCCCGGAGGTGTTCACCACGGCGGACAAGGTACGGGTGCTGGGCGAGGTCCTCGGCAGGGAGATCCGCTTCGTCGAGCTGAGCCGCGAGCAGATCACCGCCGAGTGGCGGCGGCAGGGCTACTCCGAGGAGGACGTCGCGTTCTTCCTCACCGTGCGCGCCGACACCCCGGAGGTGGGCCGCACGGTGCGGCCCACCGTCGAACAGGTCACCGGACGGCCGCCCCGCACCTTCCGCCAGTGGATCGAGGAGAACGCCGCCGCGTTCTCCTGACTACGGCTTGCGGCCCACGCCCGCGTAGTAGACGGCCTCCCGGTCGGCGTAGAGCGTCTCGGGCGTGGGGCGCCAGCGCGGCAGCGCCACCACGCCCGGCTCCAGCAGCTCCAGCCCGTCGAAGAAGCCGGTCAGCTGCTCGTGCGTGCGCAGCGTGATCGGTACGGCGCCGCTCTCGTTCCAGCTGCGCACCCCGTCCTCCAGCTGCTTGCCGACCAGGCCGTGGGAGATGGCCAGGTGGCTGCCCGGGGCCATGGGGGCCATCAGCCGCTGGATGATCTCCTTGGGCCGGTCGCTGTCGGGCAGGAACTCCACCACGCCCAGCAGCACCAGCCCGACCGGCTGCGAGAAGTCCAGGTACTCGGCCGCCGCGGCCACGATCTCGGCGGGCTCGCGCAGGTCGCTGTCGATGAACCAGGTGTCGCCCTGCCCCGGCCCGCGCAGCAGCGCCCGCGCGTGGGCCAGCACCACCGGGTCGTTGTCGACGTACACGACCTTGCAGTCGGGCGAGACCGACTGGGCGACCTGGTGGGTGTTGTCGGCCGTGGGGATCCCGGTGCCGATGTCGAGGAACTGGCGGACGCCCGCCTCCCCGGCCATGTAGCGCACCGCCCGGCCGAGGAACTCGCGGTTCGTCTTGGCCAGGATCGGCAGCTCGGGGACCGCCTGGAGGATCTGCTCGCTGACGACGCGGTCGACCTCGTAGTTGTCCTTGCCGCCCAGCCACAGGTCGTAGATCCGGGCCGGGCTCGGGATCTCGGTGTTCACACGGCTGAGCGGATCGTCGGTCATCGTCGTGCCTTCCGGGAAGGGGCTGTACGCGACTGAGCCTAACGCGAGGAAGATCCCAAGTCTCGATCTTGCCCCGAGAGCTCCCGTTCCGCAGGACTTCGTGCCCTCCCGGAGATGCGGGCGCCGGGACCTCAGGGGGCTGAGGTCCCGGCGCCGGTCGGTGGACGGCCGGTCAGTCGATGGTGATCAGCCCGTAGCCGCCGTCGTAACGGTGGTAGATCAGCCGGCCGCGGCCGGTGTCGGCGTCGGCGTAGAACTCGAACGCCCGCCCGCTGACCTCCAGCCGGTCCACCGCCTCGGCGGTGGTCAGCCGGGGCGCCGGGCCCGGATCGATCGCGAGCGGCACCGCCACCTCGCCGAGCGCTTCCAGCCACGGCTCCACCTGGGCCATCCGGTAGCCCTCCTCGGCCCGGTACAGGACGCTGTCCTGACCGCTGCCGGCCTCGGTGAACAGGTAGAAGCCGAAGTCGAGCTGCTCCATGTCGAAGGCGGCCTCGTCCGGAGTGGCCCGGTAGGCGGCCAGCGTCTTGCGGCGGACGATCTCCCGCTCGGCGTCCGCCGGGCGCGGCAGGACCGGCAGCGAGGACTCCCGCCGCTCCGGCGAGTAGCGTCCGCGCGTCTCCTCCCAGTGCCTGGCGGTGCGCCGCAACCGGGTACGCGCCCGGTCCTCCAGCAGGTCGAGTGCCTGGTACATGGACGGGCCGGCGGCCTGGGCGCGGATCAGGCGCCCGTTGACGTCGAGGTTGGCCTGCGCGGTGTACGGCCGCTTCGCGTCGGGAGCGTCCGGGGCGGTCAGCTTGACCCGCGCGAACAGCACGGGCTCGCCGGCCAGTCGGGTGAGCGCGGCGACGGCCTCCCTGGCGTGCTCGACGGCTCCCTGGCGGACCGGGCCACGTGTCTCGACCCGAACGTCGGCGGGGTCGATGGCGACCGGCGCGTTCCGGCGTCTCATGTCGTGCCTCCTTCTGCCGTTCCTTGCGGGCTCAGCCAATCGCGGAACGCCAGGACGCCGGTAGAGGAGAAAGACCATCGGAAAGGGACCTTCAGCCCTACGCGTCTCATCGGCCGTGACCTCGGCGGTTGCGTCTTTCCGACGCAGTGTTGGTATCTTGCCAACGGCGCGTCGGGAAGTCGGGGCGCTCGTCCGTCCCGTGAAATCCCTTCCTGTGAAGGAGTGCCATGTTCCTGGCCTGGCGCGAGCTGGTCTTCGCCCGCGCACGTTTCGGCCTGATGGGCGGAGTCGTCGCCCTCATAGCGATCCTCGTCGTCCTGCTGTCCGGTCTCTCCTCCGGGCTCGTCAACGACGGTGTCTCCGGGCTCCAGCGGTTGCCCGTCACCGCGTTCGCCTTCGCCGAGGGGACCAAGACCGACTCCGCCTTCTCCCGCAGCACCGTCAATGTGAACCAGGCCGAGACGTGGAAGGGCCGCGACGACGTCGGCGACGCCGTCCCGTTCGGCAACATGCTGGTCAACGCCAAGGTCACGACCGCCGCGGGCGCCCAGACGCCGATCGACCTGGCCCTGTTCGGCGTCGACCCCGGCTCGTTCCTCGCACCCGCCGTCTCCGACGGCGCCGGACTCGGCGACCCCGACGGGATCGTGGTCAGCCAGACCGTCCTGGACGACGGCGTGGCCATCGGCGACACCGTCGTCATCGACCGCCTGGGCACCCGGCTCAAGGTCATCGGCACCACCGGCGACCAGCGCACCTTCGGCCATGTCGACGTGGCGTACCTGCCGTTGCGCGCCTGGCAGCAGGTGCACGCGGGCGCCGGGCCGGGTGACGAGGCGCGCGAGGGAGCGTACGAGGAGGCCACGGCCATCGCCCTGCGCGCCCGGGACGGTAACGAGATCGACCTGTCCGGCGGCGACGCCGCGGCGGGCACCACGAGCATGACGCTGGAGGACTCCTTCGGCGCCTCCCCCGGCTACACCGCCGAGATCTCCACGCTCACGCTCATCCAGGTCTTCCTGTACGCCATCTCCGCGCTCGTCGTCGGGACGTTCTTCACCGTGTGGACGATCCAGCGCAAACACGAACTCGCCGTCGTACGGGCCATGGGCGCCTCGACCGGCTACCTCATGCGCGACACGATGATCCAGGCGACCGTCATCCTGACCGTGTCCACCGCCGTCGGCTTCCTGATGGGAGTGGGCGGCGGCGCGCTGCTCACCACCACCCCCATGCCGTTCGCCCTGGAGGCGGGCCCGCTCGTCGTCGCAGCCCTGCTGCTCGTCGGCCTCGGCCTCGCCGGCGCCGCGGCGGCCGTGGGCCGCATCGTCCGAGTCGACCCGCTCGCAGCCCTGGGAGGGCAGAGATGACCACCAGCCACACGTCCCCGCGCCCGGACTCCCGCCGGACCGGCGCCGAGGAACGCGGCGGCCTGCGGGTGGAGGGCGTCACCCTGGCCCTCGGCGACGGCGACGCCACCGTCACCGCGCTCGACGACGTCCACCTCCACGTGGCGTCCGGCGAGTTCGTCGCCGTCGTCGGGCCCTCCGGTTCCGGCAAGTCGAGCCTGCTCGCGGTCGCCGGCGCGCTCACCACGCCCGACACCGGCAGGGTCCTGCTCGACGGCGTCGACATCTCCCGGGCGAGCTCCCGGGAGAAGGCACGCCACCGCCGCGAACGGATCGGGTTCGTCTTTCAGTCCGGCAACCTCATCCCGGCCCTCACCGCGCTGGACCAGCTCCGCTTCGCGCTCGACGTGGCGGGCAGGCGCGCGGGTGACGGTCACGACCCGCGAGAGCTGCTCGACCGGGTCGGCATGGGCCACCGCGCTGGACACCGGCCCCATCAGCTGTCCGGCGGCGAGCGGCAGCGCGTGGGCATCGCCCGCGCACTCGTCACCCGCCCGGCGGTGTTGCTGGTGGACGAGCCGACCGCCGCACTCGACCGCGCCCGCAGCGACGACATCGTCACGTTGCTCGCGCACAAGACGCACGAATCCGCCGTCGCGACGATCATGGTCACCCACGATCACGATGTGCTCGGCCACTGCGACCGCGTCCTGTCGATGGTCGATGGGAGACTGTCGGAGTAGGCCGACCATGGTGGAGGAGGGCACGTGCCGCGCATCCGGGCGTCGACCGTCGCCGAGCATCGGGCCGCCCAGCACCGGGCGCTGCTCGACGCGGCCAGGGAGATCCTCGCGGAGACCGGCCGGCCTCCCACGCTGAGCCGGGTCGCGGCGCGCGCCGGGCTGGCCCGGCCCAGCCTCTACCAGTACTTCCGGTCGTCGGAGGACCTGCTCAACGCGGTGGTGGAGGACGTCTTCCCCCGCTGGTCGGCCCGGGTCGCCGCCGCGATGGACGCCGCCGCGACCCCGGCCGACCGCGTGCTCGCGTACGTGCTGACCAACTTCGAGCTCATCACCGAGGGCGAGCACGCGCTGGCCACCGTCCTCGCGGAGGTCGCACCGGGCGACACGGTCGCCGAACAGAGCCGCACCATGCACCAGCAGCTCCTGGAGCCGCTCGTGGAGACGCTGCACAGCCTCGGCGTCCCCGCGGTCCCCGAGACGGCGGAGATGATCAACGCCATCGTGTTCGCCGGGTCCCGGCTGATCGAGTCCGGCACCGACCTGCGGACCGTCTGGGAGTCGGCCAGGGCCCTGATGGAGCCGTTCCTGCGCGCGACCGGCACGGGCGCGGCCCCTCCCGAGGCGACGTGACCGCCGGCCGGCCGGGGGCGCCCGCCCCCGGCGTACGGGTCAGGCCGCGGGGGCCTGGTGGTAGACCGAGTGCCACACCTCGTTGCGGATGCGGGAGAACTCCGGTGACAGCCGCACCTCCTCGGTGCGCGGGTACGGCAGGTCCACGTCGATGATCCGGTGGATGCGGCCCGGCCGCGCCGCCATGACCACGACCCGGTTGGCCAGATAGACGGCCTCGTCCACGTCGTGCGTGATGAACATGACCGTGCGCCGCTCCCGGCTCCACGTGTCCAGCAGCTGATCCTGCAACTGCACGCGGGTGAGCGCGTCCAGCGCGCCGAACGGCTCGTCCATGAGCAGCACCTGCGGCCCGACCGCGTAGGCGCGGGCGATCGCGCAGCGCTGCTTCATCCCGCCCGACAGCGTCTTGGGCAGCGCGTCGGCGAAGTCCGTCAGCCCCACCAGGTCGATCGCGTGCTGGGCGCGGCGGTGCCGCTCCTCGGCGGAGATCGGCTGGAGCCTGAGCCCGAACTCGACGTTCTTGCGCACGGTCAGCCACGGGAACAGCGCGTACTGCTGGAAGATCACCCCGCGGTCCGGCCCCGGTCCGGTGACCGGCGCGCCGTCCAGCAGGATCCGGCCCGTCCCGGGTTCGACCAGCCCGGCCGCCATGCCCATCAGCGTGCTCTTGCCGCACCCCGACGGGCCCACGACGGTGACGAACTCACGGTCGGCGATGTCCAGGTCCACCCGGTCGAGAGCGAGGAACCGGCCGCCCTTGAGCTCGAACGTCTTCGACACGCCCTGGAAGGAGATCTTGGTGTTCATCGGCGTTCCTGCCATCCGGTGAATCGGCGCTCGGCCAGCAGCAGCAGCCGGTCCATGATCAGGCCGAGCACGCCGATGCTGATCAGACCCACGAAGATCGTGGGCAGGTCGTAGTAGAGCTGCGCCTGCTGCATCCGGTAGCCCAGCCCTTCCTGGGCGGCGATCAGCTCGGCCGCCACCAGCGTCCCCCAGGCCGCGCCCAGCCCGATCCGCATGCCGACGATGATGAACGGCGTCGAGGCCGGCACCACGACCTTCAGGAAGATGGTCCGGTCCGAGGCGCCCAGCACCCGGGCGGCGTTGATGAGCGTCTTGTCCACGTCGAGCACGCCCTGGAACGTCGAGACCACGCTCGACAGGAACGCCGCCAGGAAGATGACGAACACCTTCGGCGTCTCGCCGATGCCCATCAGCAGGATGGCCAGCGGGATGATCGCCAGGGGCGGGATCGTACGGAAGAACTGCACGTACGGCTCGATCAGGGCACGCGCGGTGGCGTACCAGCCCATCAGGAAGCCGACAGGGATGGCGAGCAGGGTGCCCAGCGCGAAGCCGGTGAACACGCGGCGCAGGCTGGCCAGCATGTCGTTGGTCAGGGTGCCGTCGGCGACCAGCTCGACGCCGCGAGCGGCCACCTCGACGGGGCCGGTCAGGCCCGTGATGCCGGACATCGACAGCGCCGTCCACGCGCCCAGGCCCGCCAGGACGGCGACCACGTTCAGGACGAGGGTGCGGCCCGGCCGCCGGAGCCGGCGGCCGGGGGAGGGCGGAGGGTCGGTCACGCTCACGGCGGTCATGTTCTGGGACTCTTCATGGCTCAGTGGAGATCCTCTTCGGTGGCGCAATAGCCCACATGGTCCTGAAATATTGGGCTTTTTTCGGACAAATCACGGTAGTGCGGGACGGAGGTGGGCGGGGATCGACGGCTCCTCGTGCAGCAGGAGCGCGATCGCGCCCATCGCCGAGGCGTTCACGCCGAGGTCGGCCTGGGTGACCTCGATCTGGCGGGGCGACCGGGGCAGCGCCTGACGGGAGATCGCGTCCCGGATGGGGTCGAGGACCAGGCTGCCCAGCGCGGCCAGCTCGCCGCCCACCACGACCAGGGCGGGGTCGAGCTGGGTGACCGTGCCCGCCAGCACCCGGCCCAGGTCGGCCGCCGCCGAGGCGACCACCTCGCACACCGCGGGCACCCGGTCCTGCGCGGCGGTGACCAGCTCGTCCAGGCCCGCCAGCGGCACCCCGCGCGCGGCGCAGGCGTCCAGCAGGCGCTGACCGCCGATGCGGCCCTCCAGGCAGCCCCGGCCGCCGCAGTGGCAGGGCGGGCCCCCGGGGTCGAGCGAGACGTGGCCCACCTCGCCGCCCGCGCCGTGCGCGCCGCGCAGAAGCCTGCCGCCGGCCAGGAACCCGCCGCCCACGCCGACGGACCAGCGCACGTACACCATGTCCCGGACCGGCCTGGCCACCCCCCAGGTCGCCTCGGCCAGCGCCGCCAGCCTGGCGTTGTTGTCCACCGCCACCCGCACGCCGAACTCCTCGGCGACCCGCAGGGCGAGCGGCAGGTAGCGCGCGGGCACCCCTTCCGGCAGCCCTGCACGCTCGCCGGAACCAGCGCGAGATCCCAAGGGTCCGGCCACGCCCGCCGGTCCGGCATTGCCGGACCGCGCGTGGGGTCCCGGAGGTCCGGCCGCGTCCGCGGATTCCGAGGGGCTGGACGGTGCGTGCGTGGGTTCCGGGAGGGCGGGTGTGGCCGGTGCCGGGGTGGCGGTGGGGAGGTGGTCGTCGAGCACCCCGACGAGGCCGAGGCCGACCGCCTCCAGCGCGCCCAGGCTGATCCCGCGCTCCGCGGCGACCTCGCGGACGAGCCGCACCGCCGCCTCCGCCTGCTCCGCCGGGGCGGCGTCCTCGCGCAGGGCGGCCGAGGCGGTGGCGACGACCTGGTGCGCGGCGTTGGCCACGGCCAGCCGTACCCGGCCCCGCCCCAGGTCGAGGCCCAGGAGCAGGCCGGCTGCCGGGTTGAGCGAGACCAGCGCGGCGGGTCTGCCCCGGCCGCGCGGCTCGGCAGGCACCGCCTCGGTCTCGATCACCGCATCCCTTTCCATCAGGTCGGAGATGATGGCGAACAAGGTCGTACGCGACAGGCCGGTGCGCTCGGTGAGCTGGGCGCGGCTCAGCGCGCCCGCCGAGCGCAGCGCGGACAGCACGGCGTCCTCGTGCACCCGCCGCAGCCGCTGCAGCGCGTCAGTGGGGGTCGACATGGCACCATGATGGTGGGCGACGGATTTCTGTCATCTTCTCGCGAAAAATCAGCCCGCGGCCGCCGACGCGTACAGGTCGGCGGTGAAGTACGTGGCGGGGTCGGGTGACTCGGTCAGCTTGCCCATGGTGACGAAGATGTCGGCCAGGCCCTTGTACCATCCGGCCACCGAGCCGTCCTCGGCCATCTTCCGCAGCTCCGCCGTCGGCACGATCTTCGTCACCGCCGAGGCGCCCTTGAACTGCTCCCCGGGCGCCTTCAGGAACGTGGCCGTCAGCGTCTCGGCCTCGGCCGTGTTGGCCGCCACCCAGTCGTTGCCCTCCTGCAGCACCTTGAGCACCTTGGTGACGGTCGCGGCGTCCTCGGCGACCAGCTCGTTGCGGGCCACGAAGGAGCTGGGGAAGCTGAGCGCGGGATAGTAGTCCTCGCTCTTGGTCAGCTCCACCAGGTCGGGCACGTTCTTCTTGATGGTGTCGATCAGCGGGTACCAGATGGCCGCCGCGTCGATCTGCTTGCCGCTGAAGGCGGTCACGACCGTGCTGGGGTCCATGTTGACCTTCTCGACGTCCTTGCCCGTCAGCCCGGCCTCCTTCAGCGCCAGTTCGAGGATCATGTCGCCGGAGGTGCCCTCGGGCACGCCGATCTTCTTGCCCTTGAGGCCGGCGATCGAGGAGATGCCGGAGCCCGGGTGGACGATCACGCGGTCGGCCATGCCCAGCATGTTCGGGGCGATGATCTTGGCCTTGCCGCTGGCGGGCAGCCAGGTGGCGCCGGAGCCGATGTAGCCGAAGTCGATGTCGCCCGAGCCGAGCGCCTGGATCTGCAGCGGGCCGTTGGTGAACACCTTCAGCTCCGGCTCCAGCCCGTGCTTGGCCCACAGGCCCTGCTTGTCGGCGGCGGCGAGCACCGCCGCGCCGGCGAAGTCGGCGATGTAGCCGAAGCGCACCTTCGCGGGCTCGGCGCCGCCCTCCTCGGAGGAGGAGCCGCACGCGGTGACGGGCAGCAGGATGGCCAGGGCCGCGAGGGCGGCGGCCAGTATGCGAGGACGCCTCATCGGGAGGTCCTTTCTGGGTTCACGGGTGGGGTGACGGGCGGCATCAGGCCACCTCGTCAGCGACGCCGTCCACGTCGGGGGCTCGGCCCTCGCCGATGTCGGCCATGTAGCTCATCCAGCTGTACGCGGGATCGCCGCGGCGCAGCAGCTCCTGGTAGAGCCGCGCGGTCATGTCACGCCGGACCGCCGCGTAGGCGGGCACGGCGTAGACGTTGCGCAGCTCGTGCGGGTCGCTGTCCAGGTCGTACAGCTCGTGCACGCCTTCGGGGTTGAACACCAGCTTGTGGCGGTGGTCCCGGATCATGCGCTGGGAGTAGGGGAAGTGGTGGCCGTGGAACTCGGTGACCACCGAGTCGCGGCCCTCGGGCGGCTCGCCGCCGATCAGCGGGAGCAGGCTCGCGCCGTCGCACGGATCCTGCGGCGGCAGCCCGGCGAGGTCGAGGATCGTGGGGTTGAGGTCGATCAGCGTGGCGAAGGCGTCCACGGTCCGCGCCGGGGCGCCCGGCACCCGGACGATGCCCGGGATGCGGTAGATGTCCTCGTACATGGCGGGGCCCTTGTCGTTGAGCCGGTGCGCGCCCGTGAACTCGCCGTGGTCGGCCGTGAAGATCACCGCCGTGTCGTCCCACAGACCCAGCTCGCGCAGGGCGGAGAGCAGGCGCCCCACCTGCGCGTCGATCAGCGACACGTAGCCCCAGTAGGCGGCGATCAGCCCGCGCCAGGCGTCGGCGTCGAAGTGGTCGGCCGACCAGTACTCGGAGTAGCGGCGCTGCACCTCGGGTTTGCCGTCGAAGGTCTCGGCCATGGACTCCGGCAGCGGCACCCGCGCAGGGTCGTACATGTCGTAGAACTCGTCCGGGATCAGGTACGGCAGGTGCGGCCCGTACCAGTGGCAGGACAGCACGAACGGCCTGTCGCCGCGGTGGAAGTCGCCGGCGTAGCGCTCCAGCAGCTCCAGCGTGCGGTCGGCGAGGAAGGTCTCCACCGTGGCCGCCGCTGGCTGCTTGAGGCGGCCGGCGATCAGGTGGCCGCGGCCGGTGCCGTTCTGGGCCGTGCCGAAGACGGGCCGCTCCACCGCGAACGGGGGATGGCCGTGCTCCTTCAGCCAGCTCTGGTAGGAGGGGTGGTGGAACGGGTTCAGCGCGCCCGGCAGGTGCTCGCCGTCCATGCCGTAGAACTCGGGGCCCCGTTCGCGGCCGATGTGCCACTTGCCGACGTGGCCCATGTTGTAGCCCGCGGCCAGCAGGGGCTCGGACATGACCGGCTGGCCGGCGGCGACCTCGTCGCGTCCGCCGCCGTTGCGCTCCGGGTTGACGAGCATGCCGTGCCGGAACGGGTGCAGGCCGGTGAAGAGCGAGGCCCGCGCCGGGGTGCAGATGGCGGTCGGCGTGTAGAACCGGTCGAAGCGCGTGCCCTCCGCCGCCAGGCCGTCCAGCGCGGGCGTGCGGACCTCCGGGTTGCCGTAGCAGCCGAGAGTGTCCACCCGATGCTGGTCGGTCATCAGGAACAGGACGTTGCGTGGACTGGTCACCCGTACTCCGATCGCTCATTTTTTCCTGGGCGTTTACGTTAAAGGTGACCAGCGCTGACCGCAAGAGGGGCGACCTGGGCGTTACCGCTACTTTATTTCCGCTCTCTTGACGTTAATCGGCAAGAGTGATCACACTGTGCGAACCACCGCGCATCGATAAGGAGTCCCATGCGCCGCTCCCTCGTGGCCCTAGCGACCGCCGCGCTCTTAACTCCCGCACTCACCATCCCCGCACCGGCCCAGGCCGCCGCCGGGCCCGTCAACCTCGCGCTCGCCGGCGCCGCCACCGCCTCCAGCGTCGAGCTGGACCGCGCCGACTTCGTGGCCGCGCACGTCAACGACGGCGACACCGCCACCCGCTGGTCCTCGAAGTACCAGGACGACAACTGGGTCCAGGTCCAGCTCGCCGCACCCGCCAAGGTCGACCACGTGACACTCCACTGGCCGAACGCCTGCGCGCGCGACTTCGTCCTGCAGACCTCGGCCGACGGTCAGACCTGGACCGACGTCGCCTCGCCGCGGCGCGACACCTGCCCGCGCACCGACGTGATCGACGTGCGCTCCGCCGAGCCGGTCTCGTACGTGCGCGTGCACGGGAAGCAGCGCTGGGCCGCGTACGGTTACTCGATCTCCGAGTTCGAGATCTGGGACGGTCCGCCCGCCGCCCCCGAGCCCACGCTCGGCCTGCTGCCCAAGCCGGTGTCGCTCACCGAGACCGGCGGCGCCCCGTACACGCTGCACCGCAACACCCGCGTCCTGGCACTCGGCGACGGCGCCCAGGCGCCCGCGAACCACCTGGCCCGCCTGCTGCGCCGGGCCACCGGCCACAAGCTGACGGTCGCCGCCGCCGGCCGCGGCCCGGCGCCCATCGTCATCGAGGTCGGCGCCGGCAAGGCGCCCGAGGGCCACGAGGCCGAGGGTTACACGCTGTCGGTGACCGCCGCCGAGGTGCGTATCCGTGCCGCCACCCCGAACGGCGCGCTCCACGGCGTCCAGACGCTCCGCCAGCTCTTCCCGCAGTGGGCCGAGTCGGGCGAGGTCGTCGGCGCCGAATGGACGGTGCCCGCCGTGGAGATCACCGACTACCCGCGCTTCGCGCACCGCGGCATGATGCTCGACGTCGCCCGCAGCTTCTACCCGGTGGACGAGGTCAAGACCTACATCGACGCCGCCGCCCAGTTCAAGGTCAACCGCCTGCACCTGCACCTGACCGACGACCAGGGCTGGCGCATCGCCCTCGACGACCCGGCGAGCAACCCGTCCGGCATCGACTACGGCGCCCTCACCGAGGTCGGCGGCGCCACCGCGATGACCGAGCGGGGCACCGAGCCCGGCATCACCGGCTTCTACACCAAGGCCGACTACGCCGAGATCGTCCGCTACGCCGGCGAGCACGGGATGACCGTCATCCCCGAGGTCGACCTGCCCGGCCACGTCAACTCGGCGCTGCACTCCATCCCGCAGCTCAACACCCCGGGCGCGCGGCCGGCACTCAAGCCGGGCGAGACCACCGTCCCGCACAACGGCACCGGCGCCGTCGGCTACTCCTCCCTGGACGCGCACAGCTCGGTCACGTACGAGTTCGCCGAGCACGTGCTCACCGAGATCGCCGCCATGACCCCGGGCCCCTACCTGCACATCGGCGGCGACGAGGCGTTCTCGACCAGCCACGCGGACTACGTCAAGATGGTCGACGCCTTCACCGGCAACGTGCGCGCCCTCGGCAAGACCGTCGTGGGCTGGAACGAGTACGCCGGCACCGCGCTGCCGCGGGACAACGCGGTGGTGCAGTTCTGGAACGGCAACCGGAACGCCGTGGCCGCCGCCGTGAACGACCGCGGCGCCCAGGTCGTGCTCTCCCCGGCCGCGCACGCGTACGTGCCGCAGAAGCAGGATTCGCGCCAGCCCGAGGGCGGCACCTGGGCGTGCGGCGGGCCGTGCGGCCTGGACCGCCACTACAACTGGGACCCCGGCACGTACATCCCCGGCATCCAGGAGAGCAGCGTGCTCGGCGTGGAGTCGGCGGTGTGGGGCGAGTTCATCCGCCGCGTCGAGCAGGCGCAGTACTACGCCTACCCGCGCCTGATCGCCACCGCCGAGGTCGGCTGGACACCCCAGGACCAGCGGGACTACGCCGACTTCAAGAACCGCCTGGCGAAGATGGGCGGCAGGCTGACCGTGCAGGGCACGAACTTCTTCCCGACCGCCGACGTGCCTTGGCGGCTGGAGATCCTCGGCGGATCGGTGAGCACCCGCACCGGCCGGCCCACCGGCGCCTCCTGGACCCTCACCGCGCCCGGCCACACCGCCGCCGGCCTGGAGGCGGCCGTCACCTGGAGCGACGGCGTCCAGGAGCCCGTGACCCCGGCCACCACCAGGGAGGGAAGCATCCCCGGCATGCGGATCAACGCCGCCTTCACCGTGACCTCGGCCAGGACCTTCAGCCGGCCCGGCACCTACACCGGCACGCTGACGGTCCGCACGCCGGGCGGCGCGCCCGTCACGGGGGACCTGACGGTCACCGTCACGGGGTGAGCTCACCCTTCAGGCACAGCAGGAGACCGCGCGTCAGGGTGGTGGACGTGAAGCCGGACCCGGCGAGCGCGGCCTGGACCTTGACCGCGATCTCCTGCGCCTTGGCGGCGCCCGGCGGCTCGTAGAACAGGTGGAGCGAGCCGCCGGGCGCGAGCGCGTGCTTGACCGCCGCCAGCTCGGCGGCGGGGGAGCGGGTCCAGAAGACGTTCACGTTGACGGCGAACACCTTGTCGTACGGGCCGCCGGGCAGCCCGCCGCCGTCGAGCTCGGCCTGCTCGATCACCGCGGCGCCCGCCTCGACGTGGCGGGCGTTGCGCTCGCGTGCGGCCTCGACCGCCGTCGCCGACCGGTCGATCGCGGTGACGGAGGCGGAGCGCTCGCAGAGCAGTCCGACGGCGACGCCGCGGCCGCAGCCGATCTCCAGAACCCGCTCGCCCGGCCGCGTCTCCAGGGTCTCGACGGCCCACAGCAGCCTCTCCGGCACCTTCATGACGGCGAAACTAGCACCGCGCCCGGTGTCCACCTGCCGGACATTACGTTTATGTCAGCTTTTGTCCTGGCAAGAGTCATACGCCAGCTTGAACCGCGAGACACAGGAGCCGACCGTGCACCATTTCGCGATCGCCACCGTCGCCGAAGAGAGCACCGACTTCCGCCGGGTCCTGTGGACCGGGGAGAAGGTCCAGGTCGTCACCATGACCATCCCGCCGGGCGGTGAGATCGGCGAGGAGGTGCACGAGGACACCGACCAGATCCTCACCTTCGTCTCCGGGACCGGAGAGGCCCGTGTCGGCGGTGAGGTCCGTCCGGTGAAGGCGGGCGACCTGGTCGCCGTCCCGGCGGGCACCCCGCACAACTTCGTCAACACCGGCGCCGCACCGCTCGTGCTCCACACGGCGTACGGGCCGCCCGAGCACGCCGACGGCACCGTGCACAAGACCAAGGAGGAGGCCGACCTGGCCGAGGCCGGCGAGGGCTCGCGCTAGAAGGACAGGCCGGTCGGGAAGCGGCAGTCGCCGGAACGGCAGTCGGCGAGGCTCCGGGCGGCGAGGTCGCGGGCCCGGGCCAGCTCGGCGATCCTGGCGTCGATGCGCTCCACCACCGCTTCCAGCCGCCACCGCTCGCTCGCGCAGGTCGCGCCGCCCGCGTCGTGGGAGCGCAGGGCGCCGGCCACCTCGTCCAGCGTGAAACCCAGCTCCTGCAGGGCCTTGGCGGCGCGGATCCTGGACACCGCCGACGCGTCGAACACCCGGTAGCCCGACGGTCTGCGCCCCGCCGCCGGCAGCACGCCGCGGCGCTCGTAGAAGCGGACCGTGTCCACGCTGACCCCGGCCTCGCGGGCCACCTCGCCGATCTTCACACCGCTCTCCTCTTGACTCTGGACCTAGGTCCAGACTCTACGCTCCGGAAGTGACGGAAGGAGAGCACATCATGGACACCCCACCGATCGTCTGCGACATGACCACCGCCCGCGACACCCCCGAGGAACGGCTGGCCGAGTACCGGCGGCTGTTCGGCGAGGCGCTCACCGGACGCGAGCGGACCGCCGGGGGCATCCGGTTCCGGTTCCGCGCCGGTGACGGGGTCGAGGAGTGGGTACGGGATCTCGCCGCGCGGGAGAAGGCGTGCTGCGCGTTCTTCGCCTTCGAGGTCACGGCGCCGGGTGACGAGGTGATCTGGGACGCCGCCGCACCCGATGACGCGGGGCCGATCCTGGAGGAGTTCTACCTGCTGCCGGAGACGGCGGTGGGCCCGGCCGAGCTGCTGCGGCGCATGGAGGAGCGTGGGCTCAGGATCCACCAGGGCTGAGACGACTGTGACGCCTCCCTCGCGGGAGGCGTCACAGAGCGGGTCAGGCCGGACGGCCCAGGCTGCGGAGCTGGTCGGGGGTCAGGGCCGAGACGTTGTGGTCGATGGGCTTGTCGGAGTACTGGTGGATGGTCCACGACTTCCAGTCCGCCGGCGGGGTGATCTCGCCCTTGGGCTTGCTGTAGTGGGCCACCCAGAGCGGGTACTCCGACAGTCCCGCGCCGTAGGTGTCGGCGAAGTGCCAGCCGCTGTAGAACAGCGGCGTGACGCCGGTCTTGGCCTTGACGTGCGACAGCCAGGCCTTGGCCCAGGCGTTCACCTCGGAGACGGACCTGCCGTTGGTCGTCTCCAGGTCCAGCACCAGCAGGTCGCCGGGCTTGGCGGGCTGGGAGTTCACCACCGAGAGGAAGTGCTCGGCCTCGGCGATCGGGTTGTTGCGCGGGTGCGCGTAGTGGTAAGCGCCGCGCACGATGCCCTTCTTGTCCAGCTCCTGCCAGTGCCGGGCGAAGGTCTTGTCGGTGAAGCCGGTGCCCTCGGTGGCCTTGATGATGCCGAACTCGGCCGGGCTGGCCTCCCAGTCGTGGTCGGGCTGGTAGTTCGACACGTCCTGCCCGTACGTGAGCTGGGCCGCCTGCTGTTGGGCGATGGCCGGGTTCGGCTCGACGGGGGCGGCGGCGCCGCCGGTGGCGGCGATGGCGGTGCCGGTCACGCTGGCGACGGCGGTGGTCCCCGCCAGCAGCGCGCCGGCGAAGGCGTACTTGAGACGGTTGCTGGGACGGTACTTCAGCGCAGCGGCAAGCTGAGGCTTGGGCATGAGGAAATGACTCCTTGCTTCCATGCCGCCTACCGGGTTAGCTGACGGGTTCGGAGTTGGAAGTCCCCTACGGACGCTGGCGTCCGATTCACCCCAGGAAGTGGGTCCCCGGCTCCGCGAGACGCGGATTCGGCGGCCGTGCGCTGCCCTGGCGTGAGGGGGACACCGTCAGGACAGCGCACGGTCCGGTCAATCGATGCGGCAACAGAGTTGGGGTATCACCGCGAATACGCAAAAGGTATATATGCAGACAAAAATATTGCAAGTATGACATATCCGGTTTGGCGGTTCGGGCCCGGGGTACAGCCCCCGAAACCCCTTGTACGTAAGGGAATCCGGCCTCCGGGTAAAATCTCCCGGCGGTGCCGTCACGGCGCCGCGAAAGTGCCCTGCCTGCGCACCGTGTGCCAGCGCAGCCGCACCCCGAGCAGCGCGGTCGCCACCGACTGGAACACCACCAGATACATCAGCTGCCGGTACACCAGCTGCTGCAGCGGCAGCACCCACAGCGCCGACACCCGCTCCCGGTCCAGCCGCAGCGCGTACCAGCCCGCCGCGGCCTGCACCACCACGAACCCGGCCCACACCGCCACCGCCGGCAACGGGTCGCCGACCGCCGTGTGGTAGACGGCCATCAGGTCCACCACCGGCGCCAGCAGCGGCAGCAGCACGTGGAACAGCGCCAGGTAACCCAGGCAGCGGCGGCCGAACGGACCCGGCTCGGCCAGCGCGCGGCGGTGCTTCCACATCGCCTGCATCGTGCCGTAGCACCAGCGGTAGCGCTGCCGCCACAGCTGCCCCAGGGTCGCGGGCGCCTCCGTCCACGCCAGCGCCCGCTCCTCGTACACCACCCGCCAGCCCGCCCGGCACAGCGCCATCGTCAGGTCGGTGTCCTCGGCCAGCGTGTCGGTGCTCACCCCGCCGAGCCCGACCAGCGCGCCGCGCCGGAACGCGCCGATCGCCCCCGGCACCGTCGGCATGCAGTCGAGCAGCTCGAACGCGCGCCGGTCCAGGTTGAAGCCGATCACGTACTCGACGTGCTGCCAGCGGCCGATGAGCCCGCGCCGGTTGCCGACCTTGGTGTTGCCGCTCACCGCGCCCACGCGGGGGTCGGCGAGCCGGCGCACGAGATGCCCGATCGTGTCCGGCTCGAACACCGTGTCACCGTCGACCATGACGAGGAACTCGTGGCGCGCGTGCCGGATGCCGGTGTTCAGCGCGGCGGCCTTGCCGGCGTTGTCCTGCCTGATCACCCGTACTCCCGGCAGCCGCGGCCCGGCGGCGGCCTCGGCGGTGCGGTCGGTGGAACCGTCGTCCACCACCAGCACCTCCACCGGCCCGGGGTACGCGGTCGCGACGAGCGAGCGCACGGTCGCGGCGATCCCCGCCTCTTCGTTGTACGCGGGCACGATCACGCTCACCCCCGGCGGGCGTTCCCAGGTCAGGGCCGGTCCCGGACCCCGGGAGCGCCGGGCGTGCACCCGGGCCAGCACCACCAGGAGCAGCAGCCGGGCCAGCGTCAGCACGCCGGTGGCGAAAAGCACCCACCACAGCGCGTCCGTGAACGCGTTCGCCGCGCGCTGCGCCAGGCCGAGCGCGGCGCCGGCGATCCGCTCCGGCTGCGCGGCCGGCCGGTGCGCCGACGGCATGCCGAGCGCGGAGGTCAGCGTCTCGGCGCGGTAGCCGGCCCGGTCCAGCCGGTCGAGCAGGCGGCCGACGGCCTCGACCGTCTGGGCGCGGTCGCCGCCGGAGTCGTGCATCATCACCACCGCCCCGCGCCCGCCCCGCGGGAACGCGGCCCTGGCGATACCGGCCGCGCCCGGCCTGCTCCAGTCCTCGGTGTCGAGGTCGGCCAGCGCGATCAGGTAGCCCTCGCGGCCGAGCATCGCCAGGGTGTCCCACTGCTCGCCGGTGATGGCGTCAGGGGTCGAGGAGTACGGGGGGCGGGCCAGCATCGTGTGCAGCCCCGTCGCCCCGGCCAGCGCCTTCTGGGTGAGGTTCAGCTCCAGCTCGGCCCGCCAGGCGGGGACGGCGGACAGGTCGGGATGGGTGTAGGTGTGGTTGCCGATCTCGTGTCCCTCGGCGACGATCCGGCGGGTCAGCTCCGGATGGGCGGCGATCTTCGAGCCGACCGTGAAGAACGTCGCCTTCGCCCCGTGCTTCTTCAGCGCGTCCAGCACGAGCGGCGTCCACTCCGGGTCGGGCCCGTCGTCGAACGTCAGCGCCACCGTGCGGGCCTTCGGGCGGGCGCCGGCCGGCTTCTCCCCGGTCAGGTCGAGCACCGGGCCGCTGCGGCGCACCGGCTCCAGCCACGACGCCGGGTCCCCGCCGCCTCGCTGGGGCCCGGTCTCGCCGACCACGTTCTTGACGAACCCGTCGAGCGTCAGCGCGCACCCCGCCAGCGCCACCCCGGCCAGCAACATCAGCCAGTGCCCCGAAGGCTCCACACCCCGCCCGGCCACCCGCCTCCTGCCCCGCCGCCGCCCACCCCGACGGACGTCACGCCCGTACGCCGGACCGGGCACCCGATCCGCCGCCTGCCCGATCGTCCCGCCGAGACCCGGGTCATGTGCCTGCCCCCATCCGGGCGCGGGAGCGCTGTCCGGTTGTGGGACGGGGCGTCTGCGGCGGGGGGTCATGAGGGGGTTCCGGGGGTGGTGGGGTTCCGGGTCTGGGAGGGCTCGCCGGTGGGGTCCGGGGAGGGGGTCGCGGCGGGTTCCGGTTGCTGGGTGGGGGTGGTCTCGCCGGGGGGTGCGGTGTCGCGGGCCGTCTCGGGTTCCACGGCCGCGCCCGTGTCCGGGGGCTCGGACGTACGGGACGGCCGCGCGGACGGTGAGGTGGGGCGGGCGGACGGGCTCTTGGCTCGCGTACGGGAGGGCGCGGCGGTGGTGCGCCGGCCGGAGGCGCGCGTGGGCGCTGACCGGGTCGGCGCCCGCCGGGACCTGGACCGGGAAAGGGACGGCTCAGGCTCGGCCTGCTCGCTGCCGGGACCGGCGTCTTCGGAGGGCGTGCCGCCGGGCGGCGGGCTCGCGTGCCGGCTCGGCCAGCCGCCGGCCGGCAGCGGAGTGTCCGCGAGCACCGCGCCCACGAGCGTCACCGTCGCCGCCAGAGTGAGCGTGCTGACCAGGACCGCGCCCATCGTGAACCACCTCCTCCGCCGGCCGCTGTGGTCGACGAAGACCGCGCCGCTGGGCGGCGAGGGTTGCTCTCGGGCGGGGGTGAGGGGCGACATGGCCTGCTTCTGGGAAACCGGGGGGTGGGGACAGCTGATCATGTATAGACGATCATGCTGACGTCAAGTTGATGCTCGAACACAAGTTCGTAAAAATCAATCTATGTATAACCAGAAGAAATAGTTGACCGACGCCGTCGTGGGCGACCGCGTGCGCGGCCTGTACGCCGACCCTGGCAAGATCCACCAGGTCGAGGGCGAGCACTTCGCGGTCCGCGGCCCGCTCAACGCGCCGCGCCCGCCCCAGGGCCACCCGCTGCTGGTGCAGGCCGGCTCGTCGGAGGACGGCAAGGAGTTCGCCGCCCGGCCACGCCGAGGCCGTCTTCACCGCGCAGCAGACGCTGGAGGAGGCGCGCGCGTTCTACGCCGACGTGAAGGGCAGGCTGGCCCGTCACGGCAGGCGGCCGGACGAGCTCCTCGTGCTGCCGGAAATCTCGCCGATCATCGGGTCCACCGAGCGGGAGGCGCTGCGCCTGGAGAAGGAGCTGGAGGACCTCGTCATCCCCGCGTACGGGCTCACCCAGCTCTCCCCCATGACCGGCATCGACTGACCGAGGACGACCTGGACGGCCCGCTGCCCGACGTGCCGGCCGGCACCGAGGGCGCGCGGAGCCGGCGGCGGCTCGTCGTCGACCTGGCCAGGCGCGAGCGCCTCACGGTCCGCGGGCTCCTCCTTCGTCGACCACGTGGTGCCCGAGCCGCGGGCCAGAGGGCTGTTCCGGCACGAGTACGAGGGGCGCACGCTGCGCGGGCACCACGGCCTCGACCGGCCCGCCTCCCGTTACACGGCCGGGCAGGAGGCGCTCGCATGACCTGCGGACGTCGTTTTTGACAGGATGAGATCATGACGATCCTGCCGCTGAGCCCCGACGAGCTGCTCACCACCACCCGCAGCGTCCGCAAGCGTCTCGACCTGCGCCGGCCCGTGCCGGCGGAGCTCGTACGCGAATGCCTGGAGATCGCCCTGCAGGCGCCGAGCGGCGGCAACCGCCAGGGCTGGCACTGGATCGTGGTGACCGATCCCGGCCTGCGCGCCCGGATCGGCGACTACTACGGGCGTTCCGTACGCGCCTACCACGCGTCGGGGTCGTCCGCAGGGAAGCTGTTCCAGGACGACCCGGACCGGGCGGCGACGCAGCGGCGCATCTCCGACAGCTCCGCCTACCTGGGTGAGCACATGGGGGAGGTGCCGGTGCTGGTCATCCCGTGCATCGAGGTGCCCGGCGGCGGGTTCCCCGAGGGAAACCAGGCGGGGCTGTGGGGGTCGCTGCTCCCCGCCGCGTGGAGCTACATGCTCGCGGCGCGGGCGCGCGGCCTCGGCACCGCCTGGACCACCCTGCACCTGGCGTACGAGAGCGAGATCGCCGAGCTGCTCGGCCTGCCGGCGGAGGTCCGGCAGGGCGCCCTCATCCCGACCGCCTACTACACCGGCGACACCTTCAAGCCCGCCCCCCGGGTCCCGCTCGACCAGGTGCTCCATCTGGACGGCTGGTCGCGTCCCGGGCCGTCCTGATCCCGCGCTCCGCGGCCGGTTCTATGGCAAAGTAATCGGAAATACATAGATTGGCCAAGGAGAGGGTGGATCCACATGAGCGCCTCCGGTACGGGGCCTAGTCTCGGGCGCATGCCGATCGATGAGAACGCCGCCGCAGCCTGGCTTCCCGATCCCGCCCGCTCGGTGGTCGCGGTCGTCCCGCCGGGCGCCGGCGACGGCCACTGGGCGGGCGCGCCCTGCGCGGTGGCCGCCGACGGGTTCGTCTACCTCGCCTACCGGCTGCGCAGGCCGGTCGGGGAAGGGCGCGGCCACGCCGTCGTGGTGGCGCGCTCCGCAGGCGGCGAGCGGTTCGAGACCCTGCTGACCATCACCAGGGACGAGATGGACGCCGAGTCCCTGGAGCGCCCGTGGCTGACGACGACGGAGGACGGGCGCTGGCGGCTCTACCTGAGCTGTGCCACCTACGGGAGCAAGCACTGGCGGGTGGAGGTGCTGGAGGCCGCGGCCCCGGCGGCCTTCGACCCCCGGCTGCGCGCCACGGTGCTGCCCGGCGACCCGAAGACCGGGGTCAAGGACCCGGTGATCGTCCGCCGGGGCGGCACCTGGCACCTGTGGGCCTCCTGTCACCCGCTGACCGGGCCGGGGGAGGAGGACCGGATGGTCACCGACTACGCCACCAGTGCCGACGGCCTGGCCTGGACCTGGCACGGCACCGCGCTGACCGGCCGTCCCGGCTGCTGGGACGCGCGCGGCGTCCGGGTGAGCGCGGTCCGTTTCACCGATGACGGCGTGCTCGCCTTCTACGACGGGAGGGCGAGCGCGGCGGAGAACTACGAGGAGCGCACCGGCGTCGCGGCCGGGACGGACCCGGCGGCGCTCACCCCGCTCGGGTCCGCGCCGTTCGCCGCCTCGCCGTACGCGGGCGGCGGGCTCCGCTACCTGGACGTGGTCGACCTGCCGGACGGCGGCGTCCGCCTCTACTACGAGTACACCCGCTCCGACGGGGCGCACGAGCTGCGCACCGAGCTGCGGCGCTGACCGGCGCGGCACCGGCCCATGATCAGCCGATCACCGGGCGGCCGTTGCGGGCCTGGCGCTGGCCGTCCGGCCGCACGCCGACCTGCCCGCCCGAACGCTCCCTGGGCCGCACCCAGTCGCCGAAGTCCTCGCCGGTGACGCGCTGCAGCAGCTCGATGTCGTCGGCGAAGCGCGGGATGAGCTGCTGCCGCTGCTCCCAGGTCAGCGGGCGGCGGGCGGCGGACCGCCGTTGCAGCAGGTGCTCCACCGGCTCCGTCAGCGCCCGCGCCAGCCCGTAGGGGAGCGCGCGGCCGGTGCGGGCCAGCGCCCGCAGGGCCGCGGAGAGCAGCAGGTGCCTGCCGCCCGCGTCCGGGTGCGCGGTCACGTTCTCCCTCGGCGCCTCGGTCAGCAGGCCCTGCTCCACGCCGAGGAAGGCGCAGATGCGGTCCAGCGTGTGCGCCGGCCGGTCGACCAGGTCGCGGTAGCGGAAGACCAGCACCTGCTCGCGTGGGAACAGGGTGAACAGGTGGGCGAGCTGCTCGCCGTACCTGCCCAGCCGGACGTAGTGCCAGAAGTGCGCCCAGCCGTCCGCGACGCGCCGCTCCTCGGCGGCGCACGCGCGCACCACGTCGCCGATCGGCTCCAGCCCCGCCGACCACAGGTGGGTCCAGTTGGAGTGCGCCCGCTCCACCGGGTCGCGCAGGATCGCGATGAGCCGCGCGTGCGGGATCGCCGCGTGGATGCGGCGCTGCGCGTCCAGGTCGTAGAGGTAGAAGGGGGTGGCCTCGCCGCGCGCCGCGCCCGGCGGCGCGGCGGCGAACAGCGCCTCGTAGTCGGCTCTGCGCCACACGTGCTCCCGGTAGGTCTGCTGGTCGCCGGGCCCGCCGCGGTCCGGCGGCGGGCCGTCCGTGAGGAAGAACTTGGGTTCCTTCACGGGCGGCAGGTAGAGCCCGGGGTGCTCGCGGAGCGCGGCGTGCAGGGCGGTGGTCCCGGCCTTCGGAGCGCCGATCACCAGGAAGTCCGGCAGGGGCATCGTCATCGTCCTTCCGTCGGTAACCTTATTTTCCTACCAAAAGTATGGGATAATCTAGCCGTGAGCCTGGATGAGATGCGCCCGCAGAGAACCAGGGCCGACTCCCCGCTGACCGCCGCCATCTCGGCGGGCCGGTGGATCCGTTCCGCCGCCGTCGACGACGACCACGGCAGGCACTGGCTGGCCAACCCCGACGCGCGCGGCAGATCGGCCGTCACCCCGGAGCCGTCCTCCCTCTATTCGGGAGCGGCCGGCATCGTGCTGTTCTTCCTGGAGCTGGCCGCCGCCACCGGGCACGAGGCGTACCTGGAGGACGCCCGGGCCGGCGCCCGCAGGCTCGCCGCCACCTGGCGCGAGCAGCGCGACCCCACCCTGTACCACGGGCTGACCGGCACCATGGTCGCGCTCATGGAGGCCGGGTGGGCGCTCGGTGACGACCTGTTCGAGGTGGAGGCGGCGGCCATCGCCGACGAACTCGTCCGCAGAGGGCGCGAAGGCGGCGACGGCGTCGGCTGGTCCCGCGAGCCGGCCCAGCGCGGCGACGGCGGCATCGTCCTCGGCCTGCTGCGCGCCGCCGCCCACTTCGGCGCGCCCGCGTACGAGGAGGCGGCCGTCGAGGCCGGGCTGCGCATCGCCGCGCTGCCCGTGCCGGGCCACCGCTTCGGCGACTGCGCCGACCTGCCGCTGGACGCGGTCACGCCGGGCTTCCTGGCCGGCACCGCGGGCACCGCCTTCCTGCTCGCCCGCCTGTACGGGGTGACGGGGGAGGAGGTCTTCCTGCGGGCCGCGCGGCGGGGCGCGAGTTTCGTCCGCGAGCTCAGCGTCGTGACCGGTCAGTGCGCGGTCGTCCCGCACCACGTGCCGCAGGCCAGGCAGCTGCACTACCTCGGCTTCTGCTCGGGGTCGGCCGGCGTGGCGCGGATGTTCTACGAGCTGCACCGGGTGGACGGCGACCCGGGCGACCTGGAGTGGGTGGAGCGGCTCGCGAACGGCGTGGTGCGGAGCGGAGTGCCGCGCCGCCGCACCGACGGGTACTGGAACGTGGCCTGCCAGTGCTGCGGCACGGCGGGCCTGGTCGAGCTCTTCGTCGGCCTGTGGGCGGCGACCGGGCGGCGCGCGCATCTGACCTTCGCCCGCTCGCTGGCCGACGACCTGATCAGCCGGGCCACCGACCACGACGGGCGGGGTTACCGCTGGTATCAGGCCTACCGGCGGCTGCGGCCCGCCGAGGTGACGGCCGACACCGGTTACCTGGTCGGCGGGGCCGGCATCGGGGCCGCGCTGCTCCATCTGGACGCCGTCGAGCACGCGCGGCGCGTCATCCTCCTCCCCGACAACCCGTTCCCCGCCATCCCGGTGCCGTCCGCGGCCCTATAGCGTCTATTTCATGTATTTCAGATAGGAATAACTCATGCCAGAGCACGACTACCCCGGCGACGTCCACTGGTACGACCTGCCGGACGACGAAGTGGAGCTCGACGAGGCCCCCGTGCCGCAGAGCCGGCTGAGCCGTCTCATCCCCTGGAGGGCCGCATGAGCCTCGTCGTCCTGGTCGGCAACCCCCGGGAGGGCTCCCGTACGCGCGGCGTGGCCGTCGAGGCCGCGCTGGCGGTCGGGGAGCGGGTCGGGCTGCCGGCGCCGCACGACGTCATCGACCTGGCGGGACTAGGTCCGCACCTGCTGTCGCCGATCCCGTCGGCCGACGTGGAGGTGGCGCTGGAACTGGTCGCCGAGGCGAGCGTGCTGGTGGTCGCCAGTCCCACCTACAAGGGCACCTACACCGGCCTGCTCAAGGCGTTCCTGGACCGGCTCCCGCCCCGGGCCCTGGCCGGCACGGTCGTGCTGCCGCTGCTGGTCATGGGGGATCCGGCCCACTCGCTGGCGGTGGAGGTCCACCTGCGGCCCCTGCTGGTGGAGCTGGGCGCCACCGTGCCGACCCCCGGCCTGGCCGTGCTGGAGTCCCGGCTGCCGGACCTGCCGGAGATCCTCGCGGGCTGGGCGGAGCGGGTCGCCCCCCAAGCCAGTATCCAGTCCAAGAAAGTAGGGATTTAGGGCTTGACCGAGCCCCGCCCCTGCTTCAGGATTAACCCTACAAGTTAAGTAGGATTTATCGGAAAGGGTCGATCGTGCGAGCACTCCTCCTGCTCGGGCTGGTCGGTTTCGCGGCCCAGCTCGTCGACGGAAGCCTGGGCATGGCCTATGGCGTCACCTCCACCACACTGCTTCTGGCGATCGGCACCAACCCCGCCGCGGCCTCGGCGACCGTCCACCTGGCCGAGATCGGCACCACGCTGGCCTCGGGCATCTCCCACTGGCGCTTCGGCAACATCGACTGGAAGGTCGTCGGCAAGATCGGCGTACCGGGCGCGATCGGCGCGTTCGCCGGCGCGACGTTCCTGTCCAGCCTCTCGACCGAGGTGGCGGCCCCGGTCATGTCGCTCATCCTGCTGACCCTGGGCGTCTACATCCTGGTCCGCTTCACCGCCTACGGGCTGCCTCGGGGCAACCTGGGCAAGCCGCTGCGCAAGCGGTTCCTGGCCCCGCTCGGACTGGTCGCCGGGTTCGTGGACTCGACCGGTGGCGGCGGCTGGGGCCCGGTGGGCACCCCTGCCATCCTGGCCAGCGGCCGGCTGGCGCCGCGCAAGGTGATCGGGTCGATCGACGCCTCGGAGTTCCTGGTGGCGATCGCGGCCAGCGTGGGCTTTCTCGTCGGCATCGGCTCGGAGAACATCGACTTCGCCTGGGTGGCCGTGCTGCTGGCCGGCGGCGTGATCGCCGCGCCGATCGCCGCGTGGCTGGTCCGCCACATCCCGCCGCGCATCCTCGGCTCGGCGGTGGGCGGCCTCATCATCCTGACCAACGTGCGCACGCTGCTGCGCAGCGACTGGATCGACGCCTCCGGCGGCGTGCAGACCGTCGCCTACCTGGCCATCGCCATCCTCTGGGCCGGCGCGATCACCTACTCGGTGCGCGAGTACCGCAAGGACAAGGCCAACGAGTCGGTCGACGCGTACGAGGCGGAGCTCCGCAAGGAGGAGCCCACCGCCTCCGCCTGACCCACCGGACCGCCCGCAGGGCCCGGCCCCCGCCTCCGGGAGCCGGGCCCTTTCCGACCAGCACGGGAATCCATGAGAATCTCCGCACGCACCCAGTACGCCCTCGCCGCCATGATCGCCCTCGCGGAGGCCGGCGGCCCGGTGCACGCCGAGCGGGTCGCCGACTCGCAGGAGATCCCCCGCAGGTTCTGCGACAACATCCTGCTCCAGCTGCGCCGCGCCGGCCTGCTGCACAGCCAGCGCGGGCCCGACGGCGGCTACTGGCTCGCCCGGCCCGCCGCCGAGATCTCCCTGGCCGACGTCATTCGCGTGACCGAGGGGGTCGAGCAGGCCACCCGGCAGTTCCCCCGGGCGGCCGCGCCCCTGGACGCGATCTGGGCCCGCCTGCGCGACCACGAGAACTCCCTGCTCAGCGAGGTCACCCTGGCGGACGTCATGTCCCAGTCCGCGCCCTCCTAGAGCGTCCATGCCCACTTACCGGGGGGCACCCCCATGGTTATTCCATGGTTTTCCAGTAGGTTATACTTGGTTCTATCCCGTTCCGTTCCCTCGAAGGGCGATTTCCCCATGTCACGATCCAGACTGCGATCCACAGCCGTGGCCGGCGCCGCCATGCTCGCCGTCGTGGGGCTGCTCGGCGCCTGTGGCGGTGCGGGCCCCGCCGGGGCGGCCAGGGCGGCGGGCGAGCCGGCCTACGGCGGCACCCTCACCTACCTGGAGCACCAGCCGCCGACCTGCCTCTACCTGCCGGCCGCGGGCTTCTATCCCAACGGCGGCATCCTCAACCAGATCACCGACAAGCTCACCTGGCAGAACCCGGAAACCCTCGAGATCGAGCCGTGGATCGCCACCAGATGGGAGGTCAGCGAGGACGCCACCTCCTACACCTTCCACCTGCGCGACGGCGTGACGTTCAGCGACGGCACCCCGCTCGACGCGGAGGCCGTCGCGGCCAACTTCGACGTGTACGGCCTCGGCGACGAGAAGCTGAAGCTCCCGGTGGCCGAGTTCGTCAACAACTACGAGCGCAGCGAGGTCGTCGACCGGCTGACCGTGCGATTCCACTTCGCCAAGCCCTCGCCCGGCTTCCTGCAGGGCACCTCCGTCATCGGCGCGGGCCTGGTCTCCAAGAAGACCATCTCGCTGCCCTACGAGGAGCAGTGCCAGCTCAAGAACATCGCCGGCTCCGGCCCCTTCACCGTCAAGCGCCAGGTCGTCGACAAGGAGGTGCACCTGGCCGCCCGCGAGGACTACGACTGGGCGCCGCCCTCCTCCGAGCACCAGGGCCGGGCGTACCTGGACGAGATCAAGATAATCGTGACGCCGGAGGACAACGTACGCGTCGGCGCCCTCACCTCCGGGCAGGCCGACTTCGTGCGATACGTCCAGGCGTACGACGAGGAGACCGTCAAGAGCGCCGGCTTCACCATCTACGCCGAGCCCACCAGAGGCGTCAACAACGGCCTCTACCTGCGGCCGGGCAACAGCATCCTGAAGGACCCCGACGTCCGCCAGGCCCTGCTGGCGGGCACCGACGCCCGCGAGGTCGTCGACACCCTGTTCACGCCGAGCTACCCGGTCGCCACCTCGGTGCTCAGCCACCTCGCCCAGGGCTACGTGGACCTGTCGCCGCGGCTCGCCCACGACCCGGACAAGGCCAACGCGCTGCTCGACAAGGCCGGCTGGGCCCGCGGCGCCGACGGCGTCCGCGAGAAGGACGGCAGGAAGCTGCGGCTCGGCGTCTTCGTCGCCGGCCCGCAGCCGCTGTCGAAGCAGACGCTGGAGCTGATCGGCCAGCAGTGGGCCGAGCTCGGGGTCAAGCTGGAGATCCGCCCCGCCGACGCCGGAACCCAGGCCGTCGACATCAAGGACGCCGAGAAGACGCCCCTGCAGCACTCCATGGTGGGCCGCGCCGACCAGGACGTCATCAAGAGCCACTTCCACAGCGAGAACCGCGACGCCATCCTGTCCGACGACGAGAAGCTCGACCGGCTGCTGGCCGAACAGTCCGCCGAGCCCGACGTCGCCGCGCGCAACGCCAAGGTCGGCGAGATCCAGCGTTACGTGATCGACCAGGCCTACGCCATCCCCCTGTTCGAGGAGCCGCAGGTCTACGGCGGCGCCCCGCACGTGCACGGGATCGCCTTCGAGGCCGTGGCCAGGCCCTGGTTCTACGCGACCTGGAAAAGCTAGATGACCAGATACGTCCTGTTCAGGGCAGGTCAGGCGGTCCTCGTGCTGTGGGCGGCCTTCACCGCCGCGTACGTCCTGCTGCGGCTGCTGCCCGGCGACTCCATCCTGATCAAGTTCCAGAACCCCGAACTGGGGCTGTCGCCGCAGCAGATCGCGGAGATCCGCGCCCACTACGACGGCGGCGCCTCCGCCCTGGCGACCTACCTCGACACCCTGTCCGGCTTCCTGCGCGGCAGCCTCGGCTACTCGATCGACACCGGCACGCCGGTGACCGAGCGGCTGGCCGAGGCACTGCCGGAGACGGCCAGACTCGCCTCGGCCGGATTCGGGCTGGCGGTGCTCATCGCGGTCGCCATCGCCTTCGGGGCCGCCTCCAGCAGGTCCTCGTGGATCAGGGGCGCGCTGCTGTCGGTGCCGTCGCTGTTCGTGTCCGTGCCGGTGTTCTGGCTGGGCATCCTGCTCATCCAGGTGTTCTCGTTCCGGCTGGGCCTGGTGCCCGTCATCGGCGGCAGCGCGGCCCAGCAGCTCATCCTGCCGGTGCTGACCCTCGCGGTGCCCATCTCGGCGCCGATCGCCCAGGTCCTCGCCCGCGCCGTCGACCAGGTCAGGGCCCAGCCGTTCGTCCCCGTGGTGGCGGCCAAGGGCGCCTCGCGGCAGTGGATCCTGTGGCGGCACGTCGCACGCAACGCGACGCTGCCCGCCCTCACCATGGCGGGGCTCGTCTTCGGCGAGCTCATCGCCGGCTCCGTCGTCACCGAGACGGTGTTCGGCCGCAACGGCATCGGCCGGCTCACCGAGCAGGCCGTCAACGCGCAGGACACGCCGGTGATGCTCGCCGTCGTGGTGCTCGCCGCCGTCGTGTTCGTGCTCGTCAACCTGGTCGTCGACCTGCTCTACCCGGTGCTCGACCCGCGGCTGAAGGCGGCGCCGTGAACCGCGTCGGCCTCGGGCTCGCCGCCGCCTGGCTGGTGATCGCCGTCGCGCTGCTCTGGGCCGTCGTCCCAGGGCTGTTCACCGGCTACGACCCGATCGCGGGCGTGCCGGCCGAGAAGCTGCGGCCGCCGGGCGGACCGCACCTGTTCGGCACCGACCCGGTGGGCCGTGACCTGTTCGCCCGCGTGGTGCACGGCTCGGCGCACTCGCTGTCGGGGGCGTTCACCGCCGTCGCCGTCGGCCTCCTGCTCGGCACCCTGCTCGGGGTGCTGGCCGGCTCGGCCGGCGGGCTGGCCGACGACGCCGTCATGCGGCTGGTAGACGTCTTGCTGTCGGTGCCGGGCCTGCTCCTGGCGCTCACGGTGATCATCCTGCTCGGTCCCGGCACGGTCAACGTGGCCATCGCGGTCGGCGTCGGATCGGTCGCGGCCTTCGCCCGCCTCACCCGGTCCGAGGTGGTACGGGTGCGCCGCACCGACTACGTGGAGGCCGCGTTCGGCAGCGGCGGACGCTACCCGGCCGTGCTCTGGCGGCACGTGCTGCCCAACTCGCTCGGGCCGGTCGTCGCCCTGGCCGCGCTGCAGTTCGGCCTGGCCATCCTCGCCATCTCCACGCTCGGCTTCCTCGGCTACGGCGCCGAGCCGCCCACCCCCGAATGGGGGCTGCTCATCGCGGAAGGACGCAACTACCTGGCGACGTCGTGGTGGCTGACCACGCTGCCGGGCGCCGTCGTGGTAGCCGTCGTGCTCGCGGCCGGCCGGATCAGCCGCTCGATCGGAAAGGACACCCCATGAGCCTGCTCGACGTACGCGATCTCGCCGTCTCCTACGACGGGCGGCGCGCGGTGGAGGGCATCTCGTTCACTGTCGATCCGGGCGAGGTCGTGGCCCTCGTCGGCGAGTCGGGCTCCGGCAAGTCGACCACCGCGCACGCCGTCATCGGCCTGCTGCCCGGCAACGCCACCGTCGACCGGGGGCGGATCCTGCTCGGCGACGCCGACCTGGCGACCTGGTCCGCGCGGCGGATGGAGGCGCTGCGCGGCGCCCAGATCGGCCTGGTGCCGCAGGACCCGGCCAACTCGCTGAACCCCGTCAAGACCATCGGCGCCCAGGTCGGCGAGGTCATGCGCATCCACGGACGGGGCGACCGGCGGGAGATCCGGCGGCAGGTCATCGAGCTGCTCACCCGCGTCGGGTTGTCCGACCCCGAGACGCGGGCCCGCCAGTACCCGCACGAGCTGTCCGGCGGCATGCGCCAGCGGGTGCTCATCGCCATCGCGATCGCCCTGCGGCCCAGGCTCGTCATCGCCGACGAGCCGACCAGCGCGCTGGACGCCACCGTGCAGCGGCGCATCCTGGACCTCATCGACGACCTGCGCGCCGAGTTCGGCACGGCCGTGCTGCTGGTGACGCACGACCTCGGCGTGGCCGCCTCCCGCTCCGACCGGCTCGTCGTGATGAGGGCCGGCCGCGTCGAGGAGCAGGGTCCCACGGCCGCCGTCCTCGCCGCCCCCGAGGCCGCGTACACGGCGAAGCTCTTGCGGGACGCGCCCGCCCTGTCCGTACGCGAGTACCGCGAGGCGGAGCCGGCCCCCCGCGAGCCCGCGATCGTGCTCCACGACCTGGTCAAGGAGTTCCGGCTCGGCCGGCGGCCGTTCCGAGCCGTGGACCGGGTCTCCTTCGAGGTGCCGCGCGGCACCACCCACGCGCTGGTGGGGGAGTCCGGTTCCGGCAAGACCACCACGGCGCGCATGGTGGTGCGCTTCACCGAGCCCACCTCCGGCACCGTGACGATCCCCACAGCCGGCGAGGGCCGCCGGTTCCGCCGCCACGTGCAGCTCGTCCACCAGAACCCGTACGGCTCGCTCGACCCGCGCCAGTCCGTGGCCGAGATCGTCGCCGAGCCGCTGCGCAACTTCCGGCTCGGCGACCGCGCGGCCCGCGCTGCCCGGGTCGCCGAGCTGCTGGACCGGGTGGCGCTGCCGCGCGACCTGGCCGGGCGCAGGCCCAGGGAACTCTCGGGCGGCCAGCGCCAGCGGGTCGCCATCGCCCGCGCGCTGGCCGTCGAACCCGGCGTGCTCGTCCTCGACGAGGCCGTCTCCGCCCTCGACGTCACCGTGCAGGCCCAGATCCTCGACCTGCTCGAACAGCTCCAGCGGGACCTGGGGCTGACCTACCTGTTCATCTCGCACGACCTCGCCGTCGTACGGCAGATCTCGCACACCGTCTCCGTCATGAGCGAAGGACGAATCGTGGAATCAGGCACCACCCGGCAGGTCTTCACCGAGCCCGGCGACCCCTACACCCGTGAGCTGCTCGCCGCGATCCCGGAGCCGGTGCGATGAGGCTCGGATTCTTCACCCGGCTGCTCGACGACGTGCCGCCGGGTGAGCGCTACCGGCTCGCCGCCGAGCAGATCCGGCACGCCGAGGCCGCCGGCTTCGACACCGCCTGGGTCGCCCAGCACCACTTCGACGGCGACGAGGGCGGCCTGCCCGCGCCCCTGGTCTTCCTCGGCCACGTGGCCGCCGCTACTAGCCGCATCCGGCTCGGCACCGGCATCATCACGCTGCCGCTCGAACACCCGGTGCGGGTGGCCGAGGACACCGCCGTGCTCGACCAGCTGACCGGCGGCCGGCTCGAGGTCGGGGTGGGCAGCGGCGGCACGCCCGCGTCGTTCGCCCCGTTCGGCCACGACAGCGCCGACCGGGCCGCCCTCTACGCCGAGCACCTCGCCGTGCTCATCGCCGCCTGGTCGGGCGCGGACCTGGGCGGCGGCAACCGGCTCTACCCGCCGGCGCCGCGACTGCCCGGCGCGGTCTGGGAGGCGACGTTCTCCGCCGCCGGCGGCGCCCGCGCGGGCCGGGCGGGGCACGGGCTCATGCTGTCGCGCACCCAGCCCAGGCCCGCCGACCGGCCGCAGGCGACCCTCGCGGAGATCCAGCGGCCCATCGTCGACGCGTACCACGACAACCTGCCGCCCGGCGCCGTCCCGCGGATCATGGCGTCACGGACCGCGTTCGTGGCCGACAGCAGGGCCGAGGCGCTGCGCTGGGCCGAACGCGGGCTCGGCCGCGGCAGGCTGCCGTTCGAGCTGCCGGACGGCGGCCTCGACACCCGGATCGCCGCCTTCGACGTGCACGTCGGCACCCCGCAGGACGTCATCGAAAGCCTGCGGGCCGACCCGACCCTCGACCGGGCGACCGACCTGGTCCTCCAGGTCCACTCGGTCGACCCGCCGCACCCTCTCATCCTCCGCTCCATCGAGCTCCTCGCGACCGAGGTCGCCCCGGCGCTCGGCTGGACCCCCGCCCAGGAAGCGAGCCGCACATGACCGCCGAACCACCCTTGAGCCCGCAGCCGCAGGTGAACACCGGGCCAAGCTTGAGCTTGGAACCGCAGGTGACCATCGAGCCGCGCCTGAGCGGGGAGCCGCGCTTCGGCACAGAGCCACACATGATCACCGACGTCATCGACCATCTGGCCGGGGTCGCGCCCGGGTCGCCGCTCGACGGGCTGCGTCGCCGGCGGCCCGCCGCTCGCGAGCACGCTCAGCGCTCCTTCGACGCGCTGTTCGCGCCCGGCTCGGAGACCGAGGTCACGCTCGTCGAACGGGACGCGGTCGCGGCCTTCGTGGCCGGGCTGCACCGTGACGACCCCGCCGTCCGCTTCTACGCCGACCGGCTGGCCGAGCTGGCGCCTCGCCTGGCGGACACCGTACGGGCCGAGACCGCGGCCGGACTCACCACCGGACCGTACGGGATCGACCCCGCCGTGCCCGCCGACGGCGCCGAGGGACTCCGCTACCGCGTACGGAATCCCGGCGCGCTGGGTGTCCGCCTCACCGCTGCGTTCGAGCACACCCACCTGCTCGTGTTCCGGCCGCGCGAGGCGAGCCGGGAAGCGCTCGGCGCGCTGGAGAAGGCGGGCTGGAGCACCACCGGCATCGTGACACTCTCGCAGCTCGTCGCCTTCCTCAGCTTCCAGATCCGGGTAGCGGCCGGGCTGCGGCTGCTCGGCCGTACGGAGGTGGCGGCGTGAGTGTCGTAACGAAGAACCGGGTCGATCGTGCGGGGGTGGCGGGCGTGGATGTCGTGACGCTGGAGCGGCTCGATCGTACGGAGGTGGCGGTATGAGCGGTTTCACGCTGGAGCGGCTCGGGTGGGCGCCGTGGCTGGAGCCGCTGAGCGCGGAGGAGCTGACCGACGAGCACCATGAGGCGCTGGTCGACCGGGCGCGCGCCGCGTCGCCGTACTTCCTGCTGCTCGCACGTGACCCGCACGTGCTGCAGGCGCGGACGCACACCGACAACGACATCTTCCACAACACCGACGGCGGGTTGCCGCGCGCCGAGCGCGAGTTGGCGGCCACCGCCACGTCGCGCCGCAACGGGTGCGTGTTCTGCGCGTCGGTGCACGCTCGGTTCGCCGCCCACTACGCCAAGCGGCCGGACGACGTGCGGCGGCTGCTCGACGAGGGCGTGCAAGCGCCGCAGGACGGCAGATGGCGGGCGATCATCGACGCCTCGGTGGCGGTCGCGGCCACCCCGGGCGAGCTCGGCGCGGCCCACGTCGAGGCGCTGCGCGCGGCCGGCCTCGACGACCTGGCCATCAGCGACGTCATCCACGCCGCCGCGTTCTTCAACTGGGCCAACAGGCTCATGCTCTCGCTCGGCGAACCCGTCAAGGAGGACCAGTGACCATCGACCACCTCGTCTACGCGGTGCCCGACCTGAAGGAGGGCGTCGCCGCCTTCGCCGCGCTGACCGGCGTCGAACCGGTGGCGGGCGGCAGCCATCCCGGCGGCACGGCCAACCACCTCGTCGGCCTCGGCTCCGGCCGCTACCTGGAGATCATCGGCCCCGACCCGGACCGGCCGGGCGCCCGGCCGCGCGCGTTCGGCCTGGAGAACCTGCGCGAACCCCGCCTGGCCGCCTGGGCGATCAGGCCGGACGACCTCGACGAGGCCGTCCGGAGGGCGCGCGAGAAGGGTTACGACCCCGGCGAGGTCCAGCCGCTGTCCCGGCGCACCCCCGGCGGCGTCCTGCTGGAGTGGCGGCTCACCAGGCGGGACGATCCGGCGGCGGTCAGGCCGGTGCCGTTCCTCATCGACTGGGGCGGCACCCCGCACCCGGCGGACTCCGGGCTGCCACAGCTGGAGCTGGAATCCCTGACCGCCTCCCACCCCGACCCGGACGCCCTCCGCCGCGACCTGGCCGGCGTCGGCGCCCCGCTCGACGTCACACAAGGTCCCGAGCCCGCGCTCCGCGCCGTCCTCACCACCCCGCTCGGCCCCATCACCCTGCACTGAACCGGAAACGAGAGCATGAGCACCCTTCGCGAGTACCTGTCCCAGAAGCGCGCCGCCCTGCTGGCCCGCCGCGCCGCCCCGGTGCCCCTCCACGCGCACGTCACGGCCGAGGGCCGGAGCGGTGTGCGGCGCATCCGCATCCGCGACCACCGGATCCTCAGCGACAGCGGCCCCGACTTCGCCGGCTACGACCTCGGCCCCGGGTCACCGGAGCTGCAGGCGGGCGTGCTGGGCAGTTGCGTCACGCACATCTTCCTGATCAAGGCGGCCGAGCTGGAAGTGCCTCTGGACGCCCTGGAAGTGGACGTACGGGCCTCGTACGATCCCAGAGCCCAGCAACCGGGCGAGAGCGGCGTCCCGGTCCACCCGTACGGCTTCCGCTACGAGGTGCTGATCGACTCGCCCGCCTCCGACGAGGAACTGGACCGGCTGCACGCCGAGGTGGAGCGAGTGTGCCCGATACTCAACCTGCTCCGCGCCCCACAGCAGATCACCGGCACGATCGTACGATCACACCCCACCGCGGCGGCATGACCATCTCTACGCCGCCTCACCCGGGCGGCCCACGACCGTGAGATCGGCACCCGCGCCCCCCAAGCGCCGACCACGCCCCCGGAGCACCTGCCGGTCCAGAGGACCAGACGCGCTCCCGAACGCGACCGCGCCTGCTGATCCCGAGGATCAGGCGCGCGCTCCCGAGCGCGACCGCGCCTCCAGTCGCGCCTGCTGATCTCCAGGCTAAGGCGCGTTTCCGAGCATCACCGCGCCTGCGGAAGCGCCTGCCGGCCGCGAGGGGCAGGCGCGTCCGGCCTGGGGTGAGCGCCCGCAAGCGCTCGCGGACGTCGCCCGCTCGATCTGCCTCGCCTGCGGGGAGAGCCTGCTTGTCACAAGGACCAGGCGTGCTCCTGAGTGCCACCACGCCTCCAGGCGCCTGCTGATCCAGAGGATCAGGCGCGTCCGGCCTGGGCCGAGCCCTCACAGGTGCTCGCGGACGCCGCCCGCTCGGTCTGCCTCCTCAGATCTCCTGTGCCAGTTGTGGCTGTCGTGGGGCACGAGCGAGGTTCCGGCGTGTGCGGGTGTTTGTGGCTGTGGTGGGGCTGGCTTGGTCTGTCCTCTCAGGTTTCCGGTGTCTGCAGGTGGTTGTGGCTGTGGTGGGGGTCGCTCGAACTGTCCCCGCAGATATCCGGCGACGGTAGGGGGTCACGATGGGGCTGGCGGATGGGGTTCGGGTGGTTGGAGGCGGTTGCGGATCTCGGTCACCTGCCGGGGTTCGGCGATCCCGTCCCAGGGCGCGAGCGCCGCCAGGCCCGCCGCGCGGTGCTGGGCCGCCTCGGCGCGGCAGAGGGCGGCCAGTTGCAGGTGGGCGAGTGCCGTGGTGAGGCCTTCCGGTGGTAGCCGCGGCTCGGCCTCCCGCAGGAGCGCGACCGCCTCCCGTTCCAGCGCGGCCGCGTGGGCCGGCAGGGCGGACGCCTCCTCCAGCACCGCCACGGCCTCACGTTCCAGCCGCGCCGCCCGGTCCGGGTGCGCCGCCGCCTCCCGTCTGAGCCGCGCCGCCTCCCCGGCCAGCGCCGCGGCCCGGTCCGGGAGGGCGGCCGCTTCCGCCGCACAGGCGGTCGCCCGCTGCACCCGGCAGCGGGCCCGGCCGATGTCGTCCGCCGTCCGCTCGTACAGCCGCTCGGACTCCTTCCAGTGCTTCATGGCGTCCCGAGCGTGGTCCAGCTGCCAGTGGGCGAGCCCCAGCAGCTCGTGGGCGTGCGCCCGGGTGCGCTCGTCGGCGCTCTGCTCGGCCTGGTGCAGCGCCTCGAACAGGACGGCCCGCGCGTCCGCGTACAGGCGCCGCGCCTCACCGCCGTCCAGCGGCTGGGCGCGGCGCATGAGCAGCGCGGCCACGTTGACCAGCCTGTTCGCGTGGCCGGCCGTGTCACCGTGGGCGAGCGCCTGGCCGTACTGGACCAGGGCCGACTCCACGGCGGTGAACTCGTCGCCGGAGGCGAGCAGGATCGTCGCGTGCGTCAGGTGCAGCTCGGGCGGCCACGCCTCGACCGCGCCCCACGCCGCCGCGGCCCGGTTGAAGTGCTGGCGGGCCTTCTCCGGATTGCCGAGCGTGATCAGCGCCTTCGCCTGACGCAGCTCGGCCGCCGCCCGTACGCGCTCGTCGCCCAGCTCCCACGCCGCCCAGGCGAGCAGGGCGGCCGCCCGCAGCCGGTCCTCGTGCCGCTGCTCCAGCGCGAACCAGGCCTCCAGCGCCGCGCCGATGCGGCCGAGCGCGCGTGCGGTCTTGCGTACGGGCTGCTCGCGGGCCAGCACCTGCAGCAGCACCCGGTCCTCGGCGGCGAACCAGGCGCCCGCGCCCGGATCGTCGGGCAGCAGGGAGGCGTACGCCTCGGCCTGGGCGGCGAAGTGCTCGACCAGCCGCCGCCAGGCCGCGTCGTCGGCCGAGCCGCTGTCGTGGAACGCGCCGATCACCCGGACGCGCGTCATGCGCACGTTCTCCACCAGGCCGCGCCCGGCCAGCTCGGCGATGGCGTCGTCCGCGGACGGCACGCCGAGCAGGGCCGCCGCCGCCCGATGGTCGACCTCGGCCACCGGCAGGCCAGCCAGCAGCACGAACAGCCGCTTGGCGGCGGGGCCCACCCCCTGCATGCTGCGCTGGAGCACGAACCCCAGCCTCTCGTCCACCGGCAGCCGGCTCAGGTCGTCGACCAGGGCGGCGAGCGTCACGCCCGGGTTCCGCGCGAGCCACCGGCCGAGCTTGACGATCTCGGCGGGGCTGCGCACGCACGCCTCCACCAGTGACCGCAGCGCCAGGGGGTCGCCGGTCACCCGGTCGTCGCGGACCTGCGCGGCCAGCAGCGCCTCCCCGTCCTCCGCAGAGAGCGGGCCCACCTGGACCGGTTTGATGTGCTGGGGCAGCTCTCCGGCCAGCTCGCCCGCGATCACGATGTGCGCGTCCGGCACCCGGGGCGGCAGCCACGCGACCTGGCTCCAGGTGCTCACGTTGTCGAGCAGCAGCACCCGGTCCCTGCCGGAGAGCGCCTCCTTGATCAGCGGCGCGGCGTCGTGCGGCTCCTGGATCAGGCCGGGCTGGCTGCCGAGCGCGCGCAGCACCCGCTGGGCCACGCTCAGCTCGGTCTCCGGCCGGTCCCGGTCGGGGCCACGCACGTCCACGTACCGCTGCCGGCTCTCCTCCGGGGCCAGCTCCCAGGCGGCGTGCACGGCCAGCGTGGACGTGCCCGTGCCGGTCCCGCCCTGCACCACCACGACGCCGCTGTCATGCGACCGGTCCACCACCTCGCGCACCTTGTCCCCCCGCCCGAGCAGCGGCTCCACCCGGTCCGGGAAGGACATCTGCCCGCCGACGGGCAGCGGCGGCGGCGTCTCGCGGGCGCGCAGGCGCCGGGTGAGGTGCGTGCCGAGCCCCGCCACGACGGGCGCGACGATCGCGAGCGGGATGAGCAGCGGCGCGGGGAGCACCGCCACCACGGCGTCGATCGCCTTCCCGCGTAACTCGTCCTGCAGGAGCAGCACCAGCTCACCGGCCGTCACCAGCCCGGACAGGCCGAGCTCGGGCAGGTGCGCCCGCGCCTGCCGGGAGGTGCGGTCCAGCCAGAAGCGCAGCCGCTCCTTGCGCGACATCCCGGTCATGCGCGCACCCCGCCCGTCAGCCCGCGGTACAGCAGGCGCCTGGTGACGATCACCAGGGCCACCGGCACGGCGGTCGCGATCACCGACTGGGCCGCCAGCGTCCCGGCCGTGCTCATGAAGTGGCGATTCTGCTCCAGCAGGATCAGCGGCAGATGGTCGCCGGCCGGCCAGTTGAGCAGCAGCCCGACCAGCGTGTCGTTCCACACCAGCACGAACGCCAGCACCCCGGCCAGCACCACCGACGGAGACCCCTCGCGCACCGCGTGCACGAGCGCCCACCGGTGCCGGGCCATCACCGGCGCCCGCACCCGCGCGAACCCCCGGTGCAGCACCAGCACGGCCAGCGGGATGACCAGCGCCGCGTGCACGGTGACCAGCGCCAGGGTGGAGCCGACCAGCCGGCTGAGGGACTCCTGCAGCGGCACCGCGAACGCCTGCGGCGGCAGCGCCGCCAGCGCCACCGCCACCAGGAGCACCGGGTGCCAGGCCCTGCGGGGCACCAGGTGCTCCTGCGCGAGCACGTACGCGGCCGGGACCGCGGCCAGCAGCACCAGCGCGACCACCACCACGGTGCGCACCAGCGTCGTCAGCAGCGCGCCGGTGAACCCGCTGTCGGCGAGCGCGTCCCCGTACGAGCGGAGGTCGGCCTGGATGTGCCACCATCCCGACACGGCCGCCGTCTCCGGAGCGCGCAGCGAGGTGAGCACGAGCACGACGAACGGCAGCAGCCAGAGCGCCGCCAGCGGCCCCATCAGCAGCCGCCGGCGCGAGCGCCGCCCGTGCGGGGCGGCCCGCTGTTCCGGCCAGGTCACCTGCCGGCGCAGCCCGGCCAGCGCGGGCAGCGCGAGCAGCCCGACCAGCACCGACAGCAGCACGGCGAGCGCGGCGGCGGGCCCGGTGCCCAGGTCGCTGTGGTGCCGCCACCAGAACTGGCCGCCGGGCTCCACCCACGGCTGCATCGAGCCCGGCGCCCCCATCAGCACCAGGTCGAACACCCGGGCCGCGGCCACCACCGCCAGCAGGTACGCCAGCGACGCCGCCCCGGCCAGCGACGGCAGCACGATCGACCAGATCTGGCGGCGCCGCTCCAGCCCGAACGCCTGCGCCATCCGCAGCAGGCTCGCCGGCATCCTGGCCAGCGCCTCGTGGAAGACCAGGAACGCCACCCCCGACCACTGCCACAAGAACGCCAGCCCCAGCACCAGCCAGATCCAGCCGAGCCCGAGGAAGGCCACGTCGGCGCCGAACGCCGCCAGCACCGCGTTGACCGCGCCGCGCTGCGGGTTGGTGTCGAACAGCAGGCGGAAGATCGCGCCGGTGGTGAGCGGGGAGACCACCGCCGGCAGCACCAGGACGACGCGGAGCACGCCGCCGAGCCGTGGGCCGACGTCGCGTGCCAGCCAGGCGAGCCCGAACCCGGCGGCGCACACGAGCACGGCCAGCCCCAGCCACACCAGCGAGTTGCCGAGCGCCCGCAGCACGTCGGGGTCGGTGAGCACCCGGTAGTGGCCGAGCCCGTCCGACAGGCTGATCAGCACCGTGGCGGCCAGCGGCGCGAGCAGCACCCCCGCCGCGAGCAGGACCGCCAGGAGCAGGTAGCGGGCCGCCCGCCAGCGGCCGATCCCGTGCTGGGCGGCCGGGGCCCGGGTGTCGTGGTGCGGCGCCACCTCGTACAGGAACGCGTCCTCGCTCACGCCGCCCCCTTGCGGGCCGTCGCCACCAGCCGGGCGGCCGCCGCGGCGGCGGCCGCCGCCGGACGCTCCCGCGTCACGGTCGCCGCGGTGAACAGGTCGGTGAGTATCAGCCACAGCCCCCGCCCGTCGCCCCCGGCGAGCGGGCCGGTCAGCCGGTCGGACAGGTCGTACCGCGCGTTCCGCGCCTGGACGAGCTCGCTCGCGGGTCCCCGGAGCCCCGGCGGGGACACCTCCGGCGGGATGTGCGGAGCCAGGAACCCGCCCTCGCCGGCCCACGCCTCCAGCGGAGCGGGCCGGTCGGGGCCCGTCAGCCAGGTGACGAACGCGGCCGCGTCCGGGTCGCCCGCGTTCAGCGCGAGCGCCACGTCCCCGCCCACCACCAGCGGCGGCCCGGCGGCGGCCGAGGCGGCGGGGAAGCGGAAGTGCGCGGCCGTCACGCCCGCCGCGCCGTAGCGGGCGATGACGGGCCAGGCGAAGTCGGGCGCGGCCACCAGATCGGCGGTGCGGTAGGTGAACACGTCCAGGATCGAGTCGTGGAACTGCAGGGTCAGCGCCCGGCGGCCCTGCTCCGCGGTCATGCCGGCCTGCCAGACGGCCGCCAGCAGCTCCAGCGCCTCCGCCACCTCGGCGGACCCCCACAGCTCCGACTGGGAGCCGAGCCCGGGGTACGTGCTGGGGCTGCGGGCCAGCAGCACGTTCTCGAACCAGTCGCTGAGCATCCACCCGTCGGCCGCGCCGATCGACAGCGTGCCCCGGGGCCGCGTCCACGCGTCGAGCGTCTCGGGAAGCGGGAGACCATGGTCGTCGCGGTGCCACACCAGCGACTTGTGAGCGATCTTGAACCAGGCGCCGAGCACCCGGCCGGGCACCGGCGACACCAGCCGCCGCCAGAACTCCGGCTGGGGCGGCGGGTCCTCCAAGGGCCTGATCCCGGCCCGGATCCCGGGCTCGTACAGCATGCCGAGCCGGGGGATGACGGCCACGTCCGGCGCGACCTCCGTCGACGGCCCGCGCAGCAGGGCGGCGATGTTGTCGCCCGCCGAGTAGACGGTGACCGTCCGGTGCGGGTAGTCGCGCGCCACGGTGAGGAACCGGCGTAACTCGTCGCCGCTCCACACCACCGCGACCCGCAGCGGCCTGGTCCCGGCGCACCCGGCGGCCAGCCCGGCGGCGGGGATCGCCGCGAGGAACCGTCTACGGCTGAGCACCCGCCACCTCCTCGTCGGTCACGTCCCAGTCGGTGACATCCCAGAACAGCGTGGGAGGCGCGAGGCTCGCCACGCGGGTGCGGTCGTCGGTGATCACCAGCACCGCCAGCCCGGGGTCGGCGCTCAGCGCGGCGCTCACCGCCGCGTGGCACGGCCCGAACCCGGTACGGTCCTCGATCACCACCACCTTGACCGGGCGGTGCCGGCACAGCACCCGGGTCAGCGCTACGGCCAGCCGCTCGTCGTGCGCCAGCTCGTGCGGCCGGGCGTGCAGGAACCCCTCGATCTGCGTCCGCCTGGCCATGTACGCGACCCGGCCCTGGACCCGGGCGCTGGCCCGCTCGTCGAAGGAGGTGAGCACGAGGTTCTTCTCGACGGTCAGGTGGGGGAGCAGCCCCGCGCCGGCGGGCACCAGCCCGATCTCGCGCTCCCACGTCGCCTGCGTGACCTGCTCGCCGCCGATGGTGATCACGCCGTCGTGGCCCCAGGACAGGCCGAGCAGGAAGTCGGCGACCAGGTCGGCCTCCTCGGCGTCGTGCGCGACGAGCACCGCCGTCTGCCCGGACCGCACGGCCAGCGGGTCGGGCGTCAGGCCGCGCGGCCGGCCGTCGGCCTCCCAGTGAAGGCCTTTCACCCGTACGAGCGGCTCCCGGGCACTGCTCTCTGTCCCGTCCACCAATTGACATTTACCCGAACGAAATCCAATGGAGAAGCCGAACGGCGATTCCTGCGGAAATGTCGCCGCGAGGAATCCCGCTCTTGACAAACGGTTGTTATATCGATTCAATCCGGGCATGTCTCCCCCCAGCAGCGCCCGCCGGTTCCTGGCGGCCGCCTCCGCCGCCCTGCTCTCGCTGACCCTCGCCGCCCAGCCCGCCGAGGCGGGCCGCGACGGTCATGGCCGCCACGGCGGCGTCCAGCTCGAACGCCTCGACCGCGGCCTGGTCGCGGTCCCGACAGGTCAGGGCGTGTTCCTGAGCTGGCGGTTGCTCGGTGACGAGGTCACCGGGCACGGCCGGTGGGGCATGACCGGCACCGACTTCCGCGTCTACCGCGACGGCCGGCCGATCGCCACCGTCACCGACAGCACCAACTATCTCGACAGCGCGGGCACCGCCGCGTCCTCCTACCGGATCGCCCCGATCGTCAAGGGACGGGAGGGGCCACGCGGCCCTGCCGTGACGCCGTGGGTTGAATCGTTTCACGATCTTCCCTTGAAGAAGCCCGCCGACGGCGTCACCCCGGCCGGCGAGGCGTACACGTACTCCGCCAACGACCTGAGCGTCGGCGACGTCGACGGGGACGGCCAGTACGAGTACGTCGTCAAGTGGGACCCGTCCAACTCCAAGGACGTCTCGCAGCGCGGCTACACCGGCAACGCCTACATCGACGCCTACGAGCTCGACGGCACCCTGCTCTGGCGGCTCGACCTGGGCGTCAACATCCGCGCGGGGGCCCACTACACCCAGTTCCTGGTCTACGACTTCGACGGCGACGGCCGCTCGGAGGCCATGCTCAAGACCGCGCCCGGCACGAAGGTCACCCGCTACGGCCAAGACGGCCGCGTGCTGTCCGAGCGCCACATCACGATGCCCAAGAAGGACGTCAGGGCCGGGTACTCGCACGCCGACGACTACCGCAAGAGCGCCGCCGGCTACTTCGACCACCTCGTCGAGATGTTCCAGGGCTGGCACGAGCACCCCGAGGTGGTGGCCGGACGCTGGCCCGCCACGCTGGAGCAGGCGTTCGGCATCGAGCCCCGGCACGCCTACCCGCTCTCCCGCGAGTCGGCCGCCGACCTGGCGACCTACTTCGTGGACGTGTACGCGCCCGCCCGCAGTGGCAACAACCGGTTGCGGGAATTCGAGGGCTTCATTCTCACCGGCCCCGAATACCTCTCCGTCTTCGACGGCGCCACCGGCAGGGAACTGCAGACCATTCCCTACAAGCCCGGCCGCGGCGACGACGGCCTCCTGTGGGGCGACTACGCCATGGCCAGGGTCGAGCCGGGCAACCGCGTCGACCGCTTCCTGTCCGCCGTCGCCTACCTCGACGGCGAGCGCCCGTCGGCGGTCTTCGCCCGCGGCTACTACACCCGCTCCACGCTGGTCGCCTACGACTGGGACGGCAGGCGGCTCAAGGAGGCCTGGTACGTCGACAGCGGCCACGTGCCGATGGACAACCCGTTCAACGCCTCCCCGCACGGCGTCGACGGCACCGACCCCGAGTACGCCACCCTCACCACCCAGGGCTTCCACTCGCTGAGCGCCGCCGACGTGGACGGCGACGGCAAGCAGGAGATCGTGTACGGGGCCGCGACCATCGACCACGACGGCGGCCTGCTGTACTCCTCGTTCGCCGAGGGCCCGCCCGGCAGCGCCGTCCCCGGCCAGAACGTGCGGCTCGGCCACGGCGACGCCATGCACGTCGCCGACCTCGACCCGGACCGCGAGGGCCTGGAGATCTGGACGGTGCACGAGGGCGGCCGGTGGGCCCCGTACGGCTGGGCCATGCGCGCCGCCGCCACCGGCGAGGTGCTGTTCGGCGGCTACAGCGGCGTCGACACCGGCCGCGGCATGGCCGGCGACATCGACCCCGCCGTCCGCGGCCTGGAGGCGTGGTCCTCGATGCCGCCGGACCAGGCCATCGACGCCGGCCTCTGGTCGGCCCGCGGCGACCACCTGGGCAGGAACGTGCCCGGCACCAACATGAGCATCCGCTGGGCTGCCGACATGACCACCCAGGTCGTCAACGGCACCGCCACCACCGTGCTGCAGACGCCGACCATCGACGACTGGAAGCGCGGCACCCTGCTCACCGCCGAGGGCACGCTCACCAACAACTGGACCAAGGGCAACCCCGGCCTGGTCGCCGACGTGCTCGGCGACTGGCGCGAGGAACTGCTGGTGCGCACCGCCGACAGCACCGCCGTACGGATCTACCTGAGCACGGAGGTCACCGACCGCAAGCTGTACACGCTGATGCACGACCCGCAGTACCGCGCCGAGGTCGCGCGCCAGCAGACCACCTACAACCAGCCCGCCTACCCGAGCTTCTACCTCGCCTCGGACATGGACTGGTCGAAGGTGCCGATCCCGCGCATCCGCACCCCGCGCAAGTAGGGGAAGCGACACCCCTCCGCCGGCCTGGCGACGGCCGGCTGGGGGGTGACATCAGCGGCCGGCCTCCTGCTCCGCCTCGCCCGCCCGGCTCCGGTACGCGATACCGGGCCGTGCCGGGACCAGGCGCAGGGTGCCGGCACGCCGGGCCGACCGGATCCACACGGTTCCGGCGGGCAGGAGGTCTTCGAGGGCGGCGCGGTCGCGCAGCGGCGCGAACCGGACCACGGCGGTGGGCGCCGAACCGAGGTCCAGCAGGGGCAGGTCCTCGGCCGCGCAGAGCTGCCACATGGTCGCGTGCGCGTCGGCCCCGGCGGCCGCTATCAGCTCGGGCAGTTCCTCCTCGGGTAGGGCGGCCGCCTCCCCGTCCCGTTCGCGGGCGAACGGCGGTGGAGCGTACACCCCGTGCTCGGACGCGTGCGCGTGCCAGACGGCGAGCAGCTCGGTGGTCACGACGCGGGCGCACTCGGCATGCTCGGCGGTCGAACCCGCCGCCAGGGCTCGCACCCGCGGCGCCATCGCCCGCTCCACCAGGTCGGCGAGACAGCGCTCGATCCGGGGGTCCGGCCGGGGCATGACCTGCGCCGAGGAGACGTGGTTCCGGATCACCGCGGAGACCTGTTCGAGCGCCGCGCCCATCCGGGCCGCCGCGTCGGCGGTGGCGGCCCGCGCCCCCGCCCGCGCCCAGTCCCCGGCGGCGGCGGTGGCGACGGCGAGCAGGCCGCCGACCGCCCGCTCCGCCGAATCCAGCCCGCGATCCCGGGCCCAGGCGCCGGCTCTGGACCGCCATGAGGCGCGCGCGGCCCCGAGCGCCAGGGTCAGCGCCGCGACGAGCAGCGGCGCCCAGACCGCCGGCGGCAGGGGCGCGGGAATCGCCCTGATGGTGATCACGGTCCCGCACACCACCCCGGCCGCCCCCGCCGTCGCGTTCGCGACGAGCGCGCCGGCCCGGGCGCCGAGCCGTCCGCCAGGACCACGCGTCACGGTGAGCGCCACCAGCAGGGTCCAGAGCGCCGCCATCAGCACCCCGCCGGCCGGGCCGAAGGGGGCGAACGTCGCGAGCGCGGCCGTCACCAGCCCGATGACCGGCAGCCACCTCTGCGGCTCCGGCATCGGCAGAGGATGGAGCAGCCGGGTCAGGAGCTCGTCGGGGCAGGCCCGGCGCAGGTCGGGGAGACGGGCTCCGCTGCCCGCCGGCGTCAGCCTCTCCTGCCACCCGTCCAGGCCGCCGATGAGCACGGGCAGGGACGCTCCCGCCCGCAGCCCGCGGGTCAGGTAGCCGCTGATGGTGTCACGCGCCACCGCGGGCTCGAACTCCTCGAAGCCGGGGAGGACGACGCCGGCCCGCTCGATCGCCTCCTGCTGACGGCTGGTGAGGCCCGTGGTGGTGTGCGCGGCGGAGAGAAGGTCTTCGAGCCGCGCCCGCAGCGCTTTCAGGCGGCGGCCGGCGCCGGCCGCGACCGCCTCGGCTCCGGGGGCGCCGGTGAACAAGGAGGCGCCGTCGATCAGCTCGCCGGCCACCGCGGTGGCCTCGGCGACGGCGGTCCTGGCCTCGTCGGCGGCGACCGCCAGCGGCCCGCCGGAACGGAGCCGGATCGGCCGGCTCTGCCCGTGCTCCTCGCCGCAGGGGAGCTCCGGCGCCCGTCCTCTGCCCGGCGCCAGGATGCGGGCGGCGGCCGAGGCCATGGCCGGCTGGAGATCGCCCGCGTCGCCGCTCGGTCCCGCCAGCCGCAGGCCGGGGTTGGCGATCAGGTCCGGCGTCCGCCGGACGCGGCTGAGGGTCCCGTGGAAGACCTCCGGCTGGGACAGGACGTCGAGCAGCCGGAGCAACTCGGTCTCCGGCCCGTGACTCCGCTCCCTGCGCGTGGCGGGAGCCGCGGCGGCGAGCTCCCAGTCGATCCCGCACGGGTCCGGCACCCAGATGATCCCCGCGCCCTGCGCCAGGCTGCCCGGCACCTCCAGTCTCGGGGGGTTGCCGTCGATCGGCCCGACCGCGACGCACAGCAGTTCGTCCGTGTACCCCGAGGACATCAGCGTCTCGTACGCGCGCTGATGCGCCTTCAGCGCCCGGGCCTCGTCGACCAGCAGGAGCAGCAGGAGATCGGGCTGCTCCTCGTCCGACAGCAGCGCCCCGGCCCGCGCGACCGCCTCCTCGCCGGTGGTGGAGCGCAGGTCGAGCCGGATCACACAGCGGTTCACGAGCCTCCTCCCGGGCGCCGGCACGCCCCGTAGAGAAGATGGGCGATCGTCGGCGCCAGGGCCACGCGTCCGCGGGATGCGCGACAGGTCCTGTGTCGCACGCCTGCATTCATAGAGGAATTCCTCAGGTGAATCCCCGGCACGTGGAATGTCGGGGGATGGTCATCCGGCCGCGAGTAAGAGACGCCCTCGCCTCTGTACGGGTTCTCGCACTGGCCAGTTTCGGACACTTCCAGGCGGAAAGTTGTCGTTTTGTGACCATCCGATTTATCGTGATTGTGGCAAATGCTTGATATATCCGAATTATGTCAAGGCGGACGTGAAGGGCGCGCGCGAGATACAGCGCCCCACATCGCTGGATCTCCATCCAGGATGGGAAATAGCGGATATCGGCCAGATATGTGCCACGCCGCAGTGGTGACCGTCCCCGAATATGAGCGACGCCGACTCAGGTGACGCCATCCCCTGTATCGCCGCCGGCGGATCCGAGAGCGAGAGGGCTCGCGAAATTCGCCGACGGCGGGGCTGCCCCTGGAGAAGCACGCAGCAGCATGCGTGACACCGATTACGGGAGCATGGCGAGTTGCCGGCCCTGGGCGACGAGGACGCCTTTGGTGTCCCAGATCTCGAAGTCTTCTTCGTGGTATCCGTTGATCAGGTGACGCGTGGTGGCGCGACAGGCGAGCCAGCCAGGAGCGGGCCGGGCCCGTAGATGCGCGGTCAATTCGAGCGTGGCGGAAGCGAACTCGCCGACGGCCAGCACGGCCGGAGGTGCGGCATCCAGCAGCAACGGCAACGCGTCTGGATCGGCGTGGCGGCCGTCCCGGAAGCGCATCCAGAACTCTATTCCGGCATGCTCGGCGGGCTTCCCCTGCCACCAGCCGGGCACCTCGGCGAACCGGAACTCCACACGTTCGGTGATGCTGACACCGTCCAGCGACTTGCCGCCGAGCGGATCGACGCAGTCATCCGGGTCCGGGAGGACCGGCGGCTCGCCGGTGACGAGCGTACGCCCGTCGGCCTGGTCGAGGGTGCCGAAGGTGGCCGTCGCCCGCAGTCGTTCCTTACCTTCCTGCGACAGCACGACCTGGCCCGTGGCGACACGCCGCCCGGTCCGGATGATCTCGGTGCGCAACTCTGCCGGTCCGATGACCGCGGGGCGCAGGAAAAAGGCGGAGCCGACGAGCACATCGGGGAACGGCATCTCCTGCTTCAGCGCACGCAGACACATCGCCATCAGGTAACCACCGTTCGGACCACCGCCAAGCGCATGCCAGCGATCAGTGACGATGCCCGCATATCGGTTGGCGGCCACGAAATCGGTGCGGGAATCGACATCGAACGCGGACAGGGATGGTGCTGTCATCGTCTCCTCCGGGGTCATGCGGTGCTCCGGGTCATCGCGAGCGGTAGTGATCGCTCCCTCGGCCATTTTCTTGCGCACTCCCCGCACGGTCGATGACCTGGCAGGTAAAGCGCCCCTCAGGTGAAATGACGCCCGACCCCGGCATGGGCGGAGTCCGGAAGTGACAGGTCAGAGCTTCAGTTCGAGCTGGATCCAGTAGACGCTGGAGATGTACTGGGAGAAGTCCGCGACGATCTCGGGCGCGTACGCGTCCTGACCGCGGAGCCGCACCTGGAGCGGGCGTCCCTCGTAGGACGCCGAGACGCGGTAACGGGCGATGGGGACGTCCACCAGGCCCGAGCCGTCAGGGGTGCGGACCGCCCTGCGGGTGATGACCTGACCCTGCGAGCCGTCCAGCAGCGTGCTCTCGGGCGTGAGCGTGAGCTCGACCTTCTCGTCCTCCAGGAACGCTTCCGGGTTCCGCGGGTCGGTCATGTCCAGGTGGAACAGGACCGACCCGCCGTAGTGGCCCAGGCCGTCGGCCTTCTCGCCGGTGAGCTTCCAGGTGAAGTCCCTGATCGCGCCGGTCGGGCCGGCGAACGAGGAGTCGTCGTCCGGTGACAGGTCGACCTGGTACGAGGCGCCGTTGTGCTCGACCGTCATCGAGGCCGTCACGTGGAACGTGGCCGCGATGTCGGTCTCGACCCGGTAGCGGCCGTCGGCGTCGGTCGACACGATGAGGTTGCTGTTGTAGAGCAACTGGTTGTCGGCCACGACTTTGGCCCCCTGGACCGGCCTGCCGTCGGCGCCCACGACCCTGCCCTTGAGCACCCCCGGCTCGACGCCCATGCGATCCCCCTCTTCCCGCGCGGTCTCGGCCGGCTCTCCCGCCCGCGTGTCCGTGGTCATCGGGGCCATGGGTGTGATCACGCAGCCGCTCAGGCACACCAGCAGAGCGCCCGCCGGCACCAGTCTCCTCATGGCGGGCCAACCTAGATCATCTGACTTGCAACCGACTTGGAACTCACCTCCGGAGCCACGCACCCGGCGGGCAGCGCGAACCAGCGCAGCCGCTCCGCGTCTCCGGGCAGCCGCGCCTGGCTCGCGTCCGGCTCGTCCGGAAGGGCCGCGAGCAGCTCGCGCGCCCGCGCCAGGTAGCCGGCCAGCGCGTCCTCCCCGGCCCGCGCACCCGGGACCGGCCGCTCGCCGGAGTGGAACACCAGGTCGGACAGGCTGACGGCGGGTTCGGCCGCCTCGCGGTGCCGCCACAGCCCGGTACGGAGGTCGAACCGGTAGCAGGGGAGCAGGCGCCGGCCCCGGGAGGCGACCAGGTCGACGGCGTCGACGACGTAGTCCGCCACGGTGTCGGACATGAAATAGGCGAAGGTGACCCGCGCCCAGCCGGGCTTGACCCCTTCGTACCCGTACCCGATCTGGTCGCGCAGCTCCGCCGACCGGCCGGCGCCGATGCCCAGCAGCCGGTGCCCGTACGGGCCCGCGCAGGAGCAGCCGCCGCGCGCCTGGACGCCGAACAGGTCGTTCAGCACGGCGACCACGAAGTTGTGGTGCAGGTAGAGCCCGTCTCCCGCGCGGACGCGCAGCGAGAAGATCGGCAGCCTCCGCGCGGGCCCGTCGCCGAGGATCTCGATGTCCGGGTTGCGCCGCCACCGCTCCAGCGCCCGCTCCCGGAGGCGCTCCTCGCGCTCCTGGATGAGGCCGGTGCCCACGGCCTCCTTGAGCGCGAAGACCAGCCCGGCGCGGATCGACTCGACGATCCCCGGCGTGCCGCCCTCCTCCCTGGCGACCGGATCGTCCAGGTAACGGTGCTCGCCGGGGCTCACGTAGCGCACGGTGCCGCCGCCCGGCGTGGTCGGCACCCGGTTGCGCACCAGGTCCCGCCGGACGACCAGCACCCCCGGCGTCTGCGGGCCGCCGGGGAACTTGTGCGGCGACAGGAAGATCGCGTCCTTGTGGTCGGCCCGCCCCGGCGCGCTCGCCGCCATCCGGATCGGCACGTACGGCCCGGCCGCGGCGTAGTCCCAGAACGACAGCGCGCCGAACTCGTGCAGCAGCGCGGAGACCGGTTCGGTGTCGGACAGGATGCCGGTCACGTTGGAGGCGGCCGAGAAGCTGCCGATGAGCAGCGGCCGGTCCGCGTGCCGCACCAGCTGGGCGCGGAGCTCGCCGAGGTCGATGCGGCCGTCGCGGTCCTGGCCGATGGCGACGGTGTCGGCCCCGGACTCGCGCCAGGGCAGCTCGTTGGAGTGGTGCTCGTACGGCCCGACGAACACCACCGGCCGGCCGCCCGCGCGGGTGGCGCGGTCGCGCAGCTCCAGGATGGCGACGAGCTTGTTGGCGGCCCCGGTCGCGCCGGATCCGCAGAACAGGACCACGTCGTCCGGGCCGGCGCCCACGGCGTCGTGGATGATCCGCCGGGCCTCCTCCCGCAGCCGGGTGGTCTGCAGGCCGGTGCCGGAGCTCTCGGTGTGCGTGTTGGCGTAACGCGGCAGCACCCGGGCCCTGATGAAGTCCTCGATGAAGTCCAGGGACCGCCCGGAGGCGGTGTAGTCGGCGTAGGTGATGCGGCGCGGCCCGTACGGGCCGTCGAGGACCTCGTCCTCGCCGATGACGCCGCCGCGGATGCGCTCCAGCAGTCCCGGGTCCACGGCGGTTCCCGTGGCCGGGCTCCCGGCGTGGGCCGCCCGGGTCTCGACCCACGTCGTGCGGCAGGCGGCCACCAGAGTGCCGTCCGGCTCGTACAGCCCGGCGGAGGCGAACAGCTTGCGGCGCTCCCTGCCGTCGCGGCGGGCGACGACCACGTACGTGACGCCGGCCCTGACCGGGCGGCGCAGCCGCGCGGTCATCCTGCCGAGCAGCGCGGCGCCGCCCGGCGCGAGATGCGTCCAGCCGGTGGGGCAGTCGAGCGCCGCCCACACCGACGCGGGCGGCAGGACCTCCTGCCCGCCGGTCAGCTCCGGGTCGGCGAACCAGGTCGCGGCGAAGACCTCCGGGTCGGCCGTCGGGCCCGGATGGACGCGCAGCCCGTCCTCGCGCGGGCCGCATACGAAGCAGCCGGGGAACGGGTGGCTCCGATGGCCGGGGAAGCGCCGCTCGGCCTCCGCCGCGGCGCGCAGGGACACGGCGGGCGGCGGCACCGGGTCCCCGGCGGCGGGTCTGGCTTCGGCCAGCAGCCGATCTCCCGCGAACAGCCCGAGCCCGTCCGGCGCGTGCGCCACCCGTAACGGCGTGTCGACCGGCGCCGGGGCGCGCAGCGTCACCTCCACCGGCCCCGTCGCGCCCAGCTCGCCCGCCAGCAGGCCTGAGAGCCATCCGCCGTTCACCACCTCCGGAGGACCACAGAACCGGCTCATAACGCTAAAAGTGCATATATCAGCCATATGGGCAGAATGGACCGACCCGGTTTCAGGCCAATAGCCGGACGATTGACGTGAATACCCCGGGCAGCCCCCGCGCCGCCGGGACCACCAGCCGCGCCGTGCCCGGCCGCCGCGCGACCTGCACCAGCGCGCCCGTCAGCAGCCGGTGGGTGCGCGACAACCGCCGCCACGCGCCCTCGTACTCCTCGGGCCGGTCCTCCGCCAGACAGCGGGCCAGGATCTCCGCCGAACGCACGGCCAGCGACACCCCCTCACCGGTGAGCGCGTCCACGTACCCGGCCGCGTCGCCCACCAGCAGGACGCGCCCGGCGCGCCGCGCCCGCGCCCGCTGGCGGAACGGCCCCGCGCCGCGCACCGGCGTCACGGCGGGCCCCCGCAGCCGCTCGGCCAGAGCGCCGAACCCCGCCAGGTGCTCGTCGTACGTGCGCCGCACGGAGCTGAGGATCGCCACGCCCACCAGCTCGTCGCCCACCGGGGTGACGTACGCCTCGCCGCGGCCCGACCAGTGCACCTCCACGAAGTCGGTCCACGGCGCCACCCGGTAGTGCCTGCGCAGTCCGTACCGCCGCACGCCGCCGGACGGCGCGTCCAGCCCGAGCGACCGGCGCAGCGGCGAGTGCAGCCCGTCGGCGGCCACCAGCCAGCGCGCCCGCAGCCCGGCGGCCTCGACCCCGTCGCCGTCCTGGACGGCGTGCGCGATCCGGCCGGTGACGGTCTTCACGCCGAGGTCGGCGGCCCGCCGGGCGAGCGCGGCGTGCAGGGCGACGCGCCGCGCGCCCAGCCCCATGGCGGGGCCGAACGTCGCGCGGACCCCGCGCCGGTCGTCCAGGTAGTGGATGCCGCGCAGCGGGCGCCCCGGCACCGTCACCCCCATCGCGGCCAGCGCCGCCACGCCGCCGGGCATGACACCCTCCCCGCACGCCTTGTCGACCGGGCCGGCGCGCGGCTCGACGACGACCGCCTCCATGCCGAGCAGCGCCGCGTGGATGGCCGTCGCCAGCCCCGCCGGGCCGCCACCGGCGACCAGCACGTCGATCACGTGGCGGGCCGCCCGGCCGGCAGGAGCGCCGCGTTCTCGGTGCGGATGCGCACCGTCAGCAGCGCCGCGTTCAGCACGGTGAACACCAGCGCCGTCACCCACGCCGTGTGCACCAGCGGCAGCGCGAACCCCTCCACGACCACCGCCACGTAGTTCGGGTGGCGCAACCAGGTCAGCCGGTACGGGCCGCGCGTCACCAGCGGCAGCCCCGGCACCACGATCACCTTGGTGTTCCAGCGCGGCCCGAGCGCGGTGATGCACCACCAGCGCAGCCCTTGCGCGGCCACCACCAGGACGAGCATCGGCCAGCCGAGCTCCGGCAGGAACGGCCGCCCGGCCAGCCACACCTCCAGCGGCGCCCCGGCCAGCAGCGCCGTGTGCAGGAGCACCATCCACGGGTAGTGGCCGCGGCCGGTCTCGACGCCGCCGCGCGCCATGCTCCAGGCGGCGTTGCGCTTGGAGACGACCAGTTCGGCCAGCCGCTCCAGGCCGACCAGCAGGATGAGGACGAGATACCAGGTCATGGGGTCACCAGCGCAGCAGGACGAGTTCGGAACAGAAACCGGGGCCCATCGCGATGAGCACCCCCCACGTGCCGGGTTCCGGCCGCCGCGTGGCGAGCGTCTCGCCCAGCACGTGCAGCACCGAGGACGACGACAGGTTGCCGTGGGCCGCCAGCGAGCGCCAGGTGACGTCGAGCGCGCCCGGCGGCAGGTCGAGCACGTCCGACACGGCCTCCAGGACCTTCGGGCCGCCCGGATGGCACACCCAGGCCGTCACCTCGCCGGCCGTCACCCCGTGATCGCCGAGAAACGCGTGCACGTCGTCGGCCAGGTAGCGGCGCACCACCTCCGGCACGCCCGCGTCCAGCACCACCCGCAGACCGTCGCCGCCCACCTGCCAGCCCATGACATGCTCCGAGTCCGGATACAGATGACTGCGAGTCGCCACCACGACAGGCCCGGCCGCCGGGTCGTCTGTCTCGTCCGGAGCGCGGCCGTCGCCGCAGGCCACGACGGCGGCGGCGCCGTCACCGAACAGGGCGCTGGCGACCAGGCCGGCGGGGGAGCCGTCGCCGCGCTGCACGGTGAGCGAGCACAGCTCCACCGACAGCAGCACGGCCACGTGGCCGGGCCAGCCGCGCAGGTAGTCGTGCAGCCTGGCGATCCCGGCCGCGCCCGCGACGCAGCCCAGCCCGAAGACCGGCAGCCGCTTGACGTCGGGCCGCAGACCCAGCGCGCCCACCAGCCGGGCGTCGATCGACGGCACGGCGATGCCGGTCACCGACGTGAACATGATCATGTCGACGTCGGACGGGACCAGCCCGGCGCCGTCCAGCGCCGCGCGGACGCTCTCCAGCCCCAGCTCGACCGCGGCGGTCACGTACGCGTCGTTGGCCGCGCCGAAGCCGTCGAGCTTCTCGTAGTCCTCGATCGGCAGGGCCAGGTTGCGGTACTCGACGCGGGCGCTGCGGTGCAGCCGGTCGAGCAGGCGGCGGTCGGCGTCCGGAGGCAGGCAGACACGGGCCGCCATGTCGGTCAACTCGGCCTGTGCGTATCGATTCGGGGGAAAGGCGCAGCGAACTGCGGCGATATGGGTCATGGAGGGCTCCCCTGGGCGGGCGGCCGAAAACACTCGTCGATGCCACGGTTCCCCCCAGGTTGATCTGCTAAGCCCAGCGGGCGGTCTTCCCTGTAGATCGGCCGGTCAGGCCCGGTCAATTCGTCACCCGTCGCGAGCGCCTGCCGAAGGGATCTTCCGAGTAGCATCGGCCTGTGACGGACGACGGGCGCCGGATGATCGCCGGGCTGGCGCGCGGCTGCCACCCCGGGCCCACCGTGGCGGTCACGGCACTGGTCACCGCGCTCGCCGCCGCGGCCGGGCACGGCGCGGCCGGATGCCTGCTCGTGGGCCTGGCGGTGCTGTCGGGCCAGCTGTCCATCGGCTGGTGCAACGACGCGGCCGACGCCGGGCGCGACGTGGCGGCGGGGCGCGCGGACAAGCCGGCGGTCGACGGCACGATCACGCCGCGTGCCCTCGGGATCGCGGCGGCGGTGGCGCTGGCGTGCTGCGTGCCGCTCTCGTTCGCCTCGGGGGTGCTCGCCGGCTCCGCGCACCTCGCCGGGGTGCTCGCGGCGTGGGCGTACGACCTGGGGGTGAAGGCGACCCTGCTGTCGTGGGCGCCGTACGCGGTGGGGTTCGGGGTGCTGCCCGCGTTCGTGACGCTGGGGCTGCCGGGGGAGCCGTGGCCCGCCTGGTGGGCGACGGCGGCGGCGGCCCTGCTCGGGGTGGGGGCTCACCTGGCCAACGTGCTGCCGGACCTGGCGGACGACCTGGCGACCGGCGTGCGCGGCTGGCCGCAGCGGCTCGGCGCCGCCCGCCTGCGCGCCCTGCTCCCGCTCCCGCTCCTCGCCGCCACCTGCCTGCTCGCCTTCGGCCCATCCACCACGACCCCTCCCACCGCCGAACCTCCGGCTGCCACGGGCCACTCCGCCGCGCTCCTGGACGGCTCATCCCCATCGGCCCCGGCCGGTACGGATACGTCCGCCGACGAAGGGGACGGTCCTGCCTTTCCCGGCCTCGCCCGTACGAGCTTGATGGGCTGGATCGCGCTGGCCACGGCCGTCGTCCTGACGGCTGCCGGGCTTCTGTTGGCCCGCAACCACCCCCGGGTGCCGTTCGCGGCGGCCGTCGCGGTGGCGGGCGTGGACGTGGCGCTGCTGCTGACCGGCGGTGCCTCCCTCACCGGCTGATGGCGGGCGGATACAACGGTCAACGGCCGCGTCGGTGGTGGCGGACGGTGTCGCGCAGCCAGCGGGAGGCCACCGCGTACGCCAGCGGGACGGGCACCGTCCCCGACCCCAGCCCCACCTCCACCAGCAGGTCGAACACCTCCTTGCGGTGGGCGGCGGTGGCGATGGCGGCGTCGATGAACCCCGGCGACTGCGCCAGCCGGGCCAGCACGTCCGTGGTCCGCAGGTGTCGCCCCAGCGCCGCGCGCAGGCCGCGCCGGTAGACGGGCAGCGGGTCGCCGGACGCGTCCGCGGCCGCCTCGCCGGCCAGCCGCCCCGACAGCAGCGCGTAGTAGATCCCCTCGCCGGTCAGCGGGTTGATCAGGCTCGCCGCGTCCCCGGCGAGCAGCACCCGCCCGGCACCGGGAGCCGGCCGGCCGGTGGACAGCGGCAGGTGGTGGGCGCGCAGGTCGCGGGCGGGCCGGTCGGGCAGCAGCTCGGCGAGCCTGCCGTGCAGCACCTGCCGCCCGGGCAGCCCGGTGGCGTGCAGCCGGGGCAGCAGCATCCCGAACCCGACGTTCGCGGTGCCGTCGCCGATGGGGAACGACCACGCGTAGGCGGGCCAGCCCGCCCGCTGCATGGCGATGAGCTGCACGTCGTCCTCGTCGGGGACGTCCGCGTACCCGCGCACGGCGATGGCGGTGTGCCGCTCCGGCGTGACCGGGAGCCCGATCAGCCGCCGCACCGCCGAGTTGGCCCCGTCGGCCGCGACCACGACCCGCGCCCGGATCCGGCCGTCGATCACCACCACCGGCCCGGCTTCGGCCAGCTCCCTGACCCGGTGGCGCCGCACCTCGGCCCCGGCCGCCCGGACCGCCTCGACCAGCCGGGCGTCGAAGACCCGGCGCGGCACCACGTGGTTGGGCCGCGCCGCGGTCGCCGACACCCGCGTGCCGCCGGGGGAGACCACGGTCAGGCGGGGCGTGGGCCGGTAGTCGTCGATCAGCCCCGGCACGCCCAGCCTGGCCAGCTCGTCACGCCCGTGGGCCGCGATGCCGTCGCCGCACGCCTTGTCACGAGGGAAGTCCGCCTTGTCGAGCACCAGCACCCGCGCGCCGGGCCGCCGCCGCAGCGCGCCGAGCGCCGCCGCGGAACCGGCGGGCCCGGCGCCCACGACCACGAGATCCCACACATCCTCCATGGGAGGACTCCTGCCCCGGCGCGGGACTCAGATCACTTGCCGAACCCCGCCGTCAGGCCGCTCAGCAACTGGCGGCGGCCCACCACGTACAGGATCAGGATCGGCAGCGTGGTCAGCACGACCGAGGCGAGCACCGCGGGCACGTTGACGCTGTACTCCCCCTGGAACGACCAGAGCGCGAGCGGCAGCGTCCGCTTGTCGGGACTCTGCGTCAGGATCACCGGCAGCAGGAACCCGTTCCAGATCTGCAGCGCGTTGTAGATCGACACCGTCACCACGGCCGGCCGGGTCAGCGGGAAGGCCAGGCGCCAGAGCGTGGTCTGCTCGCTCGCGCCGTCGAGCCGCATCGACTCGAACAGCTCCTTCGGCACGTCCCGGATGAAGTTGGCCAGGACCAGCACCGACAGCGGGATCGCGAACGCGATCGACGGCAGGATGAGCGCCAGCAGGCTGTCGTAGAGATGCAGCCTGATGATGATCAGGTAGATCGGGATGATCGTCGCCTGCAGGGGGATGGCCAGGCCCATGAGGAAGAGCCAGTTCACCGACCTCAGGAAGCGGTTGGTGCTCGCCCGCACGATCGCGTACGCGGCCATGAACGAGAACAGCACCGCCGGGACCACCGAGCCGACGGCGACGATGAGGCTGTTGAGGAAGTACAGCGGGAAGTCGGACTCGATGACCAGCTGGTAGTTGTCCAGCGTCGGCGCGGTGGGCGGCGCCATCGGGTTCGACAGGTAGTAGTCGCTCTGGGCCTTGAAGCTGGTGATGACCACCCAGTAGATCGGGATGATCACGATCGCCAGCCAGAGCCACGAGATCGTCCCGCCGATCCAGTTCTTGGTCTCGCGCAGCCTGGGCCTGCGGCGGCGGCGACCGGACGGCCGCATCACCGTCCGCCCCGGCTTGTCGGACAGCGTGGTCGCCATGTCAGGCCCCTTCCAACTGGCTCGCACTGCCGTCGCGCCCGCCGAGCCTGCGCAGCACGAGCGCCAGGGCCAGGCCCACCAGGACGAGGATGACGGCGATGGCGCTGGCCGGGCCCATCAGGTTGGCCTGGTATCCCCGCTTGTACATGTCGAGCGCGAGCACCCTGGTCGCGTCGCCGGGCCCGCCCGCCGTCAGCACGAAGATCAGATCGAAGAGCGTCAGCGAGCCGACCACCATGAGGGTCGAGGACGTGATGATCGTGTACTTCAGCTGAGGCAGGGTGATGCTGAAGAACTTGCGCACCCGCCCGGCTCCGTCGAGCTCCGCGGCCTCGTACATCGAGCGCGGGATCTGCCGCACCCCGCCCTGGTAGAGCAGCGAGTGGAACGGGATGAACTGCCAGGACACCACGAAGATCACCACGCCGACGGCGAGGGGGCCCTCGCCGAGCCAGTCCTGCGCCAGGAAGTCCAGGCCCAGGCCGGCGCCGAGCCCGAAGTTCGGGTCGAGCAGCGCCTTGTACGTGATCGCGATGGCGGCCGAGCTGAGCAGCAGCGGGATGAAGTACAGCACGGCGATCAGCGTGCGGTAACGCTGATGGCCCGCCAGGAACACCCCGATGAGGATGCTGGCCGGCGTCTGCACCAGCCACGACAGGGCCATGATGAGGAACGTCACCCACAGGGCGTGCGGCAGCCCGGGATCGCTCAGCACCGCGCTCCAGCTCGCGAGCCCGCTGAAGGAGATGTCCTGGCTGAGCCCGTCCCACGTGGTGAAGCTCAGCGCGAGCACCCCGAGCAGGGGGATCACGCCGAAGGCGAGGAAGACCAGCAGGGCGGGGACGGCCAGCCACACCAGGGAGCCGCTGCCGCGCACACGGGTGGCGGCGGGCGGTCTCCCCCGGGGTGGAACGGTGACGATCGTGCTCACTTGCCGATGACCGCGTTCATGTTGGTGGCGAACTCCTGCGGCCCGATCGACAGCTGGAACAGCTTGGCGATGTTGTCGAGCAGCACCTCGGCGGCGGTCGGGCTGAGCGCCTGGTCCCACGACTGCTGGAAGACCTTGGCGTTGTTGGCGATGCCGACGACGAAGTTGAGGAAGTCGGCGTCCTCGGAGCCGGTGAAGAACTTCTCCGAGCCCTTGATCACGGGAACCGCGCCGGTGCCCACCCACTCCTCGGCCGACTTGTCGCTGACGACCTCGGTGGCGAAGAACTTCTTGGCGATCTCCTTCTGTTCGGGCGTGGCCTTGGCGGAGATCGACATGTACTGGCCGGGGTTGCCGACGGTGTTGCCGGGGTCGCCCTTGCCGCCGTCGATCGGCGGGAAGTTCATGTAGCCGAGGTTACCGCCGGAGACGAAGTCGCCGCCGTCCTGCTTCATGCTGCCGTACGTCCAGCCGCCGTGCACCATCATCGCGGCCTTGCCGGTGTAGAGCAGCGCCTGGTCGGCGTTGGAGTCGGCGGTGATGGAGGAGAAGCCCTTGATGAAGCCGTCGGCCTTGATCAGGTCCTGCATCTTGGTCAGCGCGTCGATGGCGACGGGGTTGGACCAGGCGTCCTTCTCCGCGTCGAACACGGCCTGGAACACCTCGGGGCCGCCCATGCGGTCGAAGAGGAACTCCAGCCACATCATGTTGGTCCAGCGCGACTGCCCGCCCAGCGAGAACGGCGCGATGCCCTTGGCGTTGAACTTGGGCACCAGGTCCATGATGTCGCCCCAGCTCTGGGGCGGCTCGGCGCCGATCTTCTCGAAGGCGCGCTTGTCGTAGTACAGGACGATCGGCTGCATCGTCTCGCAGGGGATCGCGTAGATCTTGCCGTCGACGGTCGCCGCGCCGAAGGACGAGGGGAACAGCTTGTCCTTGACGGCCGCGTTCTCGTCGAACCACGAGGTGAGGTCCTCGACCTGGCCGGCCTGCACGTAGCTGCGCAGACCGCCGCCGCCCCAGCCCCAGATGATCGTGGGCGCCTCGCCCGCGCCGATCGCCGTCTTGATCTTCGTCTTGAAGGCGTCGTTCTGGAAGGTCGTCCCCACGATCTTCCCGTTGGGGTTGGCCTGGTTGAACCGCTCCATGGTCCGCCTGCGGACGCCTTCCTGCGGCTCCGTCGACAGGTACCAGTAGCTGGCGGTGGCGCCACCACCGCCACCGCCGCTGGTGCTCGTGCTGCCGGGGCCGGAGGTGCCGCAGGCGGCGAGCGCGGCTCCCAGGGGCAGGCCCATGGACAGGGCGAGGAAGTTGCGGCGAGACGTTGTCCTGGATTCCACGCTGATCTCCGTACTCGAACGCCGGGGGATGGTGCCGCGGCTCCACAGTGTCGAAACATTTTCGAAACGACCGCGTGGCACGCCAATCTAGATTTCGGCCGAAGGGGTGTCAACCTCTCCCCGCACGAAACTCCCTCTCGGCAAGAGCGAGACGAGTGGGATACGCTCGCACGGGCGCCACGCTGGGTGATCTGGAGCCGAGAGCGCTCCCACGCCACCCCCGCGCAGCGCGTCCGAAATGTTTCGAAACTTTGCGGCAAAGAGCCGCCTCTAAGGAGAGCGATCAATGACGGCTCTAGATCGGCCGGCGGCGGGCCAAGCCCTCCGTCCCTGGCAGGATCCCGCGCTTCCGGTGGGGGAGCGGGTGGACGCCCTGCTGGCGGAGATGACGGTGGAGGAGAAGGTCGCGCAGCTCGGCAGCCGGTGGGAGGGCAACACCATGGGTGAGCCCGTCTCCGCCCCCGATCCGGGCGACGGCGGCACCGGCAACGTGGCCCCTTTGCAGGACGCGTTCGCCGCGTCGAACACCTCCCCGTTCCAGGAGGCGGTCCGCCACGGCATCGGCCATCTGACGCGGGTGCACGGCAGCCGCCCGGTGAGCCCCGCCGAGGGCGCCGCCGAGGTGGTCCGGTTGCAGCGTGAGGTGATCGCGCAGTCCAGGCTGGGCATCCCGGCGCTGGTCCACGAGGAGTGCCTGACCGGTTTCACCACGTACGGCGCGACGGTCTACCCGGCGGCGATCGCCTGGGCCGCCACGTTCGACCCCGAGCTGGTGGCCCGGATGGGCGCCGCGATCGGGCGCGACATGCGCGCCGTCGGCGTGCACCAGGGCCTGGCGCCCGTGCTGGACGTGGTCCGCGACTACCGGTGGGGCCGGGTCGAGGAGACGATGGGCGAGGACCCGTACCTCGTCTCGATGATCGGCTCCGCGTACGTGCGCGGGCTGGAGGGCGCGGGCGTCATCGCCACGCTCAAGCACTTCGCCGGCTACTCCGCCTCGCGGGCGGCACGCAACCACGGCCCGGTGCCGATGGGCCGGCGCGAGCTGATGGACATGATCCTGCCGCCCTTCGAGTCGGCCATCGAGCTGGGCGGCGCCCGCTCGGTGATGAACTCCTACTCCGACGTCGACGGCGTCCCCGCCGCCATCGACCCGTGGCTGCTGACCGAGGTGCTCCGCGACGACTGGGGGTTCACCGGGACCGTCGTCTCCGACTACTGGTCGATCCCGTTCCTGGCCACCATGCACCTCGTGGCCGCCGACGCCGGCGAGGCCGGGGTCCAGGCGCTCACCGCCGGCCTCGACGTCGAGCTGCCCGACACCCTCGGCTTCGGCCAGCACCTGGCCGAGCGGGTGCGCCGCGGCGAGCTGCCCGAGGAGCTGATCGACCGGGCGGTGCGCCGCCTGCTCACCCAGAAGGCGCAGCTCGGGCTGCTCGACCCGGACTGGACACCGCAGTCCTCGGTGACCGGCGCCGAGACCGTCGAGCTGGACTCGCAGGCCAATCGGGAGCTGGCCCGCGAACTGGCCGAGAGGTCCGTCGTCCTGCTCGACGCGGGCAGCGCGCTGCCCCTGCTCGGCGAGGGCCGCACCGCCCCGCGCCGGATCGCCGTCGTCGGGCCGTGCGCCGACGACCTGCGCACGTTCATGGGCTGCTACGCCTTCCCCAACCACGTGCTGCCCCGCTACCCCGGACTCGGTCTCGGCATCGACGCGCCGAGCGTGCTCGACGCGCTCCGCGCCGAGCTGCCCGGCGCCGAGATCGCCTACGAGCGCGGCTGCGACGTGCGCGACGGGGACCGCTCCGGGTTCGCCGCCGCGGCCGCCGCGGCCCGCGACGCCGACCTGTGCGTGGTCGTCGTCGGCGACCTGGCCGGCATGTTCGGGCAGGGCACCTCGGGCGAGGGCTGCGACGCCGACGACCTGCGCCTGCCCGGCGTCCAGGAGGACCTGGTGACCGAGCTGGCCGCCACCGGCACGCCGGTCGTCGTGGTCGTCGTCTCCGGCCGCCCGTACGCGCTCGGCGAGATCCACCCCAGGGCGGCCGGGCTCGTCCAGGCGTTCATGCCCGGCGAGGAGGGCGGCGCGGCCATCGCGGGCGTGCTGTCCGGCCGCGTCCAGCCCGGCGGCAGGCTGCCGGTGCAGATCCCGCGCACCCCCGGCGGCCAGCCGCACACCTACCTGCAGCCGCCGCTCGGCGCCGACAGCGACGGCATCAGCAACCTCGACCCGACCCCGCTCTTCCCCTTCGGGTACGGGACCTCCTACACCTCCTTCGAGCTCGGCGAGTTCCGGATCAGCGACACCGAGGTGCCAACCGACGGCGAGTTCACCGTCTCCGTCCGGGTCCGCAACACCGGCGCCCGCGCCGGAGACGAGGTCGTCCAGCTCTACCTGCACGACATGCTCGCCCAGGTCACCCGGCCGGTGCGGCAGCTCGCCGGGTTCGCCAGGGTCCGGCTCGAACCGGGCGCCGCCGCCGACGTGCGCTTCCGCGTGCACGCCGACCGCACCGCCTTCACCGGCCGTGACCTGCAGCGGATCGTCGAGCCCGGCGACATCGAGGTGCTCGCCGGCACCTCGGCCCGCGACCTGCCGTGCGCCGGCACCGTCCGGCTCACCGGGCCGCTGCGGGCCGTCGGCCACGACAGGCGGCTGTTCACACCGGTGGACGTGCACCCGGCGGGGGATCGGGACTAGCCGTGCCGGCCAAGCGCGCCACGCTCGCCACGATCGCGGCCGCCGCCGGCGTGTCGGTCGCGACCGTCTCGAAGGTGCTCAACGGCCGCAGCGACGTCGCGCCGGCGACCCGCTCGCTGGTGCTGTCGGCGCTGCGGCAGCACGACTACGTGGCCCCGCCGCCCCGGCGCGACGAGACCGCGGGCACCGTCGAGCTGCAGTTCGACTCCGACCTGAACGCCTACTCCAACGAGATCATCCAGGGGGCGGTGCGGGCCGGCGGCGAACTCGGCGTGTCCGTCGTGATCAGCATCCGCAAGGGCTCCGAGCGCACCAGCAGGTGGGCCAGGGAACTGGCGGCGACCGGCCGGCGCGCGCTGGTCGCCGTCACCAGCGAGCTGACCGCCGCCCAGCTCGCCGCCCTGGCCGAGGCCGGCCTGCCCCTGGTGGTGATCGACCCGCTCAACCTGCCGCGCACCCGCGTGACCAGCGTCGGGTCGACCAACTTCGCCGGCGGGCTGGCCGCCACCCAGCACCTGCTCTCCCTCGGCCACCGGCGCATCGCCTACCTGGGCGGCCCCGCCACGGCGGCGTGCAACCAGGCGCGGCTTCACGGCTACCGCGCCGCCATGGAGGCCGAGGGCGTGGCGGTGCGCCAGGAGTACATCCAGCACCGCAGGTTCCGCTACGGCGACGGCGTCGAGGCCGGCGCCTGCTTCCTCGCCCTCCCCGAACCGCCGACCGCGATCTTCGCAGGCTGCGACGAGACCGCGTTCGGCGTGATGGAGGCCGCGCGGGCGCGCGGCCTGCGCGTCCCCGACGACCTCAGCGTCGTCGGTTTCGACGACACCCAGATAGCCCGCATGGCCTCACCACCGCTGACCACCGTCCGCCAGCCGCTCCGCGAGATGGGCGGCGTCGCCCTCCGGCGGGCCCTGCGCCTGGCCGCCGGCGAACGGATCGACTCCCACCACATCGAGCTCGCCACCGAACTCGTGGTACGCGGCTCGACCGCCCCCGCCGCACCCCGGCAGTAGCCCTCATGCCAGACCGAGCTCGGCGACGGCCGTGCGCATCCTCGACTCGATCGACGGCTTGTTGTGGTGCAGATGGAGGCGGTCGAGGGTGAGCACGCCCCGCAACCGCGCCGCGTCCAGCGCCAGGTGGCCGAGGACGACGTCGCGGTACGCGAGAGCGTCCGTCTCGGCGAAGGGCGCGAACGCCTGGCTCATCCGCAGGCACTCGGCGTACGCGTCCGCGAGGTCGGCGGCGGCGCACGCCCTGCTGGACAGCATCCACATGCGGAGCAGGGCGTGCGCCGGCGACTTCGCCTGGTCCTCCCAGTAGCCGGCGACCGTCGTCAGGGATCTGCTCAGCTCGGGCGCCAGCGGGGCCACCGCGTGCAGCAGCAGTTCCTCCTCGTACCCGCAGAGGAAGTGGAGGCTCCTGGCCGCCATCTGGAAGTCCTCGTACATCCAGGAGACGTGCCCGCGGTCGGCGTCCTCCGGCGCCTTGTCGTAGGTCCAGTAGAGGTCGCCGTCCGGCGGGGACGAGGTGTCCCGCCCCGCCCAGCGGATCAGCACCGTGCGCTCGCCGTCCCTCCAGGTGCGTTCCACGTCGAGCACCCGGGCCAGGTTCACCCAGGCGTTGTAGGGGACCTGCGACCTCCAGAAGCGGGTGAGGCTCCGCCACCTGCTGACCACCTGCATCGGCTCGGGGAAGAGCTCCTTGCCGCTGACGGTGCCGCCGCAGATGGCGAGCAGGATGAGCAGGTTCAGGCTGTAGACGGCCAGGCGCAGGGGCAGCGTGCGCAGCTCCTTGACGCGGCCGGGCCGGTAGGAGCCGTACTGGGAGGACGTCCGGGCGTAGAGCGCGTCGCGGAAGATCTCCAGCAGGGTGGTCTTCAGCAGTTCCCGCGTGTCCGGGGGCAGATCGGCCAGGAGGTCCTGGAGGAATTCGAGAACGGACTCCCGGGCCGAGAGCGGGGCATGGGATAACAGGGCGTGCAGGAAGTCGTCGTCGTGCCGGACGGGCCGCGCGTGGCTCCGATGCCCGCGCGCCACCTCGGCCAGGTCCAGGATCTCCAGCACCGTCAGCCGGGCCACCAGGTATTCGCCGAAGGTGGAATGCAGGAACTCGTAACTCTTGCGTTTCTTGGTGTCCTGTATCGCCTGGGACTCGTGCACGAAGAAGAACTTGCCCACGACGAGCTCGCCGGGATCGAGAGGCGCCTGGAACTGGTTCGTCTTCCGTGCCGCCGTCTCGGACAGGAGTATGACGAGATCGCTGGACAGCTCGTCGCCGGTGACCCACTGGCTGTTGCGGTTGAACATGGCGAACGCGACCACGGACAACCGGGTGAGCTCCCGTCTGACGGCCCAGTTGACGTCCCGGTCGGGCAGGCCCCGCCCGCTCTTCAGCGCTTCCCGCTCGGCGAACCGGACGAGGAGCCTCTCGTAGAGTTCGGCGCGGCCCAGACGCACTCCCACGAGCCGGAGCGCGTTGCCGTCCATGTCGTACAGCCCCAGCATCATCAGCAGCAGGGGCTGCGCGGCGAGTTCCCTGAGCCCGCGCACCGTGTCCAGGTCGAGCGGTTCCAGCCGGCGGCTGCGGAAGTAGCCGGTGTGGCGGGCGTTCCACATGCCGACCCACTGCGCGATCTGGCGGTCCCCGAAAGGCTCCAGGTGGATCACCACGGTCTCGCTGGGCAGGCGGGCCCGATCGGCGACCACCGTCCGGCTGGTGACCATCACCGCGGTCGGTCGTGACTGCTCCGCCTCCCGCGCCTGGAACGCGGCCACCTTCTCCAGATAGTCCGAACTGCTGACGCCCGTCACCTGCAGAAGCTCGTCGAAGCCGTCGAGGATGATCACGGCGACGGTGTTCGTGTCCGGACGGTGCAGCATGGGCCAGTGGATGGACTCCCCGGTGGCCTGCCGTACCGCGCTCTCGATCTGCGTCTGCAGGTCGTGCTCGGCCTGCACTTCGCGCAGCGGCACGCGGACCACGAGGAACTCCTCGGGCGGGAGCTGAGCCGCCACGATCTTGGTGAGCAGGGACTTGCCGGCTCCCGGCTGCCCCAGGACGAGCAGGGGCGACTGGGTGGCGGCGGGGTGGGTGAGATAGCCGAACAGGAACCCGCGGAGATCGTCCCGCACCGGGAAGGCCTGCCACCAGCGTTGTTCGGCGGGCCGGGCGGCGCTGTCCGTCACCGCCTGCCGGAAGGACGGGACGATGTACGCCTCGGCCAGGGGCGGCATCCGCACCTCAGGGGGAAGATCGGCCACCGAGACGATGGGCTTGTCCAGCAGGGCCTGGTAGGAGCGGGACAGCGCGGCCCGGACTCCCTCCGCACGCGGGCCGGTCGCCACCGACAGGAGGTCCCGGCGCAGGTCGGTCAGACCGGCACCGAGGTCGCCGATGAGGGCCCGCGTCGCCTGGTGGTCGGTGCGGTTCACCCAGGACCCGACCTCCGGCACCTCGGTGCTCAAGCGGTGGAAGAGCTCCTGATATGTCTCCAGGGCGGCGGTGGGCACCTCGTCGAGGACCACCGCTCCGCCCGCTCGCGCTCGGCCTCACGGAGTTCCTCCCAGAGCCGCAGGCCCCGCAGGAAGTCCAGCAGCCGCTCCGCGAGGCCCTCGTAGTACGCGCCCAGGAAGACCAGGACCCGTTCGTGGGTTGCGTGGGACCCGGGCAGGGGAGCTTGGCGCGCAGGAGGTGTTCCGCGAGGTCGCCCAGCCGGTTGGACGAGGCGTCGGGAGCGCCGGCCAGGCGTGCCTGCTCCGCCTTGAACAGGCTCAGGCCCGGACCGAGGAACCGGCCGCCCTGCCTGACCGTGTCGAAGAACCCGGTGAGGACGATGACGGCGTGCGCGGCGGCGACCCGTTGCGTCCGCCGATACCGGCCCAGCCCGAGCCGTCTGTCTTGCAGGGCTGCACTCGCGTCCCGGCTCAGCCGGGCGAACTCGGCCTTGGCGTCGAACAGCCCGAGGAAGAACTCCGGCTCGACCCCGGTGAAAGCCAGCAGGAAGCCACCGGTCAGCCGATCGAGCCGGCTGACCACCTCGCTCGGCTGACCGAGGAGTTTCATGGCGTCGGTGTAGCTGAACCAGCCTGCGGTTACGGGTCAAGCTTCACCACAAAGGGTGATCGGTCGTCCACGCTTTCGACTTTGATGTGACTCCCGGGTTATACAGCGGAAGTCCCCGGCGCCGTATTAAGTGCTGTCGGTAGCGCGAGAAAAGGTGTTTCCCTTTTTCAGCAGTCTTCGCACGGGGTGCCTTTGTCGAACCGCGCGTAGTCTTCGGCGAAGGCCTGTCTTGACGGCATCTATCGTTCGTATGCTGCCCCTTATTCGAGCAGTGCAATCGTCCGATCGACGCATGAGGCGGGGAGGGCGGCGCGGGTGACCGACGGACCGAGTGTCACGATGACAGGTGCCGGTGACCATCCCGAGGTGTGGAAGGTCCCGCCCCGCAACAAGAACTTCACCGGGCGCGAGGAGCTGCTCAACCGGCTGCGCAGCGACATCGCCGGCAAGGTCACCGCCGTGGTCCCGCACGCCCTGTACGGTCTCGCCGGTGTCGGCAAGACACAGGCGGCGGTCGAGTACGCGCACCGCTTCCGGCAGCACTACGACCTCGTCTGGTGGGTGCCCGCCGACCAGCCGGGCCTGGTCCGTACGACGTTGGCGCAACTCGCCCCTCGCCTCGGCCTGCCCGAGCCGTCCGCGATGGGCATCGAGGAGGCCGCGGCCGCCGTGCTCGACGCGCTCCGCCGCGGCGTTCCGTACTCCGCGTGGCTGCTGATCTTCGACAACGCGGACGAGCCCGCGGACTTCACCGACGTCATCCCGTCCGAAGGTCCCGGGCACGTTCTCGTCACATCCCGCAACCATCGCTGGGAGAACGTGGTCGACACCGTCGCCATCGACGTCTTCCAGCGGGAGGAGAGCGTCCAGTTCTTCAAACGGCGGATGCGCCGCGCGATCACCGACGAGGACGCCAACCGGCTCGCGGACGCTCTCGGCGACCTCCCCCTGGCGCTCGAACAGGCGGCCGCTCTGCAGACCGAGACCGGCATGCCGACCGACGAGTACCTCAGGCTCCTGGAGGAGCGGACGAGCCGGCTGCTCAGCGAGGGCAAGCCTATCGAGTACCGGCACTCCATGACGGCCGCCTGGGAGCTGTCCATGGCGCAGCTCAAGAAGCAGTCGCCCGAGGCGATGGAGCTCCTCCGCTGCTGCGCGTTCTTCGGGCCCGAGCCCATCCCGCGGGCGGTCTTCGCCCCGGTCGAGGGACCGGTCCGCGCGCAGACGGCCGAACTCGTGGCGGACCCGATCCGCCTGGGCAGGGCCATCGGCAAGCTCAACAAGTACGCCCTGGTCCGCATCGACAACGAGAGCCGCCTGCGCACGCTTCAGGTGCACCGCCTCATCCAGGCGCTCGTGCGCGAGGAGCTGCGTCCGGAGGAGCACCAGTCCATCCGCTCGGAGGTCCACTCGCTGCTCGTGGGATGGGCCCCGAGCGACCCGGACGTGCCGGCCGCCTGGGCCCGGTACGACGCCCTGCTCCCGCACATCGCGCCCGCGAAGGTGGCGGAGAGCCTGCGGCCGGGCGTGCGCGACTTCGCGCTCAACGTCGTCAACTACCTCAGCGCCTCCGGCAACCACGTCTCCATGCGCGAACACGTGCGGGTGTTCAGGGAGCAGTGGACCAGGGACTCGGGCCCGGAGGACGTGTACGTGCTCAAGGCGACCAAGGCCGAAGGCGACCTGCTGCGCTACCTCGGGAAGTACAACGAGGCGTTCGAGCTGAACACCAGGACGCTCGCCTCGCTGCGTCAGGCGGTCGGCAACGAGAATCCCGAGACCCTGGCCCTGCTCAACGGGATCGGGGCCGATCTCCGTGCCAAGGGGCTCTTCCGCGAGGCGCGTGAGCATGACACCAACTCCGTGAACCTCCACAAGAAGGTCCTGGGGCCCGGACACGTGCGCACGCTGCGGGCGATGAACAACCTGGCGATCGACCACGGGCTCCTGAGCGACTACTGGAAGGCCCGGGAGATCCTGGAGGAAGCGCTCCGGACCCAGCAGGGCGAACGCCAGGACCAGACGGGAACCGTCCTGAACCTGTGGAACAGCCTGAGCCGGGCGGTGCGCGGCTGCGGCGAGTACGAAGAGGCGTGCGATATCGGCCACGACGCCCTGGCCTACGGGCAGGAGCAGCTCGACGCGGATCACTACCGCATCCTGCTGGCCAAGAAGGACCTGGCCATCTCGCTGCTACGGGCGGGCGACAGGGCGGAGGCGCTCGAGATGGCCCGGGAGGTGCACGCGCGGTACGTCCGGCTCTACGGTCTGGAACATCCCGGCACTCTCGCCGCCGCGGCCTGCCTGTCCAACTCCCTGCGCGTCAACGACGAGGCGGAGAAGGCCTTCAAGCTCGCCGTCGACACGATGGAGCGCTTCCCCAAGCTGTACGGCGCCGAGCACCCCTACACCTGCGGCTGCGTCAGCAACGTCGCCCTGCTGCACCGGGTGAGAGGCCGGCCGGAAGAGGCCCGCAGGCTCAACCAGCAGGCGTTGGAGGGCATCGAGAAGAGGCTCGGACGCGACCACCACTACTCCCTCATCATCGCCATCAACCTCGCCAGCGACCTGGCGGAGCTGGGCGACCTGGAGGCCGCGTGCCGGCTCGGCGAGGACAACCATCTGCGGTTGACCGCCCTGCTGGGCGAACGGCACCCCACGACCCTGGCCGCGGCGTCTAACCTGTCGGCGGACCTTCGCGCGTCGGGACGTGAGGAGGAGGCCGAGATCCTCTTCGAGCGGACCATGGAGCACTACGCCGCCACCCTGGGCAGGGAACACGCGGACGTCAAGGTGGCGGCCAACCAGCGCCATCTCGACCTGGACATCGACCCGCCACCGATCTGACGCCGTCAGCCGCCGGGACCGGCCGAAGCCTGGCGGGCCTTCCGGTCGGCGTCGAACCGGCGCCGGACATGGGTGATGAGCCGGTAGAGGTCCAAGCAGTAGACCGACGGGTTGCGGAAACCCGCGCCCGGACGGTAGCGGTGGGAGTAGAGCCCCGCGCCGCAGATCTGGTGGATGTCACACGCCGCGCACGTGTCGGACAGCGCCCTGGCTCCGATCTGGCGGGCGGCCACGGCGGGCAGGAGCAACGCCCGGTCGAACGGGTCGCGCAGCACGTGCAGAGGTGTCGCGGCGGCGCCGGGATACGCCGCCTTGAGGGTGTCCACCTGCTCGATGCCGCCGTTGGTCTCCACCACGACGTGCGCGGCGGGAGACAGCCCCACGGACTCGCTGCGAGAGGCCCTCCCCGCCGCCAGCAGCATGATCTGGTGGAAGAGCCTGATGTGCGTCTCTCTGCGCGGCGCCTCGTACCACCTGTCGAAGATCCGGATGAGCCACTCACCGTAGTGCGGGTGCTCGGGCGACCAACCCGGCGGGGGCGTGTTCCAGTTGCCGTGGGGGAGGAGGAAGTCGACGAAGGGCGGGCCGACCTCCAGGAGCGCCTCGTAGGTGGCCACGGGGTCGTTGGCGAGGTCGATCGTGCAGAGCAGCCCTCCGAAGAGGTGGCGGTACTTCTCCGTGGTGAGCAGGTCGAGCCGGGCCCAGACCTCCTCGTAGCTGCCCTCGCCCATGGGCCGGCGGCGGTGCCGGTCGTGCTCCTCGCGACCGCCGTCCAGGCTGACGCCGACGCGCACGCCCAGGTCGGCGAACAGGTCCAGGAACGGCCCGTCCAGCAGGGTGCCGTTGGTCTGCACCTGCGCCGTGAGCCGGACGCCGGGAGGCATCGCCTGGCGCAGCGCGGACACCGCGTAGCGGAGGTGATCGACGCCGGCGAGCAGCGGCTCGCCGCCATGCAGGACGACCTCGACCAGGTCCAGGCCGTGCGAGCGGGCGTGCTCGGCGATCCGCGCGGCCGCGCTGTCGATGATCGGCCGGGACATCCTGCGCGGCTGGAGACGCCAGCCCTGATCGGCCATCTCGTACATGTAGCAGTAGTCGCACGCGAGATTGCACCAGCTGTGCAGCTTGAGGACGAACTGGTGGAACGCGGTGGGCCGCCAGCCGCCCTCCAGAAGCCGCTGGACATCGAGATCCGCAGGCCACTCGACGCCGGGAGCGGCGTCGGCGCCCCCGTCGTCCAGCACGCTGATCAGCTCCCCGGCCGAGGACGAGCGGCCCCAGGTACGGCAACGAGAGTTCCCGAGCCGCGAGGTCGCTAAACGCGCTGCCGCGTCACTGTCCCGTCGGCCCGACGCAGCATGCCGGACGTGATGAATCACCGTTCGTGGTCGCGCCACAGCCCGCCGACGTGGATGCGGGTCACGGTCGCACGATCACGCTGGAATCCCACCTCGGCGGCCAGCTTCAGGCACGCCTCGTTGCCGTGCTGGATGTCGGCCTCGACGCGGTCCAGCGCGAGCAGGGTGAACGCGTAGCCGAGGCCCAGTCGCACGCCGTCGCGCATGTAGCCCCGGCCCGCCGTGGCGGCGAAACCGCCGAAGCCGATGGTGGCCCGGTGCTCGTCGCCCCGGACGATGCCGCGGAGGTTGACGAACCCGGCCAGCCGGCGCGTGTCGCTCACGCACACCACCAGGCCGACCGCCGTGACACCGTCGAAGCGTCCCACGTAGTCCTCGAACGCCTCGGCGGACGTCGGCGGACTGACCCAGCCGTGATGGAGGCTCCGGCTCGCGCCGGACAGCGCGACGAACTCCTCGGCGTCGTCCGCCCTGACGCGCCGCACGGTGACGCGGGAATGTCCAGACACCCGCCCATTGTGCTGGGGCGAGATCGATCAGCGCAGTACCCTCGCGACGGAACCTTGGGTCTTGCCGGAGTCGCCGGTTCGGCCTTCAATGACGGCCATACGGCGATCACCGGAGGAACCGATGCGTGGCTCACGGGCGTCCGCAGTTGTCCTGGCGATGGTGCTCACGACGTTCGTGGCCGCCGAGCCGTCGCTCCCGGCGGTCGCCGGCCCCGCCGATCCGGAGCCCGCCTCGCTGGTGACGCTCACGGTGCCCGACCGGGCCGCGCTGGAGCGGCTGGTGGGCTCGGGCGCCGACCTCACCGGCCGGGTGCGGCCGCAGCCCGACGGCAGCATCCGCGTCGACGCCGTGGTCACCCCCAGCCGGCTGGCCGAGCTGCGCCCGCTCGGCGCCACCCTGGCCACCGGCACCCCGGCGCCCGCCCCCGAGCACCGCGGCGGCACGAAGGACCGCATCGTGGTCGAGCGGGCGGTGTGGTTTCAGTCCCGCGACGGCTACTTCCTGTCGGTCGAGGCGTCCAGCAGCGCCGGCGCCGACGCCGCGCTCACCGTGACCTGGAAGGGCAAGGGCGGCGCGACCGGCCAGGTCGAGATGGTCCCGTACGTGGACGCCGGCGCCTATCTGGGCCACCAGTTCAGCGTCCCGGTGCCCGCCGGCGTCAGGCCGGACCGCGTCACCATCACCTCCGCCGCGGGTGGCAAGGCGGAGGCGCGGGTCGGGGAGTGGCCCGACGGCGAGCGGCCCGACCGCGACCGGCCGGGCTACCAGAAGGACTTCATCACCCAGTACATGCCGCCCGCGCAGCTCAACGCCCGGATCAAGGACCTGCACCGCCGCTTCCCCGCCCTCACCGAGATCATCGAGCTGCCCCACCTGACCAACGGCTACCGGCGCCACGCCCAGGCCCTCATCGGCACCCCGCCGAGCGCCGCCGTCGTGGTCACCTCGCGCGCGTACGGGTCGGAAGGCGGCAACGACCTGGCCGTGGAGCTGTCCGACCCGGGCGCGGCCGACCGGCCGCTGGAGGTGGTCGTGGACGGCAAGCAGGTCAGGGTCAGCCTGGCCACCGACGGCTCCGGCACTCCGGTGAGCACCGCCGCCGAAGTCGCCGCCGCGATCACCGGCGCGCCGGGCAGCCCGGTGACCGCCGCCACGTACCGGACCGACCCGGGCGCGGGCGTCCTGGCGCCCGCGCCGCTCACCCAGCTCAGCGACTTCCTCGGCGCGCCCGCGGACGTGTCGCGGGAGCCGTGGCGGGTGCTGGCGCTGCGCATCGGCACGCACCGGGACGGCTCGCGCACCGGCGTGCTCGCCTACGCCCAGGAGCACGCCAGGGAGTGGGTGACGCCGCTGGTCACCATCGAGGCGGCCGAGCGGCTGCTGCGCAACTACCCGCGCGACCCGGCCACCAGGAAGCTGCTGCGGCGCGCCGACATCTTCATCGTCCCGACCGTGAACCCCGACGGCGCCAACTACTCCTTCTACGACTTCAACGCCCAGCGCAAGAACATGACCAACCACTGCCCGGCAGCCCAGTCCGACCCGGCGCTGCGGAACACCTGGGGCGTGGACGTCAACCGCAACTACGCGGTCGGTTCGCTGTTCGACGGCTACTTCGGCGCCTCGGCCAACTGTCAGAGCGGCACCTACGCCGGGCCCGGCGAGCACTCCGAGCCGGAGAGCCGCAACGTGATCTGGCTGGCGGAGACGTACCCGAACATCCGGTTCGCGCTCAACGTGCACAGCTACGGCGGCTACTTCATGTGGCCGCCCGGCGCCTACCGGCTCGACGGCCGCGTCACCCTGCCCAGGCCCAGCCGTCAGCAGGAGGCGTACTTCCTGCGCTCGGCCCGCACCATCCTGGAGGCCATCGCCGCCGAGCGCGGCACCGTCACCTGGCCGCAGCAGACCGGGCCGGTCACCGACGTGCTCTACTCGGCCGCGGGCAACTCCGCCGACGAGCTCTGGTACGACCACGGCGTCTACGGGTGGGACTTCGAGGTCGGCAGCGACCTGTGGAACCCGCGGACCGGGGCCTGGGAGGGCGTCGGCTTCCAGCCGCCGTTCGCCGAGGGCCACGCCGAGGCCATGGAGTTCGCCGCCGGCCTCATCTCCCTCATCGGCGTCGCCGCCGACTACCGAGAGGACCGGTGAACCCATACCGCGGTGATAGGGGCAAAGTGCCTTGTCCCCGGACGATGCCGTCGCGTCTACCGTGACAGCACCCCCACTGTCCGAGGAGACACGATGCCAAGACCCCTCCGTCTCGCGCTCTCTCTCATCCTCACCCTGGCCTTCCTGCTGGCCACCACACCCGCGCAGGCCACCGCCCTGGTCAGGGTGCTCCGCTACGACGCCAGCCGGGCGGCGGAGTTCCGCGGCGCGGTCGACCAGGCCGCGCAGATCTGGAACGCCAGCGTCGTGAACGTCCGGCTCGTCGCGGGCACGCCCGCCGACTTCGTCGTCGTCGCCGACAACGGCTGGCCCCGCGCCCAGCCGACCAGCCTGGGCCGGGGCCGGATCTGGATGGGCCGCCAGGCCACCGACCAGGGCTACCACCCGGTCCGCATCGCCGCCCACGAGATCGGCCACATCCTGGGCCTGCCCGACCGGCGCACCGGCCGTTGCACCGACCTGATGTCCGGCTCCAGCGCCCCCGTGAGCTGCACGAACGCCAACCCGAGCGCCGCCGAGCGGGCCGAGGTGGACCGCAACTTCGCCGGCAGCACCCCGCAGGCCGAGTTCGGCAGGCTGTACGTGGACCGCTGAGCCCGGCCGTGACCGGGGCGTACGACCGGCCCGGCGACGCGGCCCGCTGATCGATCGTCCCTAGACTGGTGCCGTCCCGCAGCCCCGTCCCAGAGGAGCAGACGACGTGACGGCACCGATGCGGCTGGCGCCGGTGATCCAGCCCTACGCGTGGGGGTCGCCGACCGCCTTCCCCGAGTTGTTCGGCACCCCCGCGACCGGCGAACCGCAAGCGGAGATGTGGATGGGCGCCCACCCGGCCGCCCCGTCCACCGTGGGCGGGGTCCCGCTCACCGAGCTGATCGCCCGTGACCCGCTGGGCATGGCCGGGGCGTCCGGCCCCGGCCTGCCCTACCTGCTCAAGGTGCTGGCGGTGGCGGGCCCGCTGTCGCTGCAGGTGCACCCGACGGCCGAGCAGGCGCGGGCCGGGTTCGCCCGCGAGGAGGCCGCCGGGGTGCCGATCGGCGACCCGGCGCGCACCTACCGCGACCCGTTCCCGAAGCCGGAGATGGTGTGCGCGCTCACGCCGTTCCACGGGCTCTGCGGCTTCCGCGCGCCGGACGAGGCGGCGGACCTGCTGGAGAGCCTGGACATCCCCGAGACGGGCCGCTGGGTGGAGACCCTGCGCGCCCGCCCCGCCGGTGAAGCGCTCCGCGAGGTCTTCCAGGACATGCTCGGCGACGCCTCCAAGGACGCCCGCGAAGCGGTGGAGCACGCCCTGACGGGCGCGCCCTCCCGCGGCGGCTCCGGTCCCGCGGGCGGACTCGCCGTGTACGCGGAGCTGGCGCGTGCCTATCCGGGGGATCCGGGTGTGGCCGCCGCGCTGCTGCTCAACCACGTACGGCTCCAGCCCGGCGAGGCGATCTTCCTCGGCGCCGGGGTGCCGCACGCCTACCTGGGCGGCGTCGGGGTCGAGATCATGGCCAACTCCGACAACGTGCTGCGCTGCGGCCTGACCGGCAAGCACCGCGACGTGCCCGAGCTCATGCGGATCGTCGACTTCACGCCCGCGCCGCCGCACCGGGTCCGGCCGTCCGCGGACGACGGGCGGCACGGCTACCACCCGCCGGCCACCCAGTTCGCGCTCGTCCGCCACGACCTCACCGAGGGGGCCGCGCACACCGTGCCGGGCGGGGTCCCGCAGATCCTGCTGTGCACCGGTGGCCACGCCGTCGTAGGCGGGCTCACATTGGGGCCCGGCGAGTCGGCGTTCGTCCCGGCGAACGCCCCGGAGCTGCCGCTGACGGGGGAGGGGACCGTGTTCCGCGCCCTGCCCGGCGGCTGACGCGGAGGCAGTTGCCTTCTCGTGGAGTCTGACGTAACCTGCAAGTGTAGTTGGAGGTTAGCACCTAGCCAGCGAGGAGGTTCAGACATGCTCCTGACGACCGTCGACCCGTTCCTGCAGGAGTTCGAGCGCCAGTTCGACCGGCTCACCCGTCAGGCCTTCGGCGCCGGCGGAGCCGTCATGCCGATGGACGGCCTGCGCCGCGACGACGACGTGGTGCTCCGCTTCGACCTGCCGGGCATCGACCCCGGCTCGATCGAGGTCACCATCGACCGGGGTGTCCTCAGCGTCAGCGCCCACCGTGAGGAAGAGACCGGAGCCGACGAGCGTCTCTTCGTCCGCGAGCGTCCCATGGGCGCGTTCACCCGCCGGATCTACCTGTCGGAGCACCTCGACAGCGACAAGATCGACGCCGCCTACGCGGACGGCGTCCTGACCGTGCGGATCCCCGTCCTCGAGCGCGCCAAGCCGCGCAAGGTCGAGATCCAGCGCGCGGACGTCAAGGCCATCAGGCGCTGACGCCGCACCGCGCGGGGGGCGGCTCCCCGCCCCCCGCCCCGGAGGAGGCCATGATGTCCCAGCTGCCGATCGACGACGATCACGCGCCGCTCTACACGCTCGGGCAGGTGGCCGACATGCTCCGGGTCCAGCAGGCGTTCCTGCGCCGCCTCGACCAGCACGACGTGATCAGCCCCCGGCGCTCCCCGGGCGGCCAGCGGCGCTACTCGCGCCGCGACATCCTGGTCGTGCGCCACGTCATCGGGATGACCGACCAGGGGATGACGCTGGTCGCCGTCCGCCGCATCCTCGAACTGGAGGCCGAGCTCGATCGGCTCCGCGAGGAGCTGGCGGAGGAGCGGCGGCGGCAGAGCCGGCCGGACTGACCGCCGGTCGCCCGTCACACCGCCGTGAGGTGGATCAGCACCGCGTCGTCCGGAGACAGCGACGGGATCCCGATGCCGGAGACGCCCAGCGCCCGCCCGGTGAGCACGTGCTCGCCCGTGACCCAGACCGGGTCGCCGTTCCGCGGCCGGGAGCGCACCGGCGTCAGCGGGCGGACGCGGTAGGCGGTGCCGGGGTCGAGTCCCGGCAGCCGCAGCAGGCCCGGTGGCCAGGTGACGGGCAGCGCCAGCATGGCGACGGCGAAGATCGCCTCGGAGCCGTCACCGGCCACCACCCCGTGCGCCTGGAAGCCCTCAGGCGCCTCGTCCAGCCGCACCGCCGTCCCGGTGTGCAGCAGCTCCCGGTGCCGCTTGTGCAGCTCGATCCAGGCGGCCACCTCGGCCAGCTCGGTCTCGGTCAGCGTGGTGAGGTCCCACTCCAGCCCGAAGTGTCCGAAGAACGCGGTCACCGCGCGGAACGGCAGCGCGTGGACGCGGCCGGTGGTGTGCGAGCGGGGCGCGCCGACGTGGCTGCCGATCAGCTCCGGCGGCAGCAGCTGCGCGGTCCAGCGCATGATCTGCTGCCGTTCGGTCGAGTCGATGCAGTCGCTGGCCCAGACCCGGTCGGTGTGCTCCAGGACGCCCAGGTCCACCCGGGCGCCCCCGGACGAGCAGGACTCGATCTCCAGCCCCGGACGGGCCGCGCGGATCTCGGCCAGCAGCCGGTAAAGGGCGAGCGTCTGCTCGTGCACCGCGGGCCTGCCGGTCTCCGCCCAGCCCGCGTCGACCAGGTCGCGGTTGTGGTCCCACTTGACGTAGTCGATGTCGTACTCGCCGATCAGGGCCAGCAGCCGTTCCTTGACGTAGGCGTACGCGTCCGGGTGCGCGATGTTGAGCACCTGCTGGTGACGGGCGGTGGGCGGCAGCCGGTCACCGGCCCCCATGATCCACTCGGGATGGGCGCGGGCCAGGTCGGAGTCCGGGTTGACCATCTCCGGCTCGAACCACAGCCCGAACTCCATGCCGTGCGCCCGCACCCGCTCCACCAGAGGCTTGAGCCCACCGGGCCACACCTCAGGGTCGACGTACCAGTCGCCGAGCCCGGCCCGGTCGTCGCGCCGGCCCCTGAACCAGCCGTCGTCCAGCACGAACCGCTCCACGCCGATCCGGGCCGCCCGGTCGGCCAGCTCGGTCAGCCGGTCCAGGTCGTGGTCGAAGTAGACGGCCTCCCACGTGTTGAGCACCACCGGCCGCGGCGCCGGCGGATGGGACGGGCGGGCGCGCAGGAAGCCGTGGAAGCGGTGCGCGGCCTCGTCGAGCCCGCGCCCGTACGCCGCGTACATCCACGGCCCCGGGTACGACTCGCCCTCGGCGAGCACGACCTCGCCCGGCAGCAGCAGCTCGCCGCCGCCGAGGTGGGTGCGGCCGGTGTGGACGCGTTCGGCGTAGGAGAGGTGGTTGCCGCTGAACGCGACGTGCACCCCCCACACCTCGCCGCGCCGGAAGCCCGCGTCCGGGGTGGTGGCGAACAGCACGGTCGCGGCGTCGGCGCCGGTCCGGCCGTGGCGGCCCTCGCGCAGGTGGGTGCCGACGGTGATCGGCCGCCGCTGCGGGACCCGTTCCTTGGACCAGCGGCCGGCCTGGTCGAGCAGGTCGGTGGCGACGGCGGGCACCGGCAGCGCCAGGTGCAGCGCCTCCAGCGTGTACGGGTCCGCGTGGTCGTTGCGCAGCCCGGCCCTGGCCCGCAGCAGCCCCGAAGAATGCAGCTCGACGGTGAGCGACAGCGTGAGCCGGGCGCGCGGGTCGGCGGCCTCCGCGGTGAGCGCCCGCACCCCGCCGCCCTCTTCGAGCCCGTACGTGACGGCGGTGAAGGCGGGCGACCAGTCGCGGCCCGCGCGGTGACCCCGCAGGCCGGGCATGCCGGTCCAGCCGGTGCGCGCCTCGGGGACCAGGCCGGTGCGTACGGGGACGTCGGAGGTCAGGTCGAGGCGGGGGCGCAGCGAGGAGGCCAGCGCGGCCAGCGCCCGGTCGTCGAGCGGGCCCAGGTCGGGCCCCCAGTGCAGGATGGCGGGCAGGGCGTCGGAGGGGCATTCGATCACCACGGAGACCCCGGAGGCCCTGAAGTGGTGGATGACAGGCTCCATGCGCGTCTTTCTGGGTGAGGGGACAACGCTCGGCTCGATCGTTTCACACGGCCCCGAGACGTCCCCGTGATGATCGTCTGCGAGGATGCCCCGATCCCGTACTGATCATGAAGGACATCCGATGAAGCGTGCCATAGCCGCGCTGGCGGGCGCCGCCGCCCTCCTCGCCGCCGCCCCCGCCCATGCGACCGCCCCGGCCGACCCCGTGAAGGTCCTGCAGAAGCGGCTGGCCAAGGGCACGGGGCTGAAGTTCACCGACACCGTCTCGTACATCGACCTGGAGGGGACGACGGCGGCGCTGCGCCGCACCGGGAAGCTGACGCTGGACCGGAAGGGCGCCGCCGCCGTCGAGGTGCGTGCCCGCACCGTGAAAAACGACGCGGACCACCTCGGAGGCATCGTGGACGACGAGCGGGTGATCGCCGTCGGCAAGCGGACCTACGTCAAGGGGGGCATCCTGTCCCGCAGCGCGCCGGAGGGCAAGACCTGGGTCAAGCTCCCCCGCGCCTCTCTCGGCCTGGGCGGCCGGTACAGCCAGACGATCAACCCGGCCGAGCCCGCCACGCTGAAGGCGCTGATCACCTCCGGCGAGAAGTCCGGGCGCACGTACACCGGCAAGATCAGCGAAGGAGAGCTGTGGAAGATCTCTTCCTGGTTCCGGCTCTCCAAGGTGATCAAACCCACGGATCCGGAAGTGCTGGAGTACCGGCTCACGCTGAGCGCGGGCGAGCTTCCCGCGAGGCTCGTCACCACCTTCCCCGCCGCGTCCGGACCGTGGCGGCGCAGCCACAACGGCGGCGAGACGATCAGCGTCGACACCCGCTACACCGGCTGGGGGAGCAAGGTGCGCATCAGCGCTCCGGCCAGGAGCCAGGTGCATGAGGTGAAGCGCTGAACAGCTCGTGACCTCCGGGGCCGAGCCTGCCCGCCAGCAGCCGCCCCGCGCCCGGCAGCGCGGCCAGCCGCAGCAGCCAGTCGCGGGCCGCGATCCGGCCCCGGCTCGGCGGCGCCATCCACTTGACGAACCGGCGGCCGAACCGCTGCACCCGCGCCACGGGCCCGCGCATCCGCGCCTCGTAACGCGCCGCCGCGGCGGGCACGTCCGCCAAGAGCCCTCCGCCGGGCGCCGCCGCGGCGGGCACGTCAGGTCCGCCACCGGTCAGTTCCTCCGCGAGCACCCGGGCCGCCGCCATCGCCAGCGACGCCCCGTGCCCGGCGAACAGCGACACCGCCTGGCAGGCGTCGCCCAGCAGCACCACCCGGCCCCGGCTCCACGCGTCCATCTCCACCTGGCTCACCTGGTCGTAGTACAGCTCCGGCGGGTCCGGGCAGTGCGGCAGCACCCGGGGCAGGATCCAGCCCAGGTGCCCGTACCGCTCACGCAGCGCGGCAGCGGGGGCGGCGGGCCAGGCCGGATCGGGCTCGCGGTGCAGGAACAGCATCGCGAGCCGGCCGCCGCGCAGCGCGTACGCGCCGGCCATCATCCCGGGAACGGTCAGCATGCGGTAGCGCACGCCCACCCGCCGGCTCAGCTCCTCGTCGTCGAGCGAGTACGCGGCCACGTGGTGGCCCAGGTAGCGCACGAACCGCTCCCGCGGCCCGAAGACCAGCTCCCGCACCCGCGAGTGCACGCCGTCGGCGCCCACCAGCAGGTCGGCGTCCCGCCACGTCCCGTCGGAGAGCAGGACGCGCACGCCGCCTGAGCCCTGCTCCACCGCGTCCACGGTGAGCCCGTACCGCACGGGCGAGCGCACCCGGTCGGCGACGGCCCGCGCCAGATCGCCGCGGAGCAGGCTGGTCACCCCGTACGCGCCGGGCGGCAGCGTCAGCCGGCTGGTGGTGCGCCCGTCCCCGTCCACGTAGCCGAGCTCGTTCACCTCGTAACGCAGCTCGCGCAGCCTCTCGCTCAGCCCCATCCGCGCGGCCACCTCGGCACCCGGGCCGTAGAAGTCGATCATGTAGCCGCCGTCGCGGAACGACCCGGCCCGCTCCACCAGCTCCACGTCCCACCCGGCCCGCTCCAGATGCCAGGCCAGCGTCAGCCCCGCGATGCCGGCGCCGCACACCACCGCTCTCATCGCGTCCCCTCCCGCACCAGGGCCAGCAGCGGCGCGGCCAGCCGGTCCGGATCGAGGGCGGGGTCGAGCGCGCGATGCAGCACGATGCCGTCCATCGCCGCCGCCAGCACGGCCGCCACCGCGTCCGCGTCGCCCTGGTGCCCCCGCTCGCGCAGCCACGCCGCCACGACCGTCCGGAACCCGCCGACCTGCCCGCGCAGCCGCTCCCGCAGCTCCGGGATCCGGGTGGCGGCCAGGTAGAGCTCCGCGACCAGCAGCGACGCGGGGTCGGTGCCCGGATAGCGGCCCAGCTCGGCCATCATCCAGCGCACCCCGTCGCCGAGGTCGGCGTGCCGCGCCAGGCCGCCCGCGAACTCCTCCAGCAGCCGCCCCGTCACCTCCGTGCCCGCCTCGGCCAGCAGGTCCGTCACCGACGAGAAGTGGTAGTGCACCACCCCCGGCGCGACCCCCGCCCGCTCGGCCACCATCCGCGTGGACACCCCGCCCCAGCCCGCCTCCACGATCAGTGGCACGGCCGCGTCGAGCAGCCGCCGCCGTGTCGGAACCGCTGTCATACACCCTCCTTTTGGACGAACGCCTTGGACGACTGTCCAACACACTACGCGCGAAGGCCCGGAAAGGTCCAGCGGAGGGATCTACTCAGGAGAGATGGCGGCGCAGCAGCAGCATCGCGGCGTCGTCCGGCAGCGGGCCGCCGACGTGCTGGATCAGGTCGGCGCGCAGCGCGTCGAGGGCTTCCTGCGGCTCACCGGCCAGCAGGAGCCCGGTGCGGTCGGTCAGCGGGTAGAAGTCGCCGGCGCGGTTGCGCGCCTCGATCACCCCGTCGGTGAACAGCAGGATCTGGTCGCCCACGCCGAACGCCACCCGGTGCGGCTTGGGCCGGTCGGTCGCGAGCGCTCCGAGCCCCAGCGGCAGGCTCTCCTCCGGCGGATCCACCGTGATGATCTTCCCCTCGCCGCGGATCAGCAGCGGCGCGGGATGCCCGAAGTTCAGCAGCGAGATCTCCTCGTCGTGCACCTCGGCCAGGATCGCCGTCACGAACGTCTCCGCGCTCAGGTGGCGGCCCAGGCTGGCCTCCAGCCGCTCGCCCACCTCGGTCAGCTCGCTCATGTCGTACGCGGCCTCGCGGAAGGCGCCGAGCACCCACGCGGCGGTCTCCACCGCGGTCAGCCCTTTGCCCTGCACGTCGCCGATCAGCAGCCGCACCCCGTGCGGTGTCGTGACCACCTCGTACAGGTCACCGCCGATCTGCGCCTCCGCCGCCGCCGACGTGTACGACAGCGCGATCCGCAGGTCGGCGGCCCGGCGCGGCACCGGCCGCAGCAGCACCCGCTGGGCGGCCTCGGCGACCAGGCGCACGTTGGCCAGCTCGCGCTCGCGGCGCAGCCGCAGCCGGCTGACGATCATGCTGGCCGCGGTGACGCCCGCGACCGTGGCGATGGTGATGTTGTTCTGCCGGGTCAGCAGCGTGCCCTGGTATTGCGCCAGGGGCACGCACAGCGCCAGCGCGGCCACGCCCACGAAAGCGGTCCTGCGCACGCTCCCGTACACGGAGGCGAACGTCGGGCCCAGCGTCAGCAGCGGGAGGAAACCCAGATCGCGGCCGGCCATCAGGTCGGTCACCGCCACCGCGAGCAGCACGGCGAACGGCAGGTAGCGCAGCACGACCTGCGATCTCACCGGAGCCCCTCGCCCCGTCGCCGCCCAGTCCCGACCCGCGCTCCCAGCACTTTCCTCCCCGAGCGTGCACGAACTCCCGGCCGTGAGACGTCAACGGCGCGCCGAGACAATCATGGCCGATCAAGGCGGTTTCGTTACCGACCGTTTCCCAATCGTAAGTCTTACCTGCCGCGCGCCCCGGGAAAGACGCGCGGCTATCTGGACCGGATGCTCAGCGGGCTTCGTGCCGCTGACGGCAGGGCACGCAGTGCCGGGTCAGCGGCCTGATCTTCAACCGCTCGAACGGGATGCTGGTGCCGCAGTCGGCGCAGCGGCTGTAGCTGCCGTCCGCCAGCCGCTCCAGGGCGTCGCGGATCTCGGTGATGGTCCGCTCGGTGGAGGCCAGGTCGGCCAGCACGCCCTGCTTGGAGCCGTCGTCCGTGCCACCGCCTCCCTCCACCAGTGCCCGGAGCTCGTCCAGCCTGGAGGCGCGCCACATGAGCTGGCTCTGCAGGTTCTCGCTGATGGTCTGGACCTGGACTTCGCTGAGCATGACGTGCTCGTCGTGCTGGGTCATGGAATGCGTCCTTACGTGAGAGAGAGGTGTTCGTAGCTGCGGAAGAGGGGACGGCGCTCAGGCCGTGGGAAGGGCGAGCAGTGCCGCCATGGGAGGCAGGCACAGCCGCGCCAGCCCGCGCACGGTGGCGTGCGCGGGTTCGGGGGCGCTGCTCACCGTCATGCGCAGCCTGGAGCACAGGCGCCCCGCCAGCCCGGCTTCCGCCGCGCCGCCGCCGGTGAGCATCAGCCCGCCCTCGCGCGCCGCCGGGCGCAGCCGGGCCGGCAGGCGGGCCAGGAGTTCGGCCGCCATCTCGGTGACGCGGTCCTGGACGTGCGCGGGCAGCGACCCGTCGCCATCGGTGGGCAGCTGGACGGCGACGGCGTCGGTGACGGCGGCGTCCCTGATGACCACCGCCTCGATGATGCCCGCGCCGACGTCCATCAGAAGCCGGGGGCGCGGGCCGGTGATGTCCAGGCCGCTGCCGAGCGCGGCGGCCAGCGGCTCCTCCACCACGGTCGCCGGACAGCCTGCGGCCCGCTCGACGATGCCGGTGACCGTGGCCCGCTCGGCGGGCGAGGCGGTCACCGGCACGCCCACCAGCACCCGGCCGGGCGTCCGCGCGCCCTCGGGCAGCGCGGTGCGCAGCACCTGGTCGACCAGCCGCGCGCAGGCGGCGACGTCGGCGACCAGGCCGTGCCTGACCGGCCGGGCGGAGCCGGGCACGCCGGACGGCTCGTCGACGATCGAAGGGTGGCCGAAACCGATCAGGCGGATCCGCGCGGTGCCGAGATCGACCGCGGCCCTGTCGTCCAGCCAGGAAACGCGGCCGTTCCCGGTCACGTCCCGTTCCCCGCCTCGTCTCCGGCTCCAGGTCCCGGCGGGACGGCCGCCTCGGGCCGGCTCCGCTCCGGGACTCCCGCGGGGGCCGGGCGCGGCGCCGGGATCTCGGTGGCGCCGGAGGGCCCCTGCCGCTCCCTGGTGCCGGCGCAAGCGAGGCAGAGCTGCTCGTGCGGGATGCGGCGCAGCACACCGTACGGAATGAAGGCGCCGCAACGCACACAGGTGCCGTACAGGCCGCGGTCCATCCGGGCGAGCGCCGACTCGATCGCGTCGCTCTCCCGGCGGGCGAGCCCGGCCAGCGCCGCGGAACCCGCCGTCACGGCGGCCGACAGGTCGGCGCGAGCGGCGGCGAGCCGCTCCTCCAGCAGGTCGCGCAGCTCCTCAAGCCGCGCACGGTGCTGGTCGTAGTCCTGCATGAGTGTCTGCAATGAAGCCATGAGGCATCGCTCCTAGCCTGAGAGATCCGGCGCGTACGCCGAGGAGGCCCCGCGCCGCGACAGCACGGGGAGGGAGGATCTCTAGACGGGCGGCGGGCTCCGGGAGCCGGCCGCGCGATGACCCGGCTGCTGGGGGCCGCGGATGGCGGCCGAGCCCGCTTCCGGCCAGGACGGGGCGTGCCTGACGGACACCGTCTCGGCACGCTGGCGCGCCGGCCACAGGCGGGGCAGGTGCTCCGCCCTGACCTGCTGGTGCGGCAGCGTCGACACCGCCGTCACCTCCGACCCGGGCGTCATCACCCCCGCGGTCTGGACGCGCTGCTGCACCGGGTGGACCCCGGCCCAGCGAGGCGTGGAGGCGACCATGACCAGGGCAAGCAGCAGCAGGCCCACCACCGCGAGAAACGGGGTGGAGCCACGTGTGATGCTCCGGGTCGCCATGAGGCCGACCATAGCTCACTTTCCTGGTGGAAGCACCGGTCAAAGTCGCCTGATCAGGGTGGCGTCCGCACTCTGGAACGGGCCCGGGAAAGCACCCCTGAAAGGCGCCGATACCGGCGAGGCGTCCGGTGCTGGGGCGGGCACGCCGTAGGGTGGAGGCTTACGCGCGTGAGTGCCTTCGCGGCGCGCGTGTGCCAGCATGGAGATCGGATCCAGCCGTCCGGTCGCGTACCGCCGGTGGACGGGACGATCCCGCTGATCGTCCCGGTAAGATCATCGTCACCGATGGCGGCGGCTGCGCAGCGGGGAAGCCGCGTTCCGCGCGGCCCGGCCGGATCTCCGGCGTCCACACCGCAAGCACGTCAAGATCAAGGCAGCGACGAGGAGGGACCGTGCGCACCAGGGTGCCCGCAGTGCTCCTCCTCATGCTGTCGTGGTTCCTGCCCGCCCCCGCCCACGGACAGGTCGTCCAGGTCGTCACCGCGCAGGGGGTGACCCAGCAGGCCCAGCAGGGCAGTCACCACCCGGGCGCGCGCAAGTCGCCGCTCCCGCCGTCCACCGCCCAGGCCCGGACGATCTCGTACGAGATGAGCGGCGGCGCCGCCCTGCTCCCGCCGGGCCCGCCGCGTCCGTCGCTGCACGCCGCAGCCGCCGAGCGGCCGCACGCCTGCGCGGGGTTCACCGCCGCCTGCCAGGAGACCACCCCCGCTCGCGCGCCCCCTTCCTCCACGGCGCTCTGAGAACACCTGGTCCCTTCTTTCCTCTCAAGCCCGTGGAGGCTTCCCATGTCACGTGCGCCGCTCTGGCGCGCACTGGCGGCTTTCGCCGTCATCGCGACCTCATTGGTCCTCGCCCTCACCATGGCGCCGCGGCTCGGCCTCGACCTGCGCGGCGGCACCCAGCTCGTGTTCGAGACGCGCGACTCGCCCACGATGAAGGCCGACTCCGAGGCCACCGACCGCGCCCTCGACGTGCTCCGCCGGCGGGCCGACGCGCTCGGCGTCGTCGACCCCACCCTGGTCCGCTCCGGCGAGCAGCGCATCATCGTCGAGCTGCCCGGCGTGCTCGACCCGGAGCAGGCGGCCGAGGTCATCGGCAAGACCGCCCAGCTGTCCTTCCACGCCGTTAAGGGAGTGGCCCAGGAGGGCGAGAAGGCGGAGAACGGCGAGATCGTGGTCGCCGACGAGAGCGGGCAGCGTCTCAGGCTCGGCCCGCCGGTCATCAGCGGTGACGGCGTCAGCGACGCCAACGAGCGCAGCGACCCCCAGCAGGGGCCGGGCTGGTGGGTGAGCGTCCAGTTCCGCGACGCCGCCGCCTGGCAGAAGCTCACCGGCGAGGTCGCCTGCTTCGAGGCGGGCGACCCGCGCCGGCGGCTCGCGATCCTGCTCGACAACGAGATCATCTCCTCCCCGCAGCTCGACCCGTCCATCGCGTGCCGGGCCGGCATCCCCGGCGGCGGCACCGACATCACCGGTGACTTCACCCTTGAGGAAGCCCGCGAGCTGGGCGTGCTGATCAAGGGCGGTGCGCTGCCCGTTCCGATGGAGCTGGTCGAGCAGCGCACGGTCGGCCCCACGCTGGGCGCCGACGCCATCGAGGCCAGTGCCAAGGCCGGCGTGGTGGGTCTGCTTCTCACCACGCTGTTCATCGTCGTCATCTACCGGATGGTCGGCCTCGCCGCCGCCCTCGCGCTGGCCTGTTACGGGCTGATCTCGTACGCGGCGCTGGTGGCGATGGGCGCCACGCTGACCTTGCCGGGCCTGGCCGGTTTCGTGCTCGCGATCGGCATGGCCGTGGACGCCAACGTGCTGGTGTTCGAACGCGCCAGGGAGGAGTACGCGGGAGCGCCCAAGCGGGGCCTGCGCCATGCGCTCGACCGCGGGTTCAAGATGGCCTGGAGCGCCATCGCCGACTCCAACATCACCACCCTGATCGCCGCCGGGCTGCTGTTCTGGCTGGCCTCCGGGCCGGTCAAGGGCTTCGGTGTGACCCTCGGCATCGGTGTGCTGGCCTCGCTCGTGTCGGCCATGCTCATCACCCGCGTGTTCACCTCGCTGATCATCGACCGGATGGGCCCGCGCGTGTCCGGCCTCGGCTCGGTCGGGCGGGTCAGGACCTGGCTGACCAAGCGCGACCCGCAGGTCATGGCCCGCAAGACGCTCTGGCTGGGCATGGCGGTGGTGGTGACCGTGGTCTCGCTCGCCGGGCTGTTCGCCCGCGGGCTCAACTTCGGCGTCGAGTTCACCGGCGGCCGGCTGGTCGAGTTCTCCACCTCCACCCCCATCACGGCCGACACGGCCAGGCAGGCGGTCGCGGACGCCGGCTTCCCGAACGCGGTGGTGCAGGCTTCCGGCCCGGACGTCTCCGTACGGGCGGGCGAGCTGGAGATCGCCGAGGTCAACCGGATCCAGGAGGCGCTGGGCGAGGTCGGCGGTGAGGTGAACAAGAGCCGCGACGAGTTCATCGGCCCGAGCCTCGGCGAGGAGCTGCGCCGCAACGCGCTGATCGCGCTCGGCGTGGCGATCGCCGCCCAGCTCGCCTACCTGGCGTACCGGTTCCGCTGGACGTTCGGCACCGCCGCGGTCTCCGCGCTGGTGGTGGACGTGTCGGTGGTGATCGGGCTGTTCGCCTGGCTGGGCAAGCCGATCGACGGCGTGTTCCTGGCCGCGATGCTCACCGTCGTGGGTTACTCGGTCAACGACAAGGTGGTGGTCTTCGACCGGGTCCGGGAGCTGTGGGCGCTCAACCGCAAGGAGCCCCTGGCCAAGTCGGTGAACGGGGCGATCCTGCAGACGCTGCCCCGGACGATCAACACCGGTCTGGGCGCGCTGTTCATCCTGATGGCGCTGGCGGTGTTCGGCGGCGACTCGCTGCGCGACTTCGCCATCGCCCTGGTGACGGGCATCATCGTCGGCACGCTGTCGTCGTCGTTCGTGGCCGGGCCGCTGGCCATCACGCTGGGCCGGTTCGACAAGCAGCCGCCGCCGGAGCCGCCGCAGCCGCGTGTCAAACGAGCCCGCGAGGGCTCGGGCGCGGTGCTGTGACGAGCCCGTGAGGACAAGAGACGCGCCGGCGGTTCGCCGGCGCGTCTCTTGCTTTCCGGGGTGATGACGCAGGTCAGAGCCCGGCCACGCCCTCCATGCGACGCGTTTGCGGATGTTTGCCGCCGCCTTTGACCGGTGGGACACGGCAACCGCGAATAATGGCCAGCAACCATAAAGGCGAAATGGGGGGCGAAATCCGATGAGCGGCCCTCGTGATGTCCGGAATGCGCTGAGCGGCCTGCTGCGGGACGGGCAGCAGGCCACGCTGGAGGACCTGCCGAACCTGGCCGCCCGCCACGCTCCGCAGGTGGGTGTCCGGCAGTGCCTGATCTACCTGGCCGACCTGCAGCAGAGCACGTTGCGGCTGCTCGCCGAGCGGGACGGGCCGTACGGCCACCCCGGCGCGCCGGACGACGTCACCGAGGACAAGCCGCCCGACGACCTGCGCATCGACGCCACCTACGGCGGCCGGGCCTTCCAGGAGGTGCGCATCCTGCGCAAGCCCGCCGAGCGCGGCATGGAATGCTGGTGGGTGCCGCTGCTGAACGGCGCCGAGCGCCTCGGCGCGCTCCGCGTCCTCGTCGAGCGGCCGGACGACGTGGCCGAGGAGGACGTGCTCGACCTGGCCCAGTTGCTGGCTCTCCTGGTCGCCGGCCGGCGCTCCTTCAGCGACTCGTACACGCGCCTGGTGCGCTCGCGGCGGATGAACGTCGCCGCCGAGATGCTCTGGCATCTGATGCCGCCGCTCACCTTCGCCAACGCCGAGGTGACCATCGCGGGAGTGCTGGAGCCCGCCTACGAGATCGGCGGGGACGCCTTCGACTACGCGCTCGGCGACGAGATCGTCCACCTGGCCATCTTCGACGCGATGGGCCACGACGTGGCCGCCGGGCTGGCCGCCAACCTGGTCATGGCCGCCAGCCGCAACCTGCGGCGCGACGGCGCCTGCCTGGCCGCGACCAGCGAGGGCATCGAGAACATGCTGCTGCGCGAGTTCGGGGAGACGGCCCGGTTCGTCACCGCGATCATGGCCGACTTCGACCTGCGCACCGGCATGCTGTCGTGGGTGAACCGCGGCCACCACCCGCCGGTGCTCATCAGGGCCGGCCGATGGGTCACCACGCTGGACTGCCCGCCGACGGCCCCGTTCGGGCTCGGCCTGGAGCTTCCCGCGCAGGTCTGCCACGAGCAGCTCGAACCCGGCGACCGGCTGCTCATGTACACCGACGGGATCGTCGAGGCGGGACGCCACCGCGGCGAGCAGTTCGGGATGGAGCGGTTCGTCGACTTCATCCTGCGGCACTCCTGCGCCCGGCTGCCGGTGCCGGAGACGCTCCGCCGGCTCATCAAGGACGTCATGGACCACCACGAGGGCCGGCTCCAGGACGACGCCACGGTCCTGCTCACCGAGTGGCACGGCCGCGCCGGGGCGTAACGTCGCAGGTCATCGGTGTCAACCGGCTGCCTCGGGGCAGCGGTGCGGGGATGAGGTCGCACGAGGTGTCGTCGTGGCGGGAGCTGGACGACGCGATCTGCGAGGCCAGCAGGCCGCGCGGCAGCGCCCACGTGCATCCGACGCTGGTCTTCCGCGGGCTGGCCCGGAGCACGGACGCGCACGTGTCCAGCCTGTCGCGGCTGCGCGGCGACTACGCCGCCCTGGAGCGGCACCTGGTGCGCAACTTCCGCAAGTACGCCCACCGCGCCACGCCGGGGGAGACCGTGTGGGACTGGCTGGCGCTCGGCCAGCACCACGGGCTGCCGACCCGGCTGCTGGACTGGACGTTCTCGCCGCTGGTGGCCCTGCACTTCGCGACCGCGTCCTGGCCCGAGGAGGACGGGGCGCTGCTGGCCGTCGACTGCGAGCGCGCGCACCGGCTGCTGCCCGGGCCGCTGCGCGAGGAACTGGAGCGGGAGGGGGCGCTGGTGTTCACCACCGAGATGCTCGCCCGGGTGGCGGGCGACCTGGACGGGTTCGGCCGGCTGGCCGGCGACCGGCCGTTCCTGACGTTCTTCGAGCCGCCGTCGCTGGACGAGCGGGTCGTCAACCAATCGTCAGTGCTGTCGGCGACCTCTTCCCCCGCCTACCAGGTGCAGGAATGGCTGGCCGGGCATCCGGACCTGTGGCGGGGCTGGCTGCTCCCCGCCCGGGTCAAACTGGAGATCAGGAACCGGCTGGACCAGGCGGGCATCACCGAGCGGGTGCTGCTGCCCGGCCTGGACGGGCTGGCCGCCTGGCTGCGCCGCTACTACACGCCCGGCGAGGCCGACCGGGGCTCCTCCGAAGACGGCAGCACCACGGCCGGCGGTTCCGCCCACCGGGAGGAAGGCCGCATGGGCGCGTAGGAGTCGGCGAGGGCGGCCGCCTCCGCGATCAGCGAGGCCGTCATCCCGCCATGCTGGAACGGGAACACGTGCGCCCCCGGCACCGTCACCGACCGCCCCAGCGGGGCCGTGATGGCCAGGCCGTCGGCCCAGGCCTTCGGGCACATGTGGTCGCGCGCGCCCCGGACGACCAGCACCGGGCAGGAGATCTTGCCGATCAGGTACTCGGGGAAGTCGGACTGCGCCGAGCGGACGCACCGCAGCACCTCGGCCGGCCCGCCCCGCAGGTAGTACGGCACCGTGACGGGCAGCACGCTCAGCGGCTCGCGCACCACCGTGCGCAGGAAGGGCCGCGCCATCCGCCGCAGCGTCCGCTGGCGCGGCGGGAACGTCGGCCCGAGCAGCACCAGCGACCTCACCCGCGCCGGGTGCGCGGCCGCGACCCGCAGCGCGACCTGGGCGCCGCTGGAGTGCCCCGCGAGCACCACCGGCCCGTCGGGCACCGCCTCCAGCCAGTCGCCCACGGCCTCCGCCACGGCCGGCACCTCGGCCGCGCACGGCCTCGGCGGCCGGTGCCCGAACCCCGGCACGTCCAGCAGGAACGCGTGCGCCCACGAGGCGCAGCCGGCCAGCGTGTCCTTCATGTAGCCGACGGCGCCCAGGCCGGGCAGCAGCACGACCGTCTCGCCGCGGCGCCCCACCTCCAGGCTCCGCATCCGGCGGCCACCCACGTCGTCCCAGCGCTCGCGCATCCGCAATCCACCCACACGCGACGCCCTACCGGAATCGAGCCCGTTCAAACGTGGGCGAATTGTTTTCCGGCGGCTCCGAGGCCGAGCGCATTCATATTGATAGGGATTTTTCTCGGGGAAATGCGGGGGAGGGATTTCGAGGCTTTCTTACTGGATGTGTTGCAACCAAAGGCCATCCTTGTCATGATGTCGTGCCCCGTCGCGGTTCCCCGTGTTTCCGGTCCCCGGGGAACGGTGCCGTCGGCCTGCTCGTAGCGACTACGGCCGATATTGCTCGAACAGCTTTCTCGCCTTGACAAGCTCCTATTCATGTGGGCCGGAAAGTGGTGTGAAATCGCGCCGATGGTGGTGGCCGGATCGCCGGACCGTGGTCGCCGGGGCCGGGATCTGACGAAAAAACGCGCGAGCCGGGAATTCTTGTCACGGGGCCGGCCGCCCTGAGGCTCGGGGGCGCCTGCGGCTCGCCGTGCGGAAGCTCACCGACGGCTGGGCGCAGCAGTGAATCACCCTATAAGGACAGATTTGGAGATAAAGGCGGACATAGCGGACAGTAAGGCCCGGAATCGGTCCGCCGTATTTGGTTTCGGTCGCATTCGGCCGCCTCGCACGCGCGCCTATCATCCCAGGGCTGCCTGGGCAATATTTCCCCGGGTCTGATTTTTGTCGCGTCGTATGGCGGAAGAGCGTTAATCGCGGCGTTGACTCCTCCTCTCAACCTGGATATAAGAGTTCTTGTCGCACTACCGCGTTACATCGCACGAAATGTAGTGACCCTTCGTAGTAATTCCCCATTTGCTTAGTTGTTCCGAGGCATTTGTCGAGGAGCGCCGTAACATGGCGATTGACGGCCTGTACATCGAGCGACGAATCCATCACACTCCGACAACTTGCGCCGCTCCCCGCCGGGGAGGTGCTGGACGATCGCCGGCTTCTTGACGGCGGCGCAGCGGACCCCCCATCCCACGGTGCCCGCTCCCGCCCGCACGCTGTTCTGCCTGCCCTACGCCGGAGGAGGCGCGAGCGCTTACGGAGGTCTCCTCCGCGAGCTCGCCGGCCTCACGGTGACCCCCATCCAGCTCCCCGGCCGCGAGAACCGCATCGCCGAGCCGCCGGCCTTCACCGTGGGCGAGATCGCCGACGAGATCGAGCCCGCCACCGGCGCCCCGTACGCGCTGTACGGGCACAGCATGGGCGCGCGGCTCGCCTTCGAGGTGGTGCGCGAGCTGCGCCGGCGCGGCCTGCCGCCGCCCTCGCGCCTGTACGTGGGCGGCGCCCACCCGCCGCACCGCAAGGTCCCGCTCGCCGCCACCGCCGACCTGCCCGACGAGGCGTTCATCGACCAGCTCGTCCGCCGCTCGGGCGCGCTGCCCGAGCTCAAGCACGTGCCCGAGCTGCGCGAGCTGCTGCTGCCCGTGCTCCGCGCCGACTTCGCCTGGATCAAGAGCTACCGGTACGAGCCGGAGCCGCCCGTCGACACCCCGATCGTCGCCTTCACCGGCCTGGACGACGGCGAGGTGGGCGCGGCGGACATGCTCGGCTGGGCCCGCCACACGACGGCCGGCTTCCGCCTGCGCACCCTCGCGGGCGGCCACCTGTTCGTCAAGGACCGGCCCGGCGACCTGGCGGCCCTCATCGCCGCCGACCTCGCCGGCGTCCACCCCCTCCCTGACCTGGGCGAGGTCCACCTCTGGCTGGGCGGCGGACCGCTTCCGTACGGCGAACACGGAGACGCCGGGCTGACCGTCGCCACCTGCCAGGCGGCCGGCCTCGTCCTGACAGCGGCAACCCGCGCCCCGACCGTGGGCGTGGCCCTCACGCACCCGGCCGGGCCGGTCGACGCGGCGAGGTGGCTGAGCGCCGGGGAGCGGGAGCAGGTCGAAGGGGCCGCGGAAGAGGACCGGCGGTGGCTCGAACTGCGGGCCGTCACCGCGAAGCGGGCGCTCGCCGCCGCGGCGGGTCCCGGCGCCGACCCGACGGCCGCCGGGTTCCCCGATCTGGCCGATCCGGCGCCGTGGCGGGCCTCGGAAGGCCGGCTGTCCGGCTGGTGGGTCGTCCACCTGCCGGTGCCCACCGCCCGGGGCGAGGCGCCGGCCGCCGTGGCCGTGCCGTACGACCGGGTGCGGCTGAGATTCGACACGCTGCCCGACCGGGCCGGATGACGGGGTGAACGTGACCACCGCGACGCTGCTCCACGAACTCGTCACCGCCCAGGCCGCCCGCACTCCTGACGCGCCCGCGGTGCGGCAGTGGGACACGAGCCTGACCTACCGCGGGCTCACCGCCGCGGCGGGAGCGCTGGCACACCGGCTGCGCGAGCTGGGCGCAGGTCCGGAGACGCGGATCGGCGTGTGCGGGCGGCGCACGCCCGAACTGCTGGTGTCGGTGCTGGGAGTCCTGATGTCCGGCGCCGCGTACGTCCCCCTCGACCCGTCGCACCCGCGCAAGCGGCTGGAGACCGTCATCGGCGACGCCGGGATCACCCTGGTGGTCGCCGACCAGGCGGGCCGCGGCGTCCTGCGCGACCTCCCCCTCCGCCTCGTCGCCCCCGCCCAGGGCGAGCTCCCGCCCCCGGAACCGGCCGCCGCCGCGGAGGGCTCCGCGGCGTACGTGCTCTACACCTCCGGATCCACCGGGCGGCCCAAGGGGGTCGTGGTGAGCCACGCGTCGGCGGTGGCGTTCGTGACCATGGCGGGCGCGTACTTCGGCCTGGACGCGTCGTGCCGCTCCATCGGGTTCGCGGCGCTCGGGTTCGACGTGTCCGTGCTCGACATCTTCGCGCCGCTCGCGCGGGGCGGGTGCGTCATGCTCACCGCCGACGAGGACCGGGTCGATCCCGTACGGCTGCAGCGGTTCCTGGAACGGCACCGGGTCACCTGGGGCACGATCCCGCCCGCGCTGCTGCCGCTGCTCGACCCCGACCGGCTGCCGGCGCTGCGCGACCTGCTCACCGCGGGGGAGCCGGCCGGGCCCGAGCAGGTGGCGCGGTGGTCGCGGCCGGGCCGCAGGCGGTTCCACAACTGGTACGGGCCGACCGAGACGACCGTGTGCGTGGTCGGCACCGAGCTCGACGGCGACTGGGACCGGCCGTTGCCGATCGGGCACCCGCTGCCGGGCTGCACCGCGTACATCCTCGACGACCTGCTCCGGCCGGTCCCGCCGGGCACGCCCGGCGAGCTGTGCGTCGGCGGGCCGCAGCTCGCCCGCGGCTACCTGCACCGGCCTGGGCTGACGGCCGAGAGGTTCGTGCCGGACCCGTACGGCGAGCCCGGCGCGCGGCTGTACCGGACCGGGGACCGGGTGGTGCTGGACGCGGAAGGCCGGATCGGCTTCATCGGCCGGCTGGACCGGCAGGTGAAGGTCCAGGGGCAGCGGGTGGAGATCGGCGAGATCGAGGTGGTGCTGCGCGCCCACCCCGAGATCCGCCAGGCCGTCGTGGACGCCGGCACCGGAGCGGGCGGGCTGACGGAACTGGTCGCGTACCTGACCCCGCAGGAGGCCCCGGACCTGGAACGGGTGCGCGCCCACTGCCTGGACAGCGTGCCCGCGTACATGGTCCCCACCCGGGTGCTGCGCCTGCCCGCACTCCCGCTGACACCGGCAGGCAAGGTCGACCTGGCCGCCCTGCGCACCCTCGGCGACCAGCACGCCCACCCCTCCGGCCCCGAGGTCACCACGGAGGAATCCGGCCACCGGCTCGCCCACGAGGAAACCACCAGCACCCATCGGACGGCCCCGCCCACGGCCGACCAGCAGACGACTCCTCGCGACGGCGAGCAGGGGGCCGGTTCGTCTGCGGCCCGCGAGAGCGATCACCTGGGCGGGGGTGAGGTGATGGTGCGGGAGGTGGCCGCGGCCTGGGGGGAGGCGTTCGGGGGTGCGGAGCCGCTGGCGGATGACGACTTCTTCGCCCGCGGGGGCCACTCGCTGCTGGCCATGCGGCTGACCGCGCTGCTGCGGACCCGGCTGGGCCGGGAGCTGGCCGTCGAGGACGTGCTGGCGGGCAGGACCGTGGCCGGGATCGCCCGCCGGGCAGCGGCGGCGCCTCCGCTGCGGGAGGAGCCGCCCGGCGACGGACCGGCGGCGCTGTCGGCGGTGCAACGGCGGATGTGGTTCGTGGAGCGGCTGGCCCCCGGCACGCCGGCGCACAACATCGCCATGGCCCAGCGGCTCACCGGCCCGCTGGACGTGGCGGCGCTGCGCCGGGCGCTGGCGTCGGTGGCCGAACGGCACGAGGTGCTGCGCTGGCGGGTGCCCCAGACGGGCGGCGTCCCGTCCGTGACGGTCACGCCGCCCGGCCCGGTGCCCCTGCCCGTCGAGGACGTGACCGACGCGGAGCTGCGCGAACGGCTGCAGGCCGAGGCGCGGCTGGCGTTCGACCTGGCCGAGGGGCCGCTGTGGCGGGCCAGGCTGCTGCGGCTCGCCCGGGACGAGCACGTGGACGAGCACGTGGAGGAGCACGTGCTCGCCGTCACCGTCCACCACCTGGTGTTCGACGGCTGGTCACAGAAGGTGCTGTACGAGGACATCTCGCGCGCGTACCGGCAGGAGGCGTTCCCGCCGCTGCGCGCCACCTACGGCGGGTACGTTGACTGGCTCGGCCGGCGCGACGGCGAGGCGGACCTGGCCTGGTGGAGCGGGCACCTCGACGGCGCGCCCACGGTGCTGGACCTGCCGCGCGACCATCCGCGCCCGCCGGTGCAGACGTTCGACGGCGAGTCCGTCACCGCCGAGGCGGGCGCCGAGGTCAGCGCCGCCGTGCGGGAGCTGGCCGTGCGGCTCGGCGGCACCCCGTACGCGGTGCTGCTCGCTGCCTACGGGCAGGTCCTGCGGCGGCTGTCCGGCCAGCCCGACCTGATCGTGGGCACCCCCGTCGCGGACCGCCGCGACCCGGCGCTCGACCCGGTGGCCGGGTGCCTGGTGCAGGTGCTGCCAGTGCGGCTGCGGGTGGACGACGGCGCGCCGTTCTCCGCGCACGTCACCCGCTGCCAGGAGGCGCTGTCGGGTGCGCTGGCCCACCTGGACGTGCGGCTGGAGCGGCTGGTGGACCGGCTCGGGCCGGGCCGCGACCTGTCGCGCAACCCGCTCGTGCAGGTGCTGTTCAACATGTACGACTTCACCGAGCCGCGGCTGGACCTGCCCGGCGTCGCGGCGGCCCCGCTGCCTCCCGGGCTGCCCGGCTCCTTGTTCGACCTCACCCTGTACGTGGGGGAGCGCGACGGGTGCTATGTGCTGCAGGCCGTCTACAACCCCAGACTGTTCCGCCGGTCGCGCGTCGACGCGCTGCTGCACGGCTACCTGCGCCTCCTCACCGACCTCACCGCCGACCCAGCGCGTCCCGTACGCGAGTCACGCCTGCGCCCCCGTCCTGGACGAGGTGACGAAGGGCCGCTCCCGGACCCGGCTGAGGTCAAGCCGCTGATCCCGGCAGGGGCGGCCAGCGTCGATGGCGTGGCGGCGACGGCGGGGGCCCAGGCCGGGGTGGTGGGCGTCGGTGATGCGGCCGGGACGCCGGGGGCCCCGGACGGGGTGGTGGTGAGCGCCGGTGACGTGACGGGGGTCCCCGCCGGGGTGGTCGTGGGCGGTGACGTGGTCGAAGTGGCCGGAGTCCACGGCGGGGTGGCGAGTGACGTGGCCAAGGTGACAGGAGTCCACGGCGGGGTGGTGGGCGCCGGTGACATGGCTGAAGTCGCCGAGGTTCAGGGCGGCGAGGTCTTCCGCGACGGCGGAGCGTCGGCGGGGGCGCAGGGCGGTCACGGGGTGTGGGGCGGTGCTTCGCCGGATGTGAGTACGGGGCTCATGGACGCATCCGGGGCGGTCCGGCTGCCGGACGGGACTGCGGTGCTGTCCGGATGGGACGGGGCCGGGGTGGTGGAGCGGGTGCTCAAGCAGGTGGCGGGTGGGCCCGAGCGGGTGGCGGTCAGCGGCGAGGACGGCGAGCTGACGTACGCGGACCTCTCCCGGCTGGCCGATGCGGCGGGCGCGGCCGTGCGGGCGGGGGAGACGGTGGCGATCCTCGCCGAGCGTACGCGCGAGCTGCCGGCCCTGATGCTGGGCGTGCTGGCGGCGGGAGCCCGCTGGGCGGTGCTGGACACGGCGCTGCCGCCCGCCCGGCTCGCGGCCCAAGCCCGCGCGGCCGGCGCCACCAGCATCATCGCCTGCCCCGGCATCCAGATCCCGCCCGACCTGGCATGGCTCCCTCCAGCAGGAGAACCCCGCACCCCCGCTAACGGTGAGAAAGGGCCAGCCGCCCTGGCAGCCCGGAATCTGACCGGTGAGGAAGGGACTGCGGGTCCCGACGTCCTGAACGGAAGTGGTGACCGGGCAGTAGCGGCCACGAACGGCAGTGGGGACCGGACAGGGGCGATCCTGGGCGGGAGCAGCGACGGGGCGGAGGTGGGTTCGGGGCAGGGTGGGACGGCCTGTCGGGTGGTGGCGATGGAGGAGCGGGGGTATCTGGCGTTCACGTCGGGGACCACTGGGGAGCCCAAGCCCGTGCGGACGCCGGAGCGCCCGCTGGCCCGGTTCCTCGACTGGTACCCGCGCGCGTACGGCCTCACCGGGGATGACCGGTTCGCGCTCCTGGCCGGGCTGGCGCACGACCCGCTGCTGCGGGACGCGTTCACCCCGCTGGTGCTCGGCGCCACCCTGCACGTGCCGGGCCCGGACCTGGTGCGGGACCCCGCCAAGCTGGCCGGATGGCTGCGCGGGCGAAGGATCACCGTCGCCCACCTCACCCCGCAGCTCGCCGCGCTCATCGCGGCCGCCGGGGTCCGGCTTCCGGATCTGCGGCTGGTGCTGTTCGGCGGCGACCGGCTCACCTACGCCGACGCCGCCCGGTTCCGCCGCGTCGCCCCGGACGCCCGCCTGGTCAACGCCTACGGCACCACCGAGACCCCCCAGGCGCAGGCCGTGCACGAGATCGGCGACCCGCCGGACCACGGCGACCCGGTTCCCGCCGGGCACGGCGTGGACGGCGCCGAGCTGCTCGTCCTCGACGCGGCCGGCGCGCCCGCGGCCGTCGGCGAGCTGGGCGAGGTCGTGGTCAGGAGCCGCCGCCTGGCGGAGTCGTACCTGGACGAGACCCTCACCCGGGAGCGGTTCGCCCGCGAGCGGGACGGCGAGACGGCCCGCTACCGCACCGGCGACCTCGGCCGCTACGACCCGGACGGCCGCGTCGTGCTCGCCGGCCGGGCCGACGGGCAGGTGAAGATCCGCGGCTACCGGGTGGAGCTCGGCGAGGTCGAGGCCGCGCTCCTGGCCCACCCCGGCGTGCGGGCCGCCGCGGCCACGGTCGCCGAGCGGCCGGGCGGCAGGGTGCCGCTCGCGTACGCGGTCACCGACGGGCCCGCCGTCGGCCAGGCCGAGCTGCGCCGCCACCTGGCCGCGAGCCTGCCCGGCTACGCGCTGCCGGCCGAGCTCGTCCTGCTGCCCGCGCTCCCGCTCACCCCCAACGGCAAGGTGGACCGCGCCCGGCTGCCCGCCCCGCCGCCCCGCCCCGCGCCGGCGAGCGGCCAGGAGCCCGCCACCGGCACCGAACGCCTGGTCGCCGGCGTCTGGCGCGAGGTGCTCGGCCTGCCCAGCATCTCCGCCGGCGCGAACTTCTTCGAGATCGGCGGGCACTCGCTGGCCACCGCGCAGGTCCAGGCCCGCCTGGCCGCCTCGCTCGGCCGCGAGGTGCCGATCGTCGACCTCTTCCGCTTCCCGACCGTACGAGATCTGGCCGCGCACCTCGACGGCGAACGCCGTCCGGCCGGCTGGGACCGAGCCGCCCGGCGGGTCGCCGCGCGGCGGGCACGATCCTCACCCCACCGGCCACAGCAGCCCAGACAGGAGAGCAACGAATGAACCACGAAGAAGGCAACGGGGTCGAGCCGATCGCGGTCGTCGGGCTGGCCTGCCGCCTGCCGGGCGCCGAGGACGTGCCCGCGTTCTGGCGCAACCTGGTGGACGGGGTGGAGTCCGTGAAGTTCCACACCCGGGCCGAGCAGGAGGCGATGGGCGTGCCCGCCCACCTGCTCGACGATCCGATGTTCGTCCCGGCGGCCTCCGTCGCCGACGACTACGGCGCGCTGGACGCCGCCTTCTTCGGCATGTCGCCGCGCGAGGCGGAGCTGCGCGACCCGCAGCAGCGCATGTTCCTGGAGCTGGCCAACACCGCGCTGGAGGACGCCGGCTACGACCCGGCGCGCTACCCCGGCGAGATCGGCGTGTACGGGGCGATCGGCTCCGACGAGTACCAGTGGCTGTACGTGCGGCCCAACACCGAGGTGTTCGCCTCCGTGGGCAACCTGGCCGTCTACACCGGCAACCACCCCGACTACCTGGCCACGCTCGTGTCGTACAAGCTCGACCTGCGCGGCCCGTCGCTCACCCTGCACACGGCCTGCTCGTCCTCGCTGGTGGCGCTGCACGTCGCCTGCGAGGCGCTGCGCGCCGGCGAGTGCGACATGGCGCTGACCGGCGGCGCGTCGCTGGAGCTGCCCGCCGAGTGGGGCTACCTGTACCACCAGGACGGCATCTACTCCCCGGACGGGCACTGCCGGGCCTTCGACGCGTCCGCGCAGGGCACGATCTGGGGCGGTGGCGGCGGCATGGCCGTGCTCAAGCGGCTGTCCGACGCGATCGCCGACGGCGACCACGTGCGCGCCGTCGTCATCGGCAACGCGATCAACAACGACGGCGCCACGAAGGTCGGCTTCTCCGCGCCCAGCGCCGAGGGCCAGGCCGCGGCGGTCTCGCAGGCGCTCGGCGTCGCCCAGATCGACCCGCGCACCGTCACCTACGTCGAGGCGCACGGCACCGGGACCTCGCTCGGCGACCCGATCGAGGTCGCCGCCCTGGCCGGCGTGCTCGGCGCGGCCTCGGAGGAGACCGGCTGGTGCGGCATCGGCTCGGTCAAGACCAACATCGGCCACCTCGGACCGGCCGCGGGCATCGCCGGTTTCATCAAGACCGTGCTCGCGCTGGAGCACGGCATGATCCCGCCCAGCCTCAACTACGAGCGGCCCAACCCGCGCATCGACTTCGAGTCCGGGCCGTTCCGGGTCAACGCCACCCTGACCAAGTGGGAGACGAACGGCCACCCGCGCCGCGCCGGCGTCAGCTCCTTCGGCATCGGCGGCACCAACGCGCACGTCGTCGTCGAGCAGGCGCCGCCCGCCCCGCTGCCGACCGCCCGGCCGCGCCCCGCCCACCTGCTGCAGCTGTCGGCCCGCACCCCGGCCGCGCTCGACGCCGCCGTGCGGCGGCTGGCCGGCCACCTGGAGGACCGGGAGGTCTCCCTCGCCGACGTGGCGCACACGCTGCGCACCGGGCGCAAGCAGCACAAGCACCGGGCGGCCGTGGTCGCCGCCGACCCCGCCGACGCGGTCGCCGCCCTGCGCGACTCACGCCGGGTGACCAAGGCCAAGGCGGGCACGCCCCGGGTGGCGTGGCTGTTCTCCGGCCAGGGCGCCCAGTACGCCGGCATGGGCGCCGGTCTCTACCGCACCGAGCCGGTGTTCGCCGCCGCCGTGGACGAGTGCGCCGCGCTGCTCCGCGACGAGCTCGGCCTGGACCTGCGGACGCTGCTGTTCCCCGGCGACGACGAGCGGGAGGCCGCCGACGAGCGGCTGCGCCAGACGGAGCTGGCCCAGCCCGCGCTGTTCACCGTCGAGTGGGCGCTGGCCCGGCTGTGGTCGTCGTGGGGGATCGAACCGGCCGCCATGATCGGCCACAGCATCGGCGAGTACGTGGCCGCCGCCGTCGCCGGCGTCTTCCCGCTGCCGGACGCGCTGCGCCTGGTCGCCACCCGCGGCCGCCTCATGCAGTCGATGCCGCCCGGCTCGATGCTGGCCGTGCGCCAGGACCACGAGGAGGTCCGCCGCACCCTGCCGGACGGGCTGTCCGTCGCCACCGTGAACGGCCCGGGCACCTGCGTCGTCGCCGGCCCGGCCGAGCTGGTCGAGCGGTACGCGGCCACGCTGGACGAGGCCGAGGTCCAGCACACCGCGCTGCGCACGTCGCACGCCTTCCACTCGGCGATGATGGACCCGATCCTGGGCGACTTCCACGCCGCCGTCGCCGCCGCCACCCGCGACGCGCCCAGGATCCCGTTCCTGTCGAACGTCACCGGCGCCTGGATCACGCCCGAGGAGGCCACCGACCCCGGCTACTGGACCCGCCACCTGCGCGAGGCGGTCCGGTTCGGCGACTGCGTGGCCGCGCTCGCCGCGGAGGGCGAGTGGCGGATGCTCGAATGCGGTCCGGGACGCCAGCTCGCCGGCCTGGCCAGGACGCAGCTGCCGCGCACCGCGCCCGCCCCGCTGCCCAGCCTGCCAGGACCCGCCGACACCAAGTCCGACCTCGAGGTCCTGTACGCGGCCGCGGGCACGCTGTGGGCCGCGGGCGCGCCGCTCGACGTCACCGCGATCACCGAGCCCGCGCGGCGCGTCCCGCTGCCCGCCTACCCGTACGAGCGGACCCGCCACTGGGTGCCGACCGCGGTCGACCCCGAGCTGATCTACCCGAGAGCCGCGCGGACCGGGGCGCTGCCGCAGGAGGAGCGCTTCTCGGTGCCCGCCTGGCGGCAGGCCCCCGTCACCCCCGTCCCGGCGGATTCCCTCGCCGGCGCCCGCTGCCTGGTCTTCGCCGGGCCCGGCGGGGTGCCGCTCCTCGACGCCCTGCGCGCCGCCGGCGCCGACGCGGTCCAGGTCGTCCCCGGCACCGCGTACGGGGTCGCCCCCGACGGCACGGTCACCGTCAGGCCCGCCGAGCGCGAGGACTACGAGGCGCTGATCGCGCAGACCGGCGTCCCCGCCAGGATCGTGCACGCCTGGCCGCTCGACGGCACCCCCGCCGAGGGCATCGCCGCCACCGACGCCGCCCAGGACCTGGGATTCTTCAGCCTGCTCGCCCTCGTCCAGGCGCTCGCCCAGGCCGACCGGGACGGCGGCGTCCATCTCGACATCGTCACCAGGGGCACCCAGGGAGTCGTCGGCGGGGACGTCACCAGGCCCGAGCACGCCACCGTCGCCGGCTTCACCGCCGTCGTCCCGCTGGAAGCCCGCTGGCTGACGGCCCGCCACGTCGACCTGGAGGAGGGCCCGTACGACCCGGCCGCCGTGCTCGCCGAGCTGGCCGCCGAGCCCGGCGAGCCGCCCGAGGGCGAGCCGCCGTCGCCGGTCGCGCTGCGCGCCGGCCGCCGCTGGCTGCGCGGGCACACCCGGGTGCCGCTGCCGCCGCAGGCCGACCCGCTGCGCCGGCACGGCGTGTACGTCATCACCGGCGGGCTCGGCGGCATCGGGCTCACCCTCGCCGAGGACCTGGCCGGTCGGGCGCAGGCCCGGCTCGTCCTGCTCGGCCGGTCGGGGCTGCCGCCCCGGGAGGAGTGGGACACCCTCGACGGCGCCCCCGACCGGGTCCGCCGCGCCGTCGCCGCCGTGCGCCGCATGGAGCGGGCCGGCGCCGAGGTGGTCGTGCTGGCCGCCGACGCCGCGGACCCCGGGGCGCTGCGCCGCGCCAGGACCGAGGCGCTCGACCGGTTCGGCCGCATCGACGGCGTGGTGCACGCGGCCGGGGTTCCCGGCGGCGGCATGGCCGAGGTCAAGGAGCGGGCGGCGGCCGAGGCCGTGCTCGCCCCGAAGCTCGCCGGCACGCTGGCGGTCCGCGAGGTCTTCGGCGACCTGCCGCTCGACTTCGTCATGCTGTGCTCGTCGGTCACCGCCGTGGCCGGCGGCTTCGGCCAGGTCGACTACTGCGGCGCCAACGCCTTCATGGACGCCTGCGCGCACGCCTGGCCCGGCCGGGCGGTCTCGGTCAACTGGGGCGCCTGGCTGGAGGTCGGCATGGCGGCCGAGGTCGCGGCCCCGGCCGCGTTCCGGGCGCTGCAGCGCGGCGACCGGGTCACCAGGATCGACCACCCGGTGCTCGGCCACCGCCACGAGAGCGCCGGCCGCCGGCCCTGGTACGCGGCCACGCTCTCCCCGTCCACGCACTGGCTGCTCGACGAGCACCGGGTGGCGGGCGTGCCCGTCATGCCGGGCACCGGCTACCTGGAGACGGCGCGGGCCGCGTTCGAGGCCGCGGTGCCGAGCCCGGGCCCCGGCCACGCGATCGAGCTGCGCGACGTCGCCTTCGTCGCCCCGCTGCCCGTCGCCGACGGCGCCGCCGCCGAGCTTCGGGTGCTGCTCACCCCGGCGGGCGACGGCATGGACTTCGAGGTGGTCAGCGTGACCGGCGGCGAGGCCACGCAGCACGCCCGCGGCTCGGCCGCCTGGGTCGCCGGGGAGCCGCCGCCGTCGGACCTGGCGGGCGCCCGGCAGCGATGCGTGTACGGCGGCGAGGACGGGCCGAGCCCGTTCGCCTCCGCCTCCGGCCTGGTCACTTTCGGCCCCCGCTGGAACAGCCTGCGCTCGGTGAGCCAGGGCGGGGACGAGCGGCTCGCCCGCCTGGAGGCGGGCCCCGACGTGGCCGCCGACCTGGACCGGCTGCCGCTCCACCCCGCGCTGCTGGACGAGGCGACGGCGTTCATCTCTGTCGCGTCAAGCTCCGTCTCCGGCGGCCACAGCTACCTGCCGCTCGGCTACGGCCGCGTCACCGTGCACGCGCCGCTCCCGGCCCGCCTGTGGAGCCACGCCCGCCACCGCGACACCGGCGGCGGCGAGGTGCTCGCCGCGGACCTCACCCTGTACGACGACGCCGGCGAACCGGTGGTCACCATCGCCGACTTCGTGCTGCGCCGCATCGACAAGGACGCCGTCACGCGGACCGTCGGCGAGGGCGCCCGCCGGCAGGCCGAGGACACCGCCGTCGACGAGGAGTCGGCCGCCGCCGGTCAGGCGCTCGACGTGGACGGCGCCAAGCGCGGCATCAGCCCGGCAGAAGGCGCCGAGGCGTTCCGCCGGCTGCTCGCCGCGAACCTCGGCCCGCAGGTCGTGGTCAACGCCACCGACCTGGCCGAGTACGTCGCCGGCGTGCGCGAGCTGACCCAGGACACGGTCGCCGGCGAGCTGGACGCGGCCGCCGCGGCGGGCGGCGCGGACGAGCTCCCCGACGACCACGTCGCGCCGCGCAACGAGCTGGAGAGCACGCTCGCCGGCCTGTGGGGCGAGGTGCTCGGCGCCCGCCGGGTCAGCGTCGAGCAGGACTTCTTCGACCTGGGCGGCAACTCGCTCGTCGCCGTCCAGCTCATCGCCCTCATCAGGAAGAAGGTCGGGGTCCGGCTGCCGATGCGCAGCCTCTTCCAGGTGCCGACCGTGGCCGGCATGGCCGCGCTCGTGGAGGAGCTGCGCGGCAAGCAGCAGGCCCCCGCCACCGGCACCACCACCATCAGCAGGCTCCCCCGGACGGAAAGGCGCTGACATGCGGGACGGCCAGTACAAGGTCGTGGTCAACGACGAGGAGCAGTACTCGATCTGGTTCGCCGGACGCCCCGTCCCCGACGGCTGGCGGGAGACCGGGTTCGAGGGCGCCAAGCAGAGCTGCCTCGACCACATCGAGCAGGTCTGGACCGACATGCGCCCGCGCAGCCTGCGCGAGGCCATGGACCACCACTAGGAGGACACCGGCCGTGACCGGCACCTACGTCTTGCCTGCCTCGTACGCCCAGGAACGCCTGTGGTTCCTCGCCCGGCTCGACCCGGACGCGCCCGCGCACCACGTCAACGCGGTGATCGAGCTGCCCGGCCGCAGCGACCCGGAGCGGTGCCTGGACGCGCTGCGCCAGGTCGTCGGGCGGCACGAGACGCTGCGCACGTCGCTGGCGACCGAGGACGGCGACCTGGTCCAGGTCGTCCAGGTGGACCTGCCGGTCACGCTGCCCTGCACCGACCTGCGCGGCCTGCCGCCCGAGCGGGCCGAACGCGAGTTCCGCGCCCTGGCCCTGGCCGAGGCGCGCAGGCCGTTCGCCCTGGACCGGCCGCCGCTGTGGCGGGCGCGGCTGGTCCGCATGAGCGACGAGCTGCAGCGGATCGTGCTGGTCGTGCACCACGCGGTGTTCGACGCCCGCTCCGGCGTCGTCTTCACCAGTGAGCTGAAGGAGATCCACGACGCGCTCGGCCAGGGCCGCGAGCCGGACCTGCCCGAACTGCCCATCCAGTACGCCGACTACGCCGCCTGGCAGCGCGAGCACCTCGCCGGGGGCGTGCTCGCCGGCCAGCTCGGCTACTGGCGCGAACGCCTGGCCGGGCTGCCCGGCGACACCGGCCTGCCCACCGACAGGCCGCGCCCGGCGACCCGCGGCCACGCCGGCGACGAGTACGCCCGCACCCTGCCCGGGGATCTCGTCGACGCGCTGGAGGAGCTGGCCAGGCGGCGCGGCGCCACCCTGTTCATGGTGCTGCTGGCCGGGTTCAAGGCGCTGCTCGCCCGCTACGGCGGCCAGGACGACGTCGTGGTCGGCTCGCCGGTCGCCGGCCGGGACCTGCCCGAGTTCGAGCCGGTCATCGGCATGTTCGTCAACACGCTGGTGCTGCGCACGGACCTGTCCGGCGACCCGTCCTTCGACGAGCTGCTGGACCGGGTGCGGGGCACCGTTTTGGAAGCGCTGGACCACGCCGACGTGCCGTTCGACCGGCTGGTGGAGGCGCTGCGGCCGGCCCGCGACCCCAGCCGCACCCCGCTGTACCAGGTGGGCTTCAACCTGCTGCCGATGGACTCGCGCGGCCAGTTCCCCAACGGCACCGCCCAGCACGACCTCGGCCTCGACGTGGTCAGGACCCCTTCCGGCGCGGGCCTCTACTTCGAGTACAGCACCGAGCTGTACGACGCGGACACGGTGGCGCGGCTGGCCGCGGCGTACCGGCTCGTCCTGGAGGCCGCCGCCGCCGACCCGGGCATCCGGGTGTCGCGGCTGCCGCTGATGACGCCGGAACGGGAACGGCAGCTGCTCACCGGCTGGAACGCCACCGCCGCACCGTACCCCGTCGAGACCCTGCACGAGCTGGTCGCCGAGCAGGCCGCGCGCACGCCGGACGCGGTCGCGCTCCGCGACCTCGCCGGCGGCACGCTCACCTACGCCGAGCTGGACGAGCGCGTCCGCGCGCTGGCCGGGCGGCTGGCGGCGGCCGGCGTGGGCGCCGAGACCTGCGTGGCGCTGTGCCTGCCCCGCGACGCCGAACTAGTGGTGGCGCTGCTGGCGGTCCTGCGGGCGGGCGGCCACTACCTGCCGCTGGACCCGGCGTACCCGGCGGAACGGCTGTCGTACATCCTGGCCGACTCCGGCGCGCGGCTGCTGATCACCACCTCGCGCCTGGCCGGCGACCTGCCCGCCGACCGGCCGCCGGTGTTCCTGCTGGACCGGCCGCCGGAAGGGCCGTCCGCGACGCCGGTACGGGTGGGTCCGGACAACCTGGCCTACCTGATCTACACCTCCGGCTCGACCGGGCGGCCCAAGGGCGTCGAGGTGCCGCACCGGGGGGTCGTCAACCTGGTCACCGACGTGATCCGCCGGGTCGGCGGCGGCAGCGCGCTGCTCATGACGTCGCTGTCCTTCGACATCGCCGCGCTGGAGATCTTCACGCCGCTGCTGTCCGGCGGCACCCTCGTCGTCGCCCCCGACGACACCTCCCGCGTGCCCCGCCAGGCCGGTCGCGCGGCAGAAGGGGTGGACCTGGTGCAGCTCACCCCCTCGGTGGCCGGCTTGGTCGCCGGGCACCTGCCGCCCGGCCTGCCGCGCCTCATCCTCGGCGGCGAGCCCCTGCCGCCCGACCTGGCGGCGCGGCTGCTGAAGGTGGCCGGGGAGCTGTGGAACTTCTACGGCCCGACGGAGACCACCATCTGGTCCACCGCCTACCGGGTGCCGCGTGACGCCACCACGATCCTCATCGGCACGCCGGTGGCGAACACGTCGGTGTATGTGGTGGATGGGGGGTTGTGTCCGGTTCCGGTGGGGGTGCCGGGTGAGTTGCTGCTGGGTGGGGTGGGGGTTTCTCGGGGTTATCACGGTCGTGCGGGGTTGACGGGGGAGCGGTTTGTTCCGGATCCGTTCGGTGGTGGTGGGGGGCGGTTGTATCGGACGGGGGATTTGGTGCGGTGGTGTGCGTCGGGGGAGTTGGAGTATCTGGGGCGTGTTGATGATCAGGTGAAGGTGCGGGGGGTGCGGGTCGAGCCTGATGAGGTTGCGGCGGTGCTGGGGGAGTGTCCGGGGGTGGGCCGCGCGGTGGTGGTGGTGCGTGACGATGCTCCGGGTGGTCGTGGTCTGGTGGCATATGTCCAGCCTGGTGCGGGTTCGGGGGTTGATCCTGGTTCGTTGAGGGGGTTTCTGCGGGCGCGGTTGCCGGAGGCGATGATCCCGGCGGCGTTCGTGACGGTGGACGGTTTCCCGGTGCTGCCGAGCGGCAAGCTCGACCGCAACGCGCTCCCACCGCCGCACCCCGGCACCGCCCCCGCCTTCGTGCCCCCGCGCACCCCCGCGGAGGAGACGCTGGCCGCCATCTGGTCCGACCTGCTCGGACGGGACCGCGTCGGAGCGCGCGACGACTTCTTCGAGCTGGGCGGCCACTCCCTGCTCGTGGTCCGCCTCATCGCCCGGATCTCCGACGAACTGGGCGTGGAACTGCCGCTGCGCCGCTGCTTCGACGCCACCACCGTCGAGGAGCAGGCGCTGGCCGTACTCGAGCACGCGCTCGGGACCGATCTGGAGCTTCTTGAGGAGGAGCGGTGAGCGACGCCGAAGGGATCCGCGAGCGCCTGGCCGCGCTCAGCCCGGACCAGCGGGCCGCACTCGAGGCCCGCCTCCTCGGCCGCCGCCGGCCGAGCCCGCCCACTCCGGCGATCCCGCACGCCGACCCCCGGCTGGGCGCCCCGCTGACCGAGGCGCAGCGCCGGCTCTGGGTCGTCGACCAGCTCGACCCCGGCAACCCCGCCTACACCCTGTCCTGGGCGTACCGGATCGACGGCCCGCTGGACGCCGCCGCGCTGGCGGCGGCGTTCGACGCGCTCGTGGACCGCCACCCCGTACTCGGGTACGTGGTCACGCTCAAGGACGGCGAGCCCTGGCAGGCGCCCGGCCCCGTCAGGCCCGCGCTCACCGTCGAACACGTCACCCCCGCCGAGGCGGACGCGGCGGCCCTCGGCGAGGCCGGGCACCGGTTCGCCCTGGACACGGGCCCCCTCACCAGGGCCCGCCTGCTCCGGGTCGCCGAGCGGGAACACCGCCTGATCCTGACCCTGCACCACATCCTGGCCGACCGCTGGTCCGTGGCGATCCTGCTGCGCGACCTGCTGGCGCTGCACGCCGGCGACCCGCTCCCTGCGGCGCCGACCGGCTACGCCGCCTACGCCACCTGGCAGCGGTCGCGCCCCGCCGGCGGGGACGGCGACCTCGCCCACTGGCGCGAGACCCTCGCCGGGCTGCCCGACGTGCTCGACCTGCCCGCCGACCGTCCCCGCCCGCCCGTACGCCACAACACGGGCCGCAGGCTGCCGTTCGACCTGGACCGGCCGACCGCCGACGGGGTGCGCGCGCTGGCGGCCGGACACCGGGCCACCCCGTTCATGGTGCTGGCCGCCGCCGTGCAGACGCTGCTGGCCCGCTACACCGGCCAGACCGACATCCCGATCGGCACGCCCGTCTCGGCCCGCCCCGACCCGTCGCTCGACGACACCGTCGGCCTGTTCCTCAACACCGTGGTGCTGCGCGGCGACCTGTCCGGCGACCCGAGCTTCACCGAGCTGGTGGAGCGCACCCGGGAGCGGGCGCTGGGCGCGTTCGAACACGCTGCCCCGCCGTTCGAGACCCTGGTGGAGGAGCTGTCGGCGGGCCGCGACCTGTCCAGGAACCCGCTGTTCCAGGTGATGCTCGCCTACCAGAACACCCCGCCGCTGCCCGGCGGCGCGCGCGGCCTGCGCCTGGAACGGCTGGACGTGCGGCCCGGCACCGCCATGTTCGACCTGGACCTCATCGTCGAGGAACGCCCCGACGGCCGGCTGCTGTGCGTGCTCGACTACCCCACCGACCTGTTCGACGACGACCGGATGGCCCGCCTGGCCGGCCACCTGCGCACCCTGCTGGCAGCCGCCGTCGCCGATCCCGGCCTGCGCCTGTCGGAGCTTCCGCTCATGCCCGCCGACGAACAGGAGCGCACCCTGCGGGCAGGCGACGGCCCGGCTCTCCCGTACCCGGAACGCGGCGTGCACGAGCTGGTCGCCGAGCAGGCCGCCCGCACCCCGGACGCGCCCGCCGTGGCCGACGCGCACGGCCGCGTCCTGACGTACGCGGAGCTGGAGGCGAAGGCGGCCCGCCTGGCCGCGCGGCTGCGGCGGCTCGGCGTCGGCCCCGAGACCCGGGTGGGCGTGTGCCTGCCCCGCACCCCGGACCTGGTCGCCGCCCTGCTCGGGGTGCTCAAGGCTGGCGGCTGCTACGTCCCCCTGGACCCCGGCTACCCGCCGGAGCGGCTCGCCGGGATCCTCGCCGACTCGGGGGCCGCGCTCGCCGTGACCACGGCCGCACTCCAGGCCCGCCTCCCCGACCGGCCCGGCCGCCTGCTGCTCGAAGACCTCCCCGCGGACGGGGAGGAGTTCGGTACGGGCGCGCACCCGGACCAGGCCGCCTACCTGATCTACACCTCCGGCTCGACCGGCCGGGCCAAGGGCGTCGTGGTGCCGCACCGCGGCCTGGTCAGCCTGCTGGGACACGTCCGCGAGGAGCCCGGCCCGGCGGCGGGGGAGCGGTACCTGTTCCTGACGTCGGTGTCGTTCGACATCGCGATGATCGAGATCTTCGGCCCGCTGGTCACCGGCGGGACCGTCGTGGTGGCCTCCTCCGCCGAGATCGAGCGGGTGCACCGGCTGGTCGGGGACGTGCACACCGTCCAGGCCACCCCGTCCATGCTGGAGGGCCTGCTGCCCGCGCTCGCCGCCCGCGTCCCCCGGATCATCTCCACGGGCGAGGCGCTGCCCGCCGGGCTCGCCGCCCGGCTCCTGAAGGTGACGGACGAGCTGTGGGACCTGTACGGGCCGACCGAGACGACCGTGTGGTCCACCGGGCACCGGGTCACGGGCGACGCAGGCGGCTCCATCGGCACGCCGGTGGCGAATACGTCGGTGTATGTGGTGGATGGGGGGTTGTGTCCGGTTCCGGTGGGGGTGCCGGGTGAGTTGCTGCTGGGTGGGGTGGGGGTTTCTCGGGGTTATCACGGTCGTGCGGGGTTGACGGGGGAGCAATTTGTGCCGGATCCGTTCGGTGGTGGTGGGGGGCGGTTGTATCGGACGGGGGATTTGGTGCGGTGGTGTGCGTCGGGGGAGTTGGAGTATCTGGGGCGTGTTGATGATCAGGTGAAGGTGCGGGGGGTGCGGGTCGAGCCGGATGAGGTTGCGGCGGTGCTGGGGGAGTGTCCGGGGGTGGGTCGTGCGGTGGTGGTGGTGCGTGATGACGCTCCGGGTGGTCGTGGTCTGGTGGCGTATGTCCAGCCTGGTGCGGGTTCGGGGGTTGATCCTGGTTCGTTGAGGGGGTTTCTGCGGGCGCGGTTGCCGGAGGCGATGATCCCGGCCGCGTTCGTGACGGTGGAGGGCTTCCCGGTGCTGCCCAGCGGCAAGCTCGACCGCAAGGCCCTCCCGCCGCCCCCGCCGGAAGAGGCCCGCGAGCAGCGGCCGCCGCGCACGCCGGAGGAGCACACCTTGCACGCCGTCTGGACCGGCCTGCTCGGCAGGGACCGGATCGGCGTGGACGACGACTTCTTCACCCTCGGCGGCCACTCCCTGCTGGCGATGCGGCTCGTGGTCAGGATGCGGGAGGAGTTCGGCGCGCGGGTGACGCTGCGCCGCTGCTTCGAGACGCCGACCATCGCCGGGCTGGCCCCCCTGCTGACCTCGGCGCACGCCGCCTCCATCCCCGCCGCCGAAGGGCCGGTGGAGCCGTCGCACGCCCAGGCCCGCCTGTGGTTCCTGGACCAGCTCGATCCCGGCAACCCCGCCTACAACGTGGCCTGGGCCGAACGCCTGACCGGGCCGCTCGACGTCGAGGCGCTGGCCGCCGCCTTCGACGACCTGGTGGACCGGCACGACGCCCTCCGCCTCGTCATCACCGGCGCCGACGGCGAACCGCACCTCCAAGAGGGCACCCGCAGACCCCGCCTGGCCGTCCGCCCCCTCCCCGCTCCCGGCGGGACGGACGAGGACGAGATCGGGCGCCGGGAGGCCCGCCACCGGTTCGACCTCGCCACCGGCCCCCTCGCCAGAGCCGTCCTCGTCAGGCGGAGCCGGGAGGAGCACGACCTGTTCCTGACCCTGCACCACGTGAGCGCCGACCGGTGGAGCCTGTCGATCCTGCTGCGCGACCTCATGGAGCTCTACCGGGCCCGCGTCACCGGCACCCCGCCGGACCTGCCCGCCCTGCCCGCCGGCTATCGCGACTTCGCCGCCTGGCACCGCCGCCGGGCCGGCGAACGTACGGACGATCTCGCGTACTGGAAGGACACCCTCGCCGGGCTGCCCGCCACCCTGGACCTGCCCGCGGACCGGCACCGGCACGGGCCGGCGGGCATGGCGGGCCGCAGGCTGACGTTCGGCATCGACGCGGACACCGTCGCCGCGGTGCGGGAGTTCGCGGCGGAGCGGCAGGCGACGCCGTTCATGGTGCTGCTGGCGGCGCTGCAGGCGGTGCTGGCCCGCTACACCGGACGCGACGACATCCCGATCGGCACGCCGGTGTCCGGCCGGGCGCACCCGGACGTCGAGGAACTGGCCGGACTGTTCCTCAACACGCTGGTGCTGCGCGGCGACCTGTCCGGCGACCCCGGCTTCGGCGAGCTGGTCCGGCGCACCAGGGAACGGGTGCTCGACGCGCACGACCACGCCGAGCTGCCGTTCGAGGTGCTGGTGCGGGAGCTGGCCGAGGAGCGCGACCTGGCCCGCAACCCGCTGTTCCAGGTGATGCTCGCCTACCAGAACGTGCCGCCCGCCCCGCCCGAGGCGGCCGGGGTGTCGCTGCGCACCCTGGACATCGACCCCGGCGTCACCCAGGCGGACCTGCACCTGGTGATCGAGGAGGCCGGTGACGGGCTGACGGGGGTGCTGCACTACGCCACCGACGTGTTCGACCACGACCGGATGGAGCGGTTCGCGGACCACTTCCGCGCCTTCCTCACCCGGGCGGTGGCCGCGCCCGGGCGTCCCGTGAGCGAGGTGCCGCTGCTCACGCCCGGAGAGCTGGAGACGGTCCTGCGGGCCAACGACACCGCCACCCCGTACGAGAGCGCGACGCTCGCCGGCCTGCTGGCGGACCAGGCGGCGCGCACCCCGCACGCCCCCGCCGTGCGCCACGGGGAGGAGTGGCTCACCTACGAGCAGTTCACCGTCCGGGTCGACCGGCTGGCCCGCACGCTGCGCGCGCTCGGCGCCGGACCCGACCGGGTCGTCGGCGTGTGCCTGGAACGCGGGCCGGACCTGGTGGTCGCCGTGCACGCGGTGATCGCCGCCGGCGCCGCCTACCTGCCGCTGGAGCCGGACCACCCGCCGGCCCGGCTCGCCGCCATGCTGTCCGACTCGGGCGCCCGTCTCGCGATCACGAGCACCACCCACCACGCCCTCCTGCCCTCCGGCATCACCCCCGTCCTCCTCGACGCGACCCCCCTCACGGAGCCCGCCCCCGACACGACGCCGGAGGTCGCCGTCCATCCGGACGCGCTCGCGTACGTGATCTTCACGTCGGGGTCGACGGGACGTCCGAAGGGGGTGGGGGTGTCGCACCGGGCGATCGTCAACCGGCTGCGGTGGATGCAGGACGCCTTCCCGCTGACCGGCGAGGACCGGGTGGCGTTCAAGACGCCGTTCTCGTTCGACGTGTCGGTGTGGGAGCTGTTCTGGCCGCTCATCACCGGCGCCGGGATGGTGGTCGCCGATCCCGGCGGGCACGCCGACCCCGGCTACCTGACCCGCCTGTTCGGCGCCGGGGACGTCAGCACCGTCCACTTCGTGCCGTCCATGCTCGACGCCTACCTCGACGAACCCGGCCTGCCGCCGCTGCGGCGGGTCATCTGCTCGGGCGAGGCGCTGCCCCCGGAGCTGGCCGCCCGCTTCCACGAGCGGATGCCCGGCACGGAGCTGCACAACCTGTACGGCCCCACGGAGGCGGCCGTGGACGTCACCCGGCACGCCTGCCAGCCGGGTGAGACCGTGATCCCCATCGGCGGGCCGGTCGCCAACACCCGCCTGGAGATCCTCGACGAGCGCATGAACCGGGTGCCCGTCGGCGTCCCCGGCACGCTGTGGATCGGCGGCGTCCAGCTCGCCCGCGGCTACGTCGGCCGGCCCGCCCTGACCGCCGAACGGTTCGCGCCCGACCCGCACGGCCCGCCCGGCGGCAGGCTGTACGACACCGGCGACCTGGCCAGATGGCGGCCCGACGGCGAGATCGAGTACCTGGGCCGCGCCGACCACCAGGTCAAGATCCGCGGCATGCGGGTCGAACTGGGCGAGATCGACGCCGCGCTGTCGGCGCTGCCCGGCGTCCGCGCCGCCGCCGCGCGGGCCGTCGCCGACGGGGCCGGCCTGCGACTGGCCGGATACGTGGTGCCGGACCCCGGCGAGCACGACCCGGCGCGGTGGCACGCCCTGCTGCGCGAGCGGCTGCCCGGCCACCTGGTCCCCGCCACGCTGACGATCCTGGACGCGCTGCCGCTCAACCGCAGCGGCAAGCTCGACCGCGACGCGCTGCCCGACCCGTCCGCCCCCGACCCGGCCGCCCACGCCGACCCGGAGGGCGACGCTGAACTGGCCGTCGCCGCCGCCTGGCAGGGCGTGCTCGGCCTCGCGCGGGTGTCGGCGCACGACAACTTCTTCGCCGTCGGCGGCGACTCCATCCGCAGCCTCAAGGTGGTCTCCCGGCTGCGCGAGGCGGGCTACGCCGTACGGCTGGAACAGCTGTTCCTGCACCAGACGGTCAGAGAGCTGGCCGCCCGGCTGGAACCGGCCACGCCGGCCGCCGAACCGCGGGCCGCGGCGCCGTTCGGCCTGCTCGACCCCGAGGACCTGGCACGGATGCTGGAAGGCGAGGCGCGATGACTGTCACGACCGGGGCCCGGGGCCTGGAGGACGCCTACCCCCTGGCCGCTCTCCAGGCGGGCATGCTCTACCACAGCGCCTACGAGCCGGACGCGGCCACCTACCACGACCTGACCACGATCACGCTGCGCGGCCGGTTCGACCGGGAAGCGTTCGAGGCCGCCCTGGCCGAGGTGACCGCCCGGCACCCGGTGCTGCGCACCTCGATCGACATGACCGGGTTCAGCGAGCCGCTGCAGTTCGTGCACCGCTCGGCCACACTGCCGTTCGCCGTGACCGACCTGTCGGGCGTCCCGGACGCGGACGAACGGGTGGCGCGCTGGGCGGAGGAGGAGAAACGGCGCCCCTTCGACTGGTCGCGGCCGCCGCTGGCCCGCGCGCACGCGCACCTGCTGCCCGGCGAGCTGTTCGCGTTCAGCCTGAGCTTCCACCACGCCATCCTCGACGGGTGGAGCGTGGCCACGCTCGTCACCGAGCTGTTCCGCCGCTACCACGCCCGCCTGGCCGGGGAGCCGCTGCCGGTGACCCCGCCCGCCGCGGCCTTCCGCGACCTGGTGGCCCGCGAGCGCGCCGTCGTGGCCTGCGCCCAGACCCGTGACTTCTGGCAGGCCCGGGTGGACGACGCGCCGGACACGCGGCTGCCGCGGCTGCCCGAGCACCGGGACGGCGACGGCGTCGAGGTGCTGCGCCTGCCGCTGGAACCCGCCCTGCTCGCCCGCGTGACCGAGGTGGCCCGCGAGCTCGCCGTCCCGGTGCGCACCGTCATGCTGGCCGCCCACCTGCGGGTGCTGGCTCTGGTCACTGGCGAGGACGAGGTGATGACCGGCCTGGTCACGCACAGCCGGCCGGAGAGCGAGGCGGGAGAGGAGGTGCTCGGCCTCTTCCTCAACACGGTGCCGCTGCGCCTCGACACGGCCGCGCCCACCTGGGGTGAGCTGGTGCGCCGGGTGTTCGACGCCGAGGTGGCGCTGCTGCCGCACCGGCAGTTCCCGCTCTTCGAGATCCAGCGGCTGTCCGGGCGCTCGCCGATGCTGGACGCGCTCTTCGACTACCGCGACTTCCACGTCTACCGCGGCATGCCCGGCGCCGAGATCGTCGGCCAGGAGTTCTTCGAGCAGACCGACCTGCCGTTCACCGCCGCGTTCACCCGCTCGCGCGAGCACGGCGGGTTCGACCTGGTCATCACCTACGACCGGGCCCAGTTCGGCGCCGCGCAGATCGCCCGCGTCGGCGGCCATTACCTGACGGCCCTGCGCCTGGCCACCACGAGCGCCGCCGATCCGCGCCGGGCGGACCCGTTCCTGACGGCGGACGCCGGGGAGATCGGCCGGTGGAACGCCACCGCGCGGCCGTACCCGGAGGCGACCCTCCCGGAGCTGTTCGCCGCGCAGGCCGCCCGCACCCCCACCGCGCCGGCCGTCTGCTACGACGGCACCTGGATCACCTACCGCGAGCTGGCCGCCCGCGCCCGCGCCGTCACCGCCCGGCTGGCCGCCGCCGGCACCTGTCCCGGGGACGTGGTCGGGCTCCACCTGGACCGCGGCCCCGGCCTCCTGCCCGCGCTGCTCGGCGTGCTCGGCGCGGGCGCCGCCTACCTCCCGCTGGAGCCCGGCCTGCCACCGGAACGGCTGGCCCACATGATCGAGGACGCCGGCGCCCGCATCGTCCTCACCGACGGCGACCCGCCGTCGTCCGACGCCGGTCTGCCCGCCGGGGTGGTGGTGCTGCCTCTCGACGGTCCCGCCCCCGACACGACGCCGGAGGTCGCCGTCCATCCGGACGCGCTCGCGTACGTGATCTTCACGTCGGGGTCGACGGGACGTCCGAAGGGGGTGGGGGTGTCGCATCGGGCGATCGTCAACCGGCTGCGGTGGATGCAAGAGACCTTCCCGCTGACCGGCGAGGACCGGGTCCTGCACAAGACGCCGCTGTCGTTCGACGTGTCGGTGTGGGAGCTGTTCTGGCCGCTCATCACCGGCGCCGGGATGGTCGTCGCCGAGCCCGGCGCCCACCGCGACAGCGCCCGCCTGGCCGCCCTCGCCGCCGGGCACCGCGCCGGTGTGGCGCATTTCGTGCCGTCGATGCTGGAGGTGTTCCTGGACGAGCCCGAGCTGCCGCCGCTGCGGCGGGTCATCTGCTCGGGCGAGGCGCTCTCCCCGGAGCTGGCCGCGCGTTTCCACGAGCGGATGCCCGGCACGGAGCTGCACAACCTGTACGGCCCGACAGAGGCGGCCGTGGACGTGACCTGGCACGCCTGCCAGCCGGGCGAGACCGTGATCCCCATCGGCGGGCCGGTCGCCAACACCCGCCTGGAGGTGCTCGACGCCGAGGGCCGCCGGGTGCCGGTCGGCACGCCGGGCGAACTGTGCCTGGGCGGCGTCCAGCTCGCCCGCGGCTACGTCAACCGGCCCGCGCTGACCGCCGAACGCTTCGTACCCGACCCGTACGGCCCGCCCGGCACGCGCCTGTACCGCACCGGGGACGTGGCCCGCTGGCTGCCCACCGGCGAGATCCAGTACCTGGGCCGCACCGACTTCCAGGTGAAGATCCGCGGCCAGCGGGTCGAACTGGGCGAGATCGAGTCCCTGCTGACCGCCCACCCGTCCGTACGCGCCGCCGCCGTCGTCCTGCGCGGCGAACGCCTCGTCGGCTACGTCGTCCCCTACACCCCCGCCGACCCCGCGCAGCCCGAGGATCCCGGTGCCGAGCTGGCTGCCGCGTTACGGCGGCACCTGCCCGATCACATGATCCCGTCGGCGTGGGTGCGGCTGGCCGAGCTGCCCGTCACCACCAGCGGCAAGCTCGACCGGGCCGCGCTGCCCGAGCCCGGCGAGGCCGGGCGGCCCCCGTACCTGCCGCCGCGCGACCCGTTCGAGGCCCGGCTGGCCACCGCCTGGGAGGAGACGCTCGGCGTGGACTCCGTCGGCGTGCACGACGACTTCTTCGCCCTCGGCGGACACTCGCTCCTGGCGCTGCGGCTGACCATGCGGCTGCGCAAGGAGCTGGGCCGCGAGGTGCCGCTGCAGGCCGTGCTCACCGCCCCCACCGTGGCCCTGCTGGCCGCCGAGCTGCGCCGCCCGCACGACAACGACGGCGTTCCCGAGCGGATCGTGCCGCTGCGCCCCACCGGCGACCGGATCCCGATCTTCCTGTTCCACGCGCTGGGCGGCCAGGTGTTCCGCTACCTGCCGCTCGCCCGCCACCTCGGCGCCGACCAGCCCGTGCTCGCCGTCCAGGCCGCCGGGCTCGCCCCCGGCGAGGAGCCGCACAAGACGCTGGAGGAGATGGTCGACGACTACACCGAGCACCTGCTGCGGGTCCGCCCTCAGGGCCCGTACGTGCTCGGCGGCTACTGCATCGGCGGCAACATCGCGCTGGAGACCGCCCGCCGGCTGCGCGAGCGCGGCGAGCGGGTGCCGCTGGTGGTGCTGTTCTACTCCGACGCCGCCGAGCCGGTGCTGCGCGCCTCGCTGGAGGACGACGCCGTGCTGCTCACCCACGCCCTGGCGGGCGGCAGGGTCCAGGTCGACCTGGACGAGCTGCACCGGCTGGACCCCGACGAGCGGCTGCTGGCCGTCATCGACGCCGCCGCCCGCGCCGACACTCTCCAGCCCGACGCGGCCGACCTGCGCCAGGCGCGCCGCTTCGTCTCCGTCTTCCGCGCCAACGCGCACGCCGTCGGCTACTACCGGCACGCCCCCTACGACGGTGACGTGCTGCTGTTCTCGCCCGCCGCCGAGGGCGTGCCGCCCGACGACATGGGCTGGCGCGACGTCGTGACCGGGCGGCTGCGCATCTCGCCCATCCACGGCGAGCGCTTCACCGTCATGTACGAGCCGCGGGTCGCGCGGGCGGCCGCCGAGGTAAGGAGCAGCATCGACAATGGCCTCACCGACGACTGACCGCGCCGGCACCCTGTGGCGCAATCCGGACTTCCTGAAGTTATGGGCGGGTGAGAGCCTGTCCCTGGTCGGCTCTCAGGTGACGGTGCTGGCCATGCCCATCGTCGCCTACCTCCTGCTGAACGCCTCCGTCGCCGAGATGGGCGTGCTCGGCGCGCTGGCCCGCCTGCCGATGGTGCTGTTCTTCGTCGTCGGCGTCTGGGTGGACCGGATGCGGCGCCGGCCCGTGCTGATCTGGAGCGACGTGATCCGCGCCGCCATGCTCTGCACCGTGCCGCTGCTGTTCGTGATGGACATGCTCACGCTCTGGTGGCTGTACGTGGTCGTCCTGGTGATGGGCGTGTTCGGCGTGCTGTTCGAGATCGCCTACCGGTCGTACCTGCCGCTGCTGGTGGCGCCCGAGCATCTGGGCGACGGCAACAGCAAGCTGCAGCTGAGCGACTCGGTGTCCAAGGCGGTCGGGCCCAGCCTGGCCGGGGTGCTGCTGGCGGCCCGCTCCGCGCCGCTGATCATCCTGGTCGACGTCATCAGCTACGTCGCCTCGGCGCTGTGCCTGATCTTCATCCGCAAGAAGGAGGACCCGCCCCCGCCGGACAGCGGCGGCAGCATGATCTCGGCGATCCGGGCCGGGTTCGGTTTCGTGATGAGCCAGCCGATCATCCGGCCGCTGGCGATCGCGAGTGCCGTCTACTCCTTCTTCGACATCGGCATCCTGCAGACCCTCTACATCCCGTACGTGCTCGGTGTCGTGGACCTGCCGGCGGCGGTGGTCGGCGGGGTGCTCGCGGTCGGCGGGATCGGCGCGGTGGCCGGGGCGTGGCTGTCGGTGCGGCTGATGAAGGGGTTCGGGCCGGGGCCGACCATGTTCTGGTCCACGGTGATCGGCAACAGCGCGCTCATCCTGGTGCCGCTGGCCGGCGGGCCGCTGTGGCTGGCGCTCGGCACGCTGGGCCTGTCGCAGCTGCTGGTGGGGCTCTGCACGCAGATCTTCGTGGTCAACAACATCACGGTGCTGCAGTCGGCCGCGCCGCGCGAGCTGGTCGGCCGGGTGATCGCCACCATCTGGGCGATGGGGCTGGTGCCGGCGCCGGTGGGCGCGCTGGTGGCCGGGCTGCTCGGGGAGGCGTTCGGGATGCGGCCGGTGGTGCTGGTGGCGGCGGTGATCGGGGCGCTGGTGCCGATGGTGGTGCTGTGGCGGTCGCCGATCCCGAAGATGCGCGAGCTGCCCTCGGCTCCCGCCGGGAGCTGAGGGTCACGCGGCGAGTTCCGCCAGCCAGGCGAGCTGCTCGGCGCGGTCCTCCAGGGTGGGCGCGTTCAGGCCGACGATCAGCCTGGTCGCGCCCGCCTTGCGGTAGGCGGTCAGCCGCTCGCGCACCCGCTCCGGGGTGCCGCACAGGGTGAGGGCGTCGACCAGGTCATCCGGCAGCTCCTCCACGGCCGCACCCAGGTCGCCGTCGAAGTAGGCGTCCTGGACCCGCCCGGCGGCCGGCCCGAAGCCGAGCCGGTGCGCCAGCCGGTTGTAGAAGTTCACCCCGCGCGTGCCCATCCCGCCCAGGTACAGCGCCAGCATGGGCCGCACCATGTCGCGGGCGTAGTCGGCGTCGTCGTCGACCATGGCCATCACCATGGGCGAGACCTCGACGCGGGAGGCGTCGCGCCCGGCGCGGGCCGCCCCGGCACGGACGTGCTCCAGGGTCTCGGCCACGTGCTCCGGCGGGAAGTGGATGGGCAGCCAGCCGTCGGCGATCTCGCCCGCCAGCCCGGCCGCCTTGGGACCCATGGCGGCCAGGTGGATCGGCAGCGGCCGCTGCACCGGCGCCGCCTGCATGGTCAGCTCCTTGCCGCGGCTGCCGGGCAGCGGCAGCGTGATCTCCGGCCCGTCGTGCCGTACGGGGCGGCCGTCGAGCGCGGTGCGGACCACGGCGACGTAGTCGCGCAGGTGGGCCAGCGGGCGCCGGTAGGGGTGGCCGTGCCAGCCCTCGGCCACCTGCGGTCCCGAGGCGCCGAGCCCGAGCAGGAACCGGCCGTCCGACAGGCGGTCCACGGTGGCCGCGGCCATGGCGGCGGCGATGGCGGTGCGGCCGGTCGCCTGGAGCACCCCGGTGCCCAGGCGGATCCGCTCGGTCCCGGCCGCGAGCCAGGCCAGCGTGGTGGCCGGGTCCACCCCGTACCCCTCCGACGCCCACACCGAGTCGTAGCCGAGCCGCTCGGCCTCCCGGACGAGCGAGAGCTGGGCCTCGTGGGTGGCCGCGACGGGCCCGAGGGTGCCGATGCTGAATCCGAGTCGCACAGTCGCCTCCTCCAAGAATGCCGATCTTGCCCCACTTTCTCCCATCCAGGCGGGTGACGCCAGCGCTGCCGGGCGCGTGAACGGACCGCTTCCGGGTACGTACTGATTAGATGTGCCTCTAATTTGACATGTCTCTAAGTTGTCGGCCATCCTGTCGGAGAAGCTACTTCGACAACTGTCAAAACAGCGCGGACCGTCGCGGCCCGCGGAACCATGAGGAGAAGCACCATGAGCGGATGCTGCGGTCCCACCGCCGTCGAACTCCAGCCGAGTGCGCAGGCCGTGCGGTCCGACGACCTGCCCGTCGCGGTCGTCGGCGCGGGCCCGGTCGGGCTGGCCGCGGCGGCCCACCTGGCCGAACGGGGCCTCGATTTCGTGGTGCTGGAGGCCGGTGAGCAGGCGGGCGCCTCGGTGGCCCAGTGGGGACACGTGCGGGTGTTCAGCCCGTGGAAGTACGACATCGACCCAGCCGCCCGCCGCCTGCTGGAAGCCGATGGCTGGAGCGCCCCCGACCCCGAGTGGCTGCCCACCGGGACCGAGCTGATCGACGACTATCTCGCGCCGCTGGCCAAGCTCTTCGGCGACCGGATCCGTACGGGCGCGAAGGTGAGCGCGATCAGCAGACTCGGCTACGACCGGGTCCGCACGGCGGGCCGCGAGCGGGCGCCGTTCCTGATCCGGCTGGCCGGCGGCGGCGAGCTGCACGCCCGTGCGGTCGTCGACGCCTCCGGCACCTACGCCACCCCGAATGTGCTCGGCGCGTCCGGCCTGCCCGCCCACGGCGAGGCCGACGCGGCGGACCTGGTCGACCACGCGCTGCCTGACGTGCTCGGCGCCGATCGCGAACGGTACGCCGGCAAGCATGTCCTGGTGGTCGGCGCCGGGCACTCGGCCGCCACCACGCTGCTCGCGCTCGCCCAGCTCGACGACACCCCGATCACCTGGGCCATCCGCGCAGGCGACGCCGGCCGTACCTACGGCGGCGGCGAGGCGGACGCGCTGCCCGCCCGCGGCGCGCTCGGCACCCGCCTGCACGCCCACGTCACCTCCGGCCGCATCCGCCTGCTGACCGGCTTCTTCACGCACGCCGTCGAACGCGACGGCGCGCGGGCGCGGGTGATCAGCCGCGATCCGTCCGGCGCCGAGCAGGCCGTCACCGCCGACCGGATCGTGGCCGCCACCGGCTACCGTCCCGACCACGCCATCGCGAGCGAGCTGCGCCTGGACCTGGACGCGGTCCTCGGCTCCACCCGGGCGCTGGCGCCGCTGATCGACCCGAACGCGCACTCCTGCGGCACCGTGCCGCCGCACGGCGCCGACGAGCTCGCGCACCCGGAGGACGGCTACTACGCGGTGGGGGTCAAGAGCTACGGCCGCGCCCCCACCTTCCTGCTGGCCACCGGCTATGAGCAGGCCCGCTCGGTCGTCGCCGCGCTGGCCGGCGACTGGGAGGCCGCCCGGGACGTGCGTCTCGACCTGCCCGAGACCGGCGTGTGCTCCTCCAGCCTGGCCGAGGCCCAGGAGCAGCGCCTCGGCCTGGCCACCGGGATCAGCGGCGGCCTGCTAGGCAGTCCGCTGCCGCTGGCGACCGCCGGAGCCTCGCAGGGCGGCGGCTGCTGCGGCTGATCCCCGACGACCGCCTCTTTTCCAAGGAGCGCTTATGCCGGCCGTCGATCCTCTCTCCGCCGCCTCGGCCGGCGGAGAGAGCGGTGCCCGCCCCGCGCCCGGCCGCGGCCTGGGCAGGGGGTGGCCCCTGGTGGCGGCGCTGGCCCTCACCCAGACCCTCGGGTTCGGCGTGCTGTACTACAGCTTCCCGGTGCTGCTCACGCCGATGAGCCGCGACCTGGCCGCCGACCCCTCGCGGGTCTCGCTCGCGCTGACGGTCTCGGTGCTCATCGCGGCGCTGGGCGCGCCGGTGGCGGGCCGCTGGCTGGACGCGCGCGGCGGCCGCGCCCTGATGACGGCGGGCTCGGTGCTGGGCGCCGTCTCGCTGCTGGCCTGGTCGCAGGTGCGGACCGTGGCCCAGTTGTACGCGGTGTTCGTCCTCATCGGCGTCGCCGCGGCCATGGTGCTGTACGAGGCGGCCTTCGCCGTGATCGTCGCCCGCTTCGCCGCCCCGGCCCGCGCCACGGCGCTGCTCGCGGTCACCGTGGTGGCCGGGTTCGCCTCCTCCATCTTCATGCCGGTGACCGGCGCGCTGGTCCAGGCGTACGGCTGGCGCCAGGCCCTGATCATCCTCGGCGTCGTCTACGGCGCGGCGGCCATTCCGCTGCACCTCCTGGCCGTGGGCCGTCCCCGGACGGGGAAGCCTTCTCCGTCGGACGCGAGTGACTCGGCCCAGGCCGGGGCCGGCGAGCGGGCGGCGCTGGTGCGCGCCGCCACCCGCCAGGCGGCCTTCTCGCTGCTGGCCGCCGCCTTCACCCTGCACAGCGCCGGCACGGCCACCATCTCGGTCCTGCTCATCACCTATCTGATCCACCTCGGCCACCCGCCGCTGCTGGCCGCCGGCGTGGCCGGGCTGCTCGGCGTGCTGTCGGTCACCGGACGGCTGATCACCACCGGGCTGCAGCGCCGCCTGCCCGCCGCGCTGATCGCCGCCGCCATCTTCGCCCTGCAAGCCGTGGGCGCCGCCGCGCTGCCGCTGATCGGCGCCACCACCGCGGGCGCCGTCGCCGCGGTGCTGATGTTCGGGCTCGGCTTCGGCGTGGCCACCATCACCAAGCCGCACCTGCTGACCGAACGCTACGGCACCACCGCCTACGCCAGCCTGTCCGGCCGCCTGGCCCTGCCCGCCGCCCTGGCCAAGGCCGTGAGCCCGGCCGCAGCCCTGGCCCTGGCCCAGGCCGCCGGCTACGGATGGGTCATGGCCGGCGTCGCCTTCACCTGCCTGACCGCCGCCGCGGCGCTGACCCTCTACCACCGCCTATCATTTAGACGAACATCGAAACACCAGTCAGGCCCGGAGGCTTCCGCATGACCGCCACCACCCTGCCCCTCGCCCGAAGCAGCCAGGACGCTCAGGCCGGGACGTGCTGCGCGCCGATCGCCCGCCGGCCGCTCAGCGAAGGCGACGCCGCCGAGCTGGCCGTCCTGCTCAAGGCGGTGGCCGATCCGGTCCGCCTGCGCCTGCTGTCCATGATCGGCTCCCACGCCGGCGGCGAAGCCTGCGTGTGCGACCTGACCGACGCCTTCGACCTGACCGCGCCCACCATCAGCCACCACCTGAAGGTGCTGCGCACCGCCGGCCTGATCGGCAGCGAGCGGCGCGGCACCTGGGTCTACTACTGGATCATCCCCGAGACGGTGAACAAGCTGGGCGCCCTTTTCGCCCCGCTGACCGAGCCCGGCTCCCGCTCCGATCGTCCGGCGGACCTCACGGTCACCCCGACCTGAGCCCCCGAGCACCGGCCCTCGCTCGTTGATCAGTTTCCCCCGAGCGGGACGGTGAGTCCTTCCTCGGCCGCGAACACCTCACCGCCGAACTCCTCGCGGGCGGCGGCCACGGCGGCGGCCCGGTCGTTGCCCGGCCAGAAGTGGGTGAGCATCAACCGGCGGGCGGATGCGCGGCGGGCCCACTGACCGGCCTCCGCGGAGGCGAGCAGATTGCGCGTGGGGCGGTCGGCCTCGCCGTCGCGGTCGGTGGCCTCGACGATGAACAGGTCGGCGTCGCGCCCGAGTTCGGCGAGCGCGGGAGTCGGACCGGTGTCGCCGGTGTAGGCCAGGACGACCCCGTCGGCCTCCAGGCGGATGCCGGCGTTGGGCACATAGTGCGGCAGCGACAATCCCGTGAGGGCGAACGGCCCCACCCGGTGACCGCCCGGCAGCGGACGCACATCGAAGACCGCGTGGAGGTCGGCGTCGGGCTCCAGCCCGCCGATCCGGTCGAGCACGCCCGGCGGGCAGTACAACGGCAGCCGTGGGCCACCGGGGTCGCCGTAGAAACGCATCCGGAACAACCCGTGCAGGTCGACGCAGTGGTCGGGGTGCTCGTGGGTGACGACGACCGCGTCAACCGCGCCGTCCGGCCAGTGCGCGAGCAGGCGCGGCAGCGTGGCGTAGCCCAGGTCGAGCAGCAGCCGGTAACCGTCCCAGTCCACCGCGAACCCGCTGCAGGCACGGCCCGGCTCGGGGAACGCACCACAACTGCCGAGGACGGTCACCTGTCGCACCCGTACAGGATGCCAGTCCCCTGTGACGGTCGTGGAACGGCGAAGGCCCCCGCCGGGTCGGCGGGGGCCTTCAGCCATACGTGTGCGTACCGGTGTGCGTGTCGCCTCTCGGCGAAAGGCTCAACGCGGCTCCAGCCGTACGGTAGTCCGCGAAGGCGATAGGTGAGGCCCGGGGACACTGGGCACACCGGCCACGAGTCATGTAACCACGGGGAGGCCGCGGATGTTCCCCGCGCGGCCGGCCGGTGAAGGGTCACCGGTCGACGGCGTAGGTCGACTGGACGACGCCCGCGCCGAGCACCCGCGTGGACCGGTGGGTCAGCGCGACGTCCTCCTCCAGCGGGCCGGACAGCGGCACGCCCGTGCCGATCAGCACCGGCACGGTGGTGATGGTGAGGTTGTCGATCATCCGGCCCGCATGAACGTCCTGATGACCTGGCCGCCGTCGGCGTAGACGCTCTTCGTGCCGTGGGCGGCCAGGCCGCGCACGAGGGAGCCGAGGTCGCGGTAGACGGTGACACGCGGGTCGGCGTCCTGCTCCAGGGTGGTGCTGAGGACGGCGACGCGCATGCCCTCGTACGGCCAGGGGTCGAAGCCCAGCCTGGTCTCGTACGTGCCGCGGCCCATGACGACGGTGTCGACGCCGTCGGTGAACTCCTGGTAGCCGAGGTCGCCGCCGGCGGCCTCGCCCCTGCTGACGAGCCAGTCGAGGTCGCCGTCGGGCCGGGCGATGAACCCGTCGAGGCTGAGTCAAGTGATCTACTTTGTAAAGGCGCCGGGTCAGTGGACCGAGAAGCCGCCGTCGACGTACAGCAGGTGGCCGGTGACGAACGCGGCGGCGTCGCTCGCCAGGAACACCGCGGCGCCCGCGAAGTCCTGGGGGACGCCGTTGCGGCCGGCCATGTGACGGGCGGCCATCTGCTCGATGCGGCCGGGGATGGCCTGGGCGGGCTCGGTCAGCGGGGTGAGGACGAATCCGGGGATGATCGTGTTGACCGACACTCCCTGGGCGGACCATGCCTCGGCCTGGGAGCGGGTGAGGCCGGCGAGCGCGGCCTTGGCGGCGCCGTAGACGCCGCTGTCGCCGAAGGCGCGGACGCTCTGCTGGGAGCCGATGTTGATGACGCGGCCCCAGCCGCGTGCGGCCATGAGCGGCCCGTAGTGCTGCCCGAGCAGGTAGGGGGCGGTCAGGTTGACCGCGATGGTCTGCGCGTAGTCGTCCTCGGTCAGCTCGGCCATGGGCTTGCGGATGTTGTTGGCCGCGTCGTTGACCAGCACGTCGATGTGGCCGGCCTGCTCGCACACGCGGCGCACGGCCTCGCGGTCGCCGAGGTCGGCCACGATCGTGGCGGCGGTGACGCCGTGTCCGCGCAGCCGTTCGGCGGCGCGGTCGAGCCCGGCCTTGCCGCGGGCGACGATCACCACTTCGGCGCCGGCGCGGCCGAGCGCCTCGGCGATGGCGTAGCCGATGCCGGAGCTGCCGCCGGTGACCAGCGCGCGCCGCCCGGCGAGGGAGAACAGGCTCTGCAGGTAGTCAGGCATGATCGGCAAGCTAGCACGCGGCCCGGCGGAGGCGGTCGGCAGGGAGGCGTTGCCGCGCACGCCGACGGGAGGTAAGCTCGACTGCTCGACGCTTAAGGCAGTCTCCACACGTCTCCCGTAAGGAGTATACCACTTGATGGATAATCGTCAAGATGCTCTCGCCGCGGCCCTTGACACCGAACAGCGGGTCGTGTCGGGCCTCTACGGCAGGCTCGACTCCGCCAGGGAGCGGGCGGAGTCGGCGCTGCGCGCCGTGCACGCCCGGGGCGGCGGCACCCGCCAGGCCATGGTCGAGCGCGAGGCGCTGGCCACGTCGCAGGCCCGCCGCCTGGCGCAGCTGAACGGGGTGGAGCGCGGGCTGTGCTTCGGCCGGGTCGACGACCGCGACGGCCGGAGCGTCTACGTCGGCAGGATCGGCCTGCGCGACGAGGAGGGCTCGGCGGTGCTGATCGACTGGCGGGCTCCGGCCGCGCGCGCGTTCTACCTGGCCACCGCCACCGACCCCGGCTCGCTGGTGCGCCGCCGCCACCTGCACCTGCGGGGCCGCACGGTCACGGGGCTGGACGACGAGGTGTTCGACCTGGAGGGGATGAGCGACGGCGAGCGCCGCACGCTGGTGGGGGAGGCGGCGCTGCTGGCGGCGCTGCGCCGGGGCCGCACCGGCCGCATGGGCGACGTGGTGGCCACCATCCAGACCGAGCAGGACCGGGTGATCCGCGCCTCGCTGCAGGGCGCGCTGGTGGTGCAGGGCGGGCCGGGCACCGGCAAGACGGTGGCGGCGCTGCACCGCGCCGCCTACCTGCTCTACACCCACCGCGACACGCTGGAGCGGCGCGGCGTGCTGGTGGTCGGCCCGAACGCGATGTTCCTGCGCTACATCGGCCAGGTGCTGCCGTCGCTGGGGGAGACGCAGGTGGTGATGGCGACGCTCGGCGAGCTGTTCCCGGGGGTGCGTGCGACGGCCGCCGACCCGCCGGCGGCCGCGGTCGTCAAGGGCGACATCCGGATGGCCGGGGTGGTGGCCGCGGCGGTGCGCGATCGCCAGCGGGTGCCGGACGGCGAGCTGGTGGTGGAGCTCGACGGGTTGCGGCTGCGGGTCCCGCACGAGACCTGCGCCCGGCACCGGGCGCGGGCGCGCGCGGTGCGGCTGACGCACAACATGGCACGCAAGCTGTACGTGACGGAGATGCTCAAGGAGCTGGCCAGGGCCGAGGCGCGGGCGCTGGAGGAGGGGCTGCGCCTGGCGGAGATGGAGCTGGAGGACCCGGAGCTGGCCGGGCCGCTGGACCTGGAGTCCGACCTGGACGAGATCGACCTGGCGGTGGCGTCGGAGCGGCTGTGGGCGCAGCCGGAGGTGCGGGAGGCGCTCGACGCGCTGTGGCCGGAGCTGACGCCGTCGCGGCTGATCGGCGAGCTGCTGTCCTCGCCGGAGACGCTGGAGGCGCTGTGCCCGCCGGACCTGGACTGGCGGGCGCTGGTGCGGCCCGCCGGCGCCGCCTGGACGGCCGGTGACGTGCCGCTGCTCGACGAGGCGGCCGAGCTGCTGGGCCAGGACGACTCGGCGGCGCGGGCGGCGGGCCGCCGGGCGGAGGAGGACCTGCGCGAGCGTCACCTGTTCGCCCGGGAGGTGCTGCAGACCACCGGCGTGCTGGAGGAGGGCATCTTCGAACGGGCCGACGTGCTGGCCGAGCGGCACGCCGACGACGGGTCCGAGCTGACGACGGCCGACCGGGCGGCGCGGGACCGCACCTGGGCGTACGGGCACGTGATCGTGGACGAGGCGCAGGAGCTGTCGGCGATGGCCTGGCGGCTGGTGATGCGCCGGGTGCCGGCCAAGTCGCTCACGGTGGTCGGCGACCTCGCGCAGACGGGTTCGGCGGCGGGGGCCCGCTCGTGGGGCGAGGTGCTGGATCCGTACCTGGAGGGCCGCTGGCGGGAGGAGCGGCTGGAGGTGAACTACCGCACCCCGGCCGAGATCATGGAGGTGGCGGCGGACGTGCTGGCGGCGATCGACCCGTCGCTGACGCCGCCGCGCTCGGTGCGCGACGGCGGCGCGCCTCCCCGAGCGGTGCGGGCGGGGCTGGCGGACCTGCCGGAGCTGGCCCGCGAGGAGCTGGCGGCGATCGGCGAGGGCCGGGTGGGCGTGGTGGTCCCGGACACGCTGTACGGGCGGGCGGCGGCGCTGTTCCCCGGGCAGGACCTGGACGCGCCGGTGACGGTGCTGACGGTGACGAGGGCCAAGGGGCTGGAATTCGACGCGGTGATCGTGGCGGATCCCGCCGCGATCCTGGCCCAGTCGCCGAACGGGGCGCAGGACCTGTACGTGGCGATCACGCGGGCGACGCGCCGGCTGACGGTGGCCTGCGAGGGTGAGCTGCCGTCGTCGCTGTCCCGCCTGACCAGCTGATCTACATTGTAAAGGCGCCGGGCGGGGGTCGCGATCTCCCCTACGGAGGAAACCCCCGCTACGACGCCCGATGCAGCTCGGCGGCGGCTTCGTGGAGGCGGACGGTCACGTGGTGCAGGCAGCGGAGCGTCTCGGTGTCGAGGTGGTTCATGATCCGGCGGTACTGCTTGAGGCCGGCGTCGTTGATCTCCTCGATGAGGGTGCGGCCGGCGGGGGTGAGCTCGACCCGGCGCACGCGCCGGTCGTGGGGGTCCTCGTGGCGGCTGACCAGGCCGTGGGCGACCAGGCGGTCGACGAGGCCGGTGACGGTGCCGAGGGTGACGCCGAGGTTGTGGGAGAGGTCCTGGCCGGTGGCCGAGCCGTTGGCGGCGACGAGCATGATGACCTTGAGCTGGCGCATCGTGAGGTTGGAGGAGAACAGCGGCGACTGGTGGCGGGCGAGGGCCCGGCCGAGGTCGCGCTGGATCTGCATGATCTGGTGGATCAGATCGTCGCGTTCGTCGTTCACGTACACCTCTCGCTTTCCTGAGAAGGTTATCAGGAACGTCGTGCGACGTTAAATATTCGTCCAAGGCGAAGTGTTAGTCTGGGGCCGAAATCTTGAAGGGAACCGACTCCATGACCGCACTCGCCCGGTTGAGCCTTGCCAACCGCAGTCTAGTGATCTTGATCGCGGTCGTGCTCAGCGCCTTCGGCCTGTTCACGATCCCGCAGCTGAAGCAGCAGTTGCTGCCGTCGCTGAGCTTTCCCGGCGCCTTCGTGGTGGCGGCTTATCCGGGCGCGTCGCCGGACATCGTGGAAGAACAGGTCACCGAGCCCCTGGAGGACTCCTTCCAGGGGCTCGACGGCATGGAGTCGATGACCTCGACGTCGAAGGAGGGGCTGGCGCAGATCCAGGTCGCCTTCGAGTACGGCACCGACGTCGACGCGTCGATCAGCCGGATGCAGCAGGCGGTCAACCGGATCGGCGGCCAGCTCCCGGCGAACGTGGAGCCGCAGGTCGTGGCGGGCAGCACCGACGACATCCCGGTGCTGGTGCTGGCGGTGGGCGACGGCGGCGACCCGCGGGAGATGGCCGACAAGCTGCGCGGCATCGTGCTGCCGGAGCTGCGGGCCGTCGACGGCGTGCGCGAGGCGCAGGTGACCGGCACCCGCGACGAGGTCGTGACGATCACGCCGGATCTGGGGAAGATGGCGCTGGCCGGGGTGTCGGCGGCGCAGATCCCCGAGGCGCTGCGCGCCAACGGCACGCCGGTCCCGGCCGGTTCGCTGGTGGAGGACGGCACGTCGCTGACCGTCCAGGTCGGCACGCGCGTCGAGTCGGTCGAGGACATCCGCGACCTCTACCTCACGCCCGCCCAGCCGCAGCCCCAGGCCCAGCCGCAGCAGCAGCAGGCTCAGAACGCGCAGCAGCCGCAGGCGCCGCAGCAGGCCGTGCAGCAGCGCGCGCCGAAGCCGGTCAAGCTCGGCGACGTGGCGACCGTGGAGCGCGGCCTGTCCGACGCCACCACGATCACCCGCACCGACGGCCACACGAGCCTGGGCGTGTCGGTCACCATGGTGCCCGACGGCAACGCGGTGGCGATCTCCCACGAGGTGCGCGAGAAGCTGCCCGAGCTGACCCGCGCGCTCGGCGACGGCTCCGACACCGCGATCGAGGTGGTCTTCGACCAGGCCCCGTACGTGGAGGAGTCGATCGAGAACCTCACCACCGAGGGCATCCTCGGCCTGGTGTTCGCGGTGCTGGTCATCCTGGTGTTCCTGCTGTCGGTGCGCTCCACGCTGGTGACGGCGGTGTCGATCCCGCTGTCGGTGGTGATCGCGCTGCTGGTGCTGTGGCTGGGCGACTACTCGCTCAACATGCTGACGCTGGGCGCGCTGACGATCGCGATCGGCCGGGTGGTGGACGACTCGATCGTGGTGCTGGAGAACATCAAGCGGCATCTCAGCTACGGCGAGGCCAGGCGGTCGGCGATCCTGACGGGCGTGCGCGAGGTGGCGGGCGCGGTGACGGCGTCGACGCTGACCACGGTGGCGGTGTTCGCGCCGATCGCGATCGTCGGCGGCATGGTGGGCGAGCTGTTCGCGCCGTTCGCGATCACGGTGACGGTGGCGCTGCTGGCCTCGCTGGTGGTGTCGCTGACGGTGGTGCCGGTGCTGGCCTACTGGTTCCTCGGGACGCGCGGGCTGACGCCGGAGGAGGCCAGGGCGCAGCGGGAGAAGGCGGAGGCCAAGGAGCTGCGCTCGCCGCTGCAGCGCGCCTACCTGCCGGTGCTGCGTTTCGCCACCCGCTTCAAGGTCGTGACGCTGCTGATCGGCGTGGTGGTGTTCGCCGGCACGATGGGGCTGGCGGGCAGCCTGCAGACGAACTTCCTGGACTCCTCGGGCCAGGACACGATCTCGATGAGCCAGCGGATGCCGGTGGGCACCGACCTGAAGACCACCGACAAGGCGGCGGCCAAGGTCGAGGAGGTGCTGGAGCAGGTCGACTCGGTCGAGTCCTACCAGGTGAACGTCGGTGGCGGCAATGCCATGATGGGCGGGACCGGGGGCGGCGCCGACCGTGCCTCCTACTCGATCACGATCAAGGACGGCAGCGACACTCCGGCGGTGGAGCAGGAGCTGCGTGACCGGCTGGCCGAGGTGTCGGGCATCGGCGAGGTGACGGTGGGCGGCGCGTCGGCCGCGGGGTTCTCCTCCGACAGCGTCCAGGTGATCGTGCGCGCTCCCGACATCGGCGCGCTGCGCTCGGCCGCCGACGCGGTGACGGGCGCCATGGGCCAGGTGGAGGGGCTGCGGGACGTGTCCTCGAACCTGGAGACGAGCGCCCCGCGGATCGAGGTGCGGGTGGACCGTGAGAAGGCTGCCGCGCGCGGCCTGACCGAGGCGCAGATCGGGCAGACGGTGGCGCAGGCGTTCCGCGGCGCCCCGCTGGGCCAGCTCACGCTGGACGGCCGGGCGAGCGACCTGGTGCTGCGCGTCGGCGACGCGCCCGACGACGTCAAGGCGGTGCGCGACCTGCGGCTGCCGACGGCGTCCGGGCTGGTGAAGCTGTCGTCGGTGGCCGAGGTGGAGAAGGTGGACGGTCCCACCCAGATCACCCGGATCGACGGTGAGCGTTCGGCCACCGTCTCGGCCAAGGCCACGGCCGCCGACCTGGGCAGCGTCACCGCCGAGCTGACGCGCGAGCTGGACGGGCTGGGCCTGTCGGCCGGCGCCGCGTACGAGATCGGCGGCGCTTCGGCGGACCAGGAGGAGGCGTTCGCGGACCTGGGGATGGCGATGCTGGCGGCGATCGCCATCGTCTTCATGATCATGGTGGCGACGTTCCGCAGCTTCGTGCAGCCGCTGATCCTGCTGGTGTCGATCCCGTTCGCGGCGACCGGCGCGGTGGGGCTGCTGGTGGCCACGGACACGGCGATGGGCGTGCCGGCGCTGATCGGCATGCTGATGCTCATCGGCATCGTGGTGACGAACGCGATCGTGCTGATCGACCTGATCAACCAGTACCGCGCCCAGGGCATGGGGATCGTGGAGGCGGTCGTGGAGGGCGGCCGGCGGCGGTTGCGGCCGATCCTCATGACGGCGGTGGCGACGATCTGCGCGCTGGTGCCGATGGCGCTCGGCGTGACGGGTCACGGCGGGTTCATCTCGCAGCCGCTGGCGATCGTGGTGATCGGCGGTCTGATCAGCTCGACGTTGCTGACGCTGGTGCTGGTGCCGACGCTGTACACGATGGTGGAGCGGGGCAAGGAGCGGATGCGGCGCACCCCGCCGGAGGCGAAGCCGGAGCCGAAGGTGCTGGAGACGGCGGCGCCCTGACGGGCGTGTCCGCCCGTGCGGCCCGGTGCCGTGCGGGCGGACGCCCCCGCTAGCCGCTCGTGGCGATGCGGTCGAGCCAGTCGGCCAGCAGGGCGCGTTCCGGCGCGTTGAGCGCGGTGGTGCGGGGCAGCACCGCGCGCAGCGCGACGGCGGCTGCGACCGGCCCGCCGTCCGGCGTCGCGCCGGGCGGCGGGCCGGTGGTGATGGTGGCGATGACCGAGTCGCGGGCGGTGGCCGACAGGGCCGGGTCGCGCTGCTCCTCGGGCATGGAGATGAGGGTGAGGGTGATCCCGCGGCCGGCGGCGTGCACGAGGAGGGCGGCGCGTTCCTCGGTCATGGCGAGGCGGCCCGCCTCGGCGATGCGGTGGATCATGCCCGAGAGGATCTCCGACGCCTGGCGGGCGGCGGGTGACTCGCCGGGGCGCGGGTCGCCGTAGATGAGGCTGTAGAGGGCGGGGTGCGCCAGGCCGAAGCCGACGTGCAGGTCCCAGCCGCGGCGCAGGTCGGCGACCGGGTCGTCGGTGACGGGGTTGTCCTTCTTGCTGCGCAGGTAGGTCTGGAAGCCGTGGCCGGCCACGGCGTCGAGCAGGCCCTGTTTGTCGCCGAAGACGCGGTAGATCGCCGGGGCCTGCACCCCGGCGGCGGCGCTCACGGCGCGGGTCGAGACCGCGTCGCGCCCGCCCGCGGTGAGCAGGGCCGAGGCGGCTTCGATGATGCGGTCCCGGTGGGTCTTCGCCATGTTTCCGATGGTAACAGGATGATGTTATCGATTTGGCCCGTGCCGGTCAGCGTTCGCTGTCCAGGTGGGCCATCGCCGGGGCGGCGTAGCGCGCGCCGGAGGCGGCGCCGGCGGGCACCGCGCGCTCGATGTCCGCGAGGTCCTGCTCGGTGAGGTGGACGCCGGTGGCGGCGAGGGATTCGGCCAGCCGGGCCCGGGTGCGGGCGCCGACGAGCGGCACGATGTCCTGGCCCTGCCGGCTCACCCAGGCGATCGCGGCCTGGGCGGCGGTCACGCCCTTGCGTTCGGCGACGCCGCGCAGGGCCTCCGCCAGTGCCAGGTTGCGCTCCAGGTTGCCGCCCTGGAAGCGCGGGCTGGCGGTGCGGAAGTCGCCGGCGGCGAGGTTTCTGTCCGGGGTCCAGTGGCCGCTCAGCAGGCCGCGCGACAGCACGCCGTAGGCCGTGACGCCGATGCCGAGCTCTCGCGCGGTGGGCAGGATCTCGGCCTCGATGCCGCGTGACAGCAGTGAGTACTCGATCTGCAGGTCGCTGATCGGGTGCACGGCGGCGGCCCTGCGCAGGGTGTCGGCGCCGACCTCGGACAGGCCGATGTGGCGGATGTATCCGGCCTGGACCAGCTCGGCGAGCGCGCCGACGGTCTCCTCGATGGGCACTTCGGGGTCGAGCCGGGCGGGCCGGTAGACGTCGATGTGGTCGGTGCCGAGCCGCCGCAGGCTGTAGGCGAGGAAGGTCTTGGTCGCGGCCGGGCTGGTGTCGTAGCCGAGCCAGCCGCCGTCGGGGCCGCGCAGCGCGCCGAACTTGACGCTGATCACGACGCGGTCGCGGCCGGCGCCGCGCAGGGCGTCGCGCAGCAGCAGCTCGTTGTGGCCCATGCCGTAGAAGTCGCCGGTGTCCAGCAGTGTGACGCCCGCTTCGAGGGCGGCGTGGATGGTGGCCAGCGACTCCTTCTCGTCGGCGGGGCCGTAGAGGTCGGACATGCCCATCAGGCCGAGCCCGAGCTCGGACACGACCGGCCCGGTGACGCCGAGGGTGCGCGTGTTCATGAGGTGTCTCCCCGAGATGTTTTCACTGTTAACAGAACTGACGATATCACCGCTAAGTTATCGTCGCTACCGTAAGAATGTGATCGCTGATACCGGCCTGTGCGGTACGGGCCGCGCACCTGCCCATACACTTGTCCAACGTGACTTCCAAGCCTCGCATCCCTGACGTCCTGGCAGCCCGTTACGCCTCGCCGGAGCTGGCCCGCCTGTGGTCTCCCGAGCACAAGGTGACCGCCGAGCGGCGGCTGTGGCTGGCGGTGCTGCGCGCGCAGGCCGAGCTCGGCGTGGCGGTGCCCGAGGGCGCGGTCGCCGACTACGAGAAGGTCGTCGACCGGGTCGACCTGGAGTCGATCGCGGCGCGCGAGCGGGTGAGCCGCCACGACGTCAAGGCGCGCATCGAGGAGTTCAACGCGCTGGCCGGGCACGAGCAGGTCCACAAGGGCATGACCTCCCGCGACCTGACCGAGAACGTCGAGCAGCTGCAGATCCGCGACAGCCTCCTGCTGGTGCGCGGCCGCGTGGTGGCGCTGCTGGCCCGCCTGGCCGAGCTCGCCGCCCGTCACGAGGCGACCGTGCTGGCCGGCCGCTCCCACAACGTCGCCGCCCAGGCCACCACCCTCGGCAAGCGCTTCGCCGGCGCCGCCGACGAGCTGATGGTGGCCTACCGGCGGCTGGAGGAGCTGATCGCCCGCTACCCGCTGCGCGGCATCAAGGGCCCGGTCGGCACCGCCCAGGACATGCTCGACCTGCTCGGCGGCGACCACGCCAAGCTGGCGGAGCTGGAGGAGCGCGTCTCGGCCCACCTGGGCTTCGAGCGCCGGCTGACCAGCGTCGGCCAGGTCTACCCGCGCTCGCTGGACTTCGAGGTCGTCACCGCGCTCGTCCAGCTGGCCGCCGCGCCGTCCTCGCTGGCCAGGACGATCCGGCTGATGGCCGGCCACGAGCTGGTCACCGAGGGCTTCAAGGAGGGCCAGGTCGGCTCGTCGGCGATGCCGCACAAGATGAACACCCGCTCGTGCGAGCGGGTCAACGGCCTGGCCGTGGTGCTGCGGGGTTACGCCTCCATGGTGGGGGAGCTGGCCGGCGACCAGTGGAACGAGGGCGACGTGTCCTGCTCGGTGGTGCGCCGGGTGGCGCTGCCGGACGCGTTCTTCGCCTTCGACGGCCTGGTGGAGACGATGCTGACGGTGCTGGAGGAGTTCGGCGCCTTCCCGGCCGTGATCTCCGCCGAGCTCGACCGCTACCTGCCGTTCCTGGCGACGACCAAGATGCTCATGGCGGCGGTCCGGGCCGGGATGGGGCGCGAGCGGGCGCACGAGCTGATCAAGGAGCACGCGGTGGCGTCCGCGCTGGCGATGCGCCGGAGCGGCGGCGCCAACGAGCTGCTCGACCGGCTGGCCGCGGACGAGCGGTTCCCGCTGGACCGGGCGGCGCTGGATGCGCTGCTGGCCGACCGGGTGTCGTTCACCGGCGCCGCCGCCGGCCAGGTGCGGGAGGTCGTCGAGCAGGTGGGCCGTGTGGTGGCCGAGCACCCGGAGGCGGCCGCGTACCGTCCGGGCGCCATCCTGTGATCCACGAGCTGGCCTCGCTCGCCGGGTTGCGGGCCGCGTGCGGTGACGACGACCTGGTGGTGTGGAACGCGCAGGACCTCGGCGGCGGCGGGCCGGCGCGGGCGTGGGCGTCGGGCGGCGCGGTGGTGTCCGCCGCGCCCGGGGTGTCGCGCCACGACCGGCTGGCGGTGTGGGGGGAGGCCGCCGACGCGGTGGAGCTGGTCCGGCACGCGCTGGCCGAGCTGGGGCCCTCCTACCGGCCGTGGGGTGAGCGGGAGCTGCTGGCGCAGGTCGTGGCGAAGCTGGACGGGCTGGAGGTGGGCGGCGCGTTCTCCTGGATGAGCCTGGCCGACCGGCCTGGGCCGGGTTTTCCGTCCGGTCCGGCCTCCGCGACGGAGGTGGGCTGGTTGCCGGCAGAGGCCGAGGGGGAGGTGGCCGCGCTGCTGGCGGTGGACACGCCGGACTCCTACGCGGCTCCCGGGATGCCGGGGGTGCGCCGGTGGGCGGGGGTGCGGGTGGACGGGGTGCTGGCGTCGGTGGCGGCCGACGCCTGGCCGGCTCCGTCGGTGGGCGTGCTGGCGGGGGTGGCGACGGCGGCCGCGTTCCGGGGGCGAGGGCTGGCCGAGCGGGTGTGCGGGTGGGTGTCGGGGGAGCTGGTGGCGTCGTACGGGCGGGCGGCGCTGATGGTGGACGACGACAACGCCACGGCCATCGCCGTGTACGAGCGGCTCGGGTATCGGATCAGGCCGGTGCTGTCCTCGTACATGAAATCTACAATGTAAAGGGCGCGGGTGGGTGCGGAACCACACGTCACCAACCCTTCAACCCTGCGACGGTCAGAAGGGGTAGGTGCGGGGGTCGTCCCGTACGGTGACCCACTGGGTCTCGCAGAACTCCTCGGCGGCGAAGCCGAGGCCGAACCGTCCCCAGCCGCTGTCCTTGACGCCGCCGAAGGGCATCTGCGGTTCGTCGTTGACGGGCTGGTCGTTGACGTGGACGATGCCGGCTTCCAGGGTGGCGGCCAGGCGTAGTCCGCGCCGGCTGTCGCCGGTGATGATGGAGGCGGCGAGGCCGAGGTCGGTGTGGTTGGCGCGGGCGACGGCCTCTTCGGCGGAGTCGACGGTTTCCACGACGACGACGGCGCCGAAGGTCTCGCTCTGGGCGATCTCGGCTTCGTCGGGGACGTCGGTGAGGACGGTGGCGGGGTAGCAGGGGGGTGCGGGTTCGCCGCCTGCCAGGACGCGGGCGCCGAGTCCGACGGCTTCTTTGACGCGCCGGTCGAGCAGGGCGAGGGCCCATTCGTTGATGACGGGGCCGATGACGGTGGCGGGGTCGGCGGGGTCGCCGGTGGGGAGTCGGGCGGCGCGGGCGGCGAAGCGTTCGGTGAAGGCGTCGGCGAGGGGGCGTTCGACGTAGATGCGGCGGGCGCACATGCAGACCTGGCCTTGGTGGATGAAGGCGCCGTAGACGGCGGCGTCGACGGCGTGGGTGAGGTCGGCGTCGGCGGCGACGATGAGGGGGTTCTGGCCGCTGAGTTGCAGGACGACGCGTTTGAGGTGGCGGCCGGCTTTTTCGGCGAGGCGTCTGCCGGTGGGGGTGGAGCCGGTGAAGTTGAGGCGTTTGACGAGGGGGCTGGCGAGGAGGGTGTCGCCGACGGCGCCGGCTTCGCCGGGTGCGTGGGTGATGACGTTGAGTGCTCCGGCGGGGAGTCCGGCTTGGTGGAGGATTTCGGCCCAGAGGGTGCCGCCGGTGTAGGGGGCTTCTTCGGAGGGTTTGAGTACGACGGTGTTGCCGAGGGCGAGGGGGCCGGTGATGGCGCGGCCGGAGAGGGTGAGTGAGGCGTTCCAGGGGGCGATGGCGGCGACGACGCCGACGGGTTTGCGTACGGCCATGGCTTGGGTGCCGTCGGTGTCGGAGGGGAGGAGTTCGCCTGCGGGGCGGTAGGCGAGGTTGGCGGCTTGGCGGAGGAGTTTGACGGCGAAGTCGAGTTGTACGGTGCCGAAGTGGTGGCCGCAGCCGGTTTCTGCGGCGAGGGCGGCGAGGACGTGGGTGGCGCGTTGTTCGAGGAGGTCGGCGGCGTTGAGGAAGACGCGCTGGCGTTCGGCGGGGCGGGTGCGGCTCCAGGTGGGGAAGGCGTGGTGGGCGGCGGTGATGGCGTGTTCGGTGTCTTCGGCGTCTCCGGCTGCGGCGTGGCTGAGGATGTGGCCTGACCAGGGGGATCGGTTGGGGTAGGTGCGGCCGGTGGTTGCGGGTGTCCAGGTGCCGGCGATGAAGTGTGTGGTGTTTGCGGTCCAGGGGTGTGCCGCGGCCATCGAGTCCCCGATCTTCTTGCTCGTTGTTGCCGGCCGTTAGCTTTCCGGTGGTGGGGGCGGGCTGTCCACAGCGGTTCGGATGGTTAGAACGTTGGGGTCGTATTCTGGCACGCGTGGCTGATGATGGTTCTTCGCGTGGTCGTGCGGCGGCTGGTTCTTCGGCGTTCTCGGTGTCTTTGGAGCGGGGGCTGAGTGTGCTGTCGGCGTTCGGTGGTGATCGTTCGGTGCTGGGGATCGCGGATCTGGCGCGGGCGGTGGGGCTGAACAAGAGCACGACGTATCGGTATGTGGCGACGTTGGTGAAGCTGGAGTATCTGCGGCAGGACCCGGAGACGAAGAAGTATTTCCTGGGGCCGCGGGTGGTGGATCTGGGTTTCGCGGCGATCGATTCGATGGAGTTGACGAAGGTGGCGGGGCCGGTGTTGCAGGCGCTGGCCGATGAGACGGGGTTCACGGCGAGCATGGGGCTGTGTGACGGGCCGGACGTGGTGTATGTGGATCGGCGGCGTAGTGCGCGGCGGAGTTCGCTGGCGATGGATCTGAATTTGCATGTGGGGTCGCGGTTGCCGGCGTACTGCACGTCGATGGGGAAGGTGTTGCTGGCTTTCCGGGATCCGGTGGCGTTGCGGCAGACGCTGGATCGGATCGACATGGCGCGGCGGGGTCCGAAGACGATCACGAACAGGGAGCAGTTGGTGGCTGCGCTGGCGAAGGTGCGGCAGAGCGGGTGGGCGGTGAACGACGAGGAGCTGGCGCCGGGGTTGCGGTCGTTCGCGGCGCCGGTGCGTGATCGTTCGGGTGAGGTGGTGGCGGCGGTGAACGTGGCGGTGCATCTGACGATGGCGCCGGCGGCGGTGGAGTCGCTGGCGGGGCGGTTGGAGGGGCCGTTGCGGCGTACGGCGGCGGAGATTTCGCGGCGGTTGGGTTACCGGCCGGAGTAGGGGCGTTCGGGGGAGGCAAATCGCGTTCGGGTGGTTCGAACGCTGTGTTGCTCTGGTGTGGGCGGGACCGTACGGTCGGCTCAACTTCCGCCACCGGAGGTCCGTGCCGTTCCCCGGCCAGCTGGTGGCCGGGTGAGACATCCCCCAGAGCAACTGCGGCGTGTCCAGGTTCAGTGCTGCCTGCGCGCCGTCGAAACGAGGAGTTTGGCGTGAGTGACACCCCCACACGCGGCCTGGATCGGCGTTCTTTCCTGAAGGCGGCGGCGGCTCTCGGCGGTACGTCCTTGGTGGGCGCCTGCGGAGGACTGAAGGGCGCCGGTAGTTCGTCGTCGGATGTGCTGAAGATCGGTTATGTGAGTCCGCAGACGGGTCCGCTGGCGGGGTTCGCCGCCGCGGACAATTTCGTGGTGCAGCAGATTCAGGACGCGTTGCGTAACGGTTTCACCGCCGGTGGGCAGAAGCGCCGGATCGAGATCGTCGTCAAGGACACGCAGTCGAATCCGAACCGGGCGACCGAGGTCACGCGTCAGCTGATCAACAGTGACAAGGTGGATCTGATCGTCGGTTCCTCCACTCCGGACACCACGAATCCGGTCGCCGACCAGTGTGAGGCGAACGGGATCCCGAACGTGACCACGATCGCTCCGTGGGAGGCGTGGTTCAACGGGCGGGGCGGCAAGGATGGTGAGGGGTTCACGTACACGACGCTGTTCTTCTTCGGTATGCGGGAGTTCGCCGACTGTTTCATCCCGATGTGGGAGCGGGTGGATCCGTCGAACAAGAACGTGGCGGCGTTGTGGCCGAACGACACCGATGCGAATGCCTTCCGGCAGGGGCTGGGGGCGATGATGAAGGAGTCCGGTTACACGCCGGTCGACGGTGGCGCCTATCAGAACGGGGCGGCGGACTTCACGGCGCAGATCGCCACGTTCAAGGAGTCGCGGGCGGAGCTGTTCACCTGCACGCCGATCCCGCCGGACTTCCAGACGTTCTGGAAGCAGGCGCGGCAGCAGGGTTTCCGGCCGAAGCTGGCCACGGTGGCCAAGGTGATGTTGTTCCCGTCGGAGGCGGAGGCGCTGGGGCAGCTGGCGGCCAACATCGCCACGGACTTCTGGTGGAGCCCGGCGCATCCGTACACCTCGACGCTGGACGGCAGGAGCGCCAAGCAGCTGGCCGACGACTTCGCGGCGTCGACGGGCAAGCAGTGGACGCAGGCGCTGGGGTCGGTGTATTCGCTGTTCGAGATCGCGGTGCAGGCGTTCAAGGAGGCGAGCGATCCGAAGGATCGTGACGAGGTGGCGTCGAAGCTGCGCGGGATGAAGATCGAGTGCATGAGCGGGAAGCTCGACTTCACGGCGGGGCCGCAGCCGGGCATCGCGATCCAGCATCCGGTGGGCGGGCAGTGGCGCAAGGGTGAGAAGTTCCCGTGGGATGTGGTGATCGTCGACAACACGCCGAACAAGGATGTGCCGGTCGGCGGCGACCTACTGCCCACGAACCAGGGCGACTGATGGCGGCGCCGCTGCTGCGTCTGGACGGCGTCGCCAAGAGCTTCGGTCAGGTGGTCGTCGCCCGTGACCTGAGTTTGTCGGTGGAGCCGGGTGAGGCGCTGGGGATCGTGGGCCCGAACGGGGCCGGCAAGTCGAGCCTGTTCGCCATGATCTCGGGGGATCTGCGCCCGGACGGCGGCACGGTGTGGCTGGACGGGCGGGATGTCACGGGTGCGGCGCCGCATGCGCGCACGCGTGCCGGGATCGGCCGTACGTTTCAGGTGCCGCGGCCGTTCGAGCATCTGACGGTGTTCGAGAACGTGCTGGTGTGCGCGCATCAGGGGGCGGGGCTGCGGGGCAGGCAGGCGCAGGCGCACGCGATGGGCGTGCTGGAGCGCGTCGGCCTGGCCGAGCTGGCGAACACTCCGGCGGGGCGGCTGGCGTTGTTGCAGCGTAAGCGGCTGGAGGTGGCGCGGGCGGTGGGCACCGGGCCGCGGCTGCTGCTGCTGGACGAGGTCGCGGGCGGGCTGACCGAGCCCGAGGTGGCCGAGCTGGTGGCGGTCGTCAGGGAGTTGCACGCCGGCGGGCTCGGCGTGGTGTGGATCGAGCATGTGGTGCACGCGCTGGTCAAGACGGTCGGGCGGATGATCTGCCTGGCCGGGGGTGACGTGGTGGCCGACGGTGAGCCGTTGCGGGTGCTGGCCGACCAGCGGGTGCGTGAGCTCTACCTGGGCGCCGGTCCCGAGGCCGGTGCGGAGGAGGGGTCGTGACGCTGTTGTCGGTCCGGGATCTGACCGTCCATCACGGGCAGCTGCGCGCCGTGGACGGTGTGAGTCTGTCCGTGGACGAGGGTGAGGTGCTGGCGATCATCGGCGCCAACGGCGCGGGCAAGTCGACGTTGCTGCGCGCGCTGGCCGGGCTGAACGCGCCGTCGTCGGGGACGGTGGAGCTGGCGGGGCGTGACATCACCCGGATGCCCGCGCACAGGCGGGTGGTGGCGGGCGTCGCGCTGGTGCCGGAGGGCAGGCGGCTGTTCCGCTCGTTGACGGTGGAGGAGAACCTGCTGGCGGGCGCGTACCGGGGGCGGCCGGGGCCGTGGACGATGACGGCGGTCCTGGAGCTGTTCCCGTGGATGGCCGAGCGGCGCGGGCAGAACGCCGGGCAGTTGTCGGGCGGGGAGCAGCAGGCGGTGGCGATCGGCCGGGCGTTGCTGTCCAATCCTGACCTGCTGCTCATCGACGAGTTGTCGCTGGGGCTGGCGCCGGTGGTGGTGCGCCGCATCTACGAGGTGCTGCCGGGCATCGTCGGCGCGGGCACGACGGCGCTGATCGTCGAGCAGGACGTCTCGCAGGCGATGCGGGTCGCCGATCGGGTGCACTGTCTGCTCGAAGGCCGTTCGGTGCTGCAGGGCCGGCCGGCGGAGCTGACCGGGGAGCAGGTCGAGCACGCGTACTTCGGGATCGGGGCGGCGGAGCCCGCACAGGAGGGACGTCACTGATGGGCTGGGTCAACGCCGTCGTGCAGGGTTTGCTGCTCGGTGGCCTGTATGCGCTGTTCGCCACTGGGTTGTCGTTGATGTTCGGGGTGATGCGGATCGTCAACCTGGCGCACGGCGATCTGGCGGTCGTGGCGTCGTTCCTGGCGCTGGCTCTGGTCAGCGGGACGGGGCTGCCGTTGTGGGTGGTGATCGTGGTGACGGTGCCGTTGTTCGCCGCGCTCGGTTATCTGACGCAGCGGGTGCTGCTGCAGCGGAGCCTGTCGTCGGGGCCGCTGGCCACGCTGCTGGTCACGTTCGGGTTGTCGATCGTGCTGCAGAACGTGCTGCTGGAGGTGTTCTCGGCGGACACGCGCACGCTCGACGCCGGGGCGTTCGCGACCGGGTCGTTCGAGGTGAGCGGCGCGGTCTCGGTCGGTTATCTGTCGCTGACCACGTTCCTGCTGGCGTGCGCGGCGCTGGCAGGCATCCAGCTGTTCCTGTCGCGTACGGGGCTGGGCAGGATGCTGCGCGCCTCCTCCGACGACCCGGAGACGGCGAATCTGATGGGCGCCGACAGCCGGCACGTGTACGGGATCGCGACGGTGATCGCGTTCGCGACGGTGGCGCTGGCCGGGCTGATGTTCGCGATCCGTTCGTCGTTCGACCCGGCGATCGGCCCGTCGCGGCTGATCTTCGCGTTCGAGGCGGTCGTCATCGGCGGGCTGGGCTCGCTGTGGGGGACGCTGCTGGGCGGCATGGTGCTCGGGGTGACGCAGTCGGTGAGCGCGCAGGTCGATCCGGCGCTGACGCTGCTGGCCGGACATCTGATCTTCCTCGCCGTGCTGGCCTTCCGGCCGCAGGGCCTGCTCGCTGGACGGACGGCATGACGATCTCCCATCTTCTGAGCGCGCGGGCGGCGCGGAACGTGCACGTGGTGCGCGCCACCCGTTCTGCCAAGCTGTCGGCCGTGGTGCTGGCGGCCGCCGCGATGGTGCTGGCGGCGCTGCCGTTCCTGGTGTTCAGCACGGTCACCGACACGCTGATCAACCTGTTCGTGCTGATCGCGCTGGCGAGCATGTGGAACCTGCTCGCGGGTTTCGGCGGCCTGGTGTCGGTGGGGCAGCAGGCCTACATCGGGATCGGCGCCTACAGTCTCGTGGCGCTGGCCGACCTCGGGGCGCAGCCCTATCTGGCGGTGCCGCTGGCGGCGCTGACCTGCGCGGTGTTCGCGCTGCCGACGTCGTGGCTGGCGTTCCGGCTGCGCGGCGACTACTTCGCGGTCGGCACCTGGGTGATCGCCGAGGTGTACCGGCTGCTGGTGGTGCGGGTGGACAGTCTGGGCGGGGCCAGCGGCAAGAGCCTTTCGGGGTTGTCGGGGATCGACGCGACGCTGCGCGGCGCGCTGACGTACTGGATCGCGCTGGCGCTGGCGCTGGCCACGATCGCGGGCTGTTATCTGCTGCTGCGCGGCCGGCTGGGGTTGTCGCTGATGGCGGTGCGCGACGAGGAGACGGCGGCCGCCTCGGCGGGGATCGACGTGCGGCGGGCCAAGCTGCTGGTCTACCTGGTCTCGGCGGCCGGGTGCGGCGCCGCGGGCGGGGTGATCACGCTGAGCTCGCTCAGCGTCAACCCGGACTCGATCTTCAGCGTGCAGTGGTCCGCGTACATGATCTTCATTGTGGTGATCGGCGGCATCGGCTTCATCGAGGGGCCGCTGATCGGCGCGCTGATCTTCTTCGCGCTGCAGCAGCTGCTCGCCGACTTCGGCTCGTGGTATCTGGTGCTGCTGGGCGTCGTCGGCATCGTGGCCGCGCTGAGGCTGCCGCGCGGGCTGTGGGGGCTGGTGCCCGGCCCGAGCCTGTTCCCGATCGGCTATCTGGTACGGAGGTCCGATGGCCCCGCGTGACCCGGTCGAGCTGACCGAACGGATGCTGGCCGCGATCGAGGCCACCGAGCCTCACCTGCACGCCTACGCCACGGTGACGGCCGGCCGGGCCCGGGAGCGGGCCGCGGCCCTGGCCAGGGAGCCGGCCCGCGGCCCGCTGCACGGCCTGCCGATCGGCGTCAAGGACCTGATCGACACCGCGGGCGTGGCGACCGGTTACGGGTCGCCGCGGTTCGCCGGGCACGTGCCGGCCCGGGACGCCGCCGCGGTCCGCGCCCTGCTGGACGCGGGCGCGGTGATCCTCGGCAAGCACACCACGCACGAGCTGGCCTGGGGCGGCCGCACCGACAGCCCGCTGCTCGGCCCCACCCGCAACCCCTACCGGCCGGGGCACATCCCGGGCGGCTCGTCCGGCGGGTCGGCGGCGTCCGTCGCGGCGGGCAGCTGCCTGGGCGCGGTCGGCTCCGACACCGCGGGCAGCGTGCGCATCCCGGCCGCGCTGAGCGGCTGCGTCGGTTTCAAGCCGACCCGCGGGCGGATCCCCCTGGACGGGGTCCTGCCGCTGGCGCCGTCCCTGGACCATCTCGGCGTCCTGGCGCCGACGGTGGACGGCGCGGCCGCCCTGACAGCGGCACTGACGGCGGCACTCACGACCGGCCCCGCCGCCGTCCCCGCGTTCGAGCCGGGGGAGCTGCGGGTGGGCTGGCTCGGCGGCTGGTTCGACGCCGTGCTCGCCCCGCCGGTGCGGGCGGCGCTGGCGGCCACCCGCGCCCGGCTGGAGGAGCACGGCGTACGGGTGGACGACGTGATCATCCCTGACGAGCCGCTCATGCCCGGGGCGGTGCTGGCCAGGATCCACGCCGAGGCGAGCCGGTTCCACCGCGACGCCTTCGAACGCGACCCCGAGCTGTTCGGCCCCGACATCGCCGAGCTGATGCGCCTGCCGGCCGCCACCGCCCAGCAGGCAGAACGTGACGAGGCCGCCATCGCCCGCATGACGGCCGCGCTGCGCCGGGCCCTGGCCGGCCACGACGTGCTGGCCGCCGCCACCGTGCCGGTCACCGCACCGCCGATCGGCGACATGACCGTCACCGTCGCAGGCCGGAACTGGCCGATCGAGCTGGTCCTGACCAGGCACACCTCGGTCTTCAACGCCGCCGGGCTGCCCGCCGTGTCGGTGCCGGTGGCCCTGGACCAGGAGAGCGGGCTGCCCGTGGGCCTCCAGCTCGCCGGGGCCGCCATGAGCGACGACACCGTCCTGGGCGCGGCCCGCCTCGTCGAGGCCCTGACCCCGTCGCTGCCCCGTCCCGCCCCCACCCGCTGGAGGAACCCGGCATGAGAGTGACCGCGGCCGTCGTCGACCGGCTCGGCGGCCCCTTCCGTCTCGAGGAGCTGGAACTCGACGAACCCGGCCCCGGCGAGGCGCTGGTGAAGGTGACGGCGTCCGGCGTCTGCCACACCGACGAGATCACCCGCCACGGCGACCTGCCGATGCCGTTCCCGTGCGTGCTCGGCCACGAGGGCGCCGGCGTGGTCGCCGCCACCGGTGCGGGCGTGAGCGGCGTGCGGCCCGGCGACCACGTCGTCATCGGCTGGCCGTCCTGCGGCGCCTGCCGCAACTGCCTGGACGGCGAGCCCCGCTACTGCGCCCGCCTCGGCGAGGCGCTGTGCGGCGGCGGGCGGCTGCTCGGCCCCCTCGCCGGGCGAAGCGCGCTGCGCCGCGACGGCGGCTCGCCCGTGCACAGCCACTTCTTCGGCCAGTCGTCCTTCTCCACCTACGCGCTGACCTGGGCGGACGCGCTGGTCGTGGTGCCGCGCCAGGCGCCGCTGGACCTGCTGGGGCCGCTGGCCTGCGGCATCTCCACCGGCGCCGGCGCGGTGTTCCACACCCTCCAGCCGCGGCCGGGGTCGAGCCTGGTGGTGTACGGGGCCGGCGCCGTCGGGCTGGCGGCCGTCATGGCCGCCCGCCTGTCACCCGCCACCACCATCGTGGCCGTGGACCGGCACCCGTCCAGGCTGGCGCTGGCCACCGAGCTGGGCGCCCCCCACACCGTCGACGCCGGCCGGGCGGGCGCCGACCCGGTGGCGGAGGTCCACCGGATCTGCGGCGGCCCGGCCGACTACGCCCTCGAATGCACCGGCGTGATCCCCGTGGTGCGGCAGGCCGCCGACAGCGTCGGCATGCTCGGCACCTGCGTGCTCGTCGGCGGCGCCCCGGCCGGGGCCGAGTTCGGGCTCGACCATCTGAGCACCCTGTGGGGCAAGCGCGTCGTCGGCGTCCTGGGCGGCGGCGGCCGCAGCCGCGCCCTCATCGGCGCCCTGGCCGAACTCCACCGGCAGGGCCGCTTCCCCTTCGACCGCCTGATCCGCTTCTACGACCTGGCCGACATCGACCGGGCATTGGACGACAGCCGGCGCGGGGAGGTGCTCAAACCCGTCCTGCGCATGAACCACTGACGACGATCGGAAGAGACGACATGGAGAAAGGCGAATCGGCCGTGGCACTGCTCGACACCATCGACTGGCAGGGCAAGATCTTCAAGAACGGCGTGTGGACGGCCGGGCACGGCGGCGACTACGCCGTCGTCGAACCGGCCACCGGCGCCGAACTCGGCCGGATGGGGCTGGCGACCCCCGCCGACGTGGCCGAGGCCGCCGCGAGCGCCGCGGCCGCGCAGCGGGAGTGGGCCGCGCTGCCGCACACCGCCCGCGCCGCCGTCCTGCGCCGGGCGGGCGACCTGTGGCAGCGGCACGCCGAGGAGATCAGCGGCTGGAACGTCCGCGAGGTCGGCGCGGTGCCCGGCATGGCCGGGTTCGCGCTGCACGTGGCGGCCGAGGAATGCTACGAGGCGGCCACGCTGCCCGGCCGCGCGATCGGCGAGGTGCTGCCGTCGGAGCAGCCGCGCCTGTCGATGGCGCGCCGCGTGCCGGCCGGGGTGGTGGCGGTGATCTCGCCGTTCAACGTGCCGATCATCCTCGGCATCCGCTCCGTGGCGCCGGCGCTGGCGCTGGGCAACGCGGTCATCCTCAAGCCCGACCCGCGCACCGCCGTCACCGGCGGCACCCTGATGGCGCGCGTGCTGGAGGAGGCCGGGCTGCCGCCGGGCGTGCTGCAGATGCTGCCCGGCGGCGCGGACGTGGGCGAGGCGCTGATCGCCGACCCGCACGTGCGGGTGATCTCCTTCACCGGCTCCACCCCGGTGGGCCGGCGCATCGGCGAGCTGGCGGGCAGGCACCTCAAGCGCGCCCACCTGGAACTCGGCGGCAACTCGGCGCTGCTCGTGCTGGACGACGCCGACGTGGACGAGGCCGTGAACCTGGCCGCCTGGGGGTCGTTCTTCCACCAGGGGCAGATCTGCATGACCACCGGCCGCCACCTGGTCGCCGACCGGCTCTACGACGCGTTCGTGGAGGGCCTGGCCGCCAAGGCGGGCGCCCTGCCGGTCGGCGACCCGGCCGCCGGCGACGTCGCGCTCGGCCCGGTGATCGACGCCGGGCAGCGCGACAAGATCCACGGCCTGGTCACCGCCAGCGTGGAGCAGGGCGCGCAGCTGGCCTCCGGCGGCACCTACGAGCAGCTGTTCTACCGGCCGACCGTGCTGGCCGGGGTGCCGCTGACCGCGCCGGCCTTCGCCGAGGAGGTCTTCGGCCCGGTCGCGCCGGTGACCCGCGTCTCCTCTGCGGAGGAGGCCGCCGAGCTGGCCGCCGCCGGCGAGTACGGGCTGTCGCTCGGCATCGTCACCCGCGACGTGATGCGCGGCCTGGCCGTCGCCGAGCGGATCCCGACCGGGATCGTGCACATCAACGACCAGACCGTGAACGACGAGGCGAACGCGCCCTTCGGCGGGGTGCGCGCCTCCGGCACCGGCGCCCGGTTCGGCGGGGCCGCGGCCAACATCGAGGCCTTCACCGAGACCCGCTGGATCACGATGCGGGGTGAGCCGCCCCGCTACCCCTTCTGACGGCGCGCGGGCCCCGGCCGGGAGCGGGTTTCCGGCCGGGCGCCGGCCCTGCCGGGGGCGCGGATAATTCGGATGTGGCAGGCGGCGGCGTCAGGCACAGTGGACGGCGTGATGTCCGATTTCATGCCCGGTATCGAGTTGTCCCGCGCCTTCTACGGTGAGGTCGTGGCGCCGCTCGTCGCCGGTGTTCCGCATAGTGCCGCGCTGATCGGTCCCGGGTCGGAGGTGCTGGCGTTCGACACCAGCCGCTCGACCGACCACGACTGGGGGCCGCGCGTGCTGGTCTTCGCGCCCGCGGGGATGGTGACGGAGGTGGAGGCCCGGGTGGCCGCCGGGCTGCCGGAGCGGTTCCGCGGCCAGCCGACCGTGTTCGACTACCTGGGGGAGAGGCGGCCGGGAGTGGTGGTGACCGAGCTGGGGTCGTGGCTGAGCGGCCGGCTCGGGTTCGATCCGCGGCGGGGGGTGACGCTGCTGGACTGGCTGTCGGTGCCGTGGCAGCGGCTGGCGGAGGTGACGCAGGGGGAGGTGTTCCACGACGGGCTGCCGTCCCCGGCGGCGGAGGGCGTGCCGTGGCAGCGCGGCCCGCAGCCGGGGGGCCTGGAGGCGGTGCGCGGGCTGCTGCGCTGGTATCCGCAGGACGTGTGGCGCTACGTGCTGGCCTGCCAGTGGCGGCGGATCGCCGAGGAGGAGGCGTTCGTGGGCCGGTGCGGCGAGGTGGGCGACGAGCTCGGGTCGGCGGTGGAGGGCGCGCGGCTGGTGCGGGAGGTGATGCGGCTGGCGCTGCTGCTGCGGCGGCGCTACCCCCCGTACGCCAAATGGCTGGGCAGCGCGCTGGCGCGGATGCCGGGGTCGGCGGAGCTGGCGGAGGCTCTCGGCGCGGCCCTGGCCGCCCGGTCGTGGCGGCAGCGCCAGGAAGGGCTGTCGGCGGCCTACCGGCGGCTGGCCGCGCTGCAGAACCGGGTCGGCCTGGCGGGCCGGCTCGACGAAGGGGTGCGCGGATACCATGACCGGCCGTTCGAGGTGATCGGCGGGGAGCGCTTCGCGGCGGCGCTGCTGGGGGCGGTGTCGGATCCGGTGGTGCGGAGCCTGCCGGTGGCGGGCTGCGTCGACCAGCTGTCGGATTCGACCGATCTGCTGACGTCGCCGCCCCGGGCGCGCGCCGCGACCGCCGCCGCCCTGGGCCTGTCCGCGCCGCCGGACCGTCTCACCGCCTGACGGCTCACGTCAGGGCTGGGCGTTGCGGGCGGCCGCGATGACGCGGGTGAGGACCTGGTGCAGGTCCTGCAGCTCGTCGAGGTCCATGCCGAGGCGGGCGACGATGGCCGGGGGGATCTTCTCGGCCTCGGCCCGCAGCCGGCGTCCTTCGGGGGTGAGGGTGACGCAGAGGGCGCGCTCGTCCAGGCTGCTGCGCTCGCGGTGGATGTAGCCGAGCGCCTGCAGCCGCTTGAGCAGCGGCGACAGGGTGCCGGCGTCGAGCTGCAGCAGCTCGCCGAGCTCCTTGACCGACAGGGGCTCGTGCTGCCAGAGGGCGAGCATGGCCAGATACTGGGGGTGGGTGAGGCCGAGAGGCCGCAGCAGCGGCCGGTAGAGGGCGATCACTCCGCGTGAGGCGACGCTGAGGGCGAAGCACACCTGCCGGTCGAGGGCGAGCAGGTCTGTCGCCTCTGTCACAGGCTTCACGCGTGCCCACCTCCGGTCGCCCCTGGTAGATTAGTTTGCGTACAAACTATTACTGTACAAAAAGTTGACACGCAAATCTTGGGGACGCCACGTGTTTCACCGCAAGTCGCTGGAGGAGCGCATCGCCGAGCGCCAGGCCAAGCTGCCTCCGCTGAAGGAGGGCAAGCACTTCGAGCACGGCCCGGCCAAGTTCGTGTTCGTCGCCCTGCTGGTCGCCGTGGCGCTCATGCACTTCGTCGGCCTGGCCGTGGTGATGCACTTCTACTGATGGGCGCCTCAGCCGGCGTCGAGCAGGGCCTCGGCCAGCTGCTCCACGCGGGCGCGCCAGGCCGCCAGGGTCGCGGCGTCGCCGGGGCCGGTGAGCGTGAGGCGGGCGCCGTGACCGGTGCCCTCGCCGAGCTCCCAGCGCACGGTGCCGCCGCCGGTCGCGTACTCCAGGATCTTTCCCGGTTCGGCGCGTGAGACCGGCCCCGCCGTCACGCCCGCGGCGGTGAACGGGGCCGGCGGCGGCGACCCGGGCTCGGCGCGCCCGCCCTCCAGGGCGCGCCAGACCTCGTCGGCGGGACGGGTGAGCTGGCGTTCGAGACGGACCGCGCCGCCGGAGAGCTCGCCGGAGGTCAGGCCGAGGATGGCCACGTAGTCCTCGTGCAGCCGGCCCATGTCGCCGGGGCGGGGGAGCGGGCGGCCGTCGAGCAGGGCCGCGAGCGCGGCCATGCAGGTGTGCCAGCCGGAGGCGAAGCTGGCCGCGCCGAACCGGTCACCGAACACGTGGGTGAGGGTCAGCAGGCTGCCGTCGCCGTCGGGGCGGATCTCCCAGCGCAGCTCGTCGTCGCCCCAGCTGTGGGCGAACACCCGGGGCGGGTCCAGCTCCAGCACGCGGCCGTCGGGGCCGAACCCGTAGCGGACGCGGTCGCCGTCGATGACGAGCTCGGCGGGGAACCACTGCTTGAGATGGCCGGGCTCGGTGACGGCCCGCCACACCTTCTCGGGCGGGTGCGGCAGGCGGCGGCTCATGCGCAGCTCGGTGCGGCCGTCGGGACGGATCATCAAGTGGTCGTTCACCGGTCCTCCTCGCGGTGGTCGGGCATGGGATCGGGCGCTGGGTCGGGCATGGTGTCCAGGTGCCGCTCCAGCCGGTCGAGGCTGCCGCTCCACAGGCTGCGGTACGGGGCGAGCCAGGCGTCGATCTCGGCCAGCGGCTGGGGGCGCAGCTCGTACCAGCGGCGCTGCGCTTCCTTGCGTACGGTGACGAGCCCGGCCTCGCGCAGCACCCGCAGGTGCTTGGAGGTGCCGGGCTGGGACAGGCCGAGCTCCGCGGTGAGCTCGGCGACCGGGCGGGGCCGCTCCAGCAGCAGATCGAGGATCCGCCGCCGGGCGGGCTCGGCGAGCACGTCGAAACGCATGCCAGCCAACATACCGCAATGGTTATATACCGGCAACGGCATTAAATCCGGACTTATTAATCTACAAAGTAAATTCGCCCGATTCGTACAGAAATCTACGCACCAGATCGACAAGCATTGGCCACGATGGCCGAACGCAGGAAAGCGGCCAGGCCGGGCGCGAGCGTCTCGTAGGTGGCGGTGAACCGCGGATCCGACACGTACAGCTCGCCGAGCCCGCGGTGGATCTCGAACGTGCACGTGTAGAACCAGCGGCTGATGTGGCCGCGGTGCCGCTCGGCCAGGTCCATGGCGTGCTCGCCGTCCGGGGGCAGGCCGGCCTCGCAGGCGGCGGCGAGGCCCCGGCTGATCGCCTCGGCTTCGGCCTTGAGCTCCAGCCAGTCGGCCCTGGTGTAGGAGGCGACGCGGCGGCGGCTCTGCTCGTAGGCGGCGCTGCCGCCCCAGCGGCGTTCCACCTCGGCGTCGTGGTCCTCGGGGGTGAAGGCGCCGAAGAGTTCGAGGCGTTCTTGGGGGGTGAGGGCGATGCCGCGGGTGCGGGCTTCGATGGCGCGTTCGACGGCGGTGATGACCTCGCGCAGGCGTTCGGTCTTGCGGACGAGGAGTTCGTGCTGGCGGCGCAGCTGGGTGAGCTCGTCGGTGGCGGGGTCGTCGAGGATGACGGCGATCTCGTCGAGGGGGAAGCCGAGTTCGCGGTAGAGGAGGATCTGCTGCAGGCGGACGAGGTCGTCGTCGGTGTAGCGGCGGTAGCCGGCGTGGGTGCGCTCGCCGGGGGTGAGCAGGCCGATCTCGTCGTAGTGGTGCAGGGTGCGCACGGTGATGCCGGCCAGTCTGGCCACGTGTCCGACGGTGAGGCTCATGGGACCAGCCTGAAGCCTCACGCCGGGTGAGGCGCAACCCGCTGGGCTCGCCCCCTCTCGGGAGGGCCCATGCTGGGGGCGTGGACGGTGATCTGCTGCCGATCGGGCAGTTCGCGCGGCTGGGCCGGTTGAGTGTGAAGCAGTTGCGGCATTACGACGAGCTGGGGCTGCTGGTTCCGGCGTGGGTGGATCCGGTGACGGGCTACCGCTATTACCGGGCGTCGCAGGCGCGGGTGGCGTTGTCGATCGGGTTGCTGCGGTCGCTGGACGTGCCGCTGCCGGTGGTGGGGCGGGTGCTGGAGGGGGATTCGGGCGCGCTGGAGGACGTCCGGGCGGGGCTGGAGGCGGAGTTGGCGCGGCGGCGGCGGACGCTGGCGTCGCTGGAGCGGGTGATGGCCGGCGGCCTGCCTGCGCCGGAGGTGTCGGTGGCGCGGCTGCCGGCGCGGCGGGTGCTGGTGGCGCGCGAGGTGGCGGGCGGCCCGGAGGGGATCGGCCGGGCCACCTCGGCGGCGGTGGCGCGGGTGCTGGCCGTCTCGGCGGGGGAGGGGGAGGTGCGGCTGACGGGGGTGTTCCCGGTGGATCTGGACGGGGCGGTGGAGGTGGTGGTGGCGCGGGAGGTGCCGGGCGGGGCGTGGCGCGACGGCGCGGCGACGGAGGCGGGCGCGGGGGTGCTTGCGGGCGGGGTGTTCGCGGCTGCCCGGCATGTGGGCCCGTACGACCAGATCCCGCTGACGGCGAGTGCGGTGCTGGCGTGGTGCGGGGAGCGGCGGCTGGTGGCGCTGGAGGTGCGTGAGGTGTACGTGTCGGATCCGGCGGTGACGGCGCCGGATCGGCTGGTGACGGATGTGCTGGTCCGCTTCGAGGAGGAGTGAGGCCGGCGGCCGTGGGGAGCGGTGGCGGGGCTGCGGCTGGCGGAGGTGACGCAGGGTGTTTCCACGACCGGCTGCCGTCCCCTGCGGCGGAGGGCGTGCCGTGGCAGCGCGGCCCGCAGCCGGGTGGCCTGGAGGCGGTGCGCGGGCTGCGGCTCGCCTCCGAAAGTTCGGCGTAGGACGGCCTGGGGTGATCAGGGTGGGGCCGCGGCGTTCGGCTCGCCTCCGGAGGACGGCGGGGGACGTGCCGGCCTGGGGTGGTCAGGGTTCGGTGAGGATGACGGGGCCGTCGTCGGTGATGGCGATGGTGTGCTCGGCGTGGGCGGCGCGGCTGCCGTCGGTGGTGCGCAGGGTCCAGCCGTCGGCGGCGACGCGGTAGTGGCCGCTGCCGGGGGCGAGCATGGGTTCGATGGCGAGGGTCATGCCGGCGCGCAGGGTCATGCCGCGGCCGGGGCGGCCTCGGTTGCTGACGTGGGGGTCCTCGTGCATGTGGCGGCCGATGCCATGGCCGCCGAAGTCGGCGGGGCCGGCGTAGCGGCCGCGGGCGGCGACGGTCTGGATGGCGTGACCGATGTCGCCGATGCGGTTGCCGGGCACGGCGGCGGCGATGCCGGCGGCGAGGGCCTGGCGGGTGGTGTCGATGAGGGCGCGGTCGGCGGGATGCGCGGTGCCGACGGTGAAGCTGATGGCGGCGTCGCCGGCCCAGCCGTCGAGGTAGGCGCCGCAGTCGACGCTGACCAGGTCGCCGTCGCGCAGGCGGTCTCGGCCGGGTATGCCGTGGACGATGGCGTCGTTGACGGAGACGCAGATGACGGCGGGGTAGGGGGTCGGGGCGAAGTGCGGCTGGTAGCCGAGGAAGGCGGAGGTGGCGGCGGCTTCGCGGATGGTGGTGGCGGCCAGGTCGTCGAGCTCGGCTATGGGGGTGCCGGGGGCGGCGTGGCGGGCGACGGCCTGGAGGGTGCGGGCGACGACGCGGCCGGCTTCACGCATGGCCTGGAGCTCGCCGGTGGTCTTGATCTCAACCATGGCGATAACTATACCGGTATTTCTATTGGGTTATAGACTTGTGGGCATGGTCCGTCCCCCGCTCACTCCCGAAGAACGCCTGCGCGGCGAGCGCCTCGGCACCCTCCTGCGCCAGGCCAGAGGCGAGCGCAGCATCACCGAGGTCGCCACCGCGGCCGGCATGTCCGCCGAGACCCTCCGCAAGATCGAGACCGGCCGCATCGCCACCCCCGCCTTCTTCACCATCGCCGCCCTGACCGACGTCCTCGGCATCTCCCTCGACGACCTCGCCCTCCACACCACCCCCGCCGTCCCCACCTGACCTGCTCCGGCAACCAGCGGGGGAGTGCGGCCCCCGAACCCGTCACGGGGTGTCGGCAAGAAACGTGTCATGAGACCCGAACGGCGTTGATCTTGCTGTGACTTGCCTGCTCATCGCCGCAGGTTCTTCAGACCGTAACTGAGGCCGGCTCACCACGCAGGCGCTTCAGCCCAGCAGCGCGATCACACCAGCGAGGAGTATCGCGGCGACGAGCACGGCCACTACGACCAAGACCGTCGTGCCGAGCCGCCGGCGGATGAATTTCGGGTTGTGGGCCATCGTGATGTCCTTCATGGCTAGGCGTGGCGTCGGATCGCCAGATAGGCGATACCAGTCACCTGGCCGCCGGACGATCGGTCCACCCGCTCGCGCGGGCCGATGTCACGCCCGGACAGCAGTGACTGTGCAGCCGCACGATCCCAGCGGGGGTTGGCCGCGGAGCCGAACCGACCAACGCGGCCCTGGCCCCGGCGGGCACCGCGATGGTGGCCTCGCGCAGCGCCCACCGCTGCCGGTAACGCCTGCCCAGGCCGCTGGTCCGCAGCGCGTTCACCGCTCTTCCCCGCCGGTCAACTCGTGCATGCGGCGCAGCAGCGCTGCGCGCCGGGCATGGGCGCGCAGCGCCAGTGCCAGGGCCACTGCGGCGAACAGGCCCCCGACCGCCAGGGCGAGCCCCGCCCCGGTGCCACGCTGCACGGCTACGACGGTCACGAGTGCCGTGGTGGCCAGCGAGGCGGCCAGGCCGATCCAGGCGGCGATCACCCGATCGGTGGCGAACAGCGGAACCCGGCGCGTCAGCAGCCACCCACCGTAGGCTGCCCAGGCCAGGCAGAGCACGGTGAACAACGCGAACGCCACATGCGTGCGCCCGGGCAGCGGCCCTGGCTCCGACCACCACAACGTGCCCACGAACACCGCGCCGGCTGCACCGGCCAGCAGTGTCGTCACCGCCCGGATCCGGACTCTCAGCGACAGCACCGGAGCCAGGTGCTCGATCATGTCCTGCGCCGACAGGCGTGGTTCGTCCGTCATGGCCCGTATCCCTTCTCCTCCAGGTGTCCACGCAGCAGACGACGGGCGCGGTTGAGCCGGGACTTGACTGTTCCGGCCGGGATCTGGCAGATGTCGGCGCACTCCTCCACCGGCAGGTCCTCCAGGTAGAACAGGACGAGGATCTCCCGCTCCAGCACCGGCAGAGCTGACAGCACGCTCACGAGCGCGGCACGATCCACCATGGCCTCAGCCGGGTCTTCGACGACCATGTCGCCGAATCCGGACGTTTTCTCCTCCTGGGCGTACTCACCGCGCAGCCGGTCAGTGACCGACCGCCGGGCGATCGTGAACAGCCACGGCGCGAACCGGCCGGGTTCCCTGAGCCGGGGCAGGCCGCGGACGACGGCCAGCCAGATCTCCTGCGTAACGTCGTCGGCCCGGTCAGCATCCAGCATGCGGCGCACATAGATCCACACCGGTCTCCGCCACCGAGCCAGCAGTTCGGCCAGCGCCGCACGCTCTCCCAGCTGCGCGCGCACCACCAGCAGCTCATCGGTCATCTCGCCCTCCCGTCATCTTGCACAGTCGGGCGAGAAGCCAAGAAGGTTCACGGTTCCCGGATCACCTATGGAGTACGGTCACCGCAACCGGCAGGTCGACGTCGCGCTCACGGAGTCGCGCGGCCAGGTCGAGCAGATGCCGCAGGGATCGTGCGGCGCGTGACAGGCGAATGACGAAGATGCCGCTGGGCCGGAGGTACTCCAGTCACGTGCCGATGTTCGGCTGCGGGCCCGCGTACGCCTGCACCAGCGACGGCACCTGGGAGGCCGCGTCCAGGCTGTAGGAGTAGAACGAGCCGGGCGTGAACGCCGAACCCCCGGTCTCCTGCCGGCCCGTGCAGCCGGAGCAGACGCTGCCCGACTGCCGCAGCTGGGCCGAGGCATCGCGGTAGTACGGATCCTTCACGTTCTGGAAGTAGCTGTTCTCCAGCACCATCCTGGTGGCGCCGCGCGCGTAGTTGCCGTAGCCCGTGATGTTCTGCAGATAGTTGTTGTACAGGTGCGCATAGGCCACGTTGTCCGTGGACGGGTTACGCGAGGCGTTGTCACGCAGCCAGTTGTGGTGGATGGTCATCCGCGAGGTGACGTTCGGCGTCCAGCCGATGCCGAACGCCTTGCGGCCCTCCGCGATGACGTTCCACGACACCGTCGAAGTCGTAGGTGTCGTCACCGGGGTCGTCCTCGGGCATCAGCGTGTCCCGGATCGTCATGTTGCGGATGATGACGTTCGAGACGCCGTCCAGGAGGAAGCCGCCGCCGGCGAGGGTGCCGTTCCTGCCGACGCCGACGATGGTCTTGTCGGAGGCCACGCGGATCTCGCTGCCCCTGGGCGAGGCGGCCAGGGTGCCGTTGACCCGGATCACGTACGGCTGACTCGCCGTGGCGTAACGGACCAGGTCCGCGTAGGTCGTCACGGTGACCGTCTGGCCCGCGGCGCCGCCCGTGGTGGTGGACAGGCCGCCGCCGCTGGTGGCGGCGAAACCGTCCGCGGTGCCCGGCCGTCAAACGATCCGCAAAGGTCCGATCCCACAGCTCCGGCAGCCCATGTCCGAGAGGGACCCGTCAACCCTGCCCGTCGTGAACGTCCCCGCCCGGCCCCACCCCGTCCCGGACGCGACCGGGACGCGGCTCCTTCAACAGCGGATGAGCCCGCATCGCCACCTCCAGCTCACCCGGCAACTCGTCACGATAACGACCCAGCGTCGACAGATCACCATGCCCCAGCACCCGCCGCACCGCGTCCATGTCGACCGCGTCCGCCAGCAGATGCGTCGCCGTCGTATGACGCAACCCATGAGGCGTGACCGTACGCCGCCGATCCGGATCCACCCGCCGCTGCACCCGATCGATCACCGCCTGCACGTCACCCCGCGCCAGCCGCCGCCCACGCCACGACAACAGCAACGCCTTGTCCGCCGACTCCGAACGGCCCCGCTCCAGATAGGCCTCCAGCACCCGCGCCACATCCGACGGCAACGGCACGTCACGCGTCCGCCCGCCCTTGCCGAAGATCCGCCAATAACGCACACCGTCATTGGTGAAGAAATCCTCCACATTGGCCCGCACCAGCTCCGACACCCGCGGCCCCAGCGTGGCCAGCAACAGCACGATCAACGCGTCACGCAACTCCGTCCGCTGATCACGACGGCCCGGCCCCGACGGCTCCTCACCCAGCCGCCGCGCCGCCCCCACCAGACCCTGCGCCTGCTCACGCGTCAGCGCCCGCCGCTCCGGCCGCAGCCCGCCCCGCTCCCTGGCCGTGATCGTCGCCACCGTCATCGGATTGACCTGCACCCAGCCCACCAGCGCCGCATGCTTGAACAACGCCGAGATCGACCGCCGGAACCGCGCCTGCGACGACGCCGACTGCCGGCCCCGCCCACCAGCCTCCCCGCCGGCGGGCCGGCGGCCGTCGGGCTTGCGGGCGAACGCCAGCAGCACCGCGTCGACATCCTCACCCGTCAGATCGTCGAGCACCCGGCCCGCGCCCGCCAGCTCCACCAACGTCGCGACGTCACGCGCGTACACCTCCGCCGTCGCCGCCGACAACGCCCCCGTCAGCACCCTCGCCCGCACCAGCTCCACGTAGCGGTCCGCCGCCTCCGCCACCGACACCCGGTCGAGCTCCGCAGGCCGCACCCGTGCACCCCTTCTCCCGTCAAGATCCAGCAGAAGGACACGGTAGCGGCCGCCACCGACACTTTCAGATGTCGCGGAAGGTCTCGATCCGCGCCCCCAACGCGTTCAGCCGCTCCGCCAGATCCTCGTAACCACGGTTGATCACGTACACGTTGCGCAGCACCGACGTGCCCTCCGCCGCCATCATCGCCAGCAGCACCACCACCGCGGGCCGCAACGCCGGCGGGCACATCATCTCCGCCGACCGCCACCGCGTCGGCCCCTCCACCAGCACCCGATGCGGATCCAGCAGCTTCACCGAAGCGCCCAGCCGGGTCAGCTCCGTCAAATAGATCGCCCGGTTGTCATACACCCAGTCGTGGATCAGCGTCGACCCCTCCGCCGCCGCCGCGATCGCCGCGAAGAACGGCACGTTGTCGATGTTCAGACCCGGGAACGGCATCGGATGGATCTTGTCGATGGGGGAGACGAGCTTCGACGGCCGCACCGTCAGATCCACCAGCCGGGTACGGCCGTTGGCCGCCGCGTACTCCTCACCCCGGTCATGGTCGAGCCCCATCTCCTCCAGCACCGCCAGCTCGATCTCCAGGAACTCCACCGGCACCCGGCAGATCGTCAGCTCCGACGACGTCACCACCGCGGCGGCCAGCAGGCTCATCGCCTCCACCGGATCCTCCGACGGCGAATAGTCCACATCCCGCTCGATGTCCGGCACCCCGTGCACCGTCAGCGTCGTCGTGCCCACCCCCTCGACCCGGACCCCCAACTCCTCCAGGAAGAAGCACAGATCCTGCACCATGTAGTTGGAGGAGGCGTTACGGATCACCGTCACCCCGTCATGACGGGCCGCGGCCAGCAGCGCGTTCTCCGTCACCGTGTCACCGCGCTCCGTCAGCACGATCGCCCGCTTCGGCGACACCCCCCGCTCCACCTCGGCGTGATAGAACCCACCGGTCGCGGTGATGTGCAGCCCGAAATGCTGCAGCGCCGACATGTGCGGCTGCACCGTACGCGTGCCCAGATCACAACCCCCCGCGTACGGGATCCGGAACACGTCCGTGCGGTGCATCAGCGGACCCAGGAACATGATGACGCTCCGCGTACGCCGCGCCGCCTCGGTGTCCATCGACTCCAGCTCCAGCCGGGCCGGCGGCACGATCTCCAGATCGTTGCCCTCGTTGATCCACCGCGCCCGCACCCCGATCGACGCCAGCACCTCCAGGATCCGGTACACCTCCTCGATCCGCGCCACCTTGCGCAGGATCGTCCGCCCGGAGTTCAGCAACGACGCGCACAGCAACGCCACACACGCGTTCTTCGACGTCTTCACCTCGATGCTGCCCGACAGGCGCCGCCCGCCCACGACCCGCAGGTGCATCGGCCCCGCGTACCCGAGAGAGACGATCTCACTGTCGAGCGCCTCGCCGATCCGGGCGATCATCTCAAGGCTGATGTTCTGGTTGCCGCGCTCGATCCGGTTGATAGCGCTCTGGCTGGTCGCCAGCGCATCCGCCAGCTGGAGCTGCGTCCATCCGCGGTGCTGCCGCGCGTCCCGGATCAGCCGACCGATCCGTACAAGGTAGTCATCTCCCACAACACCTCAACCTATCTCACATATGAGATGCCTCCGCGTCAGGTGCCGGCGACGCGCCGGACCCCCGCCTATGCAGGGCCAGACGCGCCGGCGTGCACGCGGGCCGCCGCCCGTGCACGAACGCCCTCCGGGCCTCCCCGAACCCGCGACGGTCACCGAACACGTCACGACTCAGCTCCGCCAGCTCCTCCGCACGATAAGCCTCCAACGGCTTACGCCGCTCATCGGCCTCCCGCGCCTCCCGCTTGGCCGCCAGCAACCGCTCATAACGCGGGCTGGAAGCGAGCCTGTCAGCGTACTCCAGCACCGCCCCCTCGAACTCCGGCCGCGACCCCGGCACCACCCGATCCGCCAGCCCCAGCTCCACCGCCTCCTGCGCGCCCACCGGCAACGCCCGCCAGGCCAGCCGCCGCGCCTGCCGCGCCCCCACCCGGCGCGGCAGCACGTACGCCCACAACCCGCCCCCCGACAACCCCAACGTCCGGAAATGCGGATTCAGCACCACACCCGAACGCACCATCACCCGATCACCGCCCAGCGCCAGCATCACCCCGCCCGCCCACGCGTCACCACCCACCGACGTCACCACCAGCTGCCCCGTACACGCCACCAGCTCCCGGCACAGCAGACCGAACGCGGTCACGTTCATCCACGCCTCCAGCTCCGGATACCGCGCCGCCTCGATCACCTCCAGATGCACACCCCGGGAGAACACCTCACCACCCCGCACCACCAGCACCCGCGTATCCTGCGCCGCCGCATACCGCAACGCCGCCACCAGCCGCCGGCACTGACCCGCCGACATCGCCCCCTCATAGAAATCGAACCCCACCACACCCACACCGTCACCCCGGTCATAGGTGATCTCGCTGAAGCCCGGCCGCTCCCGCACCCCGTCCAACCGCCCACCCAGCACCGACGCCGCCGGCAACGTCACCGCACCCCGCTCCCCGGCCCGCAACTGGCCCACCCACACCGTCCCGTCACCGGTGTGCACCAGCACCGCACCCTCCCGCCGCCCCGCCACCACACCCGGCGCACCCCCCAACACCGGCCCCCGATACACGTCGAACACCCGCACCGCCAGCCCGCACAACTCCGCCACCACCCCCGGCTCCCCATCAGCCGCCCGCACCCGCCGCACCACCTCCTCCGTCGGCGCCTCCCACGACAACACCCCACCCGGCTCCCGCACCCGCGCCACCGGCCCGCCCGGCACCGGCGGCTCCGGCACGAACCCCGGATCGGCAGCCCTGTCCGCCACCTCCAGCACCAGCTCCGCCGCCGCCTCCGCCACCGGCCCCCGATACAACGCCGACCTGCGCGGCGGCTCAGCAGGCATCGCGAACATCCGATGCCCCCACACCGGCGCCCCCTCCATCTCCCGCCCGGCCTGCAACGCCGTCACACCCCACTCACCCACCCCGCCCGCGATCGCCCGCTCCAGCGGGAAAGGACCCCGATCACCCGGCGGCCCCGGACGGATCACCACCGTCCGCGCCCCCTCCCACAACGGCGCCGGCGCCCGCCCCGCCGCCGACGGGCAGATCACCAGATCCGGCTTCGCCAGCCGGACCGCCTCCATCACCAACCGCTCCGACAGCGCCAGCTCCACGCTGACCTCGTGCCCGGCCCGGCGCAACGCCAGCCAGACACGCTGCACCAGACCGTCGAAGGAGGAACAGACAAGCAGGATACGCACAGGAAGATCATCCTCACCGGTGGGACGTGCCGCCGGAAGGGACGCGTACAGCCCCGCCCGGCCCGTACAGGCAAGCATGCTGACACGTCCACGCAAACGTCGATGACAGATCCCAGCAAAACCCGCCACATCCGGGGGAGTGGAGCCACCCCCACACGACCGTGCCACCATGGGCCCATCACGGCGTGGCACGAGGTCGAACAAGCAGAGCCCGCATTCGCCCGGCGCGTACGAGCGCTGTTCGACGCCCACAGACACAAGACCATCGCCACCCTGCGCACCGACGGATCACCCCGCATCTCCGGCATCGAGGCCGCCTTCGAGGACGGCGAACTCGTCTTCGGCTCCATGCCCAACGCCCGCAAGGGCGCCGACCTGCGCCGCGACCCGCGCTTCGCCCTGCACAGCGCCACCGTCGACCCGGTCGAGGGCTCCGAGGCGCAGTGGCCCGGCGAGGCGAAGATCGCCGGGCGGGCGCTCGCCGGCGGGGGAGGAGCGGACGGTGATCGTTTCCGTGCCGACATCGCCGAGGTCGTGCACACGCATCTCGACGACCAGGCGACGGTGCTCGTCGTCGAGTGGTGGACGCCCGGGCATGGGCTGCGCAGGGTGGAGCGCGCGTAGCCGCGACGGTTTTTCCGCGTTGACTGGTTCCGATCCGATACCGAACAGAATTCAGCTTCTGTTTGGTATCGGGTGGTTTGTCCGGGTTAGAGGCGGTTGACGAGGCGAGTGGCGGCCCGGTGACTCATGCCGGTCTCGCCGCGTACGAGGAAGACCGCCTCCTGGATCTGACCCATCGCCTTCAGCTCGCGGGCCTGGTCGATGATGTCCTGCCGGGGGGAGGGACGGTTGCGGGGCGCCTTGGTCAGGCGGACGGCCAGGATGATCAGGTAGATGATCGCGACGGTGACGACGAAGGTCAGCGCGATCAGACCCCCGGTGGATACGGCCATGAGTCGATCGTACGTAAAGAGATCGCCTCGCGGGAGTCAGAGCGTGCCGACGAAGGTGGCGGCGTCTTCCTCGTTCATGCCGGTTTCTGCGCGTACGAGGCGGACGGCCTGTTCGGTGTGGCCGGCTTCTTTGAGGTGGCGGGCCCGGGTGGCGAGGTCGGGCTGGGCGGGTGTGCCGGTGAGGGCGGTGTAGGCGGGGTGGCTGATGGGGCGGCCCGTGGCGAGGCCGTCGACGGCGTCCTTGGCTTCTCGCAGGCCCATGCCGGTCTGTTCGCGCAGGAGTTTGATGGCGTGGATCATCTTGTTCTGCTGGATGAGGGTGTGGAGCTGGGTGTCGAGCTGGTCTCGTGTGAGCTGGACGCGTGACGGCGCTGGTGTCGTGCGGCCGCGGGTGTTTCTGTTTCTGATGAGGATGGTGGCGCCGGCGGCGAGGATGGCGAGGGTTGTGGCGATGATCAGTAACTCGGTGGTGGGCATGGCTGGGATGGTATCTCGGGCGCTCTTGTGGTTGCTTGATAATGGACATTATGTCAAGTCGTGCTGAGTGGTGCCCTGTTGGCGGTTAGTCAGATTGGGTGGTTTCGGTGGTGCGGGATTTATATGTTGTGACATGCGTTACGTGACGGTGAGTGACGTCGATGTGGCTGTCGGGCGTTATCGATGTGTGATGTGATCTTGTGGTGCCGGTGTTGTCGCTGGTGGCGGGGTGTGACGGGCTGGTGTGGGGGCCTCTCCCCCGGTGGGCGGCGGGTGCGGGCTGGATGCGGTGTGTGGTTGACAGGTGACATGACTTGTCGTTGATTCCTCGCCCTCGGGCAGGGGTGGCCTTTAGGGTGGTCTTCTGCTATCGCGCCGCGAGAGGAGCAGCACGTGGGGAACGAGTCCGTGTTATGTCCGGTGTGTCAGGGGGTTCTTCCCGCTGACGGGCGCGAGGCGTATACGCCGCTGCGTGGGCGGTTGATCCTGACGAACGGTTACTGCCCGGGTGGGTGTGCCGATCGGCGTGCCGCGCATGTGGAGCAGGTGCGGCAGCGCGCGCCTCAGGCGCCTCAGGCGTTGCCTCAGTCCATGGTGCCGTCGATGGGGCAGGGGGTGTCTCAGCCGGTCGCGGGGCCTGGTGGGGAGCTTCCGGTGCGGCGGCCGCAGGCGGCTGTGGTGGGGCCGGGGGTGCGGGTTCCGCGCTGATTGTTCCGGTTGCCGGTGTGCGGGGGTGTGCCGGTGGCGGGGTGTTGTGTACGGCGGGTCCATGGTCTGAGGCGGGTGTGCCGCTGAGGATGGTGGGCTCGCCGTTTTCGTGTGTGCGGGGTCAGGGGTGGTAGGGGCGGGTGCGGGTGACGGCGGTGGTGGGGAGCGGTCCGTACAGGTGGGGGTAGCCGTTCTCGTGGCGGATGTCGAGTCCGGTGGGGTCGATGTCGAGGATGAGCAGGGGTTCGGTCACGTGGCTGTAGTAGGTGGCGTGGACGGTGCGGAGTTGGTCGTGGTCGCGGCTGCAGTGGATGAAGCCTTCTTGGTCGAGGGTGCGGCCGAGGGTGGAGATGCGGTACTCCCCTGTGTTCTGGGCGTGGGTCCAGTCGGTGGCGAGGGCGAGGTGGTGGATCATGGGGTCCATTCGTGGTCGAGCATGGCGTAGATGAGTTCTGAGGACCATTCGCCTTTGACGTGTTCGTTGTCGATGAGGTGGGCTTCGCGGCGCATGCCGAGTTTTTCGAGTACGCGGGCGCTGGCGGTGTTGCGGGCGTCGAGGCGGCCGGTGATGCGGTGGAGGTGGAGGCCGTCGAAGCCGAGGCGGAGCATTTCGCGGGCGGCTTCGGTGGCGTAGCCGTGGCCGTGGTGGTCGGGGTGCAGGACGTAGCCGATTTCGCCTTGGCGGTGGGCTTTGCTGGTCCAGATGAGCAGGCAGTTGCCGATCAGGGTGCCGTCGTGGGTGATGGCGAGGTCGATGGCGTCGCCTTCGTCGAGGAGTGCGGTGCGGGTGGTTTTTTTGTCGAGGAAGGTGCGGGTGGCGTCGCGGTCGCGGGGGTGCCAGTAGAGGTAGCGGGTGACGTCGGGGCGGGATTCGTAGGCGTGGAGGGCGTCGAGGTCGTCGGGGGTGAAGGGGCGGAGGGTGAGGCGCGGGGTGGTGATGGGGTATTGGGGTTTGAGCACGAAGGCATTTTAGGGGGGTTTCAGTGGGTGCCGGCGAGGTTGAGGATGACGACGCCGGTGATGATGAGGAGGATGCCGCCGATTTTGTGCAGGGTGAGGGTTTCGCCCATGAAGGCGGCGCCGATGAGGGCGATGGCGGCGGTGCCGGCTCCGGCCCAGACGGCGTAGGCGGTGCCCATCTCGAGGTGGAGTTTGAGTGCTTGGGCCAGGAGGGCGAAGGAGGCGATGTAGCCGAGGGCGGTGGTGACGGTCCAGCCGGGGTTGGTGAAGCCGTTGCTGAGTTTGAGTGCGGTGGTGGCGGTGACCTCGCAGATGATGGCGAGGGCGAGCAGGAGCCAGGCCATGGTGTTTCTCCCCGGGAGGCGGTGCGGGTGTCCCAGCGTATGGGGGGTGTGCGTCCGGGTGGGGTGGTGGGCCGGGTTGAAAAGGGTGTCGAATGCGTGTTCCACTTGGTCGGTGGGTTGGGACGCGCAGCCTCTGGTGGAGGCGGCCGATGAGCGGCCGCTGATCGAGCGGCGTGCCGTGGTGCGTGACGGTTTCTACGAGCTGCAGGCGCGTGTGGTGATCGAGCGGGTGGCGCGGACGGCGGGGATCGCGCAGCGGTGGGCGGTGTCGCCGTATCGGGGGTGTGTTCACGCGTGCCTGGGTTGTGGTGCGCGTGGGGGGCATCGGCGGCTGGGGCTGGACGCGGGGCGTGATTTCGACTCGCGGGTCGTGGTGAAGCCGAATGTGGTGGCGCGGTTGCGGGCGGAGCTGGCGCGGTGGGGTGGTGAGCCGCTGGCGGTGGGGGTGAGTGGTGATTGTTATCAGCCGGCGGAGGAGACGTACCGGTTGATGCCGGGGGTGGTGACGGCGCTGGCGGAGGCGGGGGTGCCGGCGACGGTTTATACGCGCAGTCCGCTGGTGTTGCGGGATGCGGCGTTGCTGGCGGAGTGCGGGGTGCGGGTGGCGGTGTCGATCGCGTTCGTCGACGAGCGGATCCGGCGGGCGGTGGAGCCGGGTGCGGTGGGGGCGCAGGCGCGGTTGGAGCTGGTGGCGTCGCTGGTGGAGGCGGGGGTGGATTGCCGGGTGCTGATGGGGCCGGTGCTGCCGTTGCTGAGTGATGGTTCTGATCAGCTGGCGGCGACGGTGCGGCGGATCGGGCAGGCGGGGGTGCGGTCGGTGGAGCCGGTGGTGTTGCGGCTGCCGGCGGGGACGCGGTCGTGGTTCGGGGCGTGGCTGGAGCAGGCGCATCCTGGGCTGGTGGCGCGTTATGAGGAGTTGTACGGGCGTGACGGGTTGCCCTCCCCCGCTTATGAGGAGCGGATTCTGGGGCAGATCGCGCAGTTGTGCCGGGTGTACGGGATGCGGTGCGGGCCGGGTGAGCCGGAGCCGCGTGATCCGTGGTTCGGGCAGTTGGCGCTGGTGTGACCGCTCCCCCGCGCGTGGGGTCGTGCGGGGGGTGTCAGGCCGGGCTCAGGTCTGGTTCTTGAGTGCGCTGCCTTGCTTCCACTGTTTGAACGACATCTGCCAGAAGCCCCAGCCGTTGTTCCATTCGAGTTCGCGGTCGGTGCCCTTGATCTCGACGATGTCGCCGCGCTGGAAGTTGTCGTAGTACCACTTGGCCTGGTCGGGGCGGGCGTTGATGCAGCCGTGGCTGACGTTCTGGCGGCCCTGGGCCCAGACGTTGTTCTTGGCGTGGACGTATTCGCCGCTGTTGGAGATGCGGACGGCGTGGTCGACCATGACGTCGTAGTAGCCGGGGTCGCCCTTCTTGCGTCCTGGGGAGATCATGCGGACGGGGTTGACGCGTTCCATGGTGAGGTGGACGCCGCTGGTGGTGGTGTATTCGCGGGTGGTGGCCTTGCCGGCGCTGATGGCCATGGTCTGGACGCGTTTGCCGTTGCGGTAGACGTACATCATGTGCTTGGCGGCGTCGACCTTGCTGATGACCTTGTCGCCGATGTCGATGGCGTAGTCGTAGTTCTTCATGCCCCACAGGTCTTTGCCGGCCTTGACGCCGTCGAGGGCGGCGTTGAAGGTGACGGTCTGGTTGGGGGCCCAGTATTTGGCGGGGCGGTAGATGGCGTAGGAGTCGTCGATCCATCGCCAGGCGCCGTCGACGGGTTTTTCGGCTTCGACCGTCAGGGCGCGTTCGACGGCGGCCTTGTTGGCGACGGGCTGGTTGAACCTGACCATGATCGGCATGCCGATGCCGACGGTTTCGCCCTTGATGTTGGGGGTGACGTCGGTGATCTGCAGGACGCGGTCGGGTTTGCGGGTGGTGAAGGCGCTGGCGGCGGTGGCCGTGCCGGCGGTGGCGGCGACGTTGTAGTCGGTGGCCGGCTTGAGCGCGGTTTTGGAGACCCATTTGGTGCGGTCGGTGTTGAAGGTGCCTTCGAGCTGCTGGCCGCCGGTTTGGACGGTGACGTCGTCGAGGGTGCCGCCTTCGGCGGTGACGACGATGCGTTTGCCGGGGTTGACCTTGGTGCTGCCCTGGGCGGGGGTGATGGTGATGGTGGGGGGTTCGGGGGTGGCGGAGGTGGTGGCCTCGGAGGCTGCCGGGGTGGTGCCGCCGGCGGCGGAGCAGGAGGCGGTCAGGGTCGCGGCGGCGAGCAGGGCGACCCCTGTGGCGGTCTTCCTCCAGGGTGTTGTGATGGTCAAGTGAACCTCTCCCCACTTACATGCACTGCACTAAAAGACCTTAATGCTCCTGCATGTAAGACGAGCGTTGGTTTCGGAGAGTTCAGTCACATTTCGATCACTTCTGGCGGTGAGTCGCTGGTCAGCGCGCCGCCGGGTGGAGGGAAAAACTCGCGGCCGGGCCGTACGGGGTCAGTCGCGGCGGGTGAGGCGGTGGGTGAGGCCGGTGTGGCGGCGGCCGGCGCCGCGGGTGCGGACGGCCTGGGCCAGGGCGCGGCGGGAGCCGACGATGACGACGAGCTTCTTGGCGCGGGTGATGGCGGTGTAGAGGAGGTTGCGCTGCAGCATCATCCAGGCGCTGGTGGCCAGCGGGATGACCACGGCGGGGTATTCGCTGCCCTGGGAGCGGTGGATGGACACGGCGTAGGCGTGGGCGAGCTCGTCGAGTTCGTCGAAGGCGTAGTCGACGCGTTCGTCCTCGTCGGTCAGGACGGTGAGCGCGTGGTCGTCGGGGCGGATGTCGGCGACGACGCCGACGGTGCCGTTGAACACGCCGGCGGCGCCCTTGTCGTAGTTGTTGCGCAGCTGGGTGACCTTGTCGCCGACGCGGAAGACGCGGCCGCCGTGGCGGCGTTCGGGGGCGCCGTCGCGGGCGGGGGTGAGGGCTTCCTGCAGGGCGGCGTTGAGTGCGCCGGCGCCGGCCGCGCCGCGGTGCATCGGGGCCAGGACCTGGATGTCGCGGCGGGGGTCGAGGCCGAAGCGGCGCGGGATGCGGCGGGCGGCCACGTCGACGGTCAGGGCGGCGATGTCGTCGGGTTCCTCGCAGGGGAAGAGGAAGAAGTCGTCGAGGCCGGCGAGCTGGGGCTGCAGGCCGGAGTTGACGCGGTGGGCGTTGACGACGACGCCGGACTCGGCGGCCTGCCGGAACACCTGGGTGAGCCGTACGCGGGGGATGTCGGCGGCGGCGAGCAGGTCTTTGAGGACCTCGCCGGCGCCGACGGACGGCAGCTGGTCGACGTCGCCGACGAACAGCAGGTGGGCGCCGGGGGCGACGGCCTTGACGAGGCGGTTGGCGAGCAGCACGTCCAGCATGGAGGCTTCGTCGACGACGACGAGGTCGGCGTCCAGGGGGTTGTCGCGGTCGTAGGCGGCGTCGCCGCCGGGGCGCAGCTGCAGCAGCCGGTGGACGGTGGTGGCCTCGTGGCCGGTCAGCTCGGACAGGCGTTTGGCGGCGCGGCCGGTGGGGGCGGCGAGGATGACCTTGGCGCGTTTGGCGCGGGCCAGGGTGACGATGGAGCGGACGGTGAAGCTCTTGCCGCAGCCGGGGCCGCCGGTCAGTACGGCGACCTTGTGGGTGAGGGCCAGGCGGACGGCCTGGCGCTGCTCGCCGGCGAGGTCGGCGCCGGTGCGTTCGCGCAGCCAGGTCTCGGCCTTGGCCCAGTCGACGTCGGCGAACGCCTTGAGCCGGTCGTGGCCGTGGTGCAGGAGGGTGAGCAGGGAGCCGGCCAGCGACTGCTCGGCCCGGTGGAAGGGCGGCAGGTAGACGGCGGGGACGTCGTTGTCGCCGGCGGGCACCTGCTCGCGGACGACGCCTTCGGCGGCGGCCAGCTCTTCCAGGCAGGTGGCGGTGAGCGGGGCGGGCACGTCGAGGATCTTGACGGCGTCGGCGGTCAGGTTGGGGGCGGGCAGGTAGCAGTGGCCGTCGTCGGCGGCCTGGGACAGGGTGTAGCGCAGTCCGGCCTTGACGCGTTCGGGGCTGTCGTGCGGGATGCCGACGGCCTGGGCGATGGTGTCGGCGGTCTTGAAGCCGATCCCCCATACGTCGTCGGCCAGCCGGTACGGTTCGGTGCGCACGACTTCGACGCTGCGTTCGCCGTACTGCTTGAAGATGCGCACGGCGATGGAGGTGGAGACGCCGACGCCCTGGAGGAACACCATCACCTCTTTGATGATCTTCTGTTCTTCCCAGGCGTCGGCGATCATGCGGGTGCGTTTGGGGCCGAGGCCGGGCACTTCGGTCAGGCGGGCGGGTTCTTTCTCGATGACGTCGAGGGTGGCGGTGCCGAAGTGGTCGACGATCCGTTCGGCCATTTTGGGGCCGATGCCTTTGATGAGGCCGGAGCCGAGGTAGCGGCGGATGCCCTGGACGGTGGCGGGCAGGACGGTGGTGTAGGACCAGACCTCGAACTGGCGGCCGTAGCGGGGGTGGGAGGTCCAGCGGCCGGTCAGCCGGAGCGACTCCCCCACCTGGGCGCCGAGCAGGGGGCCGACGACGGTGAGCAGTTCGGTGGCGGAGCGGCCGGTGGCGACGCGCGCGATGGTGTAGCCGCTGTCCTCGTCGGCGTAGGTGATGCGTTCGAGCACGGCGTTCAGGTTGGTGCCGCCGTCCCGGCTTCCTTCAGGCCTGCCCACACGGAGGAGACTAGGACAGATCTTCACCGCCGCGACACCTCCCCCGGCGCGGCGGGGGGCGGCTGGTAGCGTGGCGGTGGCTGCCCGCTGCGGGTCACGCCCCGGACGAGCGCGTCGTACCCGGCATGACAAGACGACGTGGACCGTGGTCTGTTCTCCTGCGGAGGTGCGTGTCGTGGCGTGGATCGTGCTGGTCGTGTCCGGGGTGCTGGAAGCGGTGTGGGCGGCGGCTCTGGCTTCGTCGCAGGGGTTGTCGCGGTTGCGTCCCGCGCTGCTGTTCGTGGCGGCGCTGGCGGTCAGCATGGCGGGGCTGGGGTACGCGCTGCGGACGATCCCGGTCGGCACGGGTTACGCGGTGTGGGTGGGGATCGGCGCGGTCTGCACCGCGGTGTACGGGATGGTGTTCCTCGGTGAGGCGGTCACGGCCGCCCGGCTGGTGTGCCTGATGCTGATCGTCGCGGGTGTGGTGGGGCTGAGGCTGGTGTCCTGACGGGATCTCCCGCGGACTGCCTGGGGAGGGCGGGAGGTGCCATGGGCGGAGGGCGGGGCGTCGGCGTGGCGCTGCTGACGGCGATGCTGGTGGTGGTGACGGCCGCTGGCTGTCCCGGCCAGTCGCCGGCGCCAGAGCGGCCGACGGCCGCGCCCACCGCCGCTCCCCCGCCGGACGGCTGCGCGGGCGGGCCGCGGCTCGCGGAGGGGCGGCACACGATCGAGTTCGGCGGGCTGGAGCGGGTGTTCCTGCTGGCGCTGCCCGAGGGGGACGGCCCGCACCCGGTGCTGCTGAACCTGCACGGGCTGGGTTCCAACGCGCGTGAGCAGGCCGCCTACAGCCGGCTGCCGCGGGTGGGCGCCGAGCGCGGCTACGTCGTGGCCACCCCGCAGGTGGCCAAGGGCAGGCTCGCCTGGACGCTGCCGAACGGGTTCGGGCCCGACGACACCGGGTTCCTGGGGGCGCTGCTGGACCGGCTGGAGCAGGAGTTGTGCGTGGACCGGCGGCGCCAGTTCGCCGCGGGGCTGTCGTACGGGGGCGGGATGGCGGCGGCGCTGGCGTGCTCGATGGATGGGCGGCTGGCCGGGGTGGCGGCGGTGGCCGGGCTGAGCCTGGTGCGGCCGTGCCCGGAGCCGCCGCCGGTGACGCTGGTGTCCTTCCACGGCACCGCCGACCGGACCGTCCCGTACGGGGGCGGGCATCCGCTGCGGGACGCCACCGGTGACCTGCGCAAGCTGGCCGACATGGTGAAACTGCCGCCGGTGCGCCGGAGCGCCGAGGGGTGGGCGGAGGCGCTCGGCTGCCCGGAGCCGCGGGTGAGCTCTCCCGTACGGTCGGTCGAGCTGCGTGCGTGGGACGGGTGCGCGGCGGGGGCGGACGTCCGGTTGTACACGGTCGGCGGCGGCGGTCACACCTGGCCGGGGCCCATCGAGGTGCCGCGGCTGGGCGCCACGGCGCGAGGGCTGGACGCCAGCGCGCTGATCCTGGACGCCTTCGACGCCGCCGAGCCGCGCTGACCCCCTAGGCTTGCTGTTCATGACTCAGGTGGGACAGGTGACGGCCCGCGCGCTGATGCGCCGCCTGGCCGTCGAACAGAGCGAGTCGCGGATCCCCTCGATCATGGCGGCGGTGGTGCGTGAGGGGCAGGTGGCCTGGCAGGGCGGTCGCGGCCGGACGGCCGGTCCGCCGGGAGGCGAGCCGACGCCGGGCACGCAGTACCGGCTGGGGTCGATCACCAAGAGCATGGTGGCGGTGGTCGTCATGCGGATGCGTGACGAGGGCCTGCTCGATCTGGCCGATCCGGTCGGCAAGCATCTGCCGGGGGTGCGGGCCGGGGAGGCCACGGTCGCGCAGCTGCTGTCGCACACGGGCGGGCTGACGGCCGAGCCGCCGACCGACTGGTGGGAGCGCACGCCGGGGGTGGAGGCGGGTGAGCTGCTGGGCAGGCTCGGGCCGGCGCATGTCAAGCATCGGCCGGGGCGGCGCTACCACTACTCCAATCTCGGTTACGGGCTGCTCGGCGAGCTGGTCGCCCGGTTGCGGGGGGTGCCGTGGCTGGAGGCGGTGCGGGAGGAGGTGCTGGAGCCGCTCGGCATGGGTGACACGACGCCGCGGCCGCGGCCGCCGCACGCCGTCGGTTACGCCGTCCATCCGTACGCCGACGTGCTGCTGGCCGAGCCGGAGCATGATCATGGGGCGATGGGGCCGGCGGGGCAGCTGTGGTCGACGGCCGGTGATCTGGCGCGGTGGGCGGCGTTCGTGGCCGGTGACACCGGCGGGGTGCTGGCGGAGGGCACGCTGGCGGAGATGCGGGAGCCGGCGACGGTCGACGACGGTGACGCCTGGACCGGCGGTTATGGGCTGGGGCTGCAGCTGACGCGGCATGCCGGGCGCCGGTTGGCCGGGCACACCGGGTCGATGCCGGGGTTCCTGGCGACGGTGTGGGCCGATCCGGCCGCCGCGACGGGGGTGCTGTTCCTGGCCAACGCCACGTCGGGGGTGGGGCGGACGTTGCTGTTCGATCTGCTCGACATCCTGGAGGAGCATGAGCCGCGGATGCCGCGGGAGTGGGTGCCGGGGGCCGCCGACCCGGATCTGCTGGCGCTGACCGGGTTGTGGCACTGGGGTCCGGCGCCGTACACGCTGCGGCTGCTGCCCGATCGGGGGCTGGCGCTGGGGCCGGTGTCCGGTGGCGGGCGGGCGTCGCGGTTCGTGCCGCAGGACGACGGCACGTGGCTGGGGCTGGACGGTTACTACGCGGGCGAGACGTTGCGGGTGGGGCCGGATCATCTGGATCTGAACACGTTCGTGTTCACGCGTGAGCCGTACGATCCGGGGGCGCCGGTGCCGGGTGGTGTCGGGGACTGGCACACCCCCACTACTTGACGTCAGGCGTAAAGTACTTGCTATGGTACGTCAAGTAGTGGCGGGAGGCGGCGTGACCCACGACGAGCAAGGCGCGCTCGAACAGGACATCCTCCGGCTGGTCGGCAGCAGACTGCTCGACCCGCTGGAGATCCTGCTCGGCGACGGCGCGTCGGGGGCCCTGGAAGAGCTGCGCGCGAAGGCGCGGCACGACGCCGCCACCTGGGCGGCCGACCTGCTCGGGCCCGACCGGCCGCGCGCCGTCCACACCGGCGCGCGGCTGATCGCGGTCCTCTACCCCGGCGACGCCGCCTTCGACCCGCCGCTCGAGTGGTGGCGCACCCCTCTGGGCCGGGCGATCGCCCGGCGCGTCGGCCATCCCTCCGCCGACCGCGTCCCGTACGCGGTCGCCGGGGCGATGCTCGGCATCACCCGCCAGGGCGTCCACGACCTGGTGCGGCGCGGGAAGCTCCAGCAGCACCCGGACGGGGGTGTCGCCACGCGCTCGGTCCGCGAACGACTCGACCCCGGAGGGGCGCATGGAGACCATCCTTGACGGCGACATCCCGATCGCCGTCCACGACCACGGCGGCGACGGCCCGCCGCTGCTGCTGCTCCACGGAGCCGGCGGCAACCTGCTCAACTGGCGGCAGGTGGCCCCCCATCTGAGCGGGGTGCGCGCGGTGGCGGTCGACCTGCGCGGCCACGGCCGCTCCGGCGACGGCCCGTGGACGTGGAAGGCCGTCCTGGACGACCTGGAACACGTCGTGGCCGCGCTCGGCCTCGGCGAGCCCGCCGTGGCGGGCCACAGCCTGGGCGGCATGCTCGCCGGCCTGTGGGCCGCCCGCCACCCCGCCTGCCCCGCCGCCGTCAGCCTCGACGGCCACCGCGCCGCCGAGACCCACCCCGCCAACTACGCCGGCCTGGACGCCGGGCAGGTGACGGCCGGCCTGGCCACCCTGCACGAGATGTTCAGCCGGCAGGCCGAGGCCGCGGCCGCGCCGATGACCACCGCGCAGGCCGAGGCCTTCCTCGACGGGCAGCGCGCCTTCGCCGCAGCCCAGAACGCCGACCCCGACGACTGGGAGGAGTCGGTACGGCGCAACCTGCGCCCCCACGACGGCGGCTTCCTGCTGCGGCCCGGCCCCGGCGTCACCTCCGCGCTGCGCGAACTGCCCGAGTTCGCCGACGCGCTGCCCGTCTTCCGCCGCCTCACCAGCCCGTTCCTCATCGTCAACGCCACCCGCAACCCGCCCGTCCCGCCGCCCCTGGTCCCGCTCATGGACGCCTACCGGGCCGGGCTGCGCCGCGACCTCGCCGCCCTGGCCGCCGAACGGCCCACCATCGAGGTCCGCGAGATCGACGCCGGGCACGGCATGGTCGCCGAACGGCCCGCCGAGGTCGCCGCGCTCATCACCGGCTTCGTCCACCGCCACAGCAGGGCCGCCTGACCCGCCGGTCGCCGCCCCTCATGCCGGCCAGGCCCGCTCCGCGGCCACGACGCGGGCGGACTCGGCGCGGGTCGCGTCGCGGACGGTGAGCAGATCGCCGTCCGCGGCCAGGACGGTGACGATCGCCCGGCCCGCAACGGTGACACGGTGGGACGTCCCGGGATCCGGCGGCCGGGAGGCGGCCAGGTCCTGCCTGCGGACGGTGGAGACCGGCGCGCCCGCGGGGTCGAGGTCGTGGCGGATCCGGGTGCGGCACCGGTGCCGGGCGAGGGTCCGCCACGGGTAGGGGTCGCCGGTCACATCGGGCTCGGATCCGTCCCGGGGCGGCGGGGCCGTACGCTCGCGCAGGACGGGCCAGTCCATCGACGGGACGTAACCGGAGGGCAGCGCCGCCGCGTCCTCGCGCAGCCCGGCGGGGCGCGCGTGCAGTGCCGGGTCGAAGACGTCGCGCAGCGGCCAGAACCGTAACAGCACGTGTGCCTGCCGGGGGTCCTCCCAGAAGTCGCCGTCGCCGCCCCTGGCCGGGGGCACGCGATGAGCGCGCACACCGTACAGGAAGCAGGGCGGGCCCAGCACGAGCGCGCCGAGGGAACGCTCGCCCTCGTCGTCGCCCATGGTCACGATGCCGCCGGCGCTCAGGTAGGCGCTCTCCCCCGCCGCCGTCCACGGGGCTGGGGCGGGCGGCGGGTCGGAGTCCCAGATTTCCAGGCGGACGTCCGCTCTGCCGTGGCGGACGCCGCTCTCGACGCGCATCCAGCCGCCCGCGGTGTCCAGGATGCCGTCGGACAGCGACGGGCCTTCCACGACGCCGTACAGGTCGTCGAGCTGGAAACCGCCGTGATAGGTGTCCACGGTGTCCCTGAACGATCGCAGCGTCATGGCCATGGTCTCTCCGCTTCCCGCGGGGATGGGCCCGCGGACAGTGACTCTAGGGACCGCGGCCGACAGTTCCGGCCCATCGGGGAAAAGGTTGGACGGGAGGGTGCCCGGGCTTGTAGTTTGCGGCTGACCGTGACGCCGCCCGAGGAGGTGAGACCCATGAACGCTGTAGCGATGTGGGTGCTCCCCCTTCCCGTCACGGCCGGGCGACCGAGGTAGGGGCCGCCGGGAGCGCCTCGCTGACAAGGCACTCCCGAAAGGCGACACCTATGCACTCTCAGCAGGTCACCGGCGCCGGGCGCGCGCCCCTCACCCACGATGTGATCATCGCCGGGTGCGGGCCGACCGGCGCGATGCTGGCCGCCGAGCTGCGGCTGCACGACGTACGGGTACTCGTCCTGGACAAGAGGACCGAGCCCGCGTCGTTCGTCCGCGTCGTCGGTCTGCACATGCGCAGTCTCGAACTGATGGCGATGCGCGGACTGCTGGACCGCGTCCTCCCGCACGGGCGTCAGCGTCCGGCCGGCGGTTTCTTCGCCGCCATCCCCAAACCCCCGCCCCAGGGCCTGGATTCCGCCTACGCCTATCTGCTGGGCATCCCGCAGCCGGTCATCGAGCGTCTGCTCGAGGAGCACGCGGCCGCACGGGGCGCGCAGGTCCGGCGCGGTCGCGCGGTGGCCGGATTCGAGCAGGACGACGAGGGCGTGACCGTCGAGCTGGCCGGCGGGCAACGGCTGCGTTCGCGCTACCTCGTCGGCTGTGACGGCGCGCGCAGCACGGTGCGCAAACTGCTCGGCGTCGGCTTCCCCGGCGAGCCCTCGCGGACCGAGACGCTGATGGGCGAGATGGAAGTGGGCGTGCCGCGGCAGGAGATCGCCGCCAAGGTGGCCGAAGTCGGCCAGACCCACCGGCCGTTCTGGCTCCGGCCCTTCGGCGAAACCGTCTACAGCGTCGTGGTCCCCGCCGCGGGAGCCGGCGACCGCGCGGAACCGCCCACCCTGGAGGACTTCCGGCAGCAGTTGCGCGCCATCGCCGGAACCGACTTCGGCGTGCACTCCCCGCGCTGGATGTCCCGCTTCGGGGACGCCACCCGGCTGGCCGAACGCTACCGCGTCGGGCGGGTGCTCCTGGCCGGCGACGCCGCGCACATCCATCCGCCCATCGGCGGGCAGGGCCTCAACCTGGGCGTCCAGGACGCGTTCAACCTCGGCTGGAAACTGGCCGCACAGATCCGCGGCTGGGCCCCGGCGACACTGCTGGACACCTACCAGGCCGAACGTCACCCGGTCGCCGCGGACGTGCTGGACAACACCCGCGCCCAGATGGAACTGCTGTCCCCCGAACCGGGCCCGCGGGCCGTGCGCAGGCTGCTCACCGAACTGATGGACTTCGACGAGGTGAACCGCCATCTGACCGAGAAGATCACCGCGATCGGCGTCCGCTACGACTTCGGCGAAGGGCCCGGCCTGCTCGGCCGCCGCCTGCCCGACGTCGAGGTGAAGAACGGCCGCCTCTACGCTCTGCTGCACCACGGCCGCGGCCTGCTGCTGGACCGCACCGGACGCCTGACCGCCGGCGGCTGGGCGGACCGGGTCGATCACCTCGCGGACGCCTCCGCGGGCGTGGACGTCCCATGCGTCCTGCTACGCCCCGACGGCCACGTCGCCTGGATCGGCGACGACCAGCAGGACCTGGACGACCACCTGTCCCGCTGGTTCGGCGAGCCCGCCACCTGAACACCGGCCGGTGGTGAGCCGTCAGGGCCGGGGTCGTCAGGTGAGCAGCCGGGCCAGCCGGCGCAGCGACAACCGGGCCAGCGCGTTCACCACCGGCCGGGCCACCGGCCACAGCAGCCACCCCACCGGCCCCAGCGGCGGCCGCAGCCGCTCGGCCCAGATCACCCGGCTGCCGCCCGGGCACGCCCGCACCCGGATCACCCCGTCGCCGCGCACCAGCCGCCCCACATGCCGCATCTCCACCACGTGGGGCGGCTCCCACCGGGTGATCGTCATCACGTCCAGGAAACCCAGCCGGCCGACCCCGGTGAACGCCTCCACCCGGTCGCCGGCCTCCCACGCCGACGTCAGCACCATCCACTCCCGGTGCCGCGGCCAGTCCGTCACGAGCGCGAACACCCGCTCCGGCGGCGCCGGCACGAACACCCGCGCGGCCGCGTACACGTGACAGGTCACCTCGAAGGTCCTGCCCCGCGCTCACCGGCTCGAACATCCGCGCCGGTTCACCGCCTCGACGACGGGCGCCACGCCGTCCTCCGCCGCGACCCGGACCGACAGGGCCCGGGCCCGCCGCCGGCAGGCCGGGTCGGTGAGCGCGGCGGTGAGCGCGGCGGCCAGCCGTGCGGGCGTCAGACGGCGCCACGGGATCGCGCCCGGCGCCGGCAGCCCGGCGGCCCAGAACGGCTGGTCGTTCACGCTGGACGCCGCCAAGGAGACGAGAGTCCTGTACGGAACGCCACCCTGGTCGGCCACTACACCCCCGAAGAGGTCACCGCGTTGCTCGACTACCACCTGGCGCGGCTCCGCGTGCGGTGACGCCGGCTAGGCGTCCAGCCACTCGCCGTCACGCATGAGGTCGCGGCCCGCCAGCTCGTCCTCCTCCCGCCACGCCTGCACCCAGACCGGGCGGATCCGGAAATACAGGTACGGGGACGAGAGCGCGCGCGGGTCGAAGCCGGTCTTGGCGGCGAACGCGTCCCCCGTCGCCTCCGGCAGCTCCTGCGGCCGGACCGCCTCGGCCGTCCCCTCGATGAGCACCACGTCACGCGTCAGCCCCACGCCGACGCGCACCCGGCCGTCGGCCACCAGGTTGCGCGCCGTCGGAGTCCTCGCCGCCGTGGAGATCAGCAGCGTCTCACCGTCCCACAGGAACGACAGCGGCACCATGCACGGCCCCTCCCCCGCCGTGGCCACCCACGCGTCCACGTCCTTCTCCAGCCGGGACAGGGTGTCCTTCAACCGTTCCGCCGGCGTACGAGGCATTCTCGAGTCCTTTGCTGTCACATGTGGCACTGATGCGGTCACCACCATGACACGCCGCGGAGGGAGAACGTGACGCGCTACCGGCCCACGTAGGCGCGCAGGTGGCGGGCCGTCAGTGTGTCGCCCGAGTCCACCAGGTCGGCGGGCGTGCCCGCGAAGACCACCCGGCCGCCGTCGTGACCGGCGCCCGGCCCCAGGTCGACGATCCAGTCGGCGTGCGCCATCACCGCCTGGTGGTGCTCGATCACGATCACCGTGTTGCCGTCGTCCACCAGCCGGTCCAGCAGGCCCAGCAGATGGTCGACGTCCGCCAGGTGCAGGCCCGTCGTCGGCTCGTCCAGCACGTAGGTGGAGCCGTTCCTGGCCATGTGCACCGCCAGCTTCAGGCGCTGCCGCTCACCGCCCGACAGCGTCGTCAGCGGCTGGCCCAGGCCCAGATAGCCCAGCCCGACCGCCTCCAGCCGGTCCAGGATGACCTTGGCCGGGCCGCTGGTGAAGAACCCGGCCGCCTCGGCCACCGGCATCTCCAGCACCTCGCTGATGTTCTTGCCGCGCAGCCGGTAGGCCAGCACCTGCGGCGTGAACCGCCTGCCCTCGCACTCCTCGCACACCGTCGCCACCCCGGCCATCATCGCCAGGTCGGTGTAGATCAGGCCGATGCCCTTGCACGCCTGGCAGGCCCCCTCGGAATTGGCCGAGAACAGCGCCGGCTTGACCCCGTTGGCCTTGGCGAACGCCGCCCGGATCGGGTCGAGCAGCCCCGTGTACGTGGCCGGATTGCTCCGCCGCGACCCGCGGATCGGCGACTGGTCGGCCACCACCACGCCCTCGCGGCCGGCGACGTAGCCGTGGATGAGCGAGCTCTTGCCCGACCCGGCCACGCCGGTGACCACGGTCAGCACCCCCAGCGGGAGGTCGGCGTCCACACCTTGCAGGTTGTGCAGGGTCGCGCCGCGGATCGGCAGCCACCCGGCCGGCTCGCGCACCTTCTCCCGCAGCGTCACCCGGTGGTCCAGGTAGCGGCCGGTGAGGGTGCCGGAGGCGCGCAGCCCTTCCAGGTCGCCGGCGTAGCAGAGCGTGCCGCCCTGCGCGCCGGCGCCCGGCCCCAGGTCGGCCACGAAGTCGGCGATGGCGATCATCTCCGGCTTGTGCTCCACCACCAGCACGGTGTTGCCCTTGTCGCGCAGTTTGATCAGCAGCTCGTTCATCCGCTGGATGTCGTGCGGGTGCAGCCCGGCGGTCGGCTCGTCGAAGACGTAGGTGGCGTCGCTCAGGCTGGAGTTGAGGTGGCGGACCATCTTGACCCGCTGCGCCTCGCCGCCGGACAGCGTGCCCGACTCCCGGTCCAGGCTCAGATAGCCCAGCCCGATCTCCACCAGCGAGTCGAGCGTGGCCCGCAGGTTGTCCAGCACCGGGCCCACCGCGGGGTCGCCGATGCCGCGCAGGAAGCCGGCCAGGTCGTTGATCTGCATGGCCGAGCACTCGGCGATGTTGCGCCCGCCGATCCGCGCCGAGCGGGCCGCCTCGTTGATCCGGGTGCCGTCGCAGGCCTGGCAGCGCATCAGCTTGACCGCCCGGTCGGCGAACGCGCGGGCCTGCCCCTTCAGCGACTCGCGGTCCTTGCCCAGGTACTGCTTGCGCACCCGGACCACGAGCCCTTCGTAGGTGAGGTTGCTGGAGCCGACCTTCACCTTGGTGGTCGGCTTGTGCAGGAAGTCCTCCCACTGCTGGGGGGTGAAGTCCTTCAGCTTGACCGCCGGGTCGTAGAAGCCCGAGTTCGCCATCACCTGCCAGTACCACGAGTCGACCGGGAACCCGGGCGCCTTGATCGCGCCCTCGTTCAGCGACAGCTCCCGGTCCACCAGCTCGTCCACGTCGATGTCGGTGATCTGGCCCAGGCCCTCGCACTCGGGGCACATGCCCTGCGGGGTGTTGAAGCTGAAGGCGTAGGCCGGGCCCACGTGCGGGGTGCCGATCCGGCTGAAGACGATCCGCAGCATCGTGTACGTGTCGGTCGCGGTGCCGACCGTGGAGCGGGCGTTGGCGCCCATCCGCTCCTGGTCGACGATGATCGCCGCGCTCAGGTTGTGCAGCGCGTCCACGTCCGGCCGGTTCAGCGGCGGCATGAACCCCTGGATGAACGCGGTGTACGTCTCGTTGATCAGCCGCCGCGACTCGGCGGCGATGGTGTCGAAGACCAGCGACGACTTGCCGGAGCCGGACACCCCGGTGAACACGCTGAGCCGCCGCTTCGGGATGTCGAGGGAGATCCCGGCCAGGTTGTTCTCCCGGGCGCCGCGCACCTGGATGTGGTCGTGGCCGTCGGCGGCGCGGTAATCAGACTTTCGTAGATCGTCGGCGATAGTCATGCCATCAAGTCTGTCATTGAAGTTGCAAGTGTAAGGTTTCGCGGCCGTCGCCTGGAGGAAGCGTCGCTAACCTTAAAGTGCGACGTAACCCCTGTTTTTGGAAGGCGGGCGCCCGTGCGGCCCATCGATCTGGCACGCGTCGCGGGCCTGTCGACCCAGCAGATCCGCAACTACGCCGACGACGGCATCCTGCCGCCCACCCCGCGCACGCCCGCCGGCTACCGCCGCTTCGACGCCCGCCACCGGCAGGCGCTGCTCACCTACCGGGCGCTGGCCGCCGGCCACGGCTGGGACGCCGCCCGCCAGATCATGCGGGCCGTGCACGCCGGCGACGTGCCGCGCGCCCTCGAACTCGTCGACGCCGGCCACGCCGAGCTGCACGGACGGCGCGCGGTCCTGGAGTCGGCCGGGCGGGCGCTGGAGACGGCGGGCCACGAGGAAGGCGCCTTCCGGGGCAGCCTGCGCATCGGCGAGGTCGCCGCCCGGCTGGGGGTGCGGACCTCGGCCCTGCGGGTGTGGGAGTCGGCCGGGCTGCTGGCGCCCCGCCGCGATCCCGTCACCGGCTACCGCCTCTACGGCCCTGCCGACGTCCGCGACGCACGGATGATCTTCATGCTGCGGCAGGCCCGCCACCCGTTCCCGCAGATCAGGCCCGTGCTCGACGGGCTGCGCCGCACCGGCAGCAGCGACGCCCTGCGCGCCGCCATCGCCCGCCGCCGCCAGGAGCTGACCGAGCGCGCCACCGCCATGCTGGCGGCGGCCGCACGCCTGCACGAGTATCTCTCCGGCGGTTGAGACCCGGCCTATCGGGACGCGCCGCCGGTGAAAGGCGGCTCGCCCTCCTTCAGCGGGCGGAAACGCAGCGCCGACCACGTCTCGTCCACCGCCACCTGGCCGTTCGGGCGCAGCCCGAACTCGCCCACGATGGGCCAGAGCGTGTCACGGTTGACGTCGGACTTGCCGCCCTTCGGATAGGCGACCCAGAGCACCGGCGGGCCGGTCAGCCGGTCGCGCTGCCCGTCCAGCAGGCTGCGGGCCGAGGCCGCGTCGGCGGCGAAGAACACCCCCACCGCAGCCTCGCCCAGGTCCTCGACGTAGCCCGCGCCCTCGGGGAGCGGGCCGACGAGCGGCCGGTGCTCCCCCGCGGAGATCCACACGGTGCCGCCCGGCTTGACGAGCAGCTTCTCGGCGACGGTCTTGGCGGCCATGGTCAGGCCCTTTCGTAGGTCAGGTCCAGCACGCCGGTGCCGAACGTCTCGGACTTGGTGAGCTTGAGCGGGATGTGCCCCGCGTCCTCCTCGAACAGCCGCTGCCCGCTGCCGACGACCACCGGGTGCACCAGCAGGTGCAGCTCGTCCAGCAGGCCCTCACGCAGCAGCGACACCACCAGGGTGGGGCTGCCGCTCATGCCCAGGTCGCCGCCCGGCCCCTCCTTGAGCGCGGCGACGTCACCGGCGGCGATCACCGTGGTGTTCTGCCAGGCGGGATCGGTGAGCGTGGAGGAGACCACGTACTTGGCGCGCCCGTTCATCATGGCGGCCAAAGGGTCGTCCGCACTCTGGTGGGGCCAGTGGGAGGCGAACGTCTCGTAGGTGTTGCGGCCCAGCAGCATGGCGTCGCAGCGCCGCATGAGCGTGTCGACCGACCGGCCCATGTCCTCGTCGTAGTACGGGAAATGCCACTTCTCCGGCGACTCCACGACGCCGTCGAGCGAGATGAACAGCCCTGCGACGATCTTCCGCATCGTTGACTCCTCGTTTCGGGGTGTGGCTCCACCGTCCCACCGACAAATAAATTTGTCAAGGCGGGCCGCAGGTCACCCCAGGAGGGTGATACGTCCGGAAAAATTCAGGAACCGAGGAAGCGGAGCACCGCCAGCATCCGCCGGCTGTAACCGGTGACGTGCGACAGGTCCAGCTTGTCGAACAGCGCGTTCACGTGCTTCTCCACCGCGCTCTGCGACACGTGCAGCGCCTGCGCGATCGAGGCGTTCGTCAGCCCCTGCGCCATCAGCTCCAGCACCTCGCGCTCCCGCGCCGTCAGCCTGGCCAGCGGATCCACCTGGCTGGTGCGGGCCAGCAACTGGCGCACCACCTCGGGATCGAACGCCGCGCCGCCCGCGCCCACCCGCTCCAGCGCGTCCAGGAAGTCGGCGACCTGCGCCACCCGGTCCTTCAGCAGGTAACCGACGCCCGACACGTCCGAGCTCATCAGCTCGGTCGCGTACCGCTTCTCCACGTACTGCGACAGCACCAGCACCTTCACCCCCGGCCAGCGCCGCCTGATCTCCAGGGCCGCGCGCAGCCCCTCGTCGGTGTGCGTCGGCGGCATCCGCACGTCCACCACCACCGCGTCCGGCAGATGCGCGGCCACCGCCGCCACCAGCGCCTCGCCGTCGCCCACCGCCGCCGGCACCTCGTGCCCCTCCTCCAGCAGCAGCCGGACCAGGCCCTCGCGCAGCAGCGTCGAATCCTCCGCCAGGATCACCCGCACGGCAGCTCCGCCCTGATCACCGTCGGCCCGCCCGGCGGGCTGTCCACCGCGAAACCGCCGTCCAGCGCCGCCACCCGGCGCCGCAGCCCCGACAGCCCGCCACCGGACGCGCCCGCGCCGCCCACCCCGTCGTCACGCACCGACACCACCAGCGCCGCCTCCTCCATCCGCACCGCGACCTCGACGCGACCGGCCCCGGCGTGCTTGTTGGCGTTCGTGACGGCCTCGCTCACCACGAAGTACGCCGCCGTCTCCACCGCGGGCGGCGGCCGCCCCGGCAGGTCACACGACACGGTGACCGGCACCTCGGACCGCTCGGCCACCCCGGCCAGCGCCTCGTCCAGCCCGAGCGCGTCCAGCCCGCTCGGATACACCCGCCAGGCCACCTCGCGCAGCTCGCCCAGCGCCTGCTGCGCCTCGACGTGCGCCTGGTCCATCAGGGCCGGATGGCCGCGCCGCGCCCGGCCGATCAGCATCGACAGCGCCACCAGCCGCTGCTGCAGCCCGTCGTGCAGGTCACGCTCGATCCGGCGCCGCTCGGAGTCGACCGCCGCCACGATGCCGGCCCGGCTCTCCGACAGCTGGGCGATCCGGCGCTCCAGCGCCTCGGTACGGTCGGGGCCCAGCATCCGCGCGGCCAGCCGCCGCTCCATCCCGTGCACCCCCACCAGTCCCATCAGCGCCAGGAACAGCAGCACGCCGGCCAGCGTGAACATGTAGAGACCCAGCGGCACCGAAAACGACATCCCGTCGTACGCCTCGCCCAGGACCCACGCCCAGGCCAGCCGGCCCGCCTGCCAGGCGCCGAACACCAGCAGCACGAGCACCAGCGCGCCGAGCAGCCCCACCGGCACCCGAGCGGCCAGGAACAACCGCGCCCGCGAGCCGTCCCCGCCCCGAGCCGGGGGATCCAGCGTCGCGCGGTCCAGGGCGGCGGGATCGAGCCGCAGGCGGCGCGCCTCCGACCGGGCCAGCCACCGCGCGGCCCCGCTCGTGCCGCCCGCGAACGGCAGCGTCACCAGCAGGAACACCGCCTCCGCCGGCGCGGTCAGCGCACCCAGCACGACCGCGCCGAGCACCCTCGCCCCCTCAGCGGCGAAGCGCATGGCGTCCCTTGCGCCGCTCGCTCAGCCGTACCACCACGAAGACCACCACCGCGAGCAGGACCAGGCCGAGCACCACCTTGGAGGCCACGCCCATGTACGTCTCGACCAGATGCCACTTCTCGCCCAGGTAGTAGCCGGCCAGCACGAAGGTGGTGTTCCAGATGCCGCTGCCGGCCGCCGTGAGCAGCGTGAACTGCAGCACCGGCATCCGCTCCACCCCGGCGGGCACCGAGATCAGACTGCGGAAAATCGGAATGAACCGACCGAAGAACACCGTCGCCTTGCCGTGCTTGAGGAACCACGACTCCGTCTTCTCGATGTCGGAGACCTTCACCAGCGGCATCTTCGCGGCGATCGCCAGCACCCGCTCGCGACCGAGCAGCGCGCCCACCCAGTAGAGGGCCAGCGCGCCGACGATCGAACCGATCGTGGTCCAGACGAGAGCGTCGACCAGGCCCATGTTGCCCCGGCTGGCCGTGAAGCCCGCAAGCGGCAGGATCACCTCGCTCGGAATCGGCGGGAACAGGTTCTCCGCCGCCACCGCCATGCCGGCTCCCGGCGCGCCCAGGAGCTCCATCAACTGCACAACCCAATCAACCATGCGCCAAGGGTACGGAAGATCGGGTGGTCCCGTTGATGAGGCGGGCTTCCGTGTTCAGGTGTGGGAAACCACACCCCCGCGTACCGTACACTGTACGGTCGTGACAGGCGGACAGGATTCGGTACGGAACGCGGTCGTCTTCGAGCCCGGCGAACCACCCAGAGCGGGCCGCATGGCCTTCCTCGGACCGGCGGGCGCGGACACCGTCACCGTCGCCGAACCCTATGACGAGGGCATCCGCGTACGGGAGGCGGCCGCCACGAAGACGCCCGTGGCCGAGGCCGTCGCCGCCCTGGCCAGAGCCCGCACCGACGACTCGGCCCACCCCGCGGCCCGCTTCTGGGGCGCCGCGGCGCTGGTGGCGCTCCAGTTGGTCACCCGCGGCCGCATCCGCCCCACGGTGACGCCGGCCGGCCACGACGCCTGGCGCGCCGGCCCCTTCGACGCCGCCGACGTCCAGCGCATCCGCGAACTCGCCGCCGCCATGCCCGCCTCCGCCCGCGCCGTCCCCCTCGGCGAGCCCCGCCCGGGAGAGCACCACGGCGACGCCGGACCCGTGCTGGCCGACGCCGAGACGCTGGTACGGGCGTTCCTGGACGCCGTGGCCGACGGCATGCCGCGCTCACCCGGCGCCGTCAAGGCGACCGGCGCCACCGCGTTCGCCGCCGTGCGCCCCGTCAAGGTGCCGAAGCTGCGGCACTGGGCCGAGGACGTCTCCGCCGACCTCGACGCCGGGGTGCGGGTGTCGCTGCGGATCGAGGCCGACGACGTGGCGGCGGGCGAGTACCGCGCCGTGGTGCAGGTGCACAGCCTGGCCGGCCCGTCGCTCATGGTGGACGCCGCCGACCTGTGGGAAGGCCGCGACCCCGGATTCGGCGGCCGGGCCAGGATCGAGGCGACCATCGCCCTGCGCCGCGCCGCCCGCGCCTGGCCCCGGCTGACGGCGCTGCTCGACAGCCCCGTCCCCGACGAACTGCCGCTCACCGACGATGACGTCGGCGACCTGCTGGCCGGGGCCGCCGAACGGCTCACCGCCGCCGGGGCCGAGGTCCACTGGCCGCGCTCCCTCGTCCGCGGGCTGAGCGCCCGCGCCGCCATCGGCGAGCGCGACGCGGCCCCGTCCGACCTGCCGTCGTTCCTCGGCGGCCACCACCTGGTCGCCTTCGACTGGCAGCTCGCCCTCGGCGGCGAGCGGCTCACCGCCGCCGAGATGGACCACCTCGCCGAGGCGCACCGGCCCGTCGTGCGGCTGCGCGACCAGTGGGTGCTCATCGACCCCGACCTGGCACGCAAGGCACGCCTGCGCGAGCTCAAGCCGCTGACCGCGCTGGACGCGCTCGCCGCCGCTCTCACCGGCACCGTCGAGGCCGACGGCGAACAGGTGCCGGTCGAACCCGGCGCGTGGCTGCGCGAGCTGCGCGACCGGCTGGCCGAACCGGAGGACCTCGCCCCGCCGCCCGGCCTGGCCGCCACGCTGCGCGACTACCAGCTGCAGGGACTGCGCTGGCTGGCCAGGATGACCTCACTCGGGCTCGGCGCCTGCCTGGCCGACGACATGGGCCTGGGCAAGACCATCACCCTCATCGCCCTGCACCTGCACCGCGGCGGCGGGCCCACGCTCGTCGTGTGCCCGGCCTCGCTGCTGGGCAACTGGGAGCGGGAGATCACCAGGTTCGCCCCCGGCGTGCCGGTGCGCCGCTACCACGGCTCCGCCCGCACCCTGGCCGACGAGGGATTCGTGCTCACCACGTACGCCACCATGCGGCGCGACGCCGCCCGCCTGGCCGCGCACCCGTGGGACCTGCTCGTCGCCGACGAGGCCCAGCACGTCAAGAACCCGGCCTCCGGCACCGCCGGGGCGCTGCGCGAGATCCCCGCCGCCGCCCGCGTCGCCCTCACCGGCACCCCCGTCGAGAACAACCTGTCGGAGCTGTGGGCCATCCTCGACTGGACCACGCCCGGCCTGCTCGGCACGCTGCCCCGGTTCCGCGCCCGCTGGGCCGGCCCGATCGAGTCCGGCGACACCCAGACCGCCGACCGGCTGTCCAGGCTGGTGCGGCCGTTCCTGCTGCGCCGCCGCAAGTCCGACCCCGGCATCGCCCCCGAACTGCCGCCCAAGACCGAGACCGACCGGCCGGTCGCCCTCACCACCGAGCAGGCCGGCCTGTACGAAGCCGTCGTACGCGAGATGATGACGCGGATCGAGGGCGCCGGCGGCATGGCCAGGCGCGGCCTGATCGTCAAGCTGCTCACCGGGCTCAAACAGATCTGCAACCACCCCGCCCAGTACCTGCACGAGACCGCGCCCCGGCTGACCGGCCGCTCCGGCAAGCTCGAACTGCTCGACGAACTGGTCGACACCATCGTCGCCGAGGACGGCGCGGTGCTGGTCTTCACCCAGTACGTGACCATGGCCAGGCTGATCGCGAAACACCTGGACGCCCGCGGCGTGCCCAGCCAGCTGCTGCACGGCGGCACCCCGGTGGCCCGCCGCGAGGAGATGGTCCGCCGCTTCCAGGACGGCGAGACGCCGGTGTTCCTGCTGTCGCTCAAGGCCGCCGGCACCGGGCTCAACCTCACCCGCGCCGACCACGTCATCCACTACGACCGCTGGTGGAACCCCGCCGTCGAGGACCAGGCCACCGACCGCGCCCACCGCATCGGCCAGACCAGGCCCGTCCAGGTCCACCGGCTGATCACCGAAGGCACGATCGAGGACCGGATCGCCCTGATGCTGGCCGCCAAACGCGAACTCGCCGACGCCGTGCTCACCTCCGGCGAAGCGGCCCTGACCGAACTGACCGACGCCGAGCTCGCCACCCTCGTGGAGCTGAGATGACCGCCGCCCGCGGCTTCCCCGCCTTCCCCCGCCAGCGCGCCGGCGCCCGCTTCGCCACCACCTGGTGGGGCCGCGCCTGGCTCAAGGCCCTCGCCGACACCTCGCTCGACCAGGGGCTCCTCCAGCGGGGCCGCGTCTACGCCAAGAGCGGGCAGCTCGGGCCCATCACCGTCAGCCCCGGACGGCTGGCCGCCGTCGCCGAGCACGAGCACGACACGGTCGTGCGCGTCGAACAGCTCTCCGACGCCGCGTGGGACCGCTTCCTGGACCAGGTGGCGGCCAAGGCCGGGCACATCGCCGCCCTGCTCGACCGCGACATGCCGCACGACCTGGTACGGGCCGCCGAGACCGCCGGCGTGCCGCTGCTGCCCGCGGTCGGCGACCTCGAACCGGAGTGCTCATGCCCCGACTGGGCGTGCCGGCACGCGGCCGCGCTCTGCTACCAGGCCTCATGGCTCCTCGACGCCGACCCCTTCGTCCTGCTGCTGCTACGCGGCCGGGGCGAGCAGGAACTGATCGAAGCGCTCCACCGACGAGACATCCCGGGCACGAAGGGCGCGCGGGGCGGGAGCGCTGAGGGCACGGCAGGCACTGGCGGTGCGGCGGGCGCGCGGGGCGCTGAGGGCGTCGGGGATGCGGCGGCCGCGCGGGGCGGGACGGTGCCCGGCACGCCCGCGCGCGAGGCGTTCGCGCGCGGGGTGCCGCCGCTGCCCGAGCCGCCCCCGCTGGACGCCGCCCGCGCGCCGCTCGGGCTGGAGCCCGCCCCCGGCGTGGATGTGGCCGCGCTGGAGGTGCTGGCCGCCTCCGCCGCCTCCCGGGCGCGCGACCTGCTCGTCTCCGGCCGCCTGCCGGCCCTGACCGAACACCAGGACCGGGTACGGATGAGCGCCGCGTTCGGCCTCGACCTCGGCCTCGACGCCCAGGTGGCGGCCTGGCGACACGGCGGACCCGCCGGGCTGGAGGCGCTGGAGACGGCGTGGACCCCCGCCCGGCAGGACCTCGCCAGGGCGCGGGCCATGCTGGACGCCGCCTGGGAGGGCGAGCCACCCGCCGGGGTGGAGTCGGCCCGCAACCGCTGGACCATCGGCGACCGCCAGCTCAGATACGGCAGGGACGGCCGGTGGTACCCCTTCGAGCGGCGCGGCGACACCTGGTGGCCTGCCGGCCCGCCCGCCCGCGACCCGGCCGCGCTGCTCGGCTGACCGTCAGGGCAGGTTGAGCTGCCAGGAGACGCCGAACCGGTCGGCCACCCAGGCGAACTTGGCGCTGAAGCCGTACTGGCCGAGCGGCATCATCGTCCCGCCCTGCTCCGACAGCACCGGGTAGAGCCGGTCGATCTCTTCCTCCGACTCGCACTCCACGAACAGCGACAGCGACGGGGTGAACGTGAAGGCGTGCGACACGAAGCTGTCGTTGCAGAGGAACTCCTGGCCGCAGACCCGCAGGTGGGCGAGCTGGATGGTGCCCTCCGGCCCCGGCTCACCAGGGCCGTAACGGACCACGGAGATCACCTCCGCGTCGTCGAACACCTTCAGGTAGAAGTCGATCGCTTCCTGCGCCCTGCCCTCGAACATGAGGAACGGCGTGATCTTCTTGGGCATCGTGTCACTCCGCGGGGGGTGCGTAGAAGGCGGTGGTCGCGGCGGTCACGGCGGCGGCCAGCTCGGCCGAGGCGCCGGAAGCCCGGAACGCCTCGCCCCAGGACCCGCTGCTGCGGACGATGAACTCCCGTCCCTCGTCGGTCTCGTGGAAGTGCTCCTCGTCCACCTTCTCGCCGCCGGTCAGGTGCAGCGCCAGGCCGAGCAGGCCGAGGTCCCAGCCGACGCCGACCGAGCCGGGACCGAACTGCTCCCAGAACTCGGGCGGCACCACGGCCTCGTGGCGCAGCTCGAAGCGGGTGCGGTCGCCGTCGGCCGCCAGGCGCACCTCCACGTAGGACGCCGGAGCCTCACCCATCACCCACGACACCCTGAACCGGTTCGGCGGCTCGCAGGACAGGACCTCGCCGCCGGCGTTGCCCTTCAGCTGGTAGCTGCCGCCGAGCCGCAGGTCGCCGGTGATCGGCAGGAACCAGCGCGAGATGCGCTCCGCGCTGGTGCAGGCGTCCCAGAGATCCTCCAGTCCGGTGTCGTAGTGGCGGGTGAGCTCGACGACCTTGGCCTCGCCGGTGTCGCGCACCTCGCGATGCGTACGGGTGATCTCGTCGATGATGTCCATCGAAATCAGCTTTCTGTCGGATGGCTGTCGCGGGCACGGCGTTCCCGCTTGCCGCGGGCGATCTCCGTGGACAGCGCGTCGAGGCGCTGCTCCCAGAAGCCGCGGAAGCGGTCCAGCCACTGGTCGACCTCGCGCAGGGGCGCCGGGTTCACGACGTAGAAACGCCGGGTGCCCTGGGCGCGCACGGTGGCGAAGCCGTTGTCGCGCAGCACCTTCAGATGCTGCGACACCGCGGGCTGGGAGATGCCGTGCTCACGCTGGATGACGGCGGTGACCTCACCGGAGCTCAGCTCGCCGCCGGCGAGCAGCTCCAGGATCCGGCGCCGGACCGGATCACCGAGAATGTCGAACGCGTGCACGAACAGAGTGTTTCAGGCAACGCTTATATAAGTCAAATGTGAAATAACTGGGATGTCCGCGCAAGGCGACGGCGGCGCCACGCCGGGCGCCGCCGTCACGAAAGAGCCGTCAGTGCCGCCGGGAACGGAACTTGTCCAGGAAGTGCCTGGCCTTGTGTTGGTTACGGGGGTCGCGGGCCATCCGCTTGGCCGATTCGACCGTCTGCCTGCCTTTCGGGCTGCGCATGTACGCGCGCACCCGGTCCATGAGCGATGCCATGGCCGTCCCCTACCCCACACGGCCGCGGCTACCGCCCGACCCCGTAACGCAAGTAGATCACCCCGTTGCCGAAGCGCCGCTCGTCCAGCAACTCCAGGTCGGCGCGCACCCCGGCGGGGAAGAACGGGACGCCGCCGCCGGCGACCGCCGGCCCGACGAAGAGCTGGAACTCGTCCACCAGCCCCGCCCGGATCGCCTGCGCCGCCAGGTTCGGCCCGTCGACGGTGAGGTCGCGGTCGGAGGCCGCTTTCAGCTCACGCACCCGCTCCGGGTCGAAAGCCCGCTCGATCCGGGTCCGCCCGCTGGACACCTCCTCCAGCGTCGTCGAATAGACGACCTTGTCGGCGGCCTGCCACACCTTCGCGCACTCCAGGATGAACGGCGGCTGGTCCGGCAGCGTGTGCGCGGTCTCCCAGAAGACCATCGTCTCGTACATCCGGCGGCCGTAGAGGTAGGTGCCGATCGACCGCATGTGCTCGTTGACGAACGTGTGCGACTCCTCGTCCGGCGCGCCCCAGCCGTAGTCGCCGTTCTCGTCGCTCACGTAGCCGTCCAGCGAGGTGATCATCGAGTAGATCAGCTTGCCCATCGCGGGCCTCCCGTCCTTCCGTCACTTCCCCGGGCAGACCTCGGGCCGCCCGGAAACTCATCGGGGTCAGCCCTGCCGGGTGGCGATGAGGACGGTGGCGTCCCAGTCGCCGGAGTGGGCGACGCGCGGTGTCAGGCCATGGCGGGCGATCGCCTCGACGGCGTGCGCCGCCTGCCGGCCGCCGGTCTCGAACAGGAGGTGACCGCCGGGGGCCAGCCATCGCCCGGCGGACGCGGCCACCCGGCGCAGCACCTCCAGCCCGTCCCCGCCGCCGTCCAGCGCCACCCGGGCCTCGTGCAGGCGGGCCTCCGCGGGCAGCAGCGGGATCTCGCCGGTGGGCACGTACGGGACGTTGGCCAGCAGCAGGTCCACCCGGCCGCGCAGCCCGGCGGGCAGCGGATCGAACAGATCTCCCTCGTACACCCGGGCGCCCGGCAGGTTGCGGCGGGCGCAGGCGACGGCGGCGGGGTCGATGTCGGAGGCGTGCAACTCGACCTCGCCCAGCGCCGCCACCAGGGCGGCGCCGAGCGCGCCGGACCCGCAGCACAGATCCACCACGACCGCCGCCGGGCCGGGCGCGGCGGCGATCGCCTGCTCGGCCAGGAACTCGGTGCGCGGACGCGGCACGAAGACGCCCGGATCGACCTGGATACGCAGGCCGCGGAAACGGGCCCAGCCCAGGACGTGCTCCAGCGGCTCGCCGGCGGCGCGGCGCTCCACCAGGCGGGCCAGCTCGGCGGGATCGGGGGCGGCGGCGGCCAGCAGGCGTGCCTCGTCCTCGGCGAAGACGCAGCCCGCGGCGCGGAGCCGGGTGACGATGGCGGCAAGGGACATGAGCGCCTTTCGGTATGTCACGGGCGCTCTCCCCCGGCCGGCTAGACCGGGCAGATGTCGTGAGGTGAGAGCACCCGGCGGGTACGTGCGGGAATCGGTCTCACCTCCTCGTCCATCGCTGGGATGGCGACATTAGCCGAGCCGCGTCCCCGCCCGCAAACACCGGGACGGGATTTGACAGCCGTCGAACGGGCGGCGTTGAATGATCGGCAGGTCGCGTGACGCCGCATGGGAGGACTGCGGCGGCATGGAGGCCGCGACGCAAGGGGACGACACCGTGACCACTTCACACGGACGCGCCTGACCTGAACCGCGCCTGCGCGCCGTCCCCGCTTCCCCTTTTTTCCTCCATAGCTCCGCCAGCTATGCGCTTTTCCGCGCGGTCGGCGTGCGGGCTTTCCCACCGATCGGAGAAAGCACCGCATGACCATGGACTTCAACCAGCACGTCATCGAGCAGTTCAGAGCCGGCCAGGGCCGGGTCGGGCCGCCCTTCGAGGACGCCCGCCTGCTCCTGCTGACCACCACCGGCGCCAGGACCGGCACCCGCCACACCACCCCGCTCGGCTACCTGCTCGACGAGGATCCGGGCCGGCTGTACGTCATCGCCTCCGCCGGCGGCTCCCCCCGCCACCCCGCCTGGTTCCACAACCTCCGCAAGAACCCGCGCGTCACCGTCGAAACCGGCGCGTTCACGTACGAGGCCGACGCGCGCATCCTGGAAGGCGCCGAACGCGACCGGATCTTCGCCCGAGCCACCGGGACCGACCCCGGATGGGCACGGTACGAGACCGCGTCCGGCCGCACCCTGCCCGTGGTGGCACTCGACCCCGCGGGACCGCCCGCCCCCGCCGCCGCGCGGCCCGGCGACGGGCTCAAGCTCATCCACGACGCCTTCCGCAAGGAGCTGGCCATCGTCCGCAAGGAGGTCGCCGAGTCCGGCGGCGGCCTGGGCGCGCAACTGCGCATCAACTGCCTGGCCGTCTGCCAGGGGCTGAGCCACCACCACACGATGGAAGACGCCCACATGTTCCCGCACCTCGACGAGCAGTACCCGGAGATCGCCGACGTCATGGCCCGGCTGCGCCGCGAGCACGAGGAGATCGCCCGCCTCCTGGAGGAGCTGCAGCGGCTCGTCGCGGGCGAGCACACCGACCGGGCGGCGGTGTCGGCGGAGGTGGACCGGCTGACCGCGCAGGTGGAGGCACACCTGGACTACGAGGAGGAGAACCTCATCCCGATCCTGAACGCCAACGCCCCATGACGTCTCCGGCCTGAGCTTGACCGCCCGCACCGCCAGAGGCGTCCGGTGGTCAGTGGGGGGATGCGGTGATCCGGACGCCGTCGCTGTCGCCGTCGGACAGGAACGTCGCCAGTTGCTGGCCCTGGTCGGCCACGGCTGTCCGGTCGGCCGGGCTGAGGCGGCGCAGCGGGGTGACCGTCACGGTGCCCGACTCGACGGTCCAGGTCGCGGCGACCCGGCCGTCGACCAGGACGACGCGGGCGCCGGCGACCGACAGGCCACGGTGCGCGTCGTCGATGATCCGGCCCCGGGCGTGGTAACCCAGGATCGCGTTGTCGAACGCCGGCAGGAACCGCACCGGGGCGGGCGTGTCGGGGTCGGGGCGCGGCGCGTCGGGCAGGTCCAGCAGCTCCCGGCCCCGCTCGTCACGGAAGGAGACCAGCTCCTCCCGTACCGCGGCCACCGCACCCGGCAGCCCGGCCAGGCCGGACCAGGCGCGCAGATCGGCCGTGGCGGCCGGGCCGAACGCGGCGAGATAGCGTCGCACCAGCGCCTGGCCGACCGGGTCGGAGCCGTCCTGGGCGTGCGGGTCGATCTCCCGCCCCAGCCAGGACGACAGTAGCACGTTGCGCACCCCCGCCCTCGCGCGCCAAAGCCCGCGCGGGGGCGCCTGCGCCACCGGGACGAGGGCGGAGATCACCATCTCGCCCAGGGCCCGCCGTCCCGGCTCCGGCCAGCGCCCGGCGAGCGCCTCCACGACCTCGGCCATCGAACGCGGCTCGCCGTCGGCCATCACCGCCCGGCCCGCCGCGGCCAGCTCGTCCAGGTCCACCCCGGCGAGCTCGCGACGGTAGACCCCGAGCACGCGCTGGCGCAGCATGGCGTCGTGGCGCGCCCGCCAGGCCAGCACGTCACCGGCGGTGACGAGGTGGACGGTGCGTCGCATCAGATGGACCCGCACCACTCTCCGCCGGACCAGCAGACCGGAGAGCGCCGCCGGGTCGAATGCGCGCAGCCGCGACCAGAGGCCGACGAACGGCTCCTGAGGCTCCTGCGCCTGCAGCCCGCACAGGTGCGCGACGGCGCCGGTGACCGGCAGGTCGGCGCGATCGAGCAGCAACTGCCGGGCGAGCGTCGCGCGGTTCAGCGCCCGCTCACCGAGAACGGTCCGCACCGGGGGCCGCATCGTCATGGTGGTCACTTTCCTCGTCGTGCTTCCGGGGGCGTCGTCGTTTCCGGGAATGTGGTCGTTTCCGGTGTCGTCGTTCTGGGACGTGTCGTCGTTCTGGAGGGTGTGGTCATTCTGGGGTGTCGTCGCGAGAGTGCGGCGTACGCCTGTGGCTCAGCCGCTGTATTCGCTCACCACGTCCAGGACCCAGACGACGCCGAAGCGGTCCGTGAGCATCCCGTAGAGCGGCGCCCATTCCGCGGGCGCCAGCGGCCGCGCGACGGTCGCTCCGGCGGAGAGCTTCTCCCAATAGGCGGTGACCTCCTCGGCGGTCTCACCGCGGAGTGAGACGAAGAACGAGTTCTCACCCCGGTCCCACGGCATCCCGGCGGGCACGTCGTAGGCCATCACGTGGAAGCCGTCGCCGGCGATCACCTGGCCCCACATCACCTGGTCCGCCTCGGCGGGGTTCCGCACGTTCCCGGCGTCCTCGTACGTCACGGCGGTGAGTTCGCCGCCGAAGACGGAACGGTAGAACTCGAGCGCCGGGCGGGCGTCGCCGCGGAAGTTCAGATGAGTCACGGACTTGACGGACATTTCGGCTCCTGACCTCTTCATGGGTTTCGTGGTGTTCCGGGGACAACAGTCGCAGGGGTAGCGGTCAGGTTGTGGCCGCTATTCACGGCAATATGGGGGACATGCCGAAGACCTCAGCACGGCTGCTGGCGTTGCTCTCGCTGCTCCAGGCGCGCCGCGACTGGCCCGGAGCGGTGCTGGCCGAGCGGCTGGACGTCAGCCCGCGCACCGTCCGCCGCGACGTCGACCGCCTGCGCGAGCTCGGCTACCCGATCGTGGCCGCCAAAGGTCCCGACGGCGGGTACCGGCTCGACGCCGGCGCCGACCTGCCCCCGTTGCTGTTCGACGACGAGCAGGCCGTCGCGCTGGCCGTGGCGCTCCAGACCGCCGCCGCCAGCGGCGCCGGCATCGGGGAAGCGGCGGCACGCGCGCTGACCACCGTCCGCCAGGTCATGCCCGCCCGCCTGCGCCACCGGATCGACACCCTCCAGATCACCGCCGTCGAGCGACCCGCCCCCCACCCGCTCCCACAGGTCGGCAGCGACGTACTCGCTGCGCTAGGCGCCGCCGTCCGCGCCCGCGAAGTCCTCCGCTTCGACTACGCCCCCGCCTCCCTGATCATCAGCCCCGCCTCCCGGCCACCAACGGACGATCACGCACCCGCGTCTCCGACTGACGACAACATCCGCCCACCCCGCCGGTACGCCCCCGCATCGCCGACCGACGATCACCCTCCCGCGTCCCAGACGGACGATCACGCCCCAGCGCCGCCAGCGGACGATTACGCTCCCGCGTCCCTGAGGGATGATGACATCCGCCCGCCTCGCCAGCACGCCTCCGCGTCCCCGATGTCCGACTGCGCCCCCGCGCCATCGACGGACGACGGCATCAACCCGCCCCGCCGGTACGCCCCCGCGCCGCCGACCGACGATCACGCTCCCGTGTGTCCGACGGACGACGTGCCCGCGTCACCGACGAATGAGGGCATGCGGCCGCCTCGCAGGGTGGAGCCGCATCATCTTGTCACCTGGGGTGGGCGGTGGTATCTCGTCGCCTGGGATCTTGATCGCGACGACTGGCGGACCTTTCGCGTTGATCGCATCAGCCCGCGTACCCCCAACGGGCCCCGTTTCGCTCCGCGTGAGGTGCCCGGAGGCGATGTGGCCGCGTTCGTGGCAGGCCGGTTCCGCGGTGGTGGCTCCGGTGACTGGCCCTGCCGGGGTGAGGTGGTGCTCCGGCTGCCCGCCGCCACCGTCTCGCGCTATCTCAGCGACGGCGTCGTCGAGGAACTCGGCGCGGACCGCTGCCGGCTCGTCCTGGGCTCCTGGTCGTGGGCCGGACTCGCCGCGAGCGTCGGCAGGTTCGACGCCGACATCGAGGTCGTCGGCCCGCCCGAGCTCAAGGACGCCTTCGCCCAGCTGGCCCGCCGCTTCGCCCAAGCCGCCACCGCCCCTCTGCCGCCACCCTCGCGAGAAGGCGCCTGACCGGCCGTCCCGAGGCTCAGGCGGGGTGGCCGATCCGAAGGGAGGCGGCGGCGTGGCCCGCGCCGAAGCCCTCCGCGCGGGTGACCAGGCGGCCCGACGCGACCCGTACCGCGCTCTCCGTGGCGTCGGCCGGGACGCCCGCGGCCGCCCCGGCGTCGCGCTGGATGATGGGATCATCTGATTTGACCATGGGAGATGACGATGGCCGGCGTTCCGGAGATCCTCCTCGGCGACCCCGAGGTGCTGCGCGACCGCTTCACCGCCTACGGGCGGGCCCGCGAGCAGGCGCCGGTGGCACGTCTCGTCACTCCCGGTCACGGCGCGATGTGGGCGGTGACCAGGTACGACGAGGCCAGGGCGATGCTCGCCGACCGCGTTTCCGGCTGGGCTCCGCCGGCTTCATGCGCCCCCCGGTGCCCGACGAGTACGTCCCCTACATGCGCACCATGCAGGAGATGGACGGCGCCGAGCACGCCCGGCTGCGCAAACTGGTCGCGCCCGCGTTCACGCCACGCCGCGTCGCCGCCTTCGCCCCGCGCATCGAGCGGATCGTCGACGGCCTGCTCGGCGCGCTGCCCTCGGGCGAGCCCGTGGACCTGGTGGCCGACCTGGCCAGGCCGCTGCCGATGGACGTGATCTGCGAGCTGGTCGGCATCCCCGAGGCCGACCGGCCCGCCTGGCGCGAGCACGGCGCCGCCGCCCTCGGCTCGGCCAACCGCGACCCGCGCGCCTTCACCGACCCCGACCGGCTCGATCTGGCCCGCGACGAGGCCGCCCACCTGGGTTACGCGCACGGCCCGCACTTCTGCCTGGGCGCGTGGCCGGCCCGGCTGCAGGTCCGCATTGCGCTGACCGCCCTGCTGCGCCGATCCCCCGGCCTGGCGCCCGCCAAGGCGCCGGAGCGGATGCCCGACCCCGGCACCTGGCGGCTGGCCTCTCTGCCGGTCGTCCTCTGACGCGCGATCAGGAACGCAGGCCGGGCCGGTCCACGATCGCGGCCTCCAACTGCGCGGTCAGGCTCGCCGTGCCCGCCTCGAAGGTCTCCTTGGTGCCGTCGGACCACTCGTAGGTGCGGTCCTTCAACCGCGTCGAGCTGGTGCCCAGATACCGGTAGGTCTCCGGGTCCAGGACGAGGTAGCTGCGGGACTCGGCGTCGGTGAGGCTGAAGGCGACGCCTCGCCGTCCGTCGGCGACGGGCACGTCATGGGTCACGGTGATGCCCTTGATCGTGGGCAGCGCGCGGAAGAGCGCGGCACGCACCTCGGGGGCGAGCCACTGCTCGGAGATGAGCTGGTTGATCTCCATCCAGAGGATCCCCGGCGGGACCTGGCCGTTCAGCTCCTGCGAACCCCTGCGGTCCTCGTCCAGGACGGCCGCCTCGATCTTGGCGAGCACCCCGGCGGGGGTGACAGGCGGCCGGGCCAGCTCGGCCGGGTCGAAGCTCGTGCTTCCCGAGAACGTCAGCTTGCCGTCCTGGTACCAGGCAGACCGCTTGCCGTCCACCCGCGTCCATCGTTCCCAGGTGTCACCCTGGTCCCCTGCGACGCCGGTCAGCCGCAGTTCCTTGGTGTAGAACCACTGGGCGGGGTCCGGGACGGGCGTGGGGTCGTTCTCGGCCGCCCGGGCGGCGTGCTCGCCCAGCTCGGCCACGCCGGCCACCGGCGCCATGTCCGGCCGGCCGCCGAACACCACGGCGGTCCCGCCGACGGCCAGGGCCAGCGCCGCCGCCACCACGATGCGCCGGCCGAGCCCGTGGGTCACGGCTCGCTTCGGTGCGGCTTCCGGCTCGTGGATCGCCGTCATGAGCCGCGCCCTCGCGGCGGCCTCGGCTTCGTCGGTCATGGCCGGGGTGTTCCGGCGAAACTCCCTGATCGCGTTCATGACAGCTCCTCGTCCCCGAGCACGTTCCTGGCCTTCTTCCGTGCGCGGTGCAGCCGTGACCGCACGGTCCCCACCGGGATGTCCAGCGCTCGCGCCGCTTCCTCGTACGACATGTCCTCCCACGCCACCAGCAGCAGCACGTCCCGGTCCCCGCGTGACAGCGACGCCAGCGCCCCCGCCAGCTCGCGATCCCTGCCCTGCGCCGTCACCCGGCGCGTCACGGTGTCGGCCAGCGCCTCGGGCAGCGGGTCCACGCCGGTACGGCTCAGCGCCCGCAGCATCCGCTCCTCCTGCCGCCGATGCCTGGCGATCAGCGTGGTGGCGATCCCGTACAGCCAGGGCCTGGCCAGCGCGAACGACGTGTCGTACGTCCCGCGCCTGCGGAAGGCGGCCAGGAACGTCTCGGCCACGATGTCGTCGGCGGCCTGCGTGCCGAGTCGCCGGGCCGCGTACAGATGGATCTGTCTGGCATAGCGGTCGAACAGCGCCGCGAACTGCTCTGGGTCGTGCGCCGATCGACGGATCAGCTCTCCGTCGTCGATCTCGACCGTCTCAGCACCCAACGCCTCTCCTTCGTGAGTCGGTGTCTCACCGTGCTGTCTCCCGAAGGGCGGCACCGGGTTCACCGCGCGAACCGCACAGTGATCGACAGGCTGCCTTCAGTGCGTGTGCTGGTGGTGAGTGTGGCGTGGTGAGCCTGCGTGACGGCGTTGACGATGGCGAGGCCGAGGCCGTGGCCGTCGCGGCTGCCGTGACGATCGGGCGCCAGCTTCTGGAAGGGATGGAAGAGGCGCTGGATCTGGTCGTCGGTGATGACCGGCCCGCTGTTGGTGACCGTAAGGGCCACCTGCGTGTCAGAGGCCTGAGTGGTGACCTCTACGTGCCCGTCCGCGTGGTTGTGACGGATGGCGTTGTCGACGAGGTTGGCGACGAGGCTTTCGACCAGTCCCAGGTCTCCCGCCATCACCGCGGGCGCCAGGTGGCAGGCGAGGTCGATGCCCTTTTCCGCTGGATCGGCGGCCTCGTCCCAGACGCGTTCGAGCAACTCCTCGGCCGAGATGACCAGCCCGGGCCGGGCGAGCAGGCATTCGAGCAGGGCGAACTCCTTGGGACTCAGCTCAAGGCGCCGCCCGGCCCGGGACGCGACGCGGCGGGCCGGATCGAGGGTGATGTCCCCGCAGGTCAGGGTGGGCGGCAGCGGCGGGGTGGCGCGGCGGGCCAGGGCGCGGACGCGGGCGACCAGTTCGGCGAAGGCGAAGGGCTTGGGCAGGTAGTCGTCCGCACCGAGGCTGAGCCCGTCGACGCGATCCTCGATCGTGCCGGAGGCGGTGAGCATGAGCACCCGGGTCTGGCAGCGGCCCTGGGCGAGTCGCCGGCAGATCTCGTCCCCATGGACGCCGGGCAGGTCGCGGTCGAGGATCACCACGTCGTAGCGGGTGACGGCCAGGCGGTCGAGGGCGGCGGTTCCGTCCAGGACGACGTCGACGGCCATGCCCTCGCGGCGCAGCCCCGTGTCTATGGAGCGGGCGAGGACCTCGAAGTCCTCGACGAGGAGGACCCTCACCGCCGCTCACCGGCGGTCGTCGTGCGGGTGGGGCAGCCGAGCCGGCCACCGGGTCGAGGTGCCATGGGTCAACGATGCCAGAGCCCAGGTTCCGGCCGGGTCGCAGCCGCTGCGACCCGGCCGGAACCCGGTGCCGCGTACAACCGTCGGCATGAATCCATCTACGGCCGGCCGATCCGCCCGACGGGCCGGGCAGGCCGGCTTCCCCCAGGCACTGCACACCGAGTGGGCCAGGTTCCGCTCCTCGCCCGGCTGGATGCTCGCCATGGCGGCCTCCGTGCTGGTCACCGTGTCGCTCGGACTGCTGGTCGCCGGAGGTGCCCGCACCACCTGCGTGACCGGGCAGGGCGAAGGCCCCTGCCCCGCGCCCTTGCTGGGACCCGACGGCACGGCGGTGAACGACAAGTACTTCTTCGTGCACCAGCCGCTCAAGGGGAACGGCGGCATCACCGCCCGCGTGGCGGACATGACCGGGCAGATCCGGCTGCCGGACGCCGTACCCGGGGTCCGCAACGTCCAGGAAGGAGTGGTGCCGTGGGCCAAGGCCGGGCTCCTCGTCAGGCAGAGCCTCCAGCGAGGCACACCGTACGCCGCCGTCATGCTCACCGGAGACCACGGCGTGCGGATGCAGTACAACTACGTCCACGACATGCCCGGCGGTCCCCACAACGGCCCGCGGTGGCTACGGCTGACCAGGTCGGGCGACACCATCAGCGGGTACGAGTCGGACGACGGCAGGACGTGGACCGAGGTCGGCACGGTCAAGCTGACCGGGCTGCCGGAGACGGTCGAGATCGGGCTGTTCGTCACCTCACCAGGCGTTCTGTGGGACATGGCGAAAGCCTTCGCCCAGGCGACCGCCACCTTCGACCAGATCACGCCGCAGGGCGCGAACGGATCGTGGCGGCACGACGACGTCGGCGCCGTCCTGGAGTCCGACGGCAGGACCCCGCATCACCCGGGCGGGGTCGTGGAGTCCGGCGGCAAGCTCATCGTGACCGGCGGCGGTGACATCGGGCCCGCCACGGTGGAGGGCGGTATGCGCGCCGACCTCATGCTGATCGGCGGGGCTTTGGGGCTGATCCCGGTACTCGTGGCGCCGGTGACGTTCTTCACGGCGGACCACCGGCGCGGGCGGATCGGCCTGCCGGCGCGGCGGCTGGCGGCCAAGGCCGCGGTGGTCGGTGCGGTCGCGTTCGTGGCGGGGCTGGTGGCCTCGGGAGTCGTGGTCCCCGCCGGCCGGGCGGTGTTGCGCGCCCATCAGAACCCGATCCAGCCGATCACCCTGGGTACCGAGGTGCGGATGATCGTCGGCTTCGCGGCGCTGACCGCGGCCGCAGCCGTGCTGGCTCTGGGCCTGGCCGCGCTGGTCGAACGGGGCGTCGTCGCCGTCGGACTGGCCGTCGCGCTGGTCGTCGTGCCCTATCTGCTGGCCACCGCCGGTCTGGCGCCATGGCTTCTGGCGGTCACCCCTGCCGCCGGGTTCGCGATCACGCAGAGCGTCGCCACGTTCGCGCATGTGGATGTGGACCGGTCACTGCTCGGCGGCTATTACCCGCTCCCGCCATGGGCAGGCTTGACCGTGACGTGCGGATATGCCGCCCTCGCGCTCGGGGTGGCGATCACCGCCTACCGCAGGAAAGGCCGACCGGGTGCAGCGGTGTCTTAGAGCGTGACGCCCGGGCGTCTGCCGGACATCCACTCGACCGTCAGCACGGTCGCGTCGTCCTGCAGCCGGCCGCGCTGGTAGCGCATGATCGACTGGATGAGCCGGCGCAGCGTCTCCGGCGCCGGCAGGCCGTCGGCCTCCCTGCGGACGATGTAGTCGATGAACCGCTCCAGCCCGAACGGCTCCCCCTCGGGGCTGCGCGCCTCGACGATGCCGTCGGTGTAGAAGAGCAGCCGGTCGCCGGCGTGGAGCTGGTAGTGCTCTACCACGGCGGGCCGGCCCAGCCTGAAGCCCATCGGCGGCGCGGGCTTGGCGCTTCCCAGGGTGGCGGCCAGCTTGCCGTGGCGGACCACCAGGGCCGGGTGGTGGCCGCGGTTCACCCAGGACAGCGTTCCCGTCGACATGTCGAGGTTGGCGATGATGCCGGTGGCGAACCGGCTCAGCTGGAAGTGCTGGGCGATCGCCTCGTCGATGGCCTCGCTGATCGCCACCAGGCCGGCGCCTTTGAGCCGGTTGCTGCGGCAGGAGCCGACCGCGATGCTCGCCGTCAGCCCGGACGCCAGATCGTGCCCCATCGCGTCGAAGATCGACACGTGCAGCTGGTCGTCCTCGATGCCGTACTCGAACACGTCACCCCCCACCTGGTAGGCGGGCTCCAGCGCGGCGGCGATCACCACTTTGTCGTTGGCGAAGCTGCCGTTCGGCAGCAGGTTGTGCAGCACCTCGGCCGACAGCGTCATCGGCTTCTCGCGCACCATCCGCGAGTAGGTGTCGCTGGTCTGGCGCTTGCTCACCACCAGCAGCGACAGCAGCGTCGACAGCCGCTTGAACCGCCACTCGATGACCTCGTCGACCCGTTGCGTGATGCCGCCCACCACGCCGACCCGCTCCGTGCCGTCCAGGAGCGGCGACCACAGGCGCAGCCCGTCCTCCTGCTCGCAGGGCGGGAGGTCCTCGTCGGGCCGGGCGTGCACCAGCTCGACGTTGCGGAACGCGCGACCGGCGATCGTGGTGTCGATGTTCAGCCGCGTGAGCGGCTCGCCCCCGGCGCTGAACTGGTTCGGCAGCGGCACCAGGTACTTCTGCTGCAGGTCGGAGACGTAGACCATGGGGTTGCTGAAGCCCGCCATGGGGGCGTGCTCGTTGAGCAGCGGGACGATGTCCTCGAAGGAGGCGGTGTGGCTGTTGCGCAGCAGGCCGCCCAGCATGAGCTCGCCGTCACTCCGCATGACACCCCTTCCCCCTCCGGCATCAGAGCATCTACCCCGGCGGCGGCGCCTTGCACGTGGGAGGACGCTCAGCCGGAGTGGCCGAGCTGGGCCGACAGCCGGGACGCCGACTCCACGACGAGGGGCGCCTGCTCCTGCATGCGCGGCTTGAAGCGGCTGCTCGGCCCCGCGACGCTGACCGCGGCGATCACCAGCCCGTCGTGGTCGAAGACGGGGGCGGCGATCGACGCCGCGCCCTCCAGGCGTTCCCCGAGCGAGGAGGCGTAGCCGCGCCGCCGGATCGCCGCCAGCTCGGCCCGCAGCCTGACGGCGTCCGTGATCGTCCTGCCGGTGAGGGCGGTGAGCTGGTGCCTGGACAGGAAACCCTCGATCTCCTCCTCGCGCAGGAACGCCAGGATGGCCTTGGAGGAGCTGCCCGCGTGCAGCGGGTAGGGGATGCCCAGCGAGACCTCCATGCGCAGGTCATGGTCGGGCACGACCTGCTCCACGTAGAGGCGGGTGTCGCCGCGCCGCACCGACAGGGTGGCGGTCTCGCCGGACTGGGCCGACAGCCGGCGCAGCTCGGGGCCGGCCATCGCCCGCAGGTCGGTGCGCGCCAGGTAGGCCCGGCCGAGCGCGATGGCGGCGTGGCCCAGCGAGTAGCGCCTGGTGACCGGGTCGACGGCGATGAGGTCGCGGTTGCGCAGCGCGGTGAGGATGCGGTGGACCGCCGCCTTGGTCAGGTCGAGCTCGGTGGCGATCTCGGTGACCCCCAGGTCAGGGCGCGTGCTCCGGCCGAACAGCAGCAGAACGTCCATGGCGCGCTCCACCGCGGCGATGGAACGGCTCTGGTTCTCCGACTCGGCCTGGGCGTGCACCTGACCCCCTCGTAGATCGACGACACGCCCAGTCTATTTCCCTTGGGGAAACGCCGTCACATTGACACGAAAATGGCCGTTCGTTACCTTCAGCGTGACACTGTTTCCATCAATGGAACATATGGAGACCGGTGACTGCAGACGGCGAGTCCTTCCGCGCGGCCATGGCGCAGTGGCCGAGCGGCGTGGTCATCGTGACCACCGGGGCCGCGGGCGCCTGGCACGGCATGACCGCCAGCTCCTTCGCCAGCGTGAGCCTCGACCCGCCGATGGTGCTCATCTGCCTGGCACGCGGCACCAGGACCCACCGGCTGGTGACCGAGCACGGCTTCTTCGCCGTCAGCGTGCTCGGCAAGGACCAGGTCGCGATCGGCCGCAGGTTCGCCGGCCAGGAGCCCGCCGCCGACAGGTTCGCCGGCACCGCCTGGACCCCGGGCCCGAGCGGCTCCCCCGTGCTCGCCGACTCCGTCGCCTGGCTCGACTGCCGGGTCGCGCACGCGTACCCGGGAGGAGACCACACGATCTTCGTCGGCGAGGTGCTCACGAGCGCCACTCCGCGCCGGGTGGCGCCGGTGCTGTTCCACTCGCGCGCCTGGGGCCAGCTCGCCGACCCGCTGCCCGACCACATCGGCGTGGCCGACACCGGGCTGCTCGCCGTGCTCCGCGCCCGCGGCTTCACCGGCGCCCGGATGGGCGGCATCGCCCGCGCCCTGCGCGCCGCCGGCAGCCGCGTACGCCTGTTCGACCCGTACGAGTTCGATCCGTACGCGTTCGCGCGGGACCTCGACCCGGCCACCGCCTCGGCCCTGATCACCGAACCCGCCCAGGTGCGGGCCGTGGCCTCGGCCGGAGCGGGGGTGGCCGAGTTCACCGCCGCGGAACCCGGACCGGCCGCCCGCGTCCTGGAGGCCGCCCGCCGCGCCGGACTGGCCACCGTCGGGCACATCCCCGAGGCCTTCGCCGCGGACCGCGCCGAACAGGTCATGGCCACCGTCGCCCGGCTGGCCGAGCTCGGCTGCGACGAGATCGGGCTGGAAGAGGGCGCCGTCCCCGCGACCCCGGTCCGCGTCCGCGGCCTGCTCCAGGACGCCGCCGCGGCCGCACGACAGGCCACCGTCCGCGTCGGCCTGCGCGAACGCCACGGCATCGGCCTGGTCAACGCGCTGGTCGCGATGAAGAGCGGAGTGCGGCACTTCGACACCACGCTGGGCGGCCTCGACGGCGCGCTGCCCGCCGAGGACGTGCTGTTCCTGGCCGGCCAGCTCGACGTCGACACCGCCGTCGACCGGTCGGTGCTGGTCGCCAGCGCCGCCGAGCTGGAGAGCACCTGGGGGTCCGTGCTGCCCGGACGCACCTACAGATTCGCCAACTAAGGGGAGAACGTGACCCACGATCTGACCGGTGAACGGCTCGTCGACGACATGACCGAGGCCGAACGCGCCCGCGCGGAACGCGTCGAAGCCGTGCTGCCCGCGCTGCGCGCCGCCGCCGTCAAGGCCGACGAGGAGGCCCGCTTCCCGATCGAGCACGTCGCGCTGCTGCGCGACGCCGGGCTGCTCGGCCTCGTGGTGCCGGAGAAGTACGGCGGGCTCGGCGGCACGCTGCGCGACCTCGCCGCCGCGACGTTCGCGATGGGCACCGCCTGCCCGTCCACCGCCCTGGCCTACTTCTTCCACAACACCAGCGCCTCCCGCGGCCTGCTGCCGCTGGAGGCGATCGAGGCCGGCCTGTTCGACGACGGCGAGATCCCCGCCGTACGGGCGTTCGCCGAGAAGGTGCTGACCAGGATGGCCTCCGGCGTCTGGCTGGCCAACTTCGCCTCCGAGTCCGTCAAGAGCTCCACCGCCAACATCACCATCGCCACCACCGCGCGCCGCACCGACGGCGGCTGGCTGCTGGACGGCGAGAAGTCGTTCGGCTGCGCCACCGGCGTCGCCGACTACTACCTGACCACGGCCAAGCTGGAGGGCCACGACACCGCCGAGGGCCTGGTCACGTTCCTGGTGCCGCGCGACGCGGCGGGCGTCTCCACCCGCGCGCCGTGGGACGGGCTCGGCATGCGGGCCACCGCCAACAACGGCATCAGGCTGGAACGGGTGTTCGTCCCCGAGGACGAGGCGCTGACCGTGCCGGGGGCGTTCACCCGGATGCTCAGGATGAGCCGCGGCAGCTTCGTCGGCAACCAGCTCGCCATCGCCGCCGTCTACACCGGCTGCGCCCAGAACGTCTACGACGTCACCGTCGAGCAGCTCACCCGCAAGACCTTCGCCGACACCGGCCGGCCGATCGCCTCCTCGCCCATGCACCAGCAGCTCATCGGCGAGATGACCGTCCAGCTGGAGACCGCCTACCTGTGGCTGCGCCGCCAGCTGCTGCTGGAGACCTCCGAGCCGCCGCTGCGGCCCAAGCCCGAGGTCTTCCGCCAGTGGCGGATGGGCAAGGGGTCGGTCACCGAGGCCTGCTTCCAGGTGGCGCTCGGCGCGTTCAAGGCCTCGGGCACCTCCGGCGCCATGATGGGCGGCACGGCCGGCCGGGCGCTGCGCGACCTGGCGATGGGGCTGGTCATGACGTTCCCGGCCGAACGCGGCAGGCTGGAGGTCGCCCAGCTGGTGACCGAGGCGCAGGAGAACGCGCTGTTCGCCACCGCGGAGCGGCCATGATCGAGCTGCCGGAGACCGCCGACCTCGTCGACGGCCGCTGGGCCCGCTGCACCGAGGACCTCGGCTTCGACCTGGAGAACCCCGCCACCGGCGAGCCCGCCGCCCGCGCCCTCGGCTCCTCCGGCGCGCGCGCCGAGGCGGCGCTCGCGGCCGCCGACCGGGTGGCCGCCGCCTGGGCGGGCACCCCCGCCGAGCGGCGGGCCGACCTGCTCGACGCCGCCGCGGCCGCGCTGCGGGACCGGACCGGCGAGATCACCGCCCTGGAGTCCTTCGCCACCGGCGTGCCGATCCGGCAGACCACCGGGCTCGGGCTGATCGTGCACGGCGCGTTCGCGCTGGCCGCCGCCCAGATCAGGCAAGGGCTGCTGCGCGCCGACCGTGACGGGGTCGAGGTGCACCGCCTGCCCTGGGGCCCCGCCCTGTGCCTGGTGCCGTGGAACGCGCCCGCCCCGATGGCCGCCCACAAGGCCGCGAGCGCGCTGGCGGCGGGGTGCCCCGTCGTGCTCAAGGTCAGCGAGTACGCCCCCTACGGCACCCGGGTGCTGGCCGAGGTCCTCGGCGAGATACTGCCGCCCGGCGTCTTCCAGCTCGTCATGGGCGACGCCCGCACCGGAGCCCTGCTGGCCGCGGACCCGCGGATCCGCGCCGTCTCCTTCACCGGCGGCCTGGCCGGCGGCCGCGCCGTCGCCGCCGCCTGCGCGAGCGCGCTCCGGCCCGCCCAGCTGGAGCTCGGCGGCAACAACCCGCTCGTGGTGCTGCCCGACGCCGGCACCGGCGCCGCCGCCGCGTCCGCCGCCGAGCTGCTCACCTCGCTCAACGGCCAGTGGTGCCGGGCGCTGGGCCGGCTGATCGTGCCCCGCCCGCGCCTGCCCGAGCTGGTGGCGGCCGTCGGCGAGCGGCTCGCCGCGCTGCGCGCCGGCGACCCGCTCGACCCGGAGACCGAGTACGGCCCGCTCGTCCACTCCGCCCACCTCCGGCGGGTACGGGACGCGACGGAGAACGCCGGAGGACAGGCCATCTCGTACGGTGACATGCCCGGCAAAGGCAACTACCTGGCGCCCGCTCTCATCACCGGGGCCGACCTGGCCGACGAGATCTTCGGGCCGGTCGCCGCCGTGGTGCCCTACGACACCGAGGAGGAGGCGGTCGCGCTGGCCAACGCGACACCGTACGGGCTCGAAGGGTATGTCGTCGGCGCCGACGAGGAACGGGCGCTGGACGTCGCCCGGCGGGTGCGCGCCGGCGAGGTCAAGGTCAACGGGTCCAGCGTGCTGAGCCTGCACCTGTTCACGCCGCGACCGGCGTGGGGGCTGTCCGGGCTGGTGGACGAGGGCACGGCGGAGACCATCCGGTTCTTCACCGGCACCCGCGTGGTCGGCGTCGAGCGGGCGCCGTGAGCCGCGTGCTGGTCGCCGGGGCCGGGCCGGTGGGGCTGACCGCGGCGCTCACCCTGGCGCGCGGCGGGGTGCCGGTGACCGTCCTGGAAGCCGGGCCCGGCCTGGCCGCCGAGTCGCGGGCCTCCACCTTCCACCCGCCGACGCTGGAGATGCTCGCCGGGCTCGGCGTGCTGCCGGAGCTGATGGCCCTCGGCCTGGTCGCGCGTACCTTCCAGTACCGCGACCGGCGGGGCGGCGCCATCGCCACCCTCGACATGGGCGTGCTCGCCGCGGACACGCCGTACCCGTACCGGGTGCAGTGCGAGCAGAGCAAGCTGACCCCGATCCTGATGGAGCACCTGGTCCAGCACGGCGGCGAGGTGCTGTTCGGGTCGGCGGTCCGCGAGGTCCTGCCGCGCGGCGGCGGCGTGCTGGTGACCACCGCGGGTGGCGCGCGGTTCGCCGCCGACCGGCTGATCGCCGCCGACGGCGCCCACTCGGCGGTACGGCGGGCGCTCGGGATCCCGTTCGAAGGCATCACGTACCCCGAACGGTTCCTGGTCGCCTCCACGGACGAGGACCTGGACGGGCTGCTGCCGGGCATCGCGCCGATCAACTACGTCTTCGACCCCGAGGAGTGGCTCGTCCTGCTGCGCACGCCCGACCACTGGCGGGTGCTGCTGCCCACCCCCAGCGGTACCTCCGACCAGGCGGAGCTCGCCCGGCTGGCCGGTCGGCTGCGGGCCCTCGCCGACCCCGGGCGTGAGTGGAAGGTCGCGCACGCCTCGCTCTACCGGGTCCACCAGCGGGTGGCCGCCCGATTCCGGCATGGGCCCGTCCTGCTGGCCGGGGACGCGGCCCACGTCAACAACCCGCTGGGCGGGCTCGGCATGAACAGCGGCATCCACGACGCGGTCCTGCTCGCCGGCGCCCTGCTCCAGGACGATCCCGGGGCGGTCGACGCGGTCGCCGCCAGGAGGCGGCAGGTGGCGCTCCAGCACGTGCGCGCGATCAGTCACGGCAACTGGGAGAAGCTGCGCTCGGCCGACCCCGCCGCCCACCACGCCGAACTGCGCGCCCTGGCCGCCGACCCGGAGGCCGCCAGAGCGCACCTGCTGCGCGCCTGCCTGATCACGTCCCTCAGATGACACTCCGCTCCCCGCCGGGGGGCAAGCACCGCTCGGGAGAGAAGCCCGCTCTCAGAGGGGGCGGGCAAGCACCGCCTGGGCACGAGGAACATCCCGCTGGACGGCCGGGTAGCGGGCGGAAAGGAGGCGTGGTGGACGTGATCAGGCGGGAGAACCCCGCACGGGTCGCCGAGGTCGTGGGCCGGGTTCCCGTCACCGATGCGGACGGCGTGGACGCGGCGGTGCGGCGGGCCGGCGAGGCGCGGCGGGAGTGGGCGGCGCGGCCGATCGGGGATCGGGTGGCCGTGCTGCGGGAGGCCGCGGGGGTCATCGACGGCAGGACCGGCGAGCTGGCCATGCTGCTCGCGCGCGAGTCGGGCAAGCCGCTGGCCGACTGCCGGGGCGAGATCTCGTTCGCGCTCACGTACCTGCGCTGGGTGTGCGACAACGCGCCCCGGGTGCTCGCCCCGGCCGAGATCGACGACGCCGCGGGCCGCCTGGTCGTGCGGCGCGCACCGTACGGGGTGGTGGGGTGCGTCACGCCGTGGAACGCCCCGGTCATCCTGGCCATGGTGAAGCTGGCGCCCGCGCTGGCGGCGGGCAACGCGGTGGTGCTCAAGCCGTCGCCGCTGGCGCCGCTGGCCGTGAGCGAGGTGGCCGCGGCGCTGCCCACAGTGGAGGTGGTGCACGGGGGCGCGCCGGCCGGGCGGGCGCTCGTCACCCACCCGGCGGTCCGCAAGGTGGCCTTCACCGGCGGCGACGCGGCCGGGCGGGAGATCGCGGCGGCGGCCGGTTCGATGCTCACGTCTTCGGTCATGGAGCTCGGCGGCAACGACCCGGCGATCTTCCTGCCGGACTTCGCGCTGTCCGGCGACGACTACGAGCGGCTGGTCATGGCGACGTTCGCGACCAGCGGGCAGGTGTGCATGGCCGCCAAACGGCTGTACGTGCCGCGCGCCCGGATGGCGGAGTTCACCGAGGCGTACACGGCGGCGGCGGAGCGGGTCCTGGTCGTCGGCGATCCGCTCACGCCCGGGGTCACCATGGGGCCGGTCATCTCCGGCCCGGCCGCCGACCGGATCCGGGCGCTGGTCGCGGGGTCGCTCTCCCGTGGGGGTACGGCGGTGCCGCTCGGGCGGGCAGTCGGCGGCCTCGAATCCGGATATTTCGTGACCCCAACCCTCGTGACCGGGCTGGACGACCAGGCGCCCCTGGTCACGGAGGAGCAGTTCGGCCCGGCGGTGCCGTTGCTGCCCTACGACACCGAGGAGGAACTGCCGGCCAGGGCCAACGCGGGGGATCTCGGCCTCGCCGCCTCGGTGTGGTCCGCCGACGAGGACCGCGCCTTCGACCTGGCCGCCCGCCTCGAAGCCGGCTACGTCTTCGTCAACACCCACAACCGCACCGGCATGTCCCTGCGCGCCCCCTTCGGCGGTGTCAAGCGCAGCGGCTACGGCCGGGAGTACGGCGAAGAAGGGCTGCTGGAGTACGTCCAGAGCGCGGTCGTCCACGCCCCCGCGGCCTTCCGCGACGGCGGCGCCGGCCTGCCCGCGACCGCCTACCCGGCCTGACGAGCACCGACCCGGTGCTCGTCAGCCTGCCTGGCCGAGCAAGGCTCCGGACAGGTGCCAGGGGCGGCCGTCCACCAGGTCGGTGCCCCGGGAGACGTGCCGGTTGACCGCCTGCTCCGGCCACACCACGGCGTGCACGACCTCGTCCGCGTTCTTCACCGTGGTCACCACGGGGTGGCTGATGCGGCCGGTGAACGGCCCCTCCCAGGCGGTCCAGAGCGTGAAGTCCCGGGGCGCGGCCAGGACGAGCCCCGCCACGCCGTCCGGGCCGTCCTGCCCGGCCACCACCAGGTTGAGCCGGTTCTCCGCCGCCCTCTCCAGCAGGCCGAGCCGCAGCTCCCACGGCTCCCTGGCGGTGTACGGGACCGCGACCACGTCGGCGTCGGCCAGCGCCGCCAGCCGGAACTCCTCCGGATGCCGCGCGTCCTCACCGGCGACGATCGCCAGGCGTCCCCAGGGCAACCGGTGGATCGGGCAGGGGCCGACGCCGGAAGCGTCCCCAGCGGACCCGCCGGGGTCCCCGGCGCTGGGCCCGGGTGGGTCTTCGCGGGGTACCTCGCCGGTGGCGTTCACCAGGGCGCCGGTGCCGGTCACCACATGGGCCGGCGTGTCCCGTACCGCTGCCGAGGCCTCCGCCGCCGACAGTGGGGAGCCTTCCGGCAGGACGATGAGCAGGGCGCCGTCGCGGGCGGCCCGGCGGACGGCGGGGGCGCCGGCGCGGACCACCGCGACCGGGAGGACGGCCGCGCCCGGCGGGGCGGTGCGGCCGCGCGGGGGCCGGGTGATGGCGGCGTAGCGGGCGGGACGGCGGGTGGCGAGGAGGCGGGCGCGGCCGGCGTCGGCGGCGGCCGGGTCGATGTCGGCGACCACCACGGCCTCGCCGGTGCGCGGGGCCCGGGCCACGACGGTGCCGTCCGGGGCGACGATCTGGCTCTCGCCCGCGCCGTGCAGCCAGCCGACCGGCACCCCGAGACCGGCGCCGACCTGCGCCAGCCGGTCGGCGGGGATCAGCGGGCCGACCTTGTTGGCCGCGACGACCCACACCTTGTTCTCGGCCGCGCGGACCGGGACGTGCAGCGAGGCCTCGTCGGTGGCGAACGAGTTCAGGCTGTTGAGCAGGATCTGCGCGCCACGCACCGCCAGCCCTCTGGTGACCTCGTTGATGACGCCTTCCATGCAGGCGTACATGCCGACGCGGCCGGCGGCGGTGTCCACCACCGGGCCGGGAGCCGTCGCCGGGTCGAGGTGGTCGTTCTCGGCGCCCATCAGGATCTGCTTGTCCGCCTCGCCCAGCAGCTCGCCGTCCGGGCCGTAGAGGAGGGACGCGCCGGTGGTGCGGCCGTCGTCGCGGGCCAGGGTGACGCCGATCTTGACGTGGGCGCGGTGCCGGCGGGCGGCGCCGGCGACGGCCGTCAGGAAGGGGTCCCCGTGCCGGCAGGCCATCGCGCGGGCGTGCTCGCGGCTCTCGTACCAGGACAGATGGTTGCAGAACTCGGGTAACACGATCAGCTCGGCGCCCCGGCCGGCGGCCTCGCCGATCATGCGAAGGCTGGTGGCGAGGTTCGCGGCGACGTCCTGGCCGGCCTCGAACTGCACCGCGGCGACGCGCACCACAGCGCCTCCCTGTTACATCTAGAGAAACGGCGTTTCCAATGCCTACAATCTCGCGAAACAGGGCGAGATGTCCAGAGGAGGCAGCCTGTGCTGACCCACGTCGTGCTGATGAAGTTCACCGATCCCGCCGACGCGCCCGAGGCCAAGGAGCGGCTCGAAGCGCTGGCGGGCAGGGTGCCGCAGATCAGGGAGCTCTCCGCGCACCTGGACGTGGTCCACTCGCCCGTCTCCTACGACCTGTGCCTGGTCACCAGGCACGAGTCCGCCGACGAACTGCGTGGCTACCAGGAGCACCCCGACCACCTGGAGCTGGCCGGCTGGCTGCGTCCGAGGCTGGCCGCGCGCGCGGTCGTCGATCACGAGGGATAGCCCGATGTCCTGGACACGGGTCACGCTTTCGGGGGATCCTGCAAAGGAAACACCGTTTCTTTACCGGTAACAGACTGGGGAAGATCAGCTGTGAAGGAAACGCTTCAGCACGTCGAGCAGATGCTCGACGAGTCCCCGGTGGTCGACGTCACCGAGACCTTCGAGCAGATGCGCGGCATCCTCGCCCGGCTCAAAGCCAGGATCGAGGCGAAGTTCGTGCTCACCCGGGACCCGTCGAGCGAGCAGTTCGACAGCTACGGCACCTACCCCGACGGCCCCGGCGGCCGGATCGAGGCCTACACCGGCCCGGAAGTGGACTGGATGGTCCACTCCTGGCTGGGCAACCCCACGGCGAGCTTCGCCAACCTGCACCTGACCGTGTGGCTCGGCCCGCAGATCGACGTGCCGCACCTGGGCATCGCGCTGCTGGTGTGGCCGGAGGGCTGGTTCTACACCGACGCGATCCCCCGGGTGAACCTGACCGAGGACGGCGACTACTACGACCGCTACTACGCGCCGCTCGACGCCGACTGGCTCCGGTTCAAGGAGGAGCACCCGGACTTCACCTGGTTCACCAGCCGCGCCGGGTTCATCCGGGCAGGTCTGTCGCCCGTCGCGCACTGCTACTCCTTCCCCCGCGCCCAGGACAACATCGACCTGGTCGCGAAGCTGCTCGACGACCGCGTGGACCGCTGGCTGACCTGGGTGGACGAGGCCGAGCCCGTACCCGAGGAGCGGCGGCCCGCGCTCGCCGCCACCGACCTGGCCATCCGCCGCAACATCGCCGACCGCGACCCGGCCAACGTCATGGGCGTGCGGTTCTTCGGCGAGGAGCTGACCGGCAAACTCGTCCGCGCCCTGTGGGGCGGCGACCGGGTGCTGCCGAGGCCGTCGTGATCAGGTCGCTGTGGTGGGCCGCGGAGACGGGTGGCGAGCCGCCGTTCGGCACCGCCCATCTCAAGGTCCACTACCCGGCGGCCGCCGAGGGCGACCGTCTGACCGGCACGTTCCCGCCCGACGGCGGACCGTACCCGGTCGTGCTGTTCCTGTCCGGGATCAACGTCGGGCAGGACGCCTACCGCTGGCTCGCGGTCGAGATCGCCGCTGCCGGGTTCGTGTGCGTGACGTTCGACCGGGTGGGCGAGCTGTTCGGCGGCGAGTACGGGCTCACCCCCGGCGTCGACCTGGAGGCCGCCACCCCCGGGCGGTACGGCACCCGCCCGACCTGCCCGGCCATCGGCGCCGTCCTGGCCTCGCTGGCGGAGATCGAGCTGCTCAAGGGCGTGCTCGACCTCGACCGGGTGGCCATCGGCGGCCACTCCGCCGGCGGCACGGTGGCGATGCAGTCGGCCAGGTTCTTCCCCGGCGTCAAGGCGGTCTTCTCCTACGGGGCGCACACCATGGTCGCCACGATGCTGGGCTGGCCCGCGGGCACCGTGGTGCCCGCCCAGGCCGACTGCCCCGTGCTGCTGTCGGTCGGCACCCGCGACGGCGTCATCATGGGCAGCGCCGACCGCTACGGCCAGGACGGGCACGCCACGGACCCCGTCACCCGGACCTTCGAGGAGGCGCTCGGCGACGGGGACCACCTGCTGGCCGTCTTCGACGGCGCCAACCACTTCATGATCGCCGACCCGGTGGATCCGACGGCCGCGCGCGCCTTCCTGGATCTGCCGGCCACCGCCCAGCCCCGGCCCGAACTGGCCCGGCTGGTCACCGCGTTCCTCCGTACCCATCTGCACGACGATCCGGAGGCACGGGCCGTCCTGTCCGGCCTGCCCGTAAGGAGGAAGCATGCTTAAGAACTTCTGGTACGCGATCGAGTTCAGCCACGTCGTCGAGCACCGGCCGCGCAAGGTCACCTGCCTCGGGCAGGACTTCGTGATCTGGCGGCGGCGCGACGGCTCGGTGGCCTGCCTGTCCGACCTGTGCGTGCACCGGGGCGGGGCCCTGTCGCTGGGCACGCTGGCCGAGGACCGCATCGCCTGCCCGTACCACGGCTGGGAGTACGAGTCCGACGGCACCTGCGTGAAGATCCCCGCGAACCCGCCCGGCCGCGGCATCCCGAAGAAGGCCCGGGTCGACGCCTACCCGATCGTCGAGAAGTACGGCCTGGTCTGGGCCTATCTGGGCGACCTGCCCGAGGACAAGCGCCCGCCGATCCCGCACATGGCCGAGCACGACGACCCCTCCTTCCGCGCCGTCTACTGGCAGACCGTCGTCGAGGCGAACTACGAGCGGGCGATGGAGAACGTCGTGGACGCGGCGCACACCCCGTTCGTGCACGGCACCGCCTTCGGCAACCCCGACAAGCCGGAGATCCCGGACTACGAGGTGACGCAGGGCGAATGGCACGCGGAGGCCGACATCCTGCTCAACCCGCCGGCGCCGAAGGGCCTGTGGGGCATGCTGTCCCCCAAGCGCCTCGACCCCGTCGTGGTCACCAACGGCTGGTACCTGCCGAACGTGGTCAAGCTGCACATCCGGCTCCCGTTCGGCGACCTGATCATGTACGACCACAACATCCCGATCTCCCAGGGCCGCACCATGGTGAAGCTCGTCGGCTACCGCAACTTCTTCACCGGCAAGTGGGCCGACCGCAACGCCGTCAAGCGGATCCAGCGGATCTTCGAGCAGGACCGGGTGGTGGTGGAGTCGCAGCGGCCCGAACTGCTGCCCTTCGACCTCGCGGCCGAGCTGCACCTGCGCAGCGACGCCCTGCAGATCGCCTACCGGCGGCGCCGCCAGGAGCTGATCGACGACGGCTGGTGGCTGGGCGGCGACGACATCGTGATGGGGGACGTGCCGCGCCGCGAGGCCACCGTCATCCCTTCGCCGGCCCGCCGGGACAATCCCGAACTCGCCCGTGCGTGGGTGCACAAGACCCGAGGAGACAGCCATGAGCCTGCCCGAAGCGCTGAGTGAGCGCGTCCTGGAGCGGCTGACCGACGCCCTGGAGCTCCGGCCGGCCCGCGACGTGCCGCTCACCTCGCCGATGTCGCCCGACCCGGTCGGCCGCCTGCGGGTGCTGCGCCCCGCGGACGACGCGGTCGTCGACAAGGCGGTCGCGGTCGGCCTGGTGGTGCCGCAGATCGGGCTGGACAGCCACATGATCTTCGTGTTCACCCGGCCGGGCTCCGCGGTGCCGCACTTCACGCTGGATTCGGTCGCCTCCGCCGAGTACCACGCCATGCACCTGGACCTGATCCCGCGGGCCGACCTGGCCGTCAGCCTGGAGTATCTGGACGCCTGCTTCCTGCCGCTCACCGAGCCGCTGGACGGCGCCTGGCAGCTCGACGGCCTCTCCCCCGCCGCCATCGGCCCCCGGCAGCGGGCCATGATGTCGCCCTGGATGCTGGTGTGCCGCGCCACCGAGGACGCCTTCGCCAAGCTCGGCGGCACCGTGGACGCCTACCTGGACCACTGGCTCGCGCTCGTCGCCGACGGCGTGCCCGAGCCCTCCGGTGACCTGGCGGGGCGTGACCACGTCAACCGGGCCAACCTCTTCTCCCCGGCCGTGGACCCCGTCTGGCACCAGGTCACCCGGCTGATCGGCGAGGAGCAGGCCGAGACCGTACGTGAGGAGCTTCTGCGTTGACCGAGCCGAGCGAGTGGCAGCGGCGCATCGAGGGCGAATGGGTCGGCAGGCCGTCCCTGTTCGACGCGACAGGAACGTGGCAGGGGTACGAGGACATCCGCCGCTCCTCCGTCCACGAGGACGGCGTGACCACCTACTACATGGACGGCGGCCTGGAAGGCGGCGGGCCGATGGCGGGCCGGTTCCGGCTGGGCGCGCCGTTCGCCTTCGGGGTGGTCGACTCCGACACCAGCCGGATCTACACCGGCCCCGACTTCTACGGCACCGGCCAGCCGTACGGGACCTTCGTCGACGCGCACTACTACGGCCCCGGCTGGCAGGTGGACCTCAACACCTGGAACCAGGTGATCGGCGACACCCAGGTCTACTCCTCGATGCTCTACCAGGGGCCGGCGGTCGTGGGCTGCTTCAACGGCCTCTACACCCGCGACCCGGCCAGGACCGCCGACTGGCTCGCCGCCGAGACGCGGAACGGGCCGGTCCCGTACATCCTGCCGACCAAGACCGGCGGCGCGTTCGCCGGCGCCTGCGAGCTGTTCGGCGCCGACCAGAAGCCCGCCGGCACGGTCGAGGTCCGGGTCGAGCTGGAGCCGCTCGACCTGCTGAGGACCCGCCGGCGCGTCACCTGGTCGGGCGCGCTGGAGCGGGAGTACGCGGCCGACGTGCGGCGCGACGGCTGCCGTTCCTTCTACGAGGGGCCGGACGCGTGGGGCAACGCCCAGGCGTTCGGCCGGGCCGACTACCCCAGCGTGCACTTCGCGGACGTGTGGAAGCTGAAGGGCCGAGAGTTCATGCTCGACGCCACGCCCGGCATGGGCTCGGGGACGGAACTGGCGGTGGTCTACGAACTGTTCGAGGGCGGCACGCTCGCCGCGGTGATGCACGGGGTGCTGACGTGGTCATCGTCGTGACCGGCGGCAGCCGCGGCATCGGGCGCGGCCTGGTCAGGGAGTTCCTGGCACGCGGCCACCAGGTGGTGACCTGCGGCAGCGCCAAGGCGCCCGAGGACGGGCTCGGCGTCGTCGCCGACGTCACCGACCGGGCACAGGTGCGCGAGCTGTGGGACACGGCCGTCGCCGAGTACGGCCGGGTGGACGTGTGGATCAACAACGCCGGCGTCACCCAGCGGCGCGTGCCGCTGTGGGAGCTGACCGAGCAGGAGACCCGCGCGGTCGTCGACGTCAACCTGAACGGGGTGATCAACGGCTGCGCGGTGGCGCTGGCGGGCATGGCCGGCCAGCGCCACGGCCACGTGTGGAACATGGAGGGCCTGGGCAGCGACGGCCGGGCGGTGCCCGGACTGTCGGTGTACGGGTCCACCAAGCGGGCGCTGAACTACCTGACCAAGGCCCTGGCCAAGGAGGTGCCCGACGGGGTGTCCGTCGGGCTGCTCAGCCCCGGCATGGTCGTCACCGACCTGCTCGTCCGCGACCTGAACCCGAAGTCCCGCAAGGTCTTCGACATCCTGGCCGACCGGGTCGAGACCGTGACCCCGTGGCTGGCCGAGCAGGCGCTCGCCCGGATCGGGAACGGCGCGCACGTCCGCTGGCTGACCAACCGCAAGGTCATGGCCCGCTTCGCCACCGCCCCCTTCACGAGGAGAAAGGTGCTGCCGTGACCGACGCGCTCGGCTGGCGACGCAAGTTCGGCGTGATCGCGCCGTCGACGAACACGATCGTGGAGCCGGACTTCTCTGCGATGACCGTGCCGGGGGTGACCGCGCACTTCGGCAGGATCCACATCAGAGATCAGAACATGTCCGGAAATGAGGGCATGGAACGCCTGCTCGGCCAGATCCGCGACGAGCTCGGCGCCGCCTGCGAACGGGTGATGACCTGCGAGCCCGACTACATGGTCATGGGCATGTCCGCGGAGACCTTCTGGGGCGGCGTCGAGGGCAACCGGCAGTTCGTCGAGCAGATCCACGGCCTCACCGGCCTGCGGGTCGCCACCGGCGCCGAGGCCTGCGAGCGCGCGCTGAAGCTCTTCGGCGCCCGCCGGATCGGCGTCGTCACCCCCTACCAGCCGGTCGGCGACGAGAACGTGGTCCGTTTCTTCTCCGAGATCGGCTTCGAGGTGACCGCGATCAAGGGACTCAAGTGCCCCACCGCCGTGTCGATAGCGCACGTGGGCGAGGCCGAGCTGCGCGACGCGCTGGTGGAGGTGAACTCCGCCGAGGTGGACGTGCTGGTGCAGTGCGGGACGAACCTGTCGATGGTGCGGCTGGCCGACGAGGCCGAGCGCTGGCTGGGCAAGCCCGTCATCGCCATCAACGCCGCCACCTGGTGGATGGCGCTCCGGGACAACGGCATCGAGGACAAGGTGTACGGCGCGGGCTCCCTCCTGCGCGATCACTGAAGGGCCCGGAGGGCGGTCCCCCTGTCGTCCTCCAGGCTCGCCCTGCCCCGGAACGCCAGCAGCGCGCCGGCCAGCAACGGGACGGCGAGGATGGCGTACGCCCAGCGCAGCGATCCGGTGGCGTCGGAGAACGCGCCGACCAGCAGCGGTCCAGCCGATCCCGCCAGGGAGAGGAGGAACTGCAGCAGCGCGAACCCGAGCCCTCGCCGCGCGGCGGGCACCACGTCGGCGGCGGCCGCCGTCAGGTTGGGGATGGCCACCAGGAACCCGCCCGAGGCGACCGCCAGGCAGAGCAGCTGCACCGGCAGCACCAGCAGCAGGGCGACACCCGTCAGGGCCAGCGCCCCGACGAGCAGCCCCCAGGCGCCGACGGTCACCCGCCAGCCCGGCCTGACCAGGTGCCCCCTGTCGCCGAGCCGGGCGCCGAGCACGCTGCCGGTGACCATGCCGAGCAGTCCGACGCCGCCGGCCAGCCCCGAGGCGGCGCCCACGGACAGGTCGAAGGCGCGCTGGTAGAAGGTGGGCAGCCAGAACATCAGCCCGCCCAGCCCGAAGAAGACCGTGCCGAGCCCGACGGCGATGGCGCGCAGGGTCCTGATCCGGAGCAGCTCCCGCATCTCGGCCAGGACCGGGCCGCGGCGTTCCGGCGGGGCGGCGGGCTGCGGCTGCCGGCCCGTCCTGAGCATCTCGATGCGGTCGCCGGTGCCCCGCTCGGGCTCGCGCAGGGTCAGGCAGAGCAGGGCGATCACCATGCCCGGCACCGCCACGAGGAAGAACATGGTCCGCCAGCCGTACGCCTCCGCCAACGCGCCGCCGGCGACGATGCCGACGGGCGGCCCGGCGAAGTAGCCGAACCGCTCCAGCGAGAACGCCCGGGTCCGGCTGCCGCCCGGGAAGTAGTCGGCCAGCAGGCTGGAGGCGGCCGGGTTGTAGAGCAGCCCCGTGCCGCCGAGCAGCACCCGCACGGCGAACAGCATCGCGTACGAGGTCACCAGCCCGCTGCCGAGCGTCAGCAGTGACCAGACGGCCACCACCAGGAACAGCGTCCAGGTCCTGCGGCCGTGGTCGGCCAGCCGCCCGGCGGGGATCAGCAGGATGACGCCGGCCAGCGCGGCGGAGGTCGCGATGGCGCCGCCCGCCGTGTCGCCGAACCCGAGATCCCGCTGGATGTCGGCCAGCGCCCCCGCCATCAGGTTGTACTCCACCCGGTCGACGAAGGCGATCAGCGCGACGCAGATCGCGGGCCACCATCCGAACGGCGCCGCCGCGTCCAGGCGCACCCGCCGGGGGCCCCTGCCCGCGACGGGGATCTCGACGTAGTCGTCAGCGCCCGCCATGCGCACATCGTTATGGAAACACCGTTTCCCGTCAATGGATCTCGTGTCTTACTTGGAAACGACGTTTCCCCAATGGGAGTTGCCATGGAATACCCACTCTCCCTCGCCCTCGTCGACTTCCTGCCGGTCATCGCCATGGCCGTCGGGGTCGCGCTGCTCGTCCCCTACGCCCGCCATCCGGCCGTGGCTGTGGGCGGCTGGCTCACCGTGCTGGGCGGCGCGCTCAAGGCCGTCTGGAAACTGATCATGGCGATCCGCGGGCCGGACCTCGTGTGGCTGGCCGAGGCCCAGTTCTTCCTGCTCGGCATCGGGTTCACGCTGATGGCCTGGGCGCTGCTGGGGACCGGATCCGGCCGGCGGCCGCCGGCGTGGGCGTTCCCCGGCTTCGCCCTGCTGGGCGTCGCCGCGGCGATCGCGGTCATGGACACCTGGCCGATGCTGATCGTGACCACCGTCTCGGCCACCCTCGTGGGCATCCGGCTGCTGCTGCTGTCCCGCCGGGCCGGGGCGGCCGCCGCGGTCTACCTGTTCGGGTTCAACCTTCTCGGCACGTACGTGATGGGCCTGCTGGCCTCGCGGCCCGAGCAGACGATCGCCCTGCAGTGGGTGGAGGAGATCCTCAACACGCTGAACTGGTCGGCCTTCGCCCTGGGCGTCTGGCTCCTGACGCGGACGAAGTCTCCTGTGGCACATTCGCGGAGGTTCACGTGGAGTCGCTGATGCGGCCCATCCGCGGGCCGGTCCTGCTGTCCGTGCTGGGCACGTGGCTCCAGGCCCTGGCCACGACCGCGCTGCTGCTGTTCACCGGCCACGCGATCGGCCAGATCGCCGCGGGCGGGCCGCCTGACGGCGGCGTCGTCACCGGGCTGGCCGTCGCGGCCGTCGCCCGGGCGCTGTGCGCCGCCTGGGTGCCGGCGATCACCGTCAGGGCCGGCGGGCGGCTGGAGCTCGACCTGCGCGACCGGGTCTACCGCCACCTGCTCCGGCTCGGCGCCCCGCTGCGCTCCAGCGAGCAGACCGGCCGCCTGGTCTCCACCGGAACCGAGGCCGTCGAGCTCGTCGCCACCTACTACGCCACCTTCCTCGGCCCGATCCTCGCCTCGATGACCGTGCCGATCCTCGTGCTGGCCGCCATCGCGATCCTCGTCGACCCGTGGACCGCGCTCGTCCTGGCCGTCGCGGTCCCGGCCATCCCGCTCACCGTCGGCGTCTTCCAGCGGGCCTTCGCCAGGGTCAGCGACGGCTACCGCGACACCGCCAACCGGCTGGCCGCCCGCTTCCTGGACGCCCTGCAGGGCCTGACCACGCTCAAGCTCTTCAACCAGGGCACCGCGCACGGCCGGACCCTGGCCAGGGCCTCGGAGGACCTGCGCCAGGCGATCATGCGGCTGCTGGCCGGCAACCAGGTCATCCTCTTCGTGATCGACACGGTCTTCTCACTGGGGATGATCACCGCCGCGACGGTCCTGGCGATGATCCGCTTCCGCGACGGCGCGATCGGCACGGGCGAGGCGGTCGCCCTGGTGCTGCTGGCCACCCAGCTCGTCGAGCCGCTGGACAAGGTCGGCCAGTTCTTCTACGTCGGCATGGGCGGCATGGCCGCCGCCAAGGAGATCAGGACCCTGCTCGCCGAGCGGCCCTCGGTCACCGACGCCGACAACGGGCACCCGGCAAGGACCACCTCCGAGGTGACCTTCGACGCGGTCGGCTTCGGCTACCTGCCGGACACCCCGGTGCTGCGCGAGGTGAGCTTCACCATCGCGCCCGGCGAGAGACTGGCGCTGGTCGGGCCCTCGGGATCGGGCAAGACCACCGTCGCCGCCCTGCTCCAGCGCAACCTGGACGCCGGCGAGGGCACGATCCGCGTCGGCGGTCACGACGTCACCGCGGTGCCCGCCGCCTGGGTGCGCGAGCAGATCAGCGTCGTCGCCCAGACGACCTACCTGTTCACCGGCACGCTCAGGGACAACCTCAAGGTCGCCGCGCCCGACGCCGACGACGACCGGCTGCGCGAGGCGCTCGCCGTGGCCGACCTCGACCTGGACCTCGACACGCCGGTGGGCGAACGCGGCCTGACCCTCTCCGGCGGCCAGGCGCAGCGCGTGTCGATCGCGCGGGCCGCGCTGAAGGACGCGCCCATCCTCGTCCTCGACGAGCCGACCTCCAACGTGGACCTGGAGTCCGAGGCCGCGATCCTGGCCGCGCTGGACCGGCTCACCGCCGGGCGGACCGTGCTGATGATCGCGCACCGGCTGTCCACCGTCCGCGACGCCGACCGGATCGCGGTCCTGGAGGACGGAGCCGTCACCGAGCAGGGCACGCACGAGGAACTGATGACAGGCGACGGCCACTACGCCAGGGCGGTGAGGTCACGATGACCAGGATCCAGATCAGCCGGCGGCTGCTGGCCTTCGGCCGCCCCCTCCTGGTCCCGCTCGCCGTCTCGGTCCTCTTCCGCGTGTTGCAGCAGTGCCTGGGCATCGCCCTGTACGGCGTGGGCGCCTGGGGCGTGGTCAGGGTCGTGTCCGGCGAGCCGGAGGTGATCGGCGAGATCGCCGTGGCCATGGTCGTCATGGCCTTCGCCAAGGGCCTGTTCCGCTACGTCGAGCAGTACTCGGGGCACTTCGTCGCCTTCAAGCTGCTCGCCCTGCTCCGCGACGACTTCTACGAGCGGATCGAGCCGCAGGCGCCCGCCGGGACCGAGGGCGGCCGCTCCGGCGACCTGCTCGCCCGCGTGATGAAGGACATCGACCGCATCGAGGTGTTCTACGCCCACACCATCGCGCCGGCGCTGGCCGCCGCCGTCGTGCCGGTGATCTCCCTGACCGTGCTGGGGACGGTCTTCAGCCCGGTGGTGGCGCTCGTGCTCGCGCCGTTCCTGATCGGGGTGGGCATCGGGGTCCCGTGGCTGAGCCACCGCGCCGCCGCCACCGCCGCCACCGAGCTGCGCCGCTCCCGCGGCGAGGTCTCCCAGCACCTCACCGACGGCGTCCAGGGCATCAGGGAGGTGCTCGCCTTCGGGTACGGGCCGCGCCGCCTGGCCGAGCTGGGCGCGCTCGGCGGCGCCGGCGCGTCGGCCGTCGGCCGGCTCGGCCGCCTGATCGCGCTGCGCCGGGGCCTCAACGAGCTGCTCGTCGCCGCCGGGATGATCGCGGTCCTGTTCACCGGCCACGCGCAGGGCCTCGGCTGGCAGGACATCGCGATCACCGTCGCGATCGGCCTGGCGGCCTTCGGGCCGGTGCTGGGCGTGGAGGAGTTCGTCGCCGACCTGGAGCAGGCGTTCGCCGCCGCCCGCCGCCTCTGGGAGATCACCGACCGGCCACCCCTGGTCGTCGACCCCGGCTCCCCCGAGCCCCGGCCCGCCGGCCGGTCGATCGCCTTCGAGTCGGTGACCTTCACCTACCCGGGCGGACCGGCTCCCGCGCTGCGGGACGTCTCCTTCACCGTCCCCGAGGGCGAGCGGTACGCCGTCGTCGGCGCGTCCGGCTCGGGCAAGTCCACGCTGGTCTCGCTCCTGCTCCGGTTCTGGGACCCGGACTCCGGCAGGGTGCGCGTCGGCGGCGTCCCGGCCGACCGGCTCGGCCTCGGCGACCTGCGCGACCTGGTGGCCGTGGTCGGCCAGCGGACCTACCTGTTCAACGACACCGTGGCCGCCAACCTGAGGCTCGCCCGGCCGGCCGCCACCCAGGACGAGCTGGAGGCCGCCTGCCGCCGCGCCGCCCTGCACGACACGATCACGGCGATGCCCGAGGGCTACGACACCGTGATCGGCGAGATGGGCGAACGGCTGTCCGGCGGCCAGCGGCAGCGGCTGGCGATCGCCCGCGCCCTGCTGAAGGACGCCCCGATCATCGTCCTGGACGAGGCGACCTCCGAGCTCGACACGCACACGGAGGCCGAGATCCAGCGGCAGATCGACGACCTGGCCGAGGGCAGGACCCTCCTGGTCATCGCGCACCGCCTGGCCACGGTGACCGGCGCCGGCCGCATCCTCGTGCTGGACCGCGGCCGCCTGGTGGAGCAGGGCACCCACGAGGAGCTCCTGGCCCGCCAGGACGCCTACGCCCGCCTGTACGCCCGCCAGGCCGACGACCTGGACCGGGCGGCCGGCTGACGATTGTATGCATCGACTCCAGATATCTCCCTTTATGACCTTATACCTGGATTTTTTGCATACATGTTGGTATCCAGGAAGCATGCATCCCCCCGAAGTGAACCTCGTCGAAGTCGGCCCCAGGGACGGGCTCCAGAACGAGTCCGTCCTGGTGGGCACCGATGACAAGGTCGCCTATATCGAGGCCCTGGCCGACGCCGGGCTGACCCGCATCGAGGCGGTCAGCTTCGTCCACCCGCGCCTGGTGCCGCAGATGGCCGACGCCGAGCAGGTGATGGCCCGGGTGCCGAGACGCGACGGGCTCAGCTACATCGGCCTGATCGTCAACGCGCGCGGCCTCGACCGGGCGCTGGACGCCGGAGTCGACGAGGTCAACATGACCGTGGTCGCCACCGAGACCTTCTCCCGGCGCAACCAGGGCATGAGCATCGCCGAGGCGCTCGACTCCTTCGCCGCCGTCTCGGCCCGCGCGCACGCCGCCGGGCTGCCGGTCACCGCGACGGTCGGCGCCTCGTTCGGCTGCCCCTTCGAGGGCGAGGTGTCGCCGGACCACGTGGCCGCGATGGTGCGGCGCTGCGCCGAGGCGGGCGCCGACGAGATCGCGCTCGCCGACACGATCGGCGTCGGCGTGCCCGCCGACGTGCGCCGCCTGGTCGAGGCGGTGCGCGCCGTCACCGGCCTGCCCCTGCGCTTCCACTTCCACAACACCCGCAACACCGGGTACGCCAACGCGCTGGCAGCCGTCGAGGCCGGCGCGAGCGCGCTGGACGCCAGCAGCGGCGGGATCGGCGGCTGCCCGTTCGCCCCGGCCGCCACCGGCAACATCGCCACCGAGGACCTGGCCTACGCCCTGCGCCGGTCGCGCGTCCGTACCGGAGTGGACCTGGGCCGGCTGACCGAGGCCGCGGCCTACATCGGCGAACGGCTGGGCGCGCCGGTGCCCGCCCTGCTCGGCCGCGCCGGCGACTTCCCGGCCTGAGGGCCCCGCCCTGCGACGAGGGCGCGATCCCGAAGTGGTCAGGAATCGAGAAGCGTCGCCCTCCAGGCCGGACCTAGCCTTGCCCGCGTGAACAGCACAGCCACCCCAGCTTCCATGAGCCTCACGCTCGACGTCATCACCCTCGGGACGCCCGAGGTGGAGGCCGCGCGCAGGTTCTACAGCACGACGCTCTCCCCCACCGTCGCCGACGACGATGACTCGGTGAACCTCGACCTGCACGGGACCGGGCGACTCACTCTGTCCGCGGCCGAGAGGCTCGCCACGGGCGCGGAAACGGCGACGCCGGGATTCCGCGGCTACGTGCTGACCTATGTCGTCAACCAGCCCACCGAGGTCAAGACGCTGATGGACGCCGCCGTCCGCGGCGGCGCGGAGGTTCTCAAGCCCGCCAAGAAGGCCCTCTTCGGTTCGTTCTCCGGGGTGTTCCGGGCACCGGACGGCGCCATCTGGAAGCTGGCGGCGGCCACCGGCAAGGACACCGGCCCCGCGGCGGAAAGTCCGCTGCCGACTGAGACCACCCTCATTCTCGGCGTTTCCGCGCCGAAGGCGTCGAAGGCCTTCTACGAGGCCCTGGGCATGTCGGTCGACCGGGACTACGGCAGCAAGTACATCGACTTCCACCCCGCCGCAGGCGCGGCCAGGCTGTGCCTGATGGAAGGCGGGGTCCTGGCCAGGGATGCGGGCACGGCCAAGGACGGCGACGGCTTCCCCTCGATGGTCCTCACCCACAGGGCCGAGTCCCGGGAAGAAGTCGATCTCCTCCTGTCAGCGGCCGCCGCTGCCGGAGGCCGGACCACCGTCGCCGCCACGCGGACTACCGAGGGATATTCCGGTTTTTTCACCGACCCGGACGGCTTCTGGTGGCAAGTGACGCACTGAGCCCCACGAGCCGGTGTCCATCGCGTCGTCGGCCTCCCAAGCGATCTCCGAGACGACGAACTCCACCATCACCAGAACCGCACCTCGGGATAGTCCTTCGACGGCTTGTCCAGCAGGGGCCGGCTCTCGCCCTTCAGGTGCAGGTCGAGGAAGGCGGTCACGTACGCGCGGGTGATCCCGATCGACCGCGCGCCGTCCATCGGCGCCGCGGGCAGGCCGAGCTGGGGCTGGAGCACCGCGTAGTCGGTGAAGCTCGCGTGCTCGGCGCCGGTCACGGTCAGCCAGCGCTTCCAGTCGCCGGTCACGTGCGGCCAGAACGTGTCCCACGAGCCGTCGCTCCCGCCGTGTCCCGGCGCGTGCCGGGGATTGCCGATCATCATGAAGGGCTTGTCCAGCGGCTTGGCCGGGGTGCCGGGGTGGTAGGTGCCGTCGAGGTTGACCGCGGCCTTGATCCGCTTGGAGGAGGGCAGCAGGTGCGCGGCGCTCTGGCCGCCCGCCGAGTGCCCGACCATCGCGATCCGCCTCTCGTCGATCAGCCGGTTCCAGCGCTTGCTCCCGGCCAGCCGGTCCAGCACGAACTCGGTGTCGGCGGCCCGTACCCGGGCCACCTTCGCGCCCGTCTCGGGGGTCTGACCGGCCTTTCCGGCCTCGAAGGTGACGGTCCGGCCGCCGGGGAACGTGGTCGCCAGCGACTCGTAGGTGTGCTCGATCCCCGCCACCAGGTAACCGCGGCTGGCGAACTCCTCGGCCACCGAGGTCATGGTCGCGCGGGGCATCGTCATGCCGGGTGACAGGACCACCAGGGGCCGGCCGCCCTTGCGCGGCAACGCGGGAGCGTCGGCGCGGGCGTGCGTCCTGGTCTTGGCGAGGGTGTCCGCCGGTACGTCCTTGAGCTGCGGCACGCTTCTGATGACCAGTTCTGATTCCCGTGGTGTGAGGTACCGGGAGGGCTTCCCGGTGGCCTTGCGCGCCGGGTACCAGATCGAGACCATCAACTCGCGCGCCTTCCGGCTGGGGACCCAGGGGTCGGGGCGGCTGGAGTCGACCAGGTGCAGGTCCGTCCTGCCGACCGGGTGGTCACCGGTCGGCGCCGGCAGGGCGGTCACGGGCTTCTTCGCCACGGGGACGGCTTCTGCCGGCAGGGCGGCCATGGCCGGGGTGGTGAGTGATGCGGAGAGCGCGAGCGTGGCAACGGTTTTCCTCATGCGTCCCACCGTGCCGGGTGGTCCCGCCGTACCGTCCCCGACGAAAGCTGCGCGGTGTCTGCGACTTTCGTAGGGGATGTCTGGATCGGTGCGCCTTGTAGTCTCTGGCCATGCTTGACCGGGCATCGAGGATCGCCGGACGGATCACCCCCTGGGCATTGGGGCTGACGGTGTTCCTGCTGTCCATGGCCGCGGTCACCGGGTCCATGGGCGTGCGTTCGGCGCTGCCCGCGCCGGTGCTCGTGACCGTGGCGGCGTGCTGCGGTGTGGCCGCCGCCTTCGCCGGGCGGGCGCTGTGGCCGCTCGTCGCGGTGGCGGCCGTGGCCCACCTCTGGCTGGTGATGTGGCCGGCCGCCGTCGTGGCCTCGTACTACGCCGGCATCCGGTTGCGCCGCCGCGACCTGTGGCTCTACGTCGCCGGCGCGGTCGCGGTGCACGCGCTCGCCGGGCTCGTCTCGTACTGGAGCGAGGGTTATCGCGCCCTGGTCGCCGGCACCCCGCTCAACGCGCTGCTCATGGGCGGCGCGATGCTCGGGCTTCCGCTCGTCGCCGGGCTGTGGGTGGGCGCCAGGCGGCAGGTGCTCGACGCCGCCCGCGAGCAGGCCGCGCAGCTGCTGCGCGAGCAGGTGCTCCGCGCCGGGCAGGCGCGGGAGCAGGAGCGGTCGCGCATCGCGCGGGAGATGCACGACGTGGTCGCCCACCGGGTGTCGCTGATGGTCCTGCACGCCGGGGCGCTGGAGGTCAACGCCTCCGACGCCCGCACGGCGGAGGCCGCCGCGCTGATCGGCCAGGTCGGCAGGGAGGCCCTGACGAACCTCAGGGAGGTGCTCGGCGTGCTGCGTTCGCCGGATCCGGTGAGCGGCCCGCAGCCCACGCTGGCCGACCTGGACCGGCTGCTCGACCAGTCCCGGGCCCTGGGCATCGTGGTCAACCGCCACGACGAGGGCGAGGCCCGCCCGCTCCCGCCCACCGCGGAGCGCACCGCGTACCGGGTCGTCCAGGAGGCTCTGACGAACGTGCACAAGCACGCGGGCGACGCCGAGACCGACGTGCACCTGCGGTTCCGGAGCGCCGAGCTGGAGGTCCTCGTCCGCAACCGGCCCGCCACGGCGGCGGACGGCGGCCTGCCCGGCTCCGGCTGGGGGCTGGTCGGGCTGCGCGAACGCGTCGAGCTCCTCGGCGGCAGGCTGGAGGCCGGGCCGCAGGACGAGGGCGGGTTCCGGGTGCTGGCCGGGATTCCCACCGCATGATCCGCGTACTGGTCGTCGACGACGAGGCGCTGGTCCGGTCAGGACTGCGGATGATCCTGGAGGCGTCCGGCGACATCGCGGTGGTCGGCGAGGCGGGCGACGGCGCGGCCGCGGTGACCGCCGCGGCCCGGCTCAGGCCGCACGTCGTGCTGATGGACGTGCGCATGCCGGGCACCGACGGCCTGACCGCCGCCGCCGGCATCCTGGCCCTGCCCGGCCCGCCGAAGCTGATCATGCTCACCACGTTCGACCTCGACGAGTACGTCCACGAGGCGCTCCGGCTCGGCGCCGTCGGCTTCCTGCTCAAGGACACCCCGCCGCGGGACCTGGCCGCCGCGGTCCGCACGGTCGTGGCGGGCCAGGCCATCCTCTCCCCCGCCGTCACCAAGCGGTTGATCAGCTCGTTCGCCGGCAAGGCTCCCTCGCGGGCCGTGTCCGCGCGCGAGCGGCTGGCCGCGCTGACCGCCCGGGAGGAGGACGTGATCAGGGCTGTCGCGCGCGGCCTGTCGAACGCCGAGATCGGCCGCCAGCTCCGGCTGACCGAGGCCACGGTGAAGGCGCATGTCAGCCGGGTGCTGGCCAAGCTGGGCCTGGCCAACCGGGTGCAGGCCGCCATCCTCGTCCACGACGCCGACCTCTAGGGGCGGCTCAGATGGTGATGGCGATCTTGCCGGCGACCTGGCCGGTGGTGAGGTAGGCCAAGGCGTCGGGCGTCCGGGCGAGGGGGTAGGTGCGGTCGAGGGCCGGGGTGAGGGCGCCGGAGTCGATGAGGCCGGTCAGGGTTTCCAGGTCGGCGGCGGACTCGGTGGACATGAGGCCGGTCAGGCGCTGGCCTACGAAGAGCGACAGCAGCATCGCCCGGATCTGGCGGTCGGCGCCCTGGAGCACACGCCCGCCTCCGGGCCCGCCCACGATGACGAGCGCGCCCCGGGGGGCGAGGACGCGGCGCAGCCGGCCCAGGCGGCGGTTGCCTGCCGTGTCGAGGATGAGGTCGTACCGGTCGGCGCCGGTGGTGAAGTCCTCGCGGGTGTGATCGATGACGTGGTCGGCGCCGAGGGAGCGGACCAGGCCGGTCTTCGCGGTGCGGCACACGCCGGTGACGTGGGCGCCGTCGGCCTTGGCGATCTGGACGGCGTAGCTGCCCACGCCGCCGCCCGCGCCGGTGATGAGGACCCGCTGCCCGGCGGCGAGCCGGCCGGCGTCGCGCAGCCCGTGGAGGGCGGCGCAGGCGGAGATGGGCACGGTGGCGGCCTGCGCGAAGCTGAGGGACGCCGGTTTGGGGGCGAGCTTGTCCTGGTGGGCGCGGGCGTACTCGGCGTAGGCGCCGTCGCAGGTGCCGTAGACCTCGTCGCCGGGACGGAACCGGGTGACGTCGGCGCCGACGGCCGCGACGCGGCCGGCCACGTCCATGCCGGGGACGGGGTTCCTGGGCCGGCGCAGCCCGAAACCGGCGGCGCGCACCACGTAGGGCAGGCCGGTGACGACGTGCCACACGCCCTGGTCGACGCCGGCGGCCTCGACGCGGACCAGCACGTCGTCGGCGCCGACGGCCGGGACGTCCATGTCACGCAGCTGGAGCTGCGCCGGTGCGCAGTAGGCGTCGCGGGCGATCGCGGTCATCGTCTTCTTCGTCATGGTCGTCTCGATCCTGGCCGGGGTGGTCATGGGGTGTGGTCAGTCCTGGGAGTCCGGGTACTGGAAGACGTCGTCGAGCGGCACCCCGAACACCCGGGCGATCTGGAACGCCACCTCCAGCGACGGCGAGTAGCGGCCCTGCTCGATGGCGATGACGGTCTGCCTGGTGACCCCGATGCGGTCGGCCAGCTGTGCCTGCGTCATCTCGCCGTGCGCGAACCGCAGGGCTCGGATCGAGTTCGTGACCTTCGTGGGCTTGACCATGGTCAGAAGCCCCGGCGGTACAGGACGATCTTCACGGCCGAGGAGACGACGGTGGCCAGGACGAACGCCAGGTAAAGCGCGTTGGCGATCCAGAAGTGGGCGGCCTCCACCATGGCCAGGGCCAGCGGCACGAGCGCCGCGATGCTCATGACGTAGAAGCCGACGTAATCGCCCAGCCGGTTGATCTGCCGGTCGCGCTCGTCGGTCCGGCCGGCCTCCTTCGGCGAGGCGACGGCGGCCGCGATGTTGGCGACGATGCCCAGGCCGATCCCGGCGGCGATCGCGATGAGCATCGGCCGCACGTAGGCGATCCGCGCGACGTCCGCTCCCGGCACCTGCGACAGGACGACGACGAAGTAGACCGCGTAGACGCCGACGCCGACCACGAGGTAGATCCACGAGCGTTTCTCTTCGGAGGACATGCCCTGCTCCCATGTAAAGAAACTTTTACATGGGCAAAGGTAAAGCAGCGCAGACATGGTGTCAATAATCTTTAACACGAGGCGGCATGCCGAAGCCGGGTGCCGGCCGAGCCGGCCGGCACCCGGCTTCTAGGCGCCCAGGCGCCGGAGTACCGCCTCCTCGTCCCAGATCTCGCCGTACTTGGCGCCGATGTCGAACAGGTTCGCCTCGTGCGGCCCCGGGTCCCGGTCACCGACCGCCTGGCGGACCACGACCGGGACGAAGCCGTGCTGCACCGCGTCCACGGCGCTGGCCCGTACGCACCCGCTGGTGGACACCCCGGCGATGAGCAGCGTGTCCACCCGCAGCGCGGTCAGCGTGGAGGCGAGGGTGGTGCCGAAGAACGCGCTCGCGTACTGCTTGACGATCACCACCTCGCCGTCGGCGGGCGCCACCTCCGGCATCAGCTCGCCCAGCGGGCCGGCCAGGTGCCGCAGCGGCGGCACCTTCCGGTAGAACAGCCCGCCGTCGAGGCCGCCCGCGCCGAACGCGACCCGGGTGTGGACCACCGGCACGCCGGCCGCGCGGGCCGCCGACAGCACCCGGGCGGCGCTGTCGAGGCAGTCGCGCGACCCCATGTAGAGATCCGCCCCGGGCTCGAAGTAGGCCCGCATCAGGTCGATGAGGATGAGCGCGGGACGCTCCCCGAACGGGAGCGTCCCGTCGAACGGGTTCACGCCCTGGCCGGGGGCCGGGGGGCGGGCAGGCCGGTCTCCTCCTCGCACCTGGCCAGGATCTCCGCCATCGGCGGGCCCATGTCGAACACCTTGAGCTCCGGCCTGGTGCCCTCCAGCTCCGCCCGCAGGTCGCGGGTGGCCGCCTCGTCCACCGTGCCGTCGGCCGCGCAGACCACCCCGTACCGGCGGGCGCCGCCGGCCGTCAGCAGGCCGCGCCGCACCTCCAGCCCGACCAGGGCGGGGTCGCGGGCCAGCGGGTCGCCCCAGCCGCCGCCGCCCCAGGTGACGAAGTGCAGCACGTCGCCCGGCCGGACCGGCACGTCGTGCACCTTGCTCGGCAGGATCTCCTTGCCGCCGTCCGCCCGCTCGATCCACTTGCGGCCGCGCGCGCCCGGCTCGCCGCCGTTGACCCCCCACGGGTAGGTCAGCCAGCGGTCGTCGTGGATGGCGATGGTGCCCGGCTTCAGGAACCGGTACGCCACGTCCACGCCGTTGCCGCCCCGGTGCAGGCCCGCTCCCCCGGTGTCGGCGACGGTCTCCCAGCGTTCGATGCGCAGCGGGTAGTACGACTCCAGGAACTCGCACGGGATGTTGGTGAACGACGGCCACAGCGAGTGCCCGTCGGGGCCGTCGCCGATCGGCCTGCCGGGGATGCCGCCGAAGCCGATGGAGTACAGCTGGAACCCCTCGCCCGCGTACATGAAGTGGGGTGAGGAGGAGAAGCCGGCCGCGTTCAGCAGGTCGGGCGTCTTCTGCCCGAGCAGCCCGCCGAACAGGTCGAAGATGCGGCCGATGCCGTGGTTGCGGGCGTTGAGCGCGGCAGGATACTCCGGCTTCCAGAAGCTCTTCTCCGGGATGCGCACGTCGACCAGCGGGTAGAAGCCGTCGTTCCAGAGGATCTGCGGGTCGGCCACCGTGATGAGGTAGATCCCGAAGAACATCCGGGCGAGGTTCTCGTTCAGGTAGTAGTTGATCGGCCCCTCGGCCTGCTCGGAGCTGCCGGTGAAGTCGAGCAGCACCTTGTCGCCGGTCCGCGTCAGCGACAGCGACAGCTCGTACGGGCCGTTGCCGACGCCGTCGTCGCAGATGTAGTCCTTGAAGGTGAGCGTCTCGCCGTCCTCGAACAGCGTGGTGAGCAGGACGCGCATCGCGTCGTGGTTGCGCTGGAGCAGGGCCCGCAGGGCCGAGGTGTAGGTGTCCGCGCCGAAACGGGCGCACAGCTCCTGGATCCGGCGCCCGGCGGTGCGGCAGGCCGCCACGATGCCGTTGAGGTCGGCCCGGTTCCAGTCGGGCCTGCGCACCTGGTTGAGGATGATCCGCAGCGCGTCCTCGTTCAGCACGCCCTTGGAGTAGAGCTTGAAGGGCGGGATGACCACGCCCTCCTCAAAGATGGTGCGCGCGTCGGTGGGCATCGAGCAGGCGGTCTTGCCGCCGACGTCCGACATGTGGCCGAACATCGAGGCCCAGCCGACCACCCGCCCGTCCACGTACACCGGCATGACCACCAGCCAGTCGTTGGCGTGGCTGATCGCGCCGTCGCAGGAGTACGGGTCGGAGGTGAGCAGCACGTCGCCCTCCTCCACCGTCCCGTCGAACCGGTCGAGCAGGGCCGGGATCGACAGGCCGAACTGCCCGGCGACCATCCGCCCCTCGGCGTCGGCGATGAGCGGGAACTCGTCGTGCTGCTCGCGGATGCCTGGCGACAGGGCGGTGCGGAAGAGCACCTCGTCCATCTCGTAGCGGGCGTTGCGCAGCGCGTTCTCGATGATGTCGAGCGTGACGGGGTCGACCTCGGTCTCGGCCAGGGGTCCCGTCGCGGTCTGGATGATCTGGGCCATCATGCCTCCAGTGGCCGGATGAGCAAGCTGCCGCTCTCGTGCACGTCGGCCACGTGGCCGGGCAGGACGAGCGTGGTGGAGTCCATCTCGGTGACGATCGCGGGACCTTCGATCCGGTTGCCCGCGAGCAGGGTGCCGCGGTCGTAGATCGAGGCCTCGGCCCAGCCGCCGTCGATCCAGACCTCGTGCTTGTCGACCGGCTCGGCGGCGGGGCCGCCCTGGTCGAGGCGGACCGGCCGGACGTCGGGGCGCGGCCCGCTCACCGAGGCGCGGGCGCTGACGACCTCGTGCTCGTTGCTCAGCAGGAACGAGAACAGCCGCTCGTGCTCGGCGTCGAACGCCTTGCCCAGCGCCTCCAGCCCGGTGTCCAGGCCGAGGTCGATGGGGATCTCGAAGCCCTGGCCGTGGTAGCGCACGTCGACCTGGTACGTGACGGTCTGGTCGGCGCGGCCCACCCCCTCGGCCTCCAGCGTGGCGGCGGCCCGCTCGGCCAGCTCGGTCAGCATCTGCCGCAGCTCGTCGTCGGTGAGCTGGGAGAAGCGCTTGATGCTGGTCCTGGACGCCTCGTCGCGCAGGCACGTGGTGGCGTCCCCGTACGCGCAGAGCACGCCGGGCGACGGCGGGATGATCACCGGCCACGAGCCGGTCAGCCGGCCCAGCGCGTTGGCGTGCAGCGGCCCGGCCCCGCCGAAGGCGACCAGCGCGAAGTCGCGCGGGTCGAAGCCCTGCTGGACGGAGACGAGGCGGAGCGCGCCGAACATGTTCTCGTTGACGATGTCGACGATGCCCTGCGCGGCGGCCTCGACCGACAGCCCCATCGCGTCCGCGACCTGGGCCACGGCCGCACGGGACCGTTCCCGGTCCAGCACGATCTCGCCGCCGGCCAGCCGCGAGGGCAGGTAGCCGAGCACCACGTTGGCGTCGGTGACGGTGGGATCGGTGCCGCCCTTACCGTAGGCGGCCGGTCCGGGCTCCGCGCCCGCCGACTGCGGGCCGACGCGCAGCGCCCGGGTCAGCTCGGGGACGTGCGCGACCGAGCCGCCGCCCGCGCCGACCGTCCGCACGTCGACCGAGGCCGAGCGGACGGTGAGGTCGCCGACCTTGGTCTCACGGCCGACCCGCGGCCGGGCGTCCTGGACGAGCGCCACGTCGGTGGAGGTGCCGCCCATGTCGAAGGTGAGGAAGTCGGTGAAACCGGCCTGCTCGGCGACCCAGGTCGCGCCCGCGACCCCGCCCGCCGGGCCGGACAGCAGCATGTTGACCGGCGCCGCCTTGGCGCTCGCCTGGGAGGCCAGGCCGCCGTCGCTGCGCAGCGCGTACAGGTCCAGGCCCAGGTTGTCGAGGTACCTGGCCACCCTCGGCTGGACGTAGGCGTTGGCGACCGTGGTGACGGTCCGCTCGTACTCCCGCAGTTCGGGCAGCACCTCGGAGGAGATCGAGACGGGCACGCCCGGCAGCTCCTCGGCCGCCAGCTCGGCGATGCGGCGCTCGTGGCCGTCGAAGGCGAAGGAGTTGATCAGCGAGACGGCCAGCGCCTCCACGCCGCGCAGGGAGCGCAGCTTGGCCCGCAGGTCGTCCTCGTCCAGCGGCGTCACCACCGAGCCGTCGGCGGCGACCCGTTCGACGGCCTCGACGGTGTCCTCCAGCGCGGCCAGCGGCTCCGGCTTCGGCCAGATGATCCAGCCGGCCAGGCCGCCGGGCACGAACGAGCGGGCGATCTGCAGCACCTGGCGGAAGCCCGCCGTGGTGACCAGGCCCACCCTGGCGCCCTTGCCCTCCAGGATGGCGTTGGTGGCGACGGTGGTGCCGTGCAGGATCTCCCCGATCTCGTCCGGGGAGACGCCCGCCACCGCGCACGCCTTCCGGACGCCGGCCAGGACACCGATCGACTGGTCATGGGGAGTGGACGGAGTCTTGGCGCGGTAGGTCTGCCCTGACTCCTGATCGATGAGAAGGATGTCGGTGAACGTCCCTCCGACGTCCACCCCGAGCCGGTAGCGCATGGGGGGTTCCTCGCTTCTAGATGATTCCGGCCGTGGAAAGGCCGGCGATCTCCTGGGGGGAGAGACCGAGCAGTCCTCCGTAGACCTCGTCGTTGTGCTGGCCGAGCGCGGGGCCCGCGCTGCGCACCCGGCCGGGGGTGCCCGACAGCTTCGGCACCACGTTCTGCATGGCCACCTCGCCGAAGTCCGGATGCGGCACCCGCACGATGGCCTCGCGGGCCTCGAAGTGCGGGTCGGCGAACATGTCCTCGGCCGTGTAGATCCGCCCGGCCGGCACGCCGCCGTCGTGCAGCAGGCGGAGCAGCTCGTCGGCCGGATACGTGACGGTCCAGGCCGAGATGAGCTCGTCCAGCTCGGCCATGTGCTCGCCCCGCGCGCCGTGGGTGGCGTACCGCTCGTCGTCCGCCAGCTCCTTGGCGCCCATGACCTGGGCCAGCCGGGTGAAGACGCTGTCCTGGTTGGCGGCGATGAGGATCGCGTCGCCGTCCCGGGTGGGGTAGACGTTGCTGGGCGAGACGTTCGGCAGCACGGGGCCGGTGCGCTCGCGCTGGTAGCCGGCCTGCTGCCACTCCGGCAGCAGCGACTCCATCATCGCCAGCACCGCCTCGTAGATCGCCGAGTCGACCACCTGGCCGCGGCCGCTGCGCTCGCGCTCGTGCAGCGCCACCAGCGTGCCGACGCACGCGTGGGTGGCGGCCAGGGAGTCGCCGATCGAGATCCCGGCCCGCGACGGCGGCAGGCTGGGGTCACCGGTGACGTAGCGGATGCCGCCCATGGCCTCGCCGATCGACCCGTAGCCGGCGCGCGGCGCGTACGGGCCGGTCTGCCCGAACCCGGTCACCCGCGTGATCACCAGCCGGGGGTTGACCGCGTGCAGCTCCTCCGGCGACATGCCCCAGCGCTCCAGCGTGCCGGGGCGGAAGTTCTCCAGCAGCACGTCCGCCTCGGCGACCAGCTTCCTGACCAGGTCCTGGCCCTGCGGGGTGCGCAGGTCGCAGGTGACCGACTTCTTGTTGCGCGCCACGACCGGCCACCACAGCGACTTGCCGTGCGGCTTCTCCCTGCCCCACTGCCGCATCGGGTCGCCGCGGCCCGGGTCCTCGACCTTGATCACTTCCGCGCCGAAGTCGCCGAGCAGCTGCCCGCAGAACGGCCCCGCCAGCAGCTGGCCGAGCTCGATGACCCGGACGTCGTCCAACGGGAGATGTGTCATGCCTGCTTCCTCGGCTTCCTGGGCTTCCTCGGGCCGAGCAGGGACGCGCGGGCCGAGAACAGGTGGGCCCGCATGACGGCCTCCGCCCATTCGGGGTCCCCGGCCCGTACGGCCGCCGCGATCTCGATGTGGTGGTTGACGCTGCGCCGCATCGCCTCCTCGTCGAAGGCGCTGTACGTGCGCAGCAGGACGGGCGAGTGGACCAGGGCGCTGATCGACTGGGCGAGCACGGTGCTGCCGCCCAGGCGCACCAGCTCCTGGTGGAACTCGGCGTTGAGCCGGTAGACCGCGTCGAGCTCCCGCCTGCCGGCGTGCTCGCCGAGCGACACGGCCACCTCGTGCAGCCGCTCGACGTCCTCGTCGGTGGCGGTCGCGGCGGCCTGCCGCGCGGCCAGGCCCTCGATCCTGGCCCGCAGCTCGAAGATGGTCTCCAGGTCCGCCGCCGGATACTCGATGACCCTGGCGCCCTTGTTGGCCGTGACCTCGACCAGGCCCTCCGACTGCAGCTGGCGCAGCGCCTCACGGACGGGGGTGCGGCTCACCTGGAGCAGCTGGGCGAGCTCGACTTCGCCCAGCCGGTCGCCGGGCGCGTAACGGCCGCCGAGTATCAGGGACCGAAGATCATCGATGACGGACATGCATACATCCTCACGCCGAATTCCCCGATTATGGGGAGTGGCGAGGAGTAATGGCAAGGTTTTGCATACATCTGGTTCAGTGGGCGTCGAGGAACGCGGCGATGTCCGCGGCGACCTCCTCGGGGTGCTCGCCGTTGATCGCGTGCGAGGCCTCCGGGTAGACCTTCACCGTGCCGTTCCGCAGCACGCGCCCGGCGACCTCGCGGGAGACGCCGGGGTCGTGCATCACGGACTCGCCGGCCAGGATCGCCAGCACCGGCATCGTCAGGCCGCTCAGCGCCCCTTCGGCGATGAGCGAGGGCTGCGGCAGGCGGAGCGTGTAGTTCTCCATCCCGGACTCGATCATGTCCGCCACCGGCACGTCCTCCACGGGAGCGCCGCCGGCGGTGTAGGAGTTGAACGAGTCGCGCCAGGACTTCGGCAGCCACGGCACGGACGCGGGGATGGCGCGGATCGCGGTGCCGGCCGGGATGCCCGAGAACGTGTACACGGGGTCGAGCAGGGTCAGCGTGGCGACGTGCCGCGGCCGGTGGACGGCGAGGTTGACGGCCGTCCAGCCGCCGATGGACAGCCCCACCAGGTGGAAGGACTCCTCCGGAAGCTGCGCGAGCACCTGGTCGAGCCAGGCCGCCTGGTCGGCGTCGGAGGTGATCGGCGCCTCCTGCACGCTCTTGCCCGGCTCGCCCAGCAGGTCGATGGTGTAGACGTCACCGATCTTGAGCAGGTGCGGCAAATTGTCGGCCCAGACTGGCGACGCGGACGCCCTGCCGGGCAGCAGCACCAGCGGCCCGGCCCGGCCGGAGGCGCCCTGGTAGCGGTGGACCCGCACGAACCCGAAGCCTGTGCGCACGTCGATCGTCTCGGCGGCCCGCGGCATGTCGGCCATCGCCCTGTCGTAGGCGGCCGTGAAGCGGGCGTGGCCCTCGGCGCTGGTCCAGTGTCCCACCGGTGACGGCTGGCGAAAGGCGAAGGCCAGGGCGACGGCCGCCACGGCGACCACGACACCCGCGATCTTCAATCTCCGGCGACGGCGCTTCGGCGGTGTCGTTCCGACGGTCTGCTCGGTCATCCTTCCCTCCCTGCTGAACGAGGGTCAATTTTTTGACCACACGGTCAGAGCATACGCGAGGGGCGGGTACGGTGGTGGCCATGGCAGGAAAGCGAACCGAGGACCGGCCGCTCAGCTTCATCGAGCAGGCGCGGCGCGACCAGCTCGTGGAGGTCACCATCGGCGTGGTGGCCGAGCACGGTCATGCCGCCGCCTCGCTGGCCCGGATCGCGGAGGCGGCGGGGATCACCAAGGGCGCGGTGCTCTACCACTTCGCCTCCAAGGACGCGGTCGTGGCGGCGGCCCACGCGCACGTGCTCGACGCGCTCGTGGCCGACATCGGGGCGGCGGTCGATGCCGCGCCGGCCGACGGGGCGCCGGCCGCGTACGTGCGGCGGATGGTCGGGCACCTGGCCGAGCGGCCGGACCACGCCCGGATGATCATCGAGGCGATGATCCACGACCACCGCCCCGACTCCTCGGCCCGCTGGAAGCCGCTCGCCACCCTCCTGGGTCATGCCCGCGAAGCCCGCGGTCTCGGCCCCGGGCCCGACCTGCGCACGATCGCGATCATCACCGGCGGCGCGATCGACGCGATCGTCGGCGAGCGCCTGCAGGACCCCGCCTATGACGCCGGGGCCGCGGCCGAAGCGCTCGTCACGATGCTGGAGTCGGCGGCCTTCGCCTGAGAGCGGACGCCCCTTTCGATCCTGGCTGAAAGGTCTCGCCGGACTCCCGCGGCGATCCGTAGGTTCCCCTTGTCCGCGGCTCTCGCCGCGAACCGAAACGACTGGGGGAACGATGAAACGCACGCTGCGAGCCGCCGCGGGGGCCGGCTTGACCCTCGCGACGCTCCTCGTCGCGCCCGCGCCGGCCTCGGCCTCGGCGGGGTCCGACGTGAAGGTCCACACGCTTTCTGTCATGCAGTACCCGAAGTGGGGCCCGCCGAAGGCCCAGCTCCAGAACATCCGCGTGACCTGGCGCAGGGACCGCGCCGACCGGCGGGTCTGGGTCACGGTCAGCGGCCGGCTCCGCGACTCCGGCCCCGGTGACGGCTACTGCGCCCGTTTCGGGCTGCACACGTCGATCAACAGCTGGAAGATCGAGGAAACGTCGACCAAGGAGTGCGACGGGGTGTGGCGATCCGCGTCCCTGGCCCTCGAACCCGGCAGCGGGGGAATGGTCTTCCTGGATCTCTACACGAAGCCCGGGGCCGACAGGACTTCGACGCCGCTGCGGGACCCGTGGCGGACGGACCATCACCCGTACTGACCCTTACCGGGCCGCCGGGTCCCCCCGCAGGAGTGACTCGCCCGACGGGGTCAGCGTGTGCAAGACGGCTCCCCCGATCCTGGACGTGCGGATCAGGCCGGCGTTGCGCAGCACGGTGGCGTGCTGGCTGGCGGAGGGGAGGGAGATCCCGACGCGCTCCGCCAGCGCCGTCGTGGTGGCCGGAACGCGCAGGGCGGCCAGGACCGCCGCCCGGGTGCGGCCCAGCAGCGGGCCGAGGGCGTCCGCTGAACCCGACGACTCCTCGCCGCGGCATATCGGGTACACCAGCACCGTGGAGTCGTCGGGCCGGTACGTCAGTACGGGCGACGGCGCGAAGTACGAGGGGATCAGCAGCAGCCCGCGCCCGCACAGCCGGACGTCGTACGTGTGAGCCGAAGGGATGTGCAGGACGGGCGGGTCCCAGCGCCACGTGACGCTGAGCGTGGCGAGCATGGCGTCGAGGCCGCCGCGGAGCATGGTTTCGAGGCGCACCGAGCGGTCGGCGGCGGCGGCCGCCCGCACCGCCGGCCACATGGGCGCCAGCGACGAGGCGAAATAGGCGCGCAGGTCGGTCGTCAGCGTCCGCCGCCCGGCGGCCGACCCGGCGGCCAGCTCCCGTAGCCCCCGGCTCGGGTCGCGGGCGGACAACAGCCCTACTTCGGCGGCGATCCGGTCGGCGGGGATCTGGCCGATCCGCTCCACTGCGGCGGCGAAATCATGGCAGTCCGGCTGCAGCAGGAAGTCCGGCACGAAGCCGTCGGCGCGGACCAGCTCCATGATGACGCCCGACCGGGCCGGTAAGTCGCCGCGGGGCGGGCGTCGTGCGCCGGGCCGCCACCGGCCTCCGCCGCGGGCGCCGGACAGCAGCCGCACGCTGAGCGCCGTCTCGAACACGGCGTTCGGCTCGGGGGCGAAGGTGATCCTGCGCAGATCGGCTTCGGTGAACGTCAGTCTCAGCACGGGGGTTGATTTTCGCACGCCCGCGCGGGCCCCGGGCGTGCCGTCATCGCCGGGCCCGCCGTTCCCGGTAGGCGCGCTGGCGGCAGGCCCTGGAGCAGTACGCGCGCGGCCGGCCGGTCATGGCGCCCGGCAGAGGAGTCCCGCACACACCGCAGGTTTCGTCACACATTTCGTCACCCACGAGCAGCTCGATGGAGTCCAGCAACCGAGCCAGGCCGAACTCGAAAGGGTCGGCCGGCTCGTCCCAGGCGCCCGCCTCCCACAGGGCGGTGACGACCGGGTAGGCGCTCAGGCGCTCGTAGAGCGAGTCCCGCGCGCCCCACCACTCCTCCTCCCCCACGCCGCTGGCCCGCTCGGCCGCGGCGACCTCGACCAGGCGCAACGCCTCGGCGTCCACGAACCTCCCCAGCAGGTCGGCGGCCGCGACCGTCCGGGCGGGGGCGAGGCCGGCGCCGGAGAGTATGCCGAGCAGGCGGTCGTAGACGGCGACGGCGTTCGGTCCGGGAAGGTGCCGGGTGCCCCGGATCTCCGCCAGCCACGGATGCCGCTTGCGCAGCTCCCAGCTCTGCCGCAGGCACCCCTCCAACTCCTCCCGCCAGCCGCCGGCCGCTCGGACGCCCACCCTCTCAGCGGCCTTCGCCGCAACGGTGTCTGCCTTCTCGGCGGACCTCGCCGGAACAGCGTCCGCTCCCTCGTCCGTCTCCTCCCCAGCGGCGCCCGTTCCACCGGCGCGCGACCGAGAGGACAGCGCGGCAGCGCCTGGTGGCGGCGCGAAGGTGCCGAGGGGTGGCGCGGAGGTGGCGGGGGGTGGGAGTGCGCCGATGGCGGCGTCGCGCATGAGGTCGACGAGGTGGTCGCGGCTGGGGACGTGGCGGTAGAGGGACATGGTCGTGAAGCCGAGCCGCTCGGCCACCTTGCGCATGGACAGCCCCGACAGCCCTTCGGCGTCGGCCACCTCGATGCCCGCCCGCACGATCGCGTCCACGCTCAGCCCCTGCCGCGGATCGCCGTCCGCGTCCCGCCACAGCAATTCCACCGGATCTACGTACGCCATGGTTTATGGTATATACCTGTGTACGCCATAAACGACATCTTCGTGTCCCCCACCGGCGACGACGACGCCCCCGGCACCCTCGACCGGCCCTTCGCCACCATCCCCCGCGCGCTCGAGGCCGCCAGGAAGGGCGGCGAGGCCGTCATCCACCTCAGGGCGGGCTCGTATCCGCCGTTCGAGCTCACCGACCAGGACCGCGACCTCACTCTCCAGCCCCACGACCAGGAGGAGGCCGTCATCAGCGGCGGCCGGACGATCACCGGCTGGACCTGGGAGGACGGCGTGTGGGCCGCCGACGCGGGCGATCTCGACACCCGCGGGCTGCACGTCGACGGCCGCAGGGCCGAGCGCGCGGGCATCGAAGGCTTCCCCGGCGACGCCACCCAGACCGTCACGGGTTACGTCACGTCCGAGCCGCTCGCCTGGGAGAACCCGGCCGGCGTCGAGTTCGTCTACCGGGGCGTCTATCCCTGGACCGAGGCCAGATGCCCGGTCGCCGCCGTCACCGCCGGAGGCACCGAGGTCGTCATGGCGCAGCCCGCCTTCGGCTGGGCGCTCGACCTGTACAACTCGGCCTGGGACGGCCAGACCCAGTCAGGCCCCGGCCTGCCCACCAGGATCGAGAACGACCCGTCCTTCCTCACCGAGCCGGGCACGTTCGTCCTCGACCGCTCCCGCCGCAGGCTCCTGTACCGCGGCGAGCGGCCCGGAACGGCCGTCGCCGCGGAAGCCGGGACCGTGCTGCGCGCCACCGGAGCCAGGAACGTCACCGTGCGCGGCCTGACCTTCGCCGACACGACCTGGTCCAGGCCCGGCTCACCGGAGGGCTTCCTGCACTACCACAGCACCGGCTACTACGACGGCGGCCCCGTCGAGAAGGTCGTCGTGGTCGAGGACCAGGCGTGGGTCACCGTACCGGGAGAGTCGAAGAGCATCCCCGCCGCCGTCACCCTCGGCGGCTGCGCGGATGTGACGTTCGAGCGATGCCGGTTCACCCGGATGGGCGCCACCGCGCTCGGCCTGTCCGGTGGCTCCGGCCTGGCGGTGCGGGCCTGCGTCTTCGACGACCTCTCCGCCTCGGCCGTCTCCGCCGACGGCGGCGCGGGCGTCGTCATCGAGGACAACCTGATCGAACGCCCCGGCCTCGACTACCCCGGCTCCCCCGGCATCGCCGTGTCGGGCACCACCGGGTGCACCATCGCGCACAACGAGATCACCGACGCCGCCCACTGCGGCATCGCCGCCGGGCCCGCGAACGGCACCCGGATCCTGCGCAACCTGGTCACCGGCGCGATGCGGGTGCTCGCCGACGGCGGCGGCGTCTACGTCTCCGGCCCCCAGGGCGCGAGCGCGGCCGACGCCGCGCTGATCAGCGGCAACGTCATCACCGACACCCGCACCCCGTACCACTTCGCCCTCTACACCGACTACGGCGCCGCCTGGGTGACGGTCGAGGGGAACGTCGTGGCGCGCGCCGACAACACCGCGGTCCTGCAGGTCTTCCCGCCCTTGGAGAACGTCACGTACCGGGGCAACTTCTGGGACGCCGACCCGGTCGGCAGCGACGCCGTCCCGCCGGGAGTGACGTACGAGGACAACACCACCCTCGCCGGGGAGGCGCTGGAGGACGCCACCGCGCACATCCGGGCGCGGGCGGGCCGCCGCCTCGATCCGCCGGGGCCGCTGGAGGCTCCGGCGATCAGGCCCTAAGCTGATCCGATGCGCCTCGGGGTGAACGTTCCCAACTTCGGACCCGGCACCGATCCCGGCACGCTCGAACGCTGGGCGTTGACCGTCGAAGGGCTCGGCTACGACCTGCTCATGCTCTCCGACCACCTCGTGATCACCCCCGACGTGGCCGGACAGTACCCCGCGCCGTTCTACGAGCCGTTCACCACGCTGGCCTGGCTGGCGGGCGTCACGCGGCGGATCCGGCTCGGCACCACCGTGCTGGTGGTGCCGTACCGGCATCCCCTGCTGACCGCCCGCATGGCCGCCAACCTGCAGCAGCTCAGCGGCGGGCGGCTGGTGCTCGGCGTGGGCGTCGGCTGGGCGCGGCAGGAGTTCGACGCGCTCGGCGTGCCGTTCGGGCGGCGCGGCGCGCTCACCGACGAGTACGTCGAGGCGATGCGGGCGGCCTGGGCCGACGAGGGCGACTACGGGCCCGGCCGCATCCCGATCTGGGTCGGCGGCAACAGCGACGCCGCCCTGCGCCGGGCCGCCCGGCTCGGCGACGCCTGGCACCCGCTGCGCTTCCGGCTCCCCTGGCTGCGCGAGACGCTCGGCCGGGCGGAGGTGCCGGAGCTGGTGCCGCGCATCGCCCTCCGGATGACCGACACCCCCGTCACCGGCCCCGACCGGCTGGCCGGCGAGGGCACCCTCGACCAGATCATCGGCGACCTCGCCGAACTGCGCGACCTCGGCGCCGCCACGGTCGTGCTCGACCCGTTCAACGGCGACCCCGCCGAGACCGCGCACCCCGAGACGGCCTGGCACGCGCTGGCCGCCGTCGCCGCCCGAAGGGAACTCCGGTGAACCACGACGACGAGCGCCGCCTGCGCAGGGCCATCGAGCTGGCCGCCTCCGCCCGCGACGCCGGCAACCCGCCGTTCGGGTCGCTGCTGGTGGGCCCCGACGGCACTGTGCTGGCCGAGGAGCGCAACACCACCGTCGCCGACCGCGACATCACCGCCCACCCGGAGCTGAAGCTGGCCCGCTGGGCCGCGCGCGAGCTCGACCCCGCCACGGCGGCCGGCACCACTATGTACACGAGCTGCCAGCCGTGCGGCATGTGCGCGGGCGCCATCGAGCGCTCCGGCCTCGGCCGCGTCGTGTTCGCCCTCTCCGGAGAGCAGCTCGACGCGATGAAGCCGGGCGGCGGCTTCCCGCCGGTGCCCCAGGAAGGCCCGGCGCTGCCGCAGGAGGCGCGGGCCCCGGTCGAGGGCTACTACAGCCCACATCCGTGATCACTGGCGGCCCGCTCACGGTCTCCATCCTCCACTTCGCCTGACGGCACGCTGACCGCTGCCGGAAAACGGGCCGGCCCGCTGTCGATCCCGGCGGGGGCCGTTCGTATAACGGGTGAGAGAGAGGAAAAGCCGATGAAGCAGTATCTGCTCAGCATCTACCAGCCTGACGGCGACCCGCCGCCGCCCGAGGTCCTGGAGCCGGTCATACGGAAGCTGGACGCGCTCAACGAGGAGATGCGGACGGCCGGCGCGTGGGTGTTCGCCGCCGCCCTGCACCCGCCGAGCACCGCCACCGTACTGCGGGCGAAGGACGGCGACGTGCTGATGACCGACGGCCCGTACACCGAGGGCAAGGAGCACCTGGGCGGCTTCACCGTCATCCAGGCGCCCGACCTCGACGCGGCGCTCGGCTGGGGCGGCAGGCTGGCCGAGGCCGTCGGGCTGCCGATCGAGGTCCGCCCGTTCCGATGACCGACGTCGAACGCGTCTTCACCGAGGAGTACGGCCGGGCCGTGGCCGTGCTCACCCGCGTGCTCGGCGACATCGACCTCGCCGAGGAGGCGGTCCAGGACGCGTTCGCCGTCGCGGTCCGGCGGTGGCCCGAGGAGGGGCCGCCGCCCTCCCCCGCCGGATGGATCATCACCACCGCCCGCAACCGCGCCGTCGACCGGCTGCGCCGCGAGTCCGCGCGGGCCGGCAAGCACGCCCAGGCGGCCCTGCTGCACGCCCGTGACGAACCCGCCGAGGAGGGGCCCGTGCGCGACGACCGGCTGCGCCTGATCTTCACCTGCTGCCATCCGGCCCTGTCCAGGCCCGCCCAGGTGGCGCTGACGCTGCGGCTGCTCGGCGGCCTGGGCACCGCCGAGATCGCGCGTGCCTTCCTGGTGCCGGAGACGACCATGGCGCAGCGGCTGGTGCGCGCCAAGGGCAAGATCCGTGATGCGCGCATCCCGTACCGGATCCCGCGTGAGGCGGACCTGCCGGACCGGCTGCGACCGGTGCTGGCCGTCCTCTACCTGATCTTCAACGAGGGGTACGCGGCCGGGTCCGGCGAGCGGCTGGTGCGCGAGGACCTGTGCGCGGAGGCGATCCGGCTGGGGCGGCTGCTGGCTGAGCTGATGCCGGACGAGCCGGAGGTTCTCGGCCTGCTGGCGCTCATGCTGCTGCTGGAGTCGCGCCGCCCGGCCCGCACCACCCCCGACGGCCGGCTCGTCCGGCTCGCCGACCAGGACCCGCGGCTGTGGAACGATGAGCTGGCCGAGGAGGGGCGAGAGCTGGTGCGCCGCTGCCTGCGGCGCGACCGGCCGGGGCCGTACCAGATCCAGGCGGCGATCAACGCCGTGCACAGCGAGCCGCCGACGGACTGGCGGCAGGTGGTGGCGCTGTACGACCTGCTGATGGCCGTCGCGCCGAGCCCGGTGGCGGCGCTCAACCGCGCGGTCGCGGTCGCCGAGGTGTCCGGCCCGCGAGAGGCTCTCGGCCTGGTCGAGGCCCTCGACCTGGACCGCTACTACCTCTTCCACGCCGTACGCGCCGACCTGCTCAGGCGGCTCGGCCGTACGCGGGAGGCGGCTCGGGCGTACGAGGAGGCGATCGCCTGTACGGAGAACGGGGCGGAACGGGCGTTCCTGAGCCAGGCCCGCGAGGCGCTCACGAACGCGGAGTCCCCCTCCTCAAGGCAGTGATCGACCACGTGCCCGGGGCGACGGCGGGTGTCCCGGGCAGTCCGGTGTCGCAGACGCCGTCCTTGTTACGTGGCCCGCCGGCTCGGCGACGACACGGCCGACGACGTCGTCTCCGAGACGTTCCTCGCCGCGTTCAGGCAGCGCCGCGCCTGCCGTACGCCGCCCTTTCGCCCGTCTGAACCTGCGTCGCCGGTGGTCGGGGGGTTCGTAGTCCATGACGTACGGCCGCTCGACGTCGTCGCGCACGCGTAAGGATCTATCGAAAGGTGGACGACCGGCGGCAGCCCTCTCGGCGAAGCTGAGGGCCATGAAGAAGGCGATCATTGCCGTGCTCGGCACCATGCTGCTTCCCGTGGCGATGGCGACGCCCGCGGTGGCGGATACGGGGCTGTCCTGGCAGGACTGCGGAGACGGCCTGCTATGTAGCCGGATCATCGTGCCCGCCAACTGGGCCGCGCCCCGAGGAAAGCAGATCACGCTGGGGCTCGCCAAGCTTCCCGCACGTGACCCGGCGACCAGGAAGGGCACGCTTGTCCTCAACCTGGGCGGTCCCGCCCAGCAGATCTCGATCCTGCGCCAGGCAAAGGGCACCTTCGCCGACCTGACCCGATGGTTCGACGTGGTGCTCTACGACCCGCGCGGGTTCGAGGCGAGCACCGAGGTGCGCTGCCCCGATCCGGCGCCGTATCCCGCCAACGGGAAGTGGGTGTTCACCAGTCGCGCCGCCTTCGCCCGGTACACGAAGCAGAACCATCGCTTCGCCTCGGGATGCGCCGAAGCCGCCGGCCCGCTCGCGGGCAACCTGGACACCTGGCAAGGGGCCCGCGACCTGGAGGCGGTCCGGGTGGCGCTGGGCGAGCGGAAGCTGAACTACTTCGGCAACTCCTATGGCGGCGTCCTCGGTGTGGCCTACGCCGAGTATTTCCCGTCCCACGTCGGCCGCATGTACCTGGACAGTCTGATCGACCACACCAACCGGTCGTGGGATGAGTGGGTCCTGGTCAGGGCGAAGGTCAAGGAAGACAACCTGCACCGCTTCGCCGATTGGTGCGCCACCGACCGGAGTTGCGCGCTGTACGGTCGCGACGTGCTCAAGGTGTGGGACGAGGTCATGGCCCGCGCCGCCAGGCGGCCCATTCCCGCACCCGGTGTCGGAGCGGGTGCCACGGCCGACGCGGCCCTGATCGCGTCCCGCGCGGCTGTCTCGTTCGATGCGACATGGCCCGGACTGGCCAAGTCCCTGGCCGAGGCGGACGCGGGTGACGCCAGCCGGTTCGCCGAGCCGTTCGCCGGGGCGCCCGACCCGGACCTCAGCAGGATCACGATGTGCGCCGACTTCCCCTTCCCGAGCACATACCGTGAGGTCGAGGCCATGGAGGCGCGGCTGAGAAAGACCACGCCACGCATCGGCTGGACCTCGGCCTGGCCGATGGCCGCCCTGTGCGCCGGACTCCCGAAGAAGACGTCCTACCCGCCCCATCCCATTCGCCCACGCGGCCTGCCGCCGATCCTCATCGCCAACGGCGAGTACGACGACACATCGACGCCCGCGTACGGACGCCGAATCGCCGCGCAGCTCGACGGCGCCCGCTACCTCCCGGCCAAGGGCGGTCACGCGCTCTACTGGAGCGGCAACCTCTGCGTACGCGACCAGGTGCACCGCTACCTGACCACCGGGCAACTCCCGCCGGCGGGCACGACCTGCGGTCCGGCATCATCGTGACATGCACTGGCTGAGGGAGGTTCTGCTCGTCGCCGGTGCCGCGGCCGCCGCGGCGCTGCTGACCGTACTGGAGCGGCGAGTCCCGGTCGACCTGCCGCTCCTGGTCCTCTTCAGCGCCGGGGTAAGCCTCCCTCTGCTGATTCGGCGGGTGCTGCCGCTGACCGCCGCCGCGACATCGGCGGTGATCGCGCTGGTCGGGATGGCGCAACTGCACCGCTGGGAGGGGATGCTGATCGCGATGTCCCTGTTCTGCGCGGCCGTCTACCACCGCCCGCGGCGTCCGGGCCTGGTGCTGACGGTCTCCTCGTGCTGGGTTCTCGGCACCCTGGCGACGATAGGGGGCGAGGGTGTCCCGGAGCTGACCAGCATAGTGATCATGAGCATCGCGCCCGTGGCCACCGGCTACGCGCTGCGACTGCACCGGGATCAGGCCGACCAGTCACTGCGGCGGCAGCGGGCCGAGGCGGAGCGCGTGCTGGCCGAGGAGCGTACCTGGCTGGCCAGGAACGTGCACGACAGCGTCGGCCACCACCTGACCGCGATCCGGCTGCAGGCCGCGGCGGCCCGGCGGGCGCCCGGCGACGCGCCCGCGAAGCAAGCCCTGCGGACGATCTCGAACCTGTCGCAGTCGGCGCTCACCGAGGTACGCGGCCTGCTGCGGACACTCGACGAGCACCCGGCCGCCATCCAGCCCGGCGCCGCCGACCTGGAGCGGCTGGCCGGACGGCTCACCTGCTCAGAGCGGACGATCACCGTGCGCCGCTCCGGGACCGGATACGCGTTACCGCCGGCCGTCGATCACACCGCCTACCGGTTGGTCCAGGAGGCGCTGACAAACGCCGTACGACATGCGGACGCGACCGAGGTCACCGTCCACCTGCGGCAGGACGAACGCGGCCTGCGCATCGAGGTCCTCGACAACGGCGCCCCGGCCGCAGCGCCCCAGGCCGAGGGGCGGGGAATCCGCGGCATGCGCGAACGGGTGCGCCTGCTCGACGGCACCCTGTCGGTGGGACCGGTCGAAACGGGCGGCTGGCGGGTCCGCGCCGACCTGCCCAGGGATAACGCGTGGTGACGATCCGGGTGCTGGTCGCCGATGATCAGGAGGCGGCGCGGGAAGCGTTGCGGCTCATCCTCGACGGCGAACCCGACATCGACGTGATCGCGTCGGCCGCCGACGGCGCCGAGGCGGTGCACCAGACACTGTCGCGCCGGCCGGACGTGGTGGTGATGGACCTGCGGATGCCGGGTATGGACGGCATCGCCGCCATCGACCGCCTCGCCGCCGCCGAATCCGCCCCCCGCGTGCTCGCTCTGACCACGTTCGACCTCGACGAGTACCTGTTCGGCGCGCTGCGCGCCGGGGCCGCCGGTTTCCTGCTGAAGGACAGTGATCCCGACGTGCTCGTCGCGGCGGTCCGCGAGCTGCACCAGGGCAGGGGCTTGATCGACCCGCAGGTGACCGGCCGCCTGATCAACCGCTTCGCCGCGCTGTCCCCGCGCCCCGCCACCCCCGAACTCGACCTACTGACCCCGCGCGAACACCACGTGCTCCGTCTCCTGGCCCGAGGACTGAGCAACGGCGAGATCGCCGCCGCGTGCACCATCGGGGAAGGCACGGTCAAGACACACGTCAACCGAATCCTCACCAAACTCGGCCTCCGGAGCCGCGTGCACGCCGCGATCTATGCCCACGAACACGGCCTTGTCGCCCGCGAAGCTCCTTGACCGCCCGCCGTCTTGAGCCCTGTCCCGTGGGACGAACGTCGGGCCGCCCGGCCCGTACACCCCCGACGGCCGGCCCGTCCGGCTCGGGCGTACGGGCGGAACGGGCGTTCCTGCAGGAGTCCCGCGAGGCGCTCAGCCGCTGACCCCGGCCGCGCTCGCGTAGCGGGCGGCCAGTTCGCGCAGGTGGGCGCGGAGCTCGGGCGGGTCCAGCACCTCGAACCCGACGCCCAGGCTGCCGAGGAAGCCCGCCAGGTAGTGCAGCGAGTCGCCGCCGGTCTCCAGCAGGGCGCCGTCGCCGTCCGCGGTGAGCAGCCCGGCGGCCGGGGTGAGCCGATCCGCCACCACCTCGACGGGGGCGTGCAGGCGGACCCTGGCCTGGTGGCGCCAGGCGGTGGAGCCCGCGCCGCGGACCACGCGGGTCGCCGCGTCCTCGTCGGGCAGCTCGCGGGGGGTGAAGCGGGGGCCGTTGGGGACGCGGAGGGTGAGGCGGTCGGCGCGGAACGTCCGCCAGTCGCCCCGCGCGGTGTCCCAGGCCAGCAGATACCAGCGGCGGCCGGTGTGGACCAGCCGGTGCGGCTGGGCGGCCCGGGTGCTGACGGTCCCGTCATGGCCCCGGTAGTCGAAGCGGAGCGTCTCCCTGGCGCGGACGGCGTCGGCGACGGCGGTCAGTGTCGCCGCATCCACGGTGGGGCCGCGGCCGGTGACCGAGACCGTCGCGTCCCGTACCGCCTCGATGCGGTGGCGCAGCCGCGACGGCAGCAGCTGCCGCAGCTTGGCGAGCGCGCGCAGCGAGGTCTCCTCGATGCCGGTGACCGTGCCGCCGGCGGCCGCGTGCAGGCTGACCGCCACCGCGACGGCCTCCTCGTCGTCGAGCAGCAGCGGCGGCAGCGCGGCCCCCGCCCCCAGCCGGTAGCCGCCCGCGGTGCCGGTGGTCGAGGAGATCTCGTAGCCCAGGAGGCGCAGCCGCTCGACGTCGTTGCGCACGGTGCGGGTGGTCACGCCGAGCCGCCCGGCCAGCTCGGCGCCGGTCCAGCCGGGGCGGGCCTGGAAGAGCGACAGCAGCCGCAGCAGCCGTACCGAGGTTTCCAGCATGACCCGATGATGCCAGCCGTTGAGGAAACGCACGTTCCTCAACGACTCCTAGCGTGGTACCTACCGAACGAAAGGGGCAACACATGTTGCGCGGACTCGCGACGATCAGCTATTGGGCCGACGACCTGGAGGCGGCCAAGCGGTGGTACACCGAACTCCTCGGCGTCGAGCCGTACTTCCACCGGAACGGGCCCGACGGGCGGCTCGGCTACACCGAGTTCCGCATCGGCGACCACGAGGCCGAGCTCGGCCTCGTGGACAGCGCCTGGCGCCCGCACGGCGGGGAACAGGCCGGGGTGGTCGCGTACTGGCACGTCGACGACGTGCGGGCGGCCTACGAGCGGCTGCTGGCGATGGGCGCCAAGGAGCACCATGAGATCACCGAACGGGGCGCGGGCTTCGTGACCGGGTCCGTGGTCGACCCGTTCGGCAACATCCTGGGCGTCATGTACAACCCGCACTACCTGGAGCAGGTGGGCTGATCCGGGCTAGTGGCTGCGGCCCGGCAGCCGCACCACGGTGACGAAGAACTCGTCGATCTGCCGGATCACGGCCATGAACTGGCTCAGGTCGACGGGTTTGGTCACGTAGGCGTTCGCGAACAGCTTGTAGCTGCGCAGGATGTCCTCCTCGGCGGAGGACGTGGTGAGCACCACCACAGGGATGGCCCGCAGCTCAGGGTCGCTCTTGATCTTCTCCAGCACCTGACGGCCGTCGTACTTGGGCAGGTTGAGGTCGAGCAGGATCAGGTCGGGGCGCGGCTTGCCCTCGTAGCCGCCCCGCCGGTAGAGGAAGTCGAGCGCCTCCAGGCCGTCACGGACCACGTGGAGGTTGTTGCCGATCTTGTTGTCCTCGAAGGCCTCCCGGGTGATGAGCTCGTCGCCGGGGTCGTCCTCGACGAGGAGCACTTCGATGGGTTGTCCGATGGAGCTCATGTACGGGATCCTTCTGAGCTGGCTGTGGCGGCCGCGAAGCGGGCCTCCGAGGAGAGCGTGTCAGAACGAAGCGTAAAGCAGATCCGGATTCCGCCGTCCTGATATGCGGTGTCCAGCCAGATTCGTCCGCCGTGATTCTCCACGATCTTCTTGCACATCGCCAGGCCGATCCCGGTGCCGCTGTAGGCCTCGCGGCTGTGGAGACGCTGGAAGATGACGAAGATCTTGTCGGCGAACTCCGGGTCGACGCCGATGCCGTTGTCGGTGAGTGAGAAGCGCCACTCACTCTCCTCCACCTGCTCATGGTCGATCCGGATGACCAGCGGGCGGTCCGGGTGGCGGAACTTGATGGAGTTGCCGATGAGGTTCTGCCAGAGCATGGTCAGCAGCATCGGGTCGCCGGTGATCTCCGGCAGGTCGTCCGGCCGCTCGATCGTCGCGCCCGACTCCTCGATGCCGGTGGCCAGGTTGTCCAGCGCCTTGTCCAGCTTCAGGTTGAGGTTCACCGCCCGGCGCGCGTCGTACAGCCGGCCCACCCGCGAGTAGCTCAGCAGGTCGTTGATCAGGCCCTGCATGCGGGTGGCGCCGTCGACGGCGAAGCGGATGTACTGCCGGCCGCGGTCGTCGAGCGCGTCGGTGTAGCGCTTCTCCAGCAGCTGGCAGAAGGTGGCGATCTTGCGCAGCGGCTCCTGCAGGTCGTGCGAGGCCACGTAGGCGAACTGCTCCAGCTCGGCGTTGGAGCGGCGCAGCTCGACCGCCTGCGCGTCGAGGTCGGCGGCCTGCGTGCTCAGCGTCGCCTCGTGCTCGCGGGAGGTCTCCAGCGCCGCCACGAGCTTGGTACGCATCGCGTCCACGTCCAGCGCGACCTCGCGGATGTCGGCCGGTCCGTGGGCCGGGATCGGGTGGTCGAAGTTGCCCTCGGCCACCTCGCGCGAGGCCATGCGCAGCTCGTCCAGCGGCCGGACCACGGCCCGGCGCAGCAGCACGGCCATCGCCAGCCCGGCCACCAGGAACGTCGTGATCATGGCGACGAACATCCAGTTGCGCAGGGTCTGCGCCTGGATCAGCTCGTCGCGCGCCTGCTGACGGCTCTGCGCCAGGCTGTCGTTCAAGGTCTCGGTCAGCGCCCGGATGCGGTCGAACGCGGGCTTGCCGCTCTCCATCTGCGCGTTGCTGATCGGGCTGGCGGCCTGCCGCTCCGCGACGAGCGGCTCGGCGTAGTCGCGCCGCCAGGCGGCGGACGCCTCACTGATCTGCCGCAGGTGGGAGAGGATGTCCGGCTCGTCGCGGACGAGCTCCTCGACGCGCTCGTACTGGCGCTGCTCGTCGGCCATGCCGCGCTCGTACGGTTCGAGCAGTTGCCGGTTCCCCGTCAGGAGGAACCCGCGGACGCCGGTCTCCTGGTCGAGCAGGGTGCCCTGGAGCTCGGCGGCCTCGATCCGCGCCGGCGAGATGCGGTCGACCAGGTCGTCCGCCAGGTCGGTGGTGCGTTGGAGCATCACCGCGGCGATCACGCCGAAGATCATGACCACGATCATGATCGCGGCGAGCACGAGCAGGAACCACTGATGGACGGTGAGTCGCCGCCACGCGGTGCTGGCGTTCACTGCTCCTCCTTCCAGCGCAGATGGACGACGGCGACGTCGTCGGCGGACGCGTCGGGCGCGGTGGCCTGCTCAGTGCCGGAGATCAACGCGTCCACGAACTCCTCTCCGTTCAGGTGGGCGTGCCTGCGCGCCACCGCGAGCAGGCCCTCCTCGCCCAGCAGTCGCATGCCGTCGCCGGGCAGCCGGCGCTCGAACAGCCCGTCGGTGAACAACGTCAGCCCGCCGCCCGCGGGCAGCTCCAGCTCGGTCGGCTCCCACTCCGACTCCAGCGGCAGCCCCAGCGCCGGGCCGATGCCGGGCTCGGCCCAGGTGACCGAGCTGCCGGAGTGGACCAGCAGCCCCGGATGGCCCGCCCGCCACACACGGACCGTGCGCTGGTCGGACTCCAGCGCGAGCGTCGACATGGTCACGAAGATCTCGTCGCCGCCGCGCTCGGCCCGCAGGACGCGCTCCAGCTGGCGCAGCAGGGCGGTGCCCGTCACGCCGCTGAGCACGAGCGTGCGCCAGGCGATGCGCAGGCACACGCCGAGCGCGGCCTCGTCGGGGCCGTGGCCGCACACGTCTCCGATCATCGCGTGCACGACTTTGTCGTCGTCCTCCACCACGTCGAAGAAGTCGCCGCCGAGCGTGCCCGACACGCGGCTGGCGCGGTAGCGGGTGGCCACCTGGATCGGCATCTGCTGCAGCAGCGGCGTCGGCAGCAGGCCGCGCTCCAGGCGGGCGTTCTCCTCGGCGCGCAGCCGCTCGGCGTGCAGCGCCACCGCCGCCTGCTCGGCCTGCTTGCGCTGCATCGCGTAACGGAGGGTGCGGCCCAGCCACTCGCCTTCGACGCGCCCTTTGACCAGGTAGTCCTGGGCGCCCGCGGTGACCGCGGCGAGGCCCGCCTGCTCCTCGGCCAGCCCGGTCAGCACGACCACCGCGGCGTCGCCGCTCGCCTCCCGCATCGCGGCCAGCGCCGACAGACCGCGCGCGTCGGGCAGGCCCAGGTCGAGCAGCACACACTGGACCCGCTGCCGCGCGAGCAGGTGCCGCGCCTCGTCCAGCGATCGCGCCCATTCCAGCCGCACCGACAGGTCGCCGTCTTCCAGCAGCTCCCGCACGATGAACGCGTCTTGGGGGTCGTCCTCCACCAAAAGCACCAGCGGAAGAGCGGGGGGATCCCCAGCGATCATTCCGGCACCGCCACCCTCTCCAGACAGCGCCGTGTGGCTGTCGTCCTCTTCCGGTCGATGGACAGTGCCCGCAGCAGGGGTCATCACACGTGAACCGCGGGCCCATCCGGTAACGATCTGGACTCAGCATAAGGGCTGTTCGTACCTGTTCATCCTCCTCTGAGCTGCTGACGGTCCCTTGGAGGACGCTCTGGAGCCGGCTGACAGGAGCTTGTGCGTGATCTGACAGCGCGTCCACGCAGCCTCGGAGACGACACCACACCGGGAAGGACAATCATGCTTTTCATCGAGGTCTACGCCCGCCGGGGCGCGTTCGGTCAGGAGGAGCTGCGACAGATCGCCGCCAGGCTGGCGCCCAGCCGGATCTTCGCCGCGACCGAGGGCGACGAGGAGGCCGCCGACCCCGGCGTGCTGGCCCTGTTCGACTCGCTCGGCCACGTGGTGGTGCACGAGCCCGCGATCTGGGTGACCGAAGGTTCGGCGCGGTGCGTGGTGAACGTGTACGCGCCGGCCTGGGCCAAGGAGATGAGCGAGCACCTCGTCTCCGAGGTCACCGCCGCCGTGCCGGGCGGCGACGCGATCGTGCACGTCTTCGGCGTCCCTCAGGGCGGGTACGGCATCGGAGGGCGGGTGCGCCGGTCGTCCGACATGCTCACCATGATCGAGGACGCCAAGCGGGAAGCGCCCGCGGAAGCGCCACCGGGGACCTACGTCGACCCCGTGTGCGGGGCCACGGTGGCGAAGGAGAAGGCGGTCACGCTGGAGCTGGACGGGCAGACGTACGGGTTCTGCTGCCCCCACTGCCGCGGCCACTTCGCCAATCGCCGCCGCGAGGAGGCCGCCACCTGACCGCCGTCGTATGACTCGCTTATGACGCCGCTGAGGACACTGAGGGAAACCCCCTGAGGAGGCGCCATGAAGCGATTACTCATTCCCCTGCTCATGGTCGCGGTGCTGGTCGTGTCGGCGTGTAAGTGGGACGAGTCGTACGTCCTCGTCGGCGGCAAACGCGTCGGGGAGTGGACCCTGCGGTACGGCGACCCGCAGTCATACGACATCACGCTCTACAGGAACGGCAGCGGCCGTTATCTAGGAGTCTCCTCGATCATTCTCGGGCACAACAAGAACCTGCGGGCCCGGGGGCGCTCCGTCGAATCCGCCGCCAGGAAGACCTTGAGCGACATCCTGCGGCCCGCGTGCCGCGACATCCGCAACCAGGCCATCAGGGCCAAGTTGCAACGAGGCGACCGGCGGCGGCCGGTGGTCGGACTTCCGTGGGGCGCTCGTGGACATCGACCACAACAGGGGCGGGTGCCTCACCATTTCCATCCGCGGCAGGACGACACCGAACTGGACCTGGCGTCCCCGTACGGATCGGCACTGCAGGCCCGGCTGAGCGGCCGGCGATCGCCAGGGCCCTCGGCGGCTGGCTGGCGCTCACGGAACGCGCGCACATCGCGGTGTCCGGCGGCGACTTCGCCACCTTGCACAGCGACGCGCCCCGCTGGACCGCGGGCCTGCCGGACCTGCCCGCGGATCCGCTGGCCTGGTACGACCTGGAGCGGCTCAACCTGATGACGGCGGTGCACCAGGCCGCCGCCGCGGGCCTCGACGAGCTGTGCTGGGACCTGGTCGCCAGCGGTTACACGCTCTTCCTCACCCGCGGGCACAACGACGACTGGGAGGAGACGCTCAGGGCGGCGCTGGCGTGCACCCGTCTGGCGGGCAACGCGCGCGGCACGGCGACCATGCTCATGGGGCTCGGGCTGCTGGGCACCTACCGGCACGACTACGCCGGCGCGGCCGAGGCGCTGGAGGAGTCGATGCGCCTCTTCCGCGAGATCGGCGAGCGGCAGGGCCTCGTGTACGCGCTGGGCGTGGCGGCGCACATGGACGGGATGCTCGGCCGCTACGACCACGCGGTCGCGCTGCACGAGGAGGCGCTGGAGGTCCACCGCGCCTCCGGCGACCTCGGCGCCGAGGTCCTGCTGCTGCGCTCGCTCGGGCAGCTCCTGGTGGAGATAGGCCGCCTGGAGCACGCCAGGCCGCATCTGGAGCGGGCGCTCCTGGCCGGACGCGACGGTGACCGGCGGGTGCACGCCGAGGTCCTGTACTGGCTGGGGCAGCTCCACCTCGCCGCCGCGGAGGTGGGACCGGCCGAGTCGGCGTTCAAGGACATGCTCGCGATCGCGGAGGACCTCGCCGACCCGCGCGAGGAGGCCGAGGCCCGCTACGGTCTCGGCCTGGTCCGTCTGAACACCGGGGCGCTCGGCGCCGCGGCCGGCCTCTTCAGGCAGGCCCTGGCGCTGAACCGGCCTCTCGGCGAACCGCTGACCGAGGGCCGGATCCGGACCGCTCTCGGCATCCTGCACTGCCGGAACGGCCAGCCGCGTCAGGCGATCGGCCATCTCACGGAGGCCGCCGGGATCTTCGACGCGATCGGCATCCCGCTGTGGAGCGGGCGGGCGTACCGGGCGCTCGCCGACGCGCGCGAGGCCCACGGCGACCGGACCGCCGCCGACGCCGCCAGGAAGCGCGCCCTCACCCTGTTCACCTCGGTGGGCGCGCCTGAGGCGGCCGACATCGCAGGACCCGACGCCGACCGACCACCCTGAGACCGCCGCCTGATGTGATCATTGGAGCAAACCACCCTACGGTTCTGACGTACTCGGTCTGGTCAGGTGACGGTCTCAGCGGTAGCGTTCGGCGAGCGTGTTGCCGATCGAGGCCAGGTGGTCTCGGACACCCGGAGGGCCGGTCACCTCGAGCCATTCGACCAGCCCGGCGAGCTCGCCGGCGAGCGTGTACTCGTCGTAGCCGCGGATCACGACCTCGATGCGGCCGTCGGTCGTGGAACCTCCCACCTCGAGCCGAGCACCGAGCCCCATCCGGAGTATGCCGATCCCGTGGGGAGCGCAGACCGCCTGGACCTCCACCGGTGTTCGTTTGCGGTCGACCTCGTCGGCGATCTCGCGCCAGCTCTCGGCGAGGTCGAAGTCCTCGGGCCGGCGCACGGGATCGCCGGTCGGGTCGGCGGATGACACGCGGTCGATCCGGAAGGTCCGCCGGCCGGTCTCGGTGGTGGAGACGAGGTACCACGACGGGCCTTTGGCGACGATGCCCAGCGGGTGGACGGTTCTCTCGGTTTCGGCGCCGTCGCGGTCGACGTAGCCGAGCCGCACCTGGACGCCGCGGATCACCGCGTCCTGGAGTTCGTCGAGGAAGCGAGGCGGTCGGCGCTCGACCGGGCTCGACCCCCATCGCTGCGGGTCCATGACCAATGACGACGCTGCCGCCTCGGCCTGCGTCCGGAAGGACTCCGGCAGGGCATGGACGAGCTTGCGCAGAGCCGCTTTCACGGCCGGCGTCGCAGCCGAGGCCGGGCCGGCGACCAGGAACAGGGCGCGGGCCTCGCTCGCGGTCAATCCGGACAGGTCGGTACGGGCGCCGCCCACCAGGCGCCAGCCGCCACCTCGGCCCTGCACCGAGTAGACGGGCACCCCGGCCATGGCCAGGGCGTCGAGGTCGCGGCGGGCGGTGCGCTCAGAGACCTCCAGCTCTCGGGAGACCTCTGCTGCTGTCACCTGCTCGCGCCGCTGCAGCATCAGAAGGATGGCCACCAGCCGGTCGGTTCGCACGCCGACAAAACTCTCACACGAAACCGGTCGTAGGGTGACCGGTTTCGGTCGGCAGGATGGCGATACGACCTCACCGGCGAGGTCGACCGCAAGCGAACACCCGGGCCTGTCAGGGGTGCGCCGGCGCCCGATCATCCGCAAAGACAATGAGGAACACGCGATGCTCGAACCAACCGATTTTCCCGAGCCCACCCTTATTCCGGTCAACGGTGTGGAACTCGAAGTCTTCGAAGCAGGCCGAGAAAACGAGGGAAAGCCTGTCGTGCTTTGCCACGGCTGGCCGGAGCACGCCTTCTCCTGGCGTCACCAGATGCCCGCCCTCGCCGCGGCCGGTTACCACGTCATCGCACCGAACCAGCGGGGTTACGGCAACTCGTCCCGCCCGACGGAGGTGACGGATTACGACATCGAACACCTGTCGGGTGACCTTGTCGCGCTTCTCGACCACTACGGATACCAAGACGCCACCTTCGTCGGCCATGACTGGGGTGCGTTCGTCGTCTGGGGACTGACCCTGTTGCACCCCGGCCGTGTGAACAAGGTGATCAACCTGAGCCTGCCTTACCAGGAGCGCGGAGAAAGGCCGTGGATCGAGTTCATGGAAGACATGCTCGGCGGCGACTTCTACTTCGTCCACTTCAATCGGCGGCCGGGCGTCGCGGACGCCGTATTCGACGACAACACCTTCCGATTCCTCCGCAACTTGTACCGCAAGAACGTGCCCTTCGCGGCCCCTGAGCCGGGCATGGCGCTGATGAATCTCGCCAGGGCGGACACACCCCTCGGCGAGCCCGTCATGAGCGACAGCGAACTGGCCGTCTTCGTCTCGGCATTCGAATCATCGGGATTCACGGGCGGCATCAACTGGTACAGGAACCTCGACCGCAACTGGCGTCTGCTGGCGGACGTGAACCCGATCATCCAACAGCCCGCCCTCATGATCTACGGCGACCGGGACCTGGCGATCCCGAGGTCCGAGAACCTGACAGAGTTCGTGCCCAACGTGGAAGTGGTCGGCCTGGACTGCGGTCACTGGATCCAGCAGGAAAAGCCCGAAGACACGAACCAAGCGATCCTCAAATGGCTGGAACAGCAGGATGTAGTGTCTCGCGACCCGGTTCGGGTCACCGGAAGCTCGTCGCCCTCCAGCACGCATGAGCCTCGGACCCACCATGAGTGAATCTTGACAAGGCCCAGATTTCACGCGAACTGAAGGTGGTCGGCTAGGTCAATCGGTCGTGCCAGCGTGCACGGCGATGATGCGCCAGCCGTGCTCCTCGCCGTACAGCCACGTACGGGTGTAGCGCATCCTGGCCGCGAACGGCGTACCGGAGACGGTCCCTTCGACGGTGCCGAGAAACCACGTCACCCCGGTGTGCCCATCGGCGAGCACGGTCAACTCCTCCTCGGCCACCTTCCTCATCACCTGCGTCCGAGTGCGGTGCAGCTCCAGGTCGTCCGCCTTGGTCGCGACGTTCGCACCGAAGGTGAAGATCAGCCGATCATCCAGAAGCCGATCCAGCGCCTCGACATCTCCAGCGAGCTGCGCGGCCTGGAGTCGGCGCTCGGCGTCCCGCAAGTCCTCCATCATGAGGTCCACCCTCCCAGCCGGCGCCGTACCCGCGCCAGGACGTTCACGCTCGGCTGATCTTCGCAGTCCGATCCAGGGACTCCGATCGTCGGTGAGCGGGTGCCGGGTTCAGAAGGCACCCGCACTGACCCCGGCGCCCGCCTGGGGCGGCCTAGTGCCGGGCGTATTGCGCGGACCACGTGGCGATCTCGGCAAGCGGAGAAGGCGCGAGGGTGTAGATGCGGCGACCGGCGTGCTCGGTGTAGCTCACCAGAGCGGCCCGACGCAGGATGCCCAGGTGTTCTGAGACGGTCGACTGGCAGGTGGTGAAGCTGTTCGCGAGCTCCCCGGCCGTGCGCGGCCGTTCGAAGAGCAGTTCGATGATCTTCCGTCGGGTCGGATCGGCGATCGCTCGAAACGGATCTCCATCAGCCTGTGGTCGCCCCATCCCTCAATGATAGGGTATCGGCGAAACCCGATAGAAGGAGCGCCGTGCAGTTCATCTCCGTCGTGTCGGTGCCGGTCAGCGACCAGGACCGAGCCAAGAGCTTCTACCTCGACAAGCTAGGCTTCGACCTCATCGCCGAGTCCACTTTCGGCGATGAGGTGCGCTGGATTCAGGTCGGCATCCCCGGCGCTCAGACCAGCCTGACCCTCGTGACCTGGTTCGATGAGATGCCGCCCGGGTCGCTGCGCGGCCTGGTCATCGATTGCGAAGATCTTGACAAAGAGTACCGCGCTCTCACCGAGCGCGGCGTTGCGTTCATCGGCCCCCCGAGTCAGCAGCCCGGCGGTGTCTTCGCCATCCTCAGCGACCCCGATGGCAATCTCATCAGCCTCCGGCAGGCCGGCAGCTAAGGCCCCTGACGCCCAGCGGCGATCGAGAGAGTGGTCTGCTACCGCATCGTTCGCCCTCCTGACGATCCGGCACAGGCGGGGATTGTCGGTGTTGCGGTTGCGCCAGGCGATGCAACGGCGGATCATGCTGCCCTGCTCGCGGTGGCCGGCGTGGCCGGTGCCGTTGAGAGTGAACGCCCGCAGCGCGGTGAACTGGGCCTCGATCCGGTTCATCCCCGAGGAATTGATCGGCGTGCAGGCGATCTCGACGTTGTTCGCCTGCGCTCACCCGCCGAGCCGCTCGTCCTTCTTGGTGCTTGTGCGGGCTGAAGTTGTCACAGATGATCGCCATCCGGACGTCGGTCGGGTAGAGGCTGCGCAGGTAGCGGCAGAACTCCAGGAACTCACCGCGCCGCTTGCGCCTCTTGATGTGTCCGTACATCTTGTGGCGGCCCAGGTTCAGGGCGGCGAACAGGTGCCGTACCCCCTCGGTGCGGGTGTAGGTCGCGCGTCGAGATGGCCCGAACCCTGTATGACATCACGGGCGCCGACGGCAAGCGCCGCTACACCGTCGCTCAGATCGCCGAACGGCTCGGCGTCAGCCGCGCCACGCTCTACCGCCAGGCGTCGCTGAGGTGCTCACCACGCAGGGAACGGCGGGCGGGGGCCACGTGGCCTCCGAAAGGATCGAGGGCACACGCTGTGACGCGTCAGGGCACCGGACTCCATCGCGACCCAGATCGCCCCGTCCGGACCGACGGCGAGGCCGTGAGGTTCCGCGCCCTCCAGCGGGAACTCCTCGATCTTCCCGCCGGTCGTGACACGGGCCAGCCTGCTGGCACCCCACTCGGTAAGCCAGAGCGCGCCGTCCGGCCCGGCCACGATGGCGTGCGGCCGGGCGGCGCGGTCGGGCAGCGGGAACTCGATGATCGCGCCCGAGGTGTCGATCCGGCCGACCTGGCCGGCGCCGATCTCCACGAACCACAGCGCGTCATCCGGTCCCGCGGAGATGCCGACCGGTGCCGCGCCCGGTGTGGGCAGTGGGTACGTCGACGCCTCTCCGCCGGTCGTGATGCGGCCGATCGCGTTGCCCTGGTTGAGCGTGAACCACAGCGCGCCGTCCGGCCCTGCGGTGATCGCGGAGGGCATCGCGCCGGTGCCGGGCAGTGGGTACGACGACACCTGCCCGTCTGGGGTGATGCGTCCGATCCGGTCGTCCTGCAGTTGGGTGAACCACATGGCCCCGTCGGGGCCGGCGGCGATGCCGTACGGCGAGGCCACATCGAACGTGGTGACAACGCCGTCCACGGTGATCCGCCTGATCCGGCCGCCGGCGAACTCGGTGAACCACAGCGCGCCGTCCGGTCCCGGGGTGATGACCGTGGGCTGACCGTCGGCCGGATCGAGAGGGAACAGCGTGGGTTCCGCACCCGGCACGACCCGGCCGATGCGGCCCTGATGGACGAGGGTGAACCAGAGCGCGCCGTCGGGGCCGCAGGTGATGCCGTACGGTGAACCGTCGATCAACATGAAAGAGCGATCTCCTTACCGGTGAAGCGACGCCGTAGCGCCCGGTCGTGCGTGACCACCACGAGCGTGCCCTGGTAGTCGCCGAGCGCCTGCTCGAGCTCCTCGACCAGGGTGAGCGAGAGGTGGTTGGTGGGTTCGTCCAGCAGCAGCAGGTCGTGTTCGCCCGCCAGCACTTCGGCCAGCGCCAGTCGCCGCCGCTGGCCCTCGGACAGTGCGCCGACTTTGAGGTGCAGCGCCTCGCGGTGGAACAGGCCCGTCGCGAGCAGGGCTTCTGGGTCGCCGCCGTAGGTCTCCATGACCGTCTTTTCGGGGTCGAAGGTGACTTCCTGCGCGAGGTAACCTGCCCGCCGACCGGCCTGGGCCGCGATAGCCGCCAGCAGCGTCGACTTGCCCGCGCCGTTCGGCCCGGTGATCAGCAACCGGTCGCCCGGTTCGATCCGCAACCTGCCGTGGTCGACGTGCGTGCCGGCGCCCGCGAACCTGCCGCGGAAACACAAAGGCTTGGGCGGTCGCGGTACCGGGTCGGCTTCTAGGCGGCGCAGGCGTTCTGTGGCTTGCCGTACCCGCGAGGCGACCGAGCTTTGCACGCGGCCGGCGTTGCGGTCGTAGGCCATCTTGTTGTTGTCCTTCATCTCGCGGCCCCGCGCGACGCGGCGCGCCGTGGTCGCGGCGAACTCCTTGACCTGCTCAACCTCCTCCCGCCAGGCGGCGTAGGCCTGCTCCCAGCGCTGCCGGGCGGCCGCCTTGTCGGTCAGGAATCCGGTGTAGCCGCCGCCGAACCTGGTGATCGTGCCGCCCTCGACCTCGAGTATCGTCGTGGCCACCCGGTCCAGGAAGGTCCGGTCGTGTGAGATTGCCACCACCGTGCCCTTGTGGGCGCGCAGCCGGTCCTCCAGCCAGGTGAGCGCCGCCTCATCCAGGTGGTTGGTGGGCTCGTCGAGCAGCAGGATCTCTGGTGAGGCGGCCAGCACGCACGCCAGGCCGAGCCGGGCCTGCTCGCCGCCTGACAGGGTCGACAGCTCGCGTGAGCGCTCGATCTGGGCCAGGCCGAGCCCGTGCATGGCCTTGTCGACACGGGCGTCGGCCTCGTATCCGTCACGGGCCTCGAAGGCGGTGAGCAGCTCGCCGTACAGGGTCAGGTCCTGCTCCTCGGCGGCGCGCTGCATGTCGCGCTCGAGTGCGCGCAGCTCGGCCAGCGCGGCGTCGACGGCCTGCTGGACGGTGTGGTCGTCGGGCAGGTTGAGGGTCTGGCCCAGGTAGCCGACGCCGCCGGCGGCCGCTACCGTCACCTCACCGTCGTCTGGCTGGTCCACCCCGGCGATGATCTTGAGCAGCGTGGACTTGCCGGAGCCGTTCTCGCCGACGACTCCGGCGCGCTCGCCGGGCCGGATGCTGAAGGTGAGCTGGTCAAGGACGCGGTGCTCGCCGTAGGACTTCGAGACTCCCCGGAGGGAAAGCTGTGTAGGCAGAGGTACTCCAATCGCAACTACTGTTGCTTTAAGCTAGCATAGAGATCCCTCCTAACGCAACTGGAGTAGACTTTGGACAAACGTCCCGGCGGTCGCAGCGCCCGCGTGCGCGACGCCGTACGACAGGCGACCCTCACCGAGCTGGCCGAGCACGGCTACAGCGGGTTGACGGTGGAGAACGTGGCGATCCGCTCGGGCGTGCACAAGACCACCGTGTACCGGCGATGGGGCAGCGCGGAGGGCCTGATCGCCGACGCGCTCGAACTGGCCAGGGAGGAGCCGTGGCCGCTGCCCGACACCGGCTCACTCCGCGAGGACCTGCGGGAGATCGCCGGGCTGGTGCGAAGCGGGTTCGCCGATCCGGTCGCCGGGCCGATCTCCGCCGCATTCGTGTCGGCCGCCGTACAGAGCACCGGGCCCGCGCAGGCGCTGCACGACTTCTTCGCCGCCCGCCACGAACAGGCAGCCGAAGTGGTGCGGCGGGCGGTCGCGCGGGGCGAGCTCCCTGCGGACACTGACGTGGCAGACGTGATCAGAACGGCCGTCGCGCCCATCTACTACCGGCTGTTCATCACCCACGAACCGGTCACCGAACGCGACGCTGAACGTGCGGCGGATGCTGCCCTCGCCGCCGCCCGCGCCGGCATTCTGCACTCCTGACGCCCGATACGCAGGGGGTGGAGAAGCTTCAGGGGTGGAAAGGAAGCCGCAACGGCGGCCGTTGCGCGTCCGGACAGGCTCGCATGCGTGGCGAACACGCGGCACTCACCGGGCCCCTCCCTGGTCAGTCGCTGCGCATCGACGAAGCAGCGGCCCTTCCCTCACCGCCGGTCGTGTTGTCCGGCCGACTGATAGCGGTACTACGGCCGGGCCTCCTGGCAGCTACCCTGGCCGGACTTCCACCGGCGAGCGACGACGAGCTCACGAACAACCGGATCCACCACTACGTCACGGTTTCACCTCCTGCTCTGCTGGGCGCACGGAAAAGCCTCGCTGATCGTGGTGCGACGTGGTGAGCTGACCGACAAGGCGTGGTCGCGACTGACCACCAAGCTGCATCTGCTCGTCGAAGCCCGCGTCCGCCACACCGAATTGTCAGGCACTCCCTAGGGGGCCGGGCGCCCGCCCGGGTCGTCGGAGGCTTCCGTCGTGCGCGGGACACGGATCAGCTCCTCCACCCTGGCGCTGATCAGCGCGAGCGCCTCGTCCGGGGTGCGGCCGCGGGCGTAGGCGGTCTCGTACCGCCGCGCGCCGAGGGCGGCGCGGAGTTCGGGGGCGAGGCGTACGAGGTCGTGGTCGAGCGCTTCGAGGGCGCCGATCAGGACGTGGGCGGCGCCGAGCAGCTCAGCCGCCTCGATCCGGCGGCCCTGGAACGCCAGGAGGTGTGCCAGGTGGGCGGCGGTGATGGCGGCCAGTGACGGCTCTCCCGCGCAGGCGTCGAAGGCCCGGGCGAAGCGCTCCCCGGCCCGCACCGGGTCGTCCCGCTCCATGGCCAGTCTGGCCCGCGCGCACGCGAGCGTGACGGCGAAGACGGGGTCCTCGGAGGGCTGGAGACGCGCTTCGGCCTGCTCGTAATGGGCCTCCGCGCCCGCCAGGTCGCCGTCGCGGCGGGCCAGGTCGCCGAGCGTGACCCGGATGTAGACCGGCAGGCCGTCGGGAACGCCCGGCAGCGCGGCCAGCGTTTCGAGCTCGGCGCGGGCGGTCGCCGTGTCGCCCGCACGGGCCCGGGCCTCGGCCAGCCACACCCGCTGGGACGCGGCCTCGTCGGACGGGTCCAGCTCCCGCAGCAGCCGCACCGCCTCCTCCAGCGCGGCCACCGCCTCCCCGTACGCGCCCCCGTTCGTCCGCACGTCGGCCAGCGACGTCAGCGCCCACGCCAGCCCGGCCCGCTCCCCACCGGCGCGGAACCCGGCGACCGCCACCTCCAAATCGTGGCCCATGCCCCCGGCGTCGCCCGCATTTCCCCGCAGAACGGCTCTGACGAGCCGCAGCATCGCCCTCGTCCAGGCGTCGGGATGCGACAGCCGCCGCTCGATCGCGTCCAGCGCCGCCGCCTCGTCCCCGCACGCGGCAGCCAGCACCGGCTCGACCAGGACGACGAGCGGATGCCCCGAAAACGACCCGGACTCGGCTCCAGAACCCCGCTCCCCCTGCTCCGGAATCAGGCCGGGTTCCGGGTGGCCGGGTGCTTCCTCCGGCAGCAGGTGGCGGACGTGGGCGGCGTCCCGCGCGTCCAGCTCCAGGCCCGCCCAGGTGGTGGCCGCCAGCAGGTGGAGAGCGGCCGTCACGGCCCTGGACTCGGCGGGGGCGCGGCCGGGGGTGTCCAGGGCCAGGCGCGTCCAGGATTCCATGGCCGCCCGGTCGCCTCGTACCAGCCAGAACACCCCCAGCGCCGCGCAGAGCCGCAGCGCTCCCGCGGCGTCGCCGGTCTCATGCGCGAAGCGGAGCGCGGCGAGCAGGTTGCCGCGTTCGGCGGCGAGCCGGGTGATCCACCGGAGCTGCCCGGCCTCGCGCAGCTCCGGTTCGGCGCGGGCGGCCAGGCCGGAGAAGTAGGCGGCGTGCGCGGCGCGCACCCGGGCGAGCTCCCCGGACTCGACCAGTTCGCGCAGCCCGTACTCCCTGATCGTCTCCAGCATCCGGTAGCGCTCGCCGTCGAACCGCAGCAGCGACCGGTCGGCGAGGGCCGCCAGCAGGTCAGGGCGGGCGGCGGCGACCGCCTCCGCGCTCTCCACGGTGATGCCGCCGGGGAAGGCCGCCAGCCTGCGGGCCAGCCGCCGCTCGTCCTCGTCCAGCAGGTCCCACGTCCAGGCGACCACCGCGCGCAGCGTACGGTGCCTCGGCTCGGCGGCCCTGCTGACCCCCGAGAGCAGGGCGAACCGGTCGTCCAGCCGGGCCGCCAGCTCGTCCAGCGGGAACGAGCGGAGCCGGGCCGCGGCCAGCTCGATCGCCAGCGGGAGGCCGTCCAGCCGCCGGCACACCTCGTCCACCAGTCCCGGGTCCCGCACCGTGAACCCCGGCCGCGCGGCCGCCGCCCGCTCGGCGAACAGCCGCGCCGCCGCCTCCGGCTCCAGCGGCGGCACCTGCAGCACGGTCTCCCCCGGCACGCCCAGCGGCTCCCGGCTGGTGGCGAGCACGCGCAGCCCCGGCGCGCGGCCCAGCAGGTACGTGACCGCCCGGGCCACCTCGCCGGCCACCCGCTCACAACCGTCGAGCACCAGCAGCGACCCCGACAACGCCTCGGCCACCCGATCGAGCAACCGCCCCCCGCCGAACGCCCCCTCACGCACCCCGGCCACCCGCGCGAGAGCGACCACGACCCCGCCCTCCCCAGCATCCGGGAAGGGCCCCGCACGCCCCCGCTCGGGTGGAGGCGAAGCACCAGCGGATCCGGCAGCGCTGCTCCCGTGGGACCGAAGAGCCTCGCGGGCCTGAGACGGAGAGCTCTCGGCCGCGAGGTCCCCCACGGATCGAGGGGCGCCCCCGGCCGCGCTGCTCTCTCTGGGCTGAGGGGTGTCATGGGACGGGAAGCCGCCGGCCGCGCCGGGCTCGGGGGTGCCGCGGAAGCCGTCGTGGGGCGGAGAGCCGCCCGCTGCGGGCCGGGCGAGGTCAGGGGAGCCCGCTGTGCCGGGCTCGGAAGCAGCCGCGGGTCCGCGTTCCGGGGCGGTGGGGTCGCTCGTCGGCTCGCCCAGTGGGGACAGCTCGACCAGCCAGGCCGTGGGCGTGTGGCCGGCGACCTCGATGGCCAGGCGGGTCTTGCCGACGCCGCCCGGCCCCGTGAGCGTCACCAGCCGCCCGGCACGCAGCGCCTCGGCCGTCGCCGCCGCGTCGTCCTCCCGCCCCACCAGGGACGTGAGCGGGGAGGGCAGGTTGCCGGAGCGCGGACGCGGCTCGTCGCGCAGCAGCTCCAGATGGATCTCGCGCAGCTCGGGCCCGGGGTCGGTGCCCAGCTCGTCGGCCAGGAGCCGGCGGACGTCCTCGTACGCGGACAGGGCCTCGGCCCGCCTGCCCTCCGCGTGCAGAGCCCTGATGAGCAGACCGCGCAGCCTCTCCCGCAGCGGGTGCGCCGCCGCGAGCGCTTCCAGCTCCGCCACCAGCCCTTCGGCCCGTCCGACGGCGAGCGACGCCTGCGCGTGATCCTCGCGGGCCGCCAGCCGCAGCTCCTCCAGCCGCCGCCGCACCGGCTCGGGCACCTCGCCGGGCAGGTCGCCCCGCCACAGCCCGAGCCCCTCCCCCAGCAGCCGCAGCGCCGCCTCCGGCCGGCCGCCGGTCAGGGCCCGCCGCCCCTCTCCCGCGAGCCGCTCGAACCGGCGCGCGTCCACCGCGTCCGCCTCGACGTCGAGCCGGTACCCGCCGTCCGCCGACACCAGCAGCCCGGCGGGCAGCGCCCGCCGCAGCCGGGACACCAGCGAGTGCAGCGAGTTGACCGGATCGCCCGGCGCCCCTTCGGGCCACAGCGCCTCGGCGAGCGCCCCCGCCGTCACGGTGCGCCCGGCGTCGAGCGCGAGCCGGGCCAGCAGCGTACGCAGCCGTCCACCGCCGACGGGCACCCGCTCCCCGCCGGCCACGACCTCGACCGGCCCGAGAATGTGCACCCGCATGCCCTCCAACGTAGTGCCCTGGCGCCCGGTAAAACTTCCGAGAAGGATGTGTCCGGACGGGGCGGGCGGCTCCGACGTCTCCGGTGAAAGGCATCGAGAGAAGGAGAAACCCGTGAAGTACATGATCATGCTGTACGGCTCGCAGCGGGACTACGACATGCTCACCGGCAAGGCCGTCGACGGCAGGCCCGCCTGGACGCAGGAGGAGATCGGCGCCCTGCACGCGTTCATGGGCAAGTGGAACGGAGACCTGGTCGAGTCCGGCGAGTTCGTCGACGCCCAGGGGCTGAACTCCCCGATGCTCACCCGGCGGGTGCGGCTGAAGGACGGGGTCCCGGTCGTCACCGACGGCCCGTACGCCGAGACGCAGGAGGTCCTGGCCGGTTACACGATCGTGGAGTGCGACAGCTTCGACCGGGCGACGGAGGTCGCCGCGAGGCTGGCCGGCGCGCCGTACCCCTACGCCGCGCTCGACTCCGAGTGGCATGTGGACGTGCGGCCCATCCACGGCGGGGTGGACGAGATCGAGTGACTCCAGGCGGGGTCGAGGACCTGCTGCGCGAGCTGGCGCCGCAGGTCCTCGGCGCGCTCGTGCGCCGCTACGGCCACTTCGACACGGCCGAGGACGCCGTCCAGGAGGCGCTGCTCGCGGCGTCCCGGCAGTGGCCGGCGGAGGGCGTGCCGGACAGTCCGCGCGGCTGGCTGATCACCGTGGCCGCGCGCAGGCTCACCGACCTGCTCCGGGCCGAGCAGGCGCGGCGGCGCCGCGAGGACGTCGTGGCCGCGTGGCGGCTGCCCGAGGAGTGGCTGGCCCCGCCGGCCGACCGGCCGCCGCAGAGTGCCGACGACACGCTGGTGCTGCTGTTCATGTGCTGCCACCCGTCGCTGTCGCCGGCCTCGCAGATCGCGCTGACCCTGCGCGCGGTGGGCGGCCTGACCACGGCGGAGATCGCCCGGGCGTTCCTGGTGCCGGAGCCGACCATGACCAGGCGCATCACCCGGGCCAAGCGGCAGATCAGGGAGAGCGGCATCCCGTTCGGCCTGCCGCCCGCCGCCGAACGGGCCGAGCGGCTGCGGGCGGTGCTGCACGTGCTCTACCTGATCTTCAACGAGGGGTACGCGAGCACGTCGGGCCCCCGGCTGCGGCGGGACGAGCTGTCGGCGGAGGCCATCCGGCTGACCCGCGTCGTGCGCCGGCTGGTGCCGGACGATCCGGAGGTGACCGGGCTGCTGGCGCTCATGCTGCTCACCGACGCCCGCCGCCCGGCCCGTACCTCTCCCGACGGGGCGCTGGTCCCGATGGCCGAGCAGGACCGCGGCCGGTGGGACGCCGGGCTGGTCGCCGAGGGCGTGGCGCTGGTCTCCGAGGCGCTGCCGCGCGGCCCGACCGGCCCGTACCAGCTCCAGGCGGCGATCGCCGCCGTGCACGACGAGGCGCCCAGCGCCGCGGAGACCGACTGGCCGCAGATCGTGGCCCTGTACGAGGTGCTGCTGCGGATCTCCGACACCCCGGTCGTCAGGCTCAACCACGCGGTCGCCGTCGCCATGGCCCGCGGCCCGCACGAGGGGCTGGAACTGCTCGGCGAGCTGGCCGCCGACGAGCGCATCGCCGGCGACCACCGGACGCACGCCGTCCGCGCCCACCTGCTGGAAATGGCGGGTGACCGGAAGGCGGCGCGCGAGGCGTACGAGGAGGCGGCGCGCCGCGCCGGCAGTCTGCCCCAGCAGCGGTACCTGAACGGGCGCGCTGCCCGGCTTGAGTGAATGACTTCAATTGCGAATGTTCGCAATTGCTGAGGTACCCTTCCTCATGTCGGACGTAGATATGGGGTGAGATGTGAGCGGGCCTTTCGCCGCCGCCATCAGGGAACGGGCACGCCAGGCGCACGCGGCGCTGGAGACGGCGCGCGCCGAAGACGACCCGGAGGCGCTGATCGTCGCCGAGGGCGAGTGGGACGACGTGAGGCGGATGGCCCGCGAGCACGACATCGAGCTCGGCCCGGAAGGCACGGTGGCCGAGTGAGGTCGGTGCCGCTCTACGAGGCCAAGGCGGAGCTGTTCCGCCTCCTCGGTCATCCCGTGCGAATCCGCGTCCTGGAGCTGCTGCAGGAGCGCCCCATGCCGGTGCGCGACCTGCTGGCCGCCATCGAGGTCGAGCCGACCGGGCTCTCGCAGCACCTGGCCGTGCTGCGCCGCTCCGGCATGGTGACCGCCCAGCGCGACGGCTCTACTGTCGTCTACTCCCTGGCCGGCGGTGACGTGGCGGAGCTGCTGCGGGCCGCCCGCCAGCTGCTGACCCAGCTGCTCACCGGGCAGCACGAGCTGCTGAGCGAGCTGTTGCAGGCGGAGACCAAGACCCGGTGAACCAGTTCTTCTCCTCGGTGCGTTCTCTCCTGCCCGCCCGCGCCGACCTGGTCGCGATGACGCGCCGCCCGCGACGCGACCTGCTCGCCGGGCTCACCGTCGCGATCGTGGCGCTGCCGCTGGCGCTCGGCTTCGGCATCTCGTCCGGCATGGGCGCGGAGGCGGGCCTGGCGACCGCGGTGGTCGCCGGCGCGCTGGCGGCCGTGTTCGGCGGCTCGGGGCTGCAGGTGTCCGGGCCGACCGGGGCGATGACCGTGGTGCTGGTGCCGATCATGGCCCAGCACGGCGCGTCCGGCGTGCTGACCGTCGGCGTGCTGGCCGGCCTCATGCTCATCGCGCTCGCGCTGGCCAAGGCCGGCAAGTACATGGCGCTGGTGCCCGCCCCCGTGGTCGAGGGCTTCACCATCGGCATCGCCTGCGTGATCGGGCTCCAGCAGGTGCCCGCCGCGCTGGGCGTGCCCACGCCGGAGGGCGAGAAGGTCGTCGTCGTCGCCTGGGAGGCCGTGCGGGACTTCGCGGCCCGGCCGCAGTGGTGGGCCGTCGGCATCGCGCTGGCCGTCGCCGCGATCATGATCGTGGGGGCGCGGTGGCGGCCGACGGTGCCGTTCTCGCTGCTGGCCGTGGCCGCCGCCACCGTCGCCGTCGCGCTGGTGGACCTGCCGGTGTCGACGATCGGCGAGCTGCCCGCCGGGCTGCCCGCGCCGTCGATCGGCTTCATCGACCCGGCCGCACTGTCGTCCCTGATCGCCCCGGCGATCGCGGTCGCCGCGCTGGCCGGGCTGGAGTCGCTGCTGTCGGCGGCGGTGGCCGACGGCATGAGCGTCAACCATAAGCACGACCCGGACCGCGAGCTGTTCGGGCAGGGCCTGGCCAACCTGGTCTCACCCATGTTCGGCGGCGTCCCGGCCACCGGCGCCATCGCCCGCACGGCGGTGAACGTCCGCTCCGGCGCCTCCTCCCGGCTGGCGTCCCTGGCGCACGCCGGCATCCTGGCCGTGATCGTCTACACGGCGGCCGGGCTGGTGGCGAAGATCCCGCTGGCCGCGCTGGCCGGGGTGCTGCTGGCCACGGCCGTGCGGATGGTCGAGGTCGGCTCCGTCAAGGCGATGGTCCGCTCGACCCGCGGCGACGCGGTGGTGCTGGTGCTGACCGCGATCGCCACGCTGGCGCTCGACCTGGTCCAGGCCGTCATCCTCGGCCTGCTCGTGGCCGGGGCCCTGGCACTGCGGTCGATCGCGCGCAACGTCCGCCTGGACGCGATGCCGATCCACGACGACCTGACCGGCGACCACACCGACCAGGAGCTCGACCTGCTGGCCGAGCACATCGTCGCCTACCGGCTGGACGGGCCGCTGTTCTTCGCCGCCGCGCACCGCTTCCTGCTGGAGCTGTCAGAGGTGGCCCACGTGTCGGTGGTGATCCTGCGCATGTCCCGCGTCACCACCATCGACGCCAGCGGCGCGCTCGTCCTCGGCGACGCCATCGCGCGCCTGCGGCACCGCGGCATCACCGTGTACGTCTCCGGCATCAGGAACGGGCACCACAAGCCGCTGCGCGCGCTGGGCGTGATCGAACGGCTGGCGGAGGAGGGCCGCGTGTTCGCCACCACCCCGGAGGCCATCGCCGCCGCCCGCGACCACCTCCACCACAAGGGCGTCATCCCCGCCACCACCGGCTGAGGCCCCACGGGTTGCCGTTATGGCAAAGATGTTTGCGATCAGGTGGGGCGCGGGCAGACCATTTCCCCGGAAGGGGAGGTGTCATGAGTCGTACGTACGAGGTGGTCGTGGTCGGCGGTGGGGTCGCCGGGCTGAGCGGGGCGGTCACGCTGGCCAGGGCGCGGCGGACGGTGCTGGTGGTGGACTCGGGCCGGTCGCGCGAGGAGCCCGCGATCCCGGGCGTGGGGCGGGAAGAGGTGGCGCGGTACGGGGGCGAGGTCGTCGACGGGACGGTCACCGAGGTCGGGCGGGTGGACGGCGGCTTCCGTGTCGCGCTGGCCGGCGGTTCCTCGGTGGTGGCGCGGCAGCTGCTGGTGGCCACCGGGGTGAGCGAGGAGCTGCCCGGCGTGCCCGGCCTGGCCGGGCGGTGGGGGCGGGACGTCGTGCACTGCCCGGACCGCCACGGCTGGGAGATGCGCGACCGGCGCGTCGCCGTGCTCGCCACCGGCCCGATCGCGGCGCACCAGGCGCTGACGTGGCGGCAGTGGAGCGCGGACGTCACGCTGTTCCTGCACACCGCGCCCGAGCCTGCGGGCGAGGAGTACGAGCGGCTGGCCGCCCGTGACATCGCCCTGGTCAACGGGAAGGTCACCGGCCTGGAGGTGACCGGAGACGCGCTCACCGGCGTCACCATGGCCGACGGGCGGGTCATCGCCTGCGAGGTGCTGGTGGTCGCCCCGCGCGCCTCCGCCCGGGCCGGCTTCCTCGCCGGGCTCGGCCTGGAGACCGAGGAGCAGCGGGTGGCCGGCGTCCCGGCCGGCGTGCGGCTGGCCGCCGACGCCGCGGGCGCGACCGGCGTGCCGGGGGTGTGGGCGGCGGGCGGCGTCACCGACGTGACCGAGACCGCGCTCGGCGCCGCCGCCGCGGGCGCCCGCGCGGCCCGTGCGGTCAACGCCGACCTGATCGCCGAGGAGGCCCGCCACGCGGCCGAGACCCGTCCCGTCCCGTTCTCCGCCGAGGCGGAGCGCGGGGTCTCCGAAGGCGTGCAGAAGCGGCGCCTGCACAACAGGTACGCGGCGGACCAGGAGATGTCCGGTCAGCAGTGGTGGGACGCCCGCTACAGCGGGAGCACCCGGGTCTGGAGCGGCCGGCCGAACATGATCCTTTCCAGGGAGGTCCCGGCGCTGACCCCGGGCACCGCGCTCGACCTGGGGTGCGGTGAGGGCGGCGACGCGATCTGGCTCGCCGGTCAGGGCTGGCGCGTCACCGCGGCCGACATCTCGGGCGTGGCGCTGGAGCGCGCGGCCCGGTTCGCCGCCGAGGCCGGGGTGGCCGATGCGATCGACTTCCAGCGGCACGACTTCGGCGCGTCCTTCCCCGCCGGCACCTACGACCTGGTCTCGGCGCACTACCTGCACTCGTACCAGGATCTGCCGCGCGAGCGGATCCTGCGCGCGGCAGCCGGTGCGGTCGCGCCCGGCGGTGTGCTGCTGATCGTCGGCCACGCGGGGTGGCCGTCCTGGCAGGACGACCACCCGGACGTGCACCTTCCCTCCGCGCGGGAGGTGCTGGACTCGCTGGAGCTGGCGGAGGGCGAGTGGGAGGTGGAGCTGTGCGAGGAGTTCGAGCGCGCCCAGGACGCGCCCGACGGCACCCCCGGCACCCGCACCGACAACGTGCTCAAGATCCGCCGACTGGACCCGGGCCGATGATCACGCGACCATGAGATGTGCTCACATCGTTCTGGTACGCCAATCCCGCCGCCCGCCACTGGAGCTGCGCGCTCCCGTCGGACCAGGCCAGGAAACTCCACGCCAAGCTGCCCGGCTACTCCCCCACCCCCCTCACCGAGCTGCCCGCGCTGGCCGGAGACCTGGGCGTGGGGCGGGTGCTGGTCAAGGACGAGTCGTCACGGCTGGGGCTGCCGGCGTTCAAGGCGCTGGGGGCGTCCTGGGCGATCCACCGCATCCTGGAACGGCGGGAGGGGCCGCTGACGCTGGTCACCGCCACCGACGGCAACCACGGCAGGGCCGTCGCCCGGATGGCCCGGCTGCTCGGGCAGCGGGCGCGGGTGTTCACCCCCGGTGGCGTGCACCCCGAGGCCGTGGCGGCCATCGCTGCCGAGGGCGCCGAGGTGACCGAGGTGGGCGGCAGCTACGACGAGGCGGTGCGGCGGGCGGCGTCGGCCGCCGGGGAGCCGGGCGCGGTGCTCGTGCAGGACACGGCCTGGGCCGGGTACGAGGAGACGCCCGGCTGGATCGTGGAAGGGTACGCGACCCTCTTCGCGGAGCTGGACGAGCAGCTCGGGGAGGCTCCCGGGCTGGTGGCGGTCCCGGCGGGCGTCGGCTCCCTGGCCCAGGCGGCGGTCGCCCACTACCGGGCCCGGCCGGGCGGCACCGCCGTCATGACCGTGGAGCCGGAGACCGCCGCGTGCGTGCTGGCCAGCCTGCTGGAGCGGCGGCCGGTGCGCGTCGAGACCGGCGACACCATCATGGCGGGGCTCAACTGCGGCACCCCGTCCAGCCTGGCCTGGCCGTACCTGCGTGACGGCCTGGACGCGGCCGTCGCCGTCGGGGACGCCGACAGCACCCGCGCCGCGAGAGAGCTCCTGGCTCTGGGCGTCGACGCGGGACCGTGCGGCGCGGCCTCGCTGGCCGGGGTCCGGGCCGCCCTGGACTCGGCCGAGCGCCGCGCGTCGCTCGGCGTGCGGCCGGGCTCCACGGTGGTGCTGCTCAACACGGAGGGGACCACGGCGAACCCGGCGCTCTGCCCCGCGGGCAAGGACTGACCGCGGCTTTCAGCGGACTCTCAGACAGTGCCGGTATCCAGGAGGCCATGGACGCGAAGGTGCTGGTCGTCGACGACGAGCCGAACATCCGCGAGCTGCTCTCCGAGGCGCTGCTGCTCAACGGCTTCACCGTGACCACCGCGTCCAGCGGGTGGCGCGCGATGGACGCGGTGGCGCGGGAGAGGCCGGACATCGTGGTGCTCGACGTGATGCTCCCCGATCTGGACGGGTTCGCGGTCGCCCGGCGGCTGCGGGAACGCGGCGAAAGGCCGATGGTGCTGTTCCTGACCGCCAAGGACGCGGTGTCCGACCGGATCGCCGGGCTCACCGCGGGCGGCGACGACTACGTGACGAAGCCGTTCAGCCTGGAGGAGGTGGTGCTGCGGGTCCGGGCGATCCTGCGCCGCGCCCGCCCGCCGGAGGACCGCGCGGGCGACGGCGTGCTCCGCTACGCGGACCTGGAGCTGGACGAGGAGGCGCACCAGGTGCGGCGGGCGGGCCGGGCCATCCACCTGTCGCCGACCGAGTTCAGCCTGCTCCGCTACCTGATGGTCAACGCCGAGCGGGTGGTGTCGAAGGGGCAGATCCTCGAAAGCGTGTGGGACTACGACTTCGACGGCGACAGCCGGATCGTCGAGTCGTACATCAGCTACCTGCGGCGCAAGATCGACGTGCTCGGCCCGCCGCTGATCCACACGCTGCGCGGCGTCGGCTACCGGTTGCGGGACCCGTCATGAGACGGGTCGTGAACCGGCCGTGGCCGCTGCGGCACCGGTTGCTGGCGGCGCTGGTCGGCCTGTCCGCCGCCGGGCTGGCGATCTTCGCGGTGTCCGGGGTGCTGCTGCTGGACCGTTCGCTGATGGCGCGGGCGGACGGCCAGCTCGCCGAGTTCGCCGACCGGGTCGGCAGGCGCCCGCCGCCGATCGCGCCGCCGCCGCGCCCTGACGAGGTGCGGGTGCCCACCCGGTTCGACGTGGACGTCTACAGCCCGGCGGGGACGCTGCTGGAGGACGTCCCCACCGGCGCCCAGGACGGCCCGGCCGTGCCCGCCGAGCTCGTCGCCGGGCCGCCGCGCGGCCCCTTCACCGTGCCGGGCGAGGACGGCACGGGCGATTGGCGGGTGCTCGTCGTCCCGCTGCCGGACGGCAACCGGGCGGCGGTGTCGATGTCGCTGGAGTCCGACGACTCCACCGTGCGGGAGCTGCTGGTCATCCAGCTCGCGGCGGGCGGGCTGGTGCTGGGCCTCCTCGCCGCCGCCGCCCTGGCGGTGGTGCGGCTCGGGCTGCGCCCGCTCACCCGGATGGAGCGTACGGCCGAGGCCATCGCGGCCGGCGACATCGACCGCAGGGTCGCCGACAGCGACCCGCGCACCGAGACGGGCCGGCTCGGCACGGCGCTCAACGTGATGCTCGAACGCCTGGCCCGCGCGCTGCGCGAGCGCGAGCGCTCCGAGCGGCGGCTGCGCCACTTCGTCGCCGACGCCTCGCACGAGCTGCGCACGCCGCTCACCTCCATCCGCGGCTTCGCCGAGCTCTACCAGCACGGCGACGCGCCCAGGGACCCGGCGGCGGAGCGGCTGCTGCGCCGCATCGGGAGCGAGGCCGAGCGGATGGGCGTGCTGGTGGAGGACCTGCTGCTGCTCGCGCGCCTCGACCAGGAGCCCGCGCTGGAGCTGACCACGGCAGACCTGCACGTGCTGGCCGGTGACGTGGTGCACGCCGCGCACGCCCGCGACCGCGACCGTCCGGTCCGCCTGACGCTGTCCGACCGGCCGGTGCGGGTGAGGGGCGACGAGCACCGGCTGCACCAGGTCATCGCCAACCTCGTCGGCAACGCGCTCACCCACACCGCGCCCGGCACCCCGGTGCGGGTGACGGTCGGGCACGCCCGTGTCGGCACGCCCGAGGGCGTGCACGCCGGGCCGGGACCGGCTCCGGGCACCGAGGCCGCGCTGGTGGAGGTGGCCGACGAGGGTTCGGGCATCGACGCCGAGCACCTGCCGTACGTGTTCGACCGGTTCTACCGCGCCGATCCGAACCGCTCCCGCGACCAGGGCGGCACCGGCCTGGGGCTGGCCATCGCCGCCGCGCTCGTCAGCGCCCACGGCGGCCGGATCGAGGTTTCCAGCTCCGGGCGGGGGACCCGTTTCCGCGTTCTGCTCCCGTCCGCCTGACCTTCACGGCGGGTTCACACACTATTCCCAGGTTCGTCGGGTCACATATCGGCATGCTGCGCCTTTTCAACCGGTACGAGATCAAGTACCTGATGGACGCGGGCCTCGTGGACGAGCTGCGCGCGGAGCTGGAGCGGCGGCTCGACCGGGACCGGCACTGCCCGGACGAGGGCTACGCCATCTGGAGCGCCTACTACGACACCCGGCACCTCCGGTTCTACTGGGAGAAGATCGAGGGCCTGAGGTTCCGCCGCAAGCTGCGCATCCGCCACTACGGCGACCGGTCCTCCGCCGCCGGGGACACGCCCGTGTTCGTGGAGATCAAACAGCGGGTCAACCGGGTCACCCAGAAGCGGCGGGTACGCGTGCCGTACCTCGACGCGCTGCGGCTGTGCGACGGCCGCGAGATGATCGCCCACGAGCCGTCCCAGCGCGCCTTCCTCGAAGAGGTGCTGGACCTGGTCTGCCGCCTGGACCTGCGGGCCACCGCCATGACCGGCTACACCCGCCACGCCTACCTGGGCAGGGACGCCGACACCGGGCTGCGGGTGACGTTCGACCGGCGGGTGCGGGGCCGCGACCGCGACTTCGGCTTCGGCACCGACGCGCGGAACCGCTTCATCGTCCCGCCGCACAAGGCGATCATGGAGGTCAAGGCGAACGAGCGCGTCCCGTACTGGCTGACCGACCTGACCGCCAAGCGGAACCTGCAGGTCGTGCGGGTCTCCAAGTACTGCCAGAGCATCGAGGCGCACGGGCTGGCCCCGCGCTCCGTCTTCCACGTCCCCGATCATGATCTCTCGGAGGCATGACCCCCATGGACTTCTCGTTCCAGGATCTCTCGGGCACGTTCAGCGTGGCCGACGTCGCCATCGCGATGACGCTGTCGTTCGTGCTCAGCGCCATGATCGGCTGGGTGTACCGGGCGACGCACCGCAACGTCTCCTACAGCCAGTCGTACGTGCAGACGCTGGTCGTCCTCGGCATGCTCATCTCCCTGATCATGCTGGTCGTCGGCTCGAACATCGCCCGCGCGTTCGCCCTGGTCGGCGCCCTGTCGGTGGTACGGTTCCGCAACGCCATCAAGGAGACCCGTGACGTCGGGTTCATCTTCCTGGTGATGGGCGTGGGCATGGCCGTCGGCACCCGCTTCTACCTGCTGGCGGTCGTCGCCGCGGTGACGATCTCGCTGATCGTCGTGGTGATGCACCGGTTCGACTGGTTCCAGCTGAACGTGCGCCGCCAGGTGGTGAAGGTGCAGGTGCCCGCCGACGAGGACCACACCCACGCCATCCAGGACGTGCTGATCCGCCACACCGACGAGTTCGAGCTGGTCAGCATGGAGTCGATCAGGGGCGGGGCGCTCACCGAGCTGATGTACACGGTGAAGATCAAGAAGGGTGGCGAGCCGGCCGACCTGATGGCGGCCCTGCGCGAGCGCAACCACGGCCAGTCGGTCACCGTCCTGACCGGCTACGACCAGACCGACCTTTGACATCCTCCCCGTGCTGAAGCACGGGGATTCCAACCGCAACTACCCCACGAGGAGGAGGTCGTGTTGAGGTTCGCGGTGCACCGGCCCGGCAACCCGTGGCCCTTCCCGCGCAGACACGGCATGCCCTGCCGCGTATGCGATGTTCCTGGCCGCGTTCACATCGGCGTTGCCGGCGTATCCGCAGGACCGGCACCGGTAACGCGTTTGGCTCTCACGCGCTTGCCGGTCCACGATCCCGCACGCCGAGCACCGCTGACTCGTGTACGCGGGGCTGACCTTCACCATCCGCCCGGGCGCCTTGTCCTCCAGGCGTCGGACGAGACGACCCCATCAGGCGGCCAAGATCGACCGATTCAGCCCCGCCTTGGCCCGGACATTACGGCCCGGCACCTCGACGGTGCCGCGCGCCGACCGGGCCATGGCACCGATCTTCAGGTCCTCGACGGCGATCACGTCGAACCGCCGGGCCAGGCCCGTACTGACCTTCTCCACCCAGTCTTTACGCCGGTCGCTCTCGCGTGCCTTCACCCGGGCGATGGCGGCCTTGACCTCGGCACGCCGGTTAGATCCGCGCCTGGCCCTGGCGAGCTTGCGCAACAGCCGCCGAAGGCGCGCCTTCTCCGCCTCACGCAGCCCGGGAGCATGCAGCATCTCCCCGCTCGACAGGGCGGCCGACACAGCCACACCCCGGTCCACACCGACGACCTCGCCCGTACCCGGCGCCGGGACGGGGTCAGGGACGGCGGCGAACGCCACATGCCACCGCCCGGCACGGTCGCGGGTGACCCGATACGACTTCACCCCGTCAGGGACGGCGCGCGACCAGCGGAAACGGATCCATCCCACCTTCGGAACCCTCACCTCGCCCACGTGCCGCGACAGGCGGCGCACATCACCCGCTCTGACGGCGACGATCCGGAACCCCTCACCCCGCCCGCGCCTGCGCCACGTCGGACGCCTGTGGGTTCCGCCGAAGAAGTTCGCCATGGCTTGCGCGAAGTCCTTCAGCGCCTGCTGCTGAACGATGATCGACCCGGTGCGCAGCCACGCGAACTCCGCCCGCGCCTCGGTCAACTGGCGGCACTGCTCGGCGAACCCCGGCGCGCTCCCGCGGCCCGGCTTCCAGCAAGCGTGCTGCTCAACCGCGAGATTCCACACATACCGGGCGTGCCCGCAATGCTCCAGCAGCGCCTGCTCCTGGGCAGGCGACGGCTGGAGCCGGTAGCGGGACACGCCGATCAAACTACCGACCACCACCGACAGAACCGGGAGACCACAGTGTCCGGCCGTTCCGGCTTTCCTCCCCGCCCTGAAGGACGGTGCCTCCAGCCTGTAGGTATCCGGTGACCAGGCTCAGGCGCCGGCTGCCGGTCAGGCTCCGGCAGAACGGGAAGCTCCTCGCCGCCTGCGCGGCCTTCCTGGGCGTGTGCTGGGGGGTGTTCGGCAGCGGCACGGTCCGCCCGTACGCGGTCTCGGTGTCCGGCGCCTCGGCCGTCGTCACCCAGGACGTCACGGGCACGAAGGACCTGTTCGACACCTCGGTCGCGCACCAGATCACGCTCACGTTCCGGGACGAAAGCTACCAGGACATGCTGACCGCGTACCTCAAGGACGGCGAGAAGGAGTACGTCGAAGCGGACCTGACCGTCGACGGCACCACGATCCCGAGCGTCGGCATCCGGCTCAAGGGCAACTCGACGCTGGCGGGGCTCACCTGGAAGGGGCAGAGCGCCGGCCGCCGGCCGGCCGGGAGACCCGGCGGCGAGCGCCCCGAGGGCTTCCGGCCGCCCGACGGTTTCCAGCCTCCTCGCGAGGGCGGCCGGGGGCGCGGCGGCACGGGCGGCTTCGGCGCCGCGCTGAAGGCGGAGGAGCCGGAGACCCTGCCCTGGCTGATCAGCTTCGACGAGTTCGCAGAGGGCCGCCGCTACCAGGGCCACTCGCAGGTCGCCGTCCGCCCCGTGACCGGCCGGGCCCCGACGATGCTCAACGAGGCGCTCGCCATCTCCACCGTCGGCGCCGCGGGCGAACCCACCCAGAGCTTCGCCTACAGCGCGTTCACCGTGAACGGCCGCACCTCGGCGCCCCGCCTGGTGGTCGAGTACCTCGACGAGGGCTACGCCGAGCACCTGGGCGACGGCGTACTCTACAAGTCGCTCGCCACCGGCTCCTTCACCTACAAGGGCGAGGACCAGACCCGGTACACCTCCGACTTCAAACAGGTGAACAAGGTCGGCGGCACCGACCTGCAGCCCGTGATCAACCTGATCCGGTGGGTGGACGAGGCGTCCGACGAGGAGTTCGCGGCCGGGCTGCCCGCACGCCTGGAGGTGGAGTCGTTCGCCCGTTACGTGGCGCTGCAGGAGCTCATGCTCAACTTCGACGACATGAGCGGGCCTGGCAGGAACTACTACCTCTGGTACGACCTGGGCACCCGCAGGTTCCGGGTCGTCACGTGGGACCTCAACTTCGCCTACAGCGGCGACGCGTTCGGCGGCGGGCGGACGGGCGGCCACAAGCTGAAGGAACGCTTCCTGGCGACCCCCGCCTTCAAGAAGCTGTACGAGGAGCAGTACGCCGCACTCCACCGGAAACTCATGGCCGGCGGCATCCTGTCGGGCCTGCTCGACGACATCGTCCGCGGCTACAAGCTCAACGCCGGAGCCGGCGCGGTCGACGCCGACGCCGAGACGCTCCGCGCCCTCCTGCGCGAGCGCGCCGAGGCGACGAGCGCCGGCTGAACCTGCCTCATACTTCAGGACCAACGGCGAATGAGCTCTCCAGCGGGATTCGGGTCAGGGGCGGCGGTTCCTAGGTTCTCCTCATGCCATCCCTGGTCGAACTCGTCCACCGGATCGACACCGCCACCCCGCCGGGCCGTGACCGCGCCGTCGACGGGCTGCGCGCGCTGGCGATCGCCGGCGTCGTGCTGGGCCACTGGCTGGTGACCGCCCTGGTGGCCGGCGGCGACACGCTGCGCGCCGGCAGCCCGCTGCGGGTCATGCCGGAGCTGGCGCCGGTGTCCTGGGTGCTCCAGACGCTGGCGGTGTTCTTCCTGGTGGGCGGGCTGGTGAACGGCCGCCGCCGCGGCCCGTACGGCGCGTGGCTGAAGGCACGGACGGCGCGGCTGTTCCGGCCGGTCGGCGCGCTCGCGGGGGTGTGGGCGGTGGCCGCGGGCGCGATGTTCGTGTCCGGGGCCGAGCTGGAGACGGTGCGCACGCTGGGCACGCTGGTGGTGTCGCCGCTCTGGTTCCTGCTGGTGTTCGCGCTGCTCACCGCCGCCACGCCGCTGGTGTCGCGGCTGCACCCGGCGTGGCCGCTCGCCGCCGTCGCCTGCGCCGACCTCGTCCGGTACGGGCTGGGCGGGCCTTCCTGGGCGGGCTGGGTGAACGTGGTGGCCGGCTGGCTGGTGCCGTACTGCCTGGGCCTGACCTGGGCCGCGCGCGGCCTGCCGGGGAGGGCGGCCGGGTGGGGGCTGGTGGCCGGTGGCGGGCTGGCGGCGATCGGGCTGGTGGCGTGGGGCGGGTACCCGGCGGCCATGGTCGGGGTGCCGGGCGCGCCGGTGTCCAACCTCGACCCGCCGACCCTGGCCGCCGTCGCCTTCGGGCTCGCCCAGTGCGGGGCGGCGGCCCTGCTGGCCGGCCCGCTGCGGCGGCTGCTGGCCAGGCCCGCGGCGTGGGCGGCGGTGGCCGCGGTCAACCTGGCGGCGATGACCGTCTTCCTCTGGCACCAGACCGCCATGATCGCCGTCACCGTCGCCGGCCTGCACGCCGGTGGCCGCCTGCCCGGCCTGCACACGGCGCCCGACGGGCTCGGCTGGGTGGCGGCCCGGCTGGCCTGGCTGCCGGCGTTCGCGGTCGCGCTGGCCCTGTGCTGCCTGCTCTTCCACACCTACGAGCGATCTTCCGTACGGGCTCCGCGCCGTAGGGTGGAGCCGTGATCGGGACCCTGCGGTCGGACCTGTGGACGGCGGCGGCCGATCCGCTCCCCCGCATGCGCGGCCCGCGCCCGCTGGCGCGGCTGCCGCACGTCCTGGTGGTGCTGTACGCGGTCGTCATGGTCGATGCCGCGGGCGGCCACGGCGACCCCACCTATTCGCCGCTGGCGATCGGGCAGGCGGCGGCGGTGGTGCTGGCCCTGTTCCGCCCGGTCCCGGCCTGGTGGGTGTCGCTCCTGGTGATGGCGGTCGGCTCGCAGACCGGCCTGCCGGTGCGGGAGCACCCGATCTACCTGTCGCCCGGCACGCCGTTCTCGTGGTCCGGTTTCGCGGCCGCGCTGCAGGCCATGCTGTTCCTGCTGGTGGCGTTGCGGGTCAGGCCGAGAGTGCTGGCCGAGATGGTGGCGATCACCGTGCTGGTGGCGCTGGCGTTCCTGGTCGGCGAGCCGTGGGGCCACCACACGGGCGCGGCGGCGGTGTGGCTGGTCATCGTCCTGGCGGCGGCGGTCATCGGGGCCGCGCTGCGCGGCGCCCGGGTGGCCCGCACGCAGCTCGTCGTGCAGGAGGAGGTCACCGCCGAGGAGCGGGCGCGGCGGGCGGTGCTGGAGGCGCGCAACCGGATCGCGCGCGAGCTGCACGACGTGGTCGCCCATCACATGTCGGTGATCTCCATTCAGGCGCAGGTGGCCCCGCACCTGGTGGAGAACCCGTCGCAGGAGCTGAAGGACAATTTGGCGGGCATCCGGCAGAACGCGGTGGAGGCGCTCGCCGAGCTGCGGCGCGTCCTCGGCGTGCTCCGCTCGGCCGACGGACCGGCGGACGACGCCCCGCAGCCGACGCTGGACCAGGTCGACGAGCTGATCGCCAAGGTCCGGGCTGCCGGGCTCACCGTCACCGCCACGACCACCGGCGAGCCGAGGCCGCTGTCGCCCGGCATCGAGCTGTCGGCCTTCCGCATCCTGCAGGAGGCGCTCAGCAACGCCATGCGGCACGCCCCCGGCGCCTCCGTACGGGTCGAGATCGCGTACCGGCCCGGAACGCTCGCGCTCACCGTGCGCAACACCGCGCCGCGGCGGCCGGCCCCGCCCTCGCACGGGGCCGGGCTCGGCCTGCTCGGCATGCGCGAACGCGCCCACATGCTGGGCGGCGAGCTGGCCGCGGGTCCCACCCCCGACGGCGGCTACGAGGTCACCGCCGCGCTCCCCGCCGAGGACACCGCATGATCCGCGTGCTCGTCGCCGACGACCAGACGATGGTCCGCCAGGGCTTCACCGTGCTGCTGAACGCCGAGCCCGGCATCGAGGTCGTCGGGCAGGCGGTGGACGGACTGGACGCCGTCGCCAAGGTCGCCGAGCTCTCCCCCGACGTGGTGCTCATGGACATCCGCATGCCCGGGCTGAGCGGCATCGAGGCGACCCGCCGGGTCAGCGGCGCCGTCAAGGTGCTGGTGCTGACGACGTTCGACCTGGACGAGTACGTGTACGAGGCGCTGCGGGCGGGCGCCTCCGGGTTCCTGCTGAAGGACGCCTCGGCGGCGGAGCTGGCGCACGCGGTGCGGGTGGTGGCCGCCGGTGACGCCCTGCTGGCGCCGGGGGTGACCAGGCGGCTCATCACCGAGTTCTCCCGGATGGCCGGGCCCCGGCAGCGCATGGACCGCCTCTCCGGCCTGACCGAGCGCGAGACCGAGGTGCTGGCGCGGATCGCGCAGGGCCTGTCGAACGCGGAGATCGCCGAGCGGCTGGTGCTCGCCGAGCAGACGGTCAAGACCCACGTGAGCCGCATCCTGGTCAAGCTCGGCCTGCGCGACCGCACCCAGGCCGCCGTGTTCGCCTACGAGACAGGGTTGGTCCGCCCGCCGAACCCGTAGGGATTTCCTGCCGAACAGCGATCAGGGTGGCGTCAGACAGGCGCGTACTGAGCGGCCAGGGCTTACGGCTTCTTAACATCCATACTCCTAAAGTACTAGGAGACTAGATGAATGGAGAAGCTGTTGATCGAGTTCTACCTCGACAGCCGGTCCGGCGTCTCGCCCTATCAGCAGCTGGTCCAGCAGGTGCGGCACGCGCTGCGGCTGGGGCTGCTGCGCGTGGGTGACCAGCTTCCGACGGTCAAGGACGTGGTGGCGGGGCTGGCGATCAACCCCAACACGGTGCTCAAGGCCTACCGGGAGCTTGAGCACGAGGGCCTGGTGGCCGCCCGGCCGGGGGTCGGCACGTTCGTGACCGCGACGCTGGCCGGCGCCTCGCTGGCCGCGCACGGCCCGCTCCGCGCGGATCTGCGGCGCTGGCTGGAGAAGGCACGCAGGGCCGGGCTCGACGACGAGAGCATCGAGGCCCTTTTCATGACCACCTTTCGGACCGCCTCCCAGGAGGAAATAGCGTGACTTCTGTCCTGCAAGCCCAGGAACTGGGCAAGAAGTACGGCAAACGCTGGGCGTTACGCGAGTGCACCGTCGACATCCCGGCCGGGCACGTGGTCGGCCTGGTGGGCCCGAACGGGGCGGGCAAGACCACACTGCTGAAGCTGGCCGCCGGCCAGCTCGAACCGACGGCGGGCGCCATCACCGTGCTGGGCGGCCGGCCGGCCGGCGGCCCGGCGCAGCTGGCCAAGGTCGGGTTCGTCGCCCAGGACACCCCGGTCTACTCGGGGCTGACCGTCGCCGAGCACCTGCGCCTGGGCACCCGGCTCAACCCCCGCTGGGACGCCGGCCTCGCGCGGGAACGGATCACGCGGCTCGGCCTCCCCTCAGGCCACCGGGCGGGGAAGCTGTCCGGCGGCCAGCGCGCCCAGCTCGCCCTCACCCTGGGCCTGGCCAAGCGGCCCGAGCTGCTGATCCTGGACGAGCCGGTCGCCTCGCTCGACCCGCTCGCCCGCCGCGAGTTCCTGCAGGGGCTGATGGAGGCCACCGTCGAGCACGAGTTCAGCGTGGTGCTCTCCTCCCACCTGGTCGCCGACCTGGAACGGGTCTGCGACTTCCTGATCGTGCTCGTCGACTCGCGCGTGCAGGTGGCGGGAGAGGTCGACCGGCTGCTGTCCACCCATCACCGGCTCACCGGCCCCCGCCGCGACCCCGCCCGGCTCCCCGCCGGCCAGCAGGTGATCTCCGCACGCCACACCGACCGGCAGAGCACGTACGTGATCCGCACCGACGCCCCGATCCACGACCCCGCCTGGACGGTCACCCGGCTCGACCTGGAGGACCTGGTCCTGGCCTACATGGACAGGTACGTCGCCGATGACCGGCGGCCCGTGCTGGAGGTGCGGCGATGATCTGGCTGACCTGGCGGCAGTTCCGCGGCTCGGCCGTGATGATGGCCGCCGTTCTCGGCGTGCTCGCCGCCGTGCTGGCCGTGACCGGCCCCGGCCTGGCCTCCGGTTACGCCTCCGGGATCGCCGCCTGCGCCCAGGACGGCAGCTGCGGCCGCTTCTACGACCGCTTCTTCGACACGTACCAGCTCCCGTTCATGGCCCTGACCCTCGTCGTGCTGCTCCTGCCGGCCCTGGCGGGGCTCTTCTGGGGGGCGCCGCTGATCACCCGCGAGCTGGAGGCCGGCACGCACCTGCTGGTGTGGAACCAGAGCATCACCCGCGCCCGCTGGCTGACGGTCAAGCTCGGGCTCGTCGGCCTGGTCACGGTGGCCGCCGCCGGCCTGTGCGGCCTCATGGTGACCTGGTGGTCCGACCCTCTGGACAAGTCGGCCGCCGACGGGCTGGGCCTGATGGCTCCCCTGGTGTTCGGCGCGCGCGGCATCGCCCCGATGGGGTACGCGGCCTTCGCCTTCGTCCTCGGGGTGACCGTGGGCATGCTCGTGCGCCGCATGCTGCCCGCCATGGCCCTCACGCTGGCCCTGTTCGCCGTGGTCCAGCTCGCGATGCCGATGCTGGTCCGGCCCCATCTGATGTCCCCGGTCACGGCGTCCTTCGAGCTCGGCCAGGCGAACGTGGACGGCATCGGCATGGACCGCGACGAGGGCGGCGCCGTGCACGTCATGCTGAGGTCGGCCGTTCCCGGTCACGCCGGCGCTTGGGTCCTGTCCAGCGAACTCGTCGACCCGTCCGGGCGCACTGCCGGCGCGGAAGGCACCATCGGCGTCTCCACCACGTCGGGACCCTGCGCGCCGTCCGGAGGCATGGACACGTGCGTGGCCGAGATCAACCGCCTCGGCTACCGGCAGCAGGCGACCTACCACCCCCTCGACCGTTTCTGGCCCTTCCAGTGGATCGAGACCGGGATCTACGCCCTGCTCACCGCCGGCCTGGCGTGGTTCTGCTTCTGGTGGACCAGGAGGCGTCTGTCATGACCGCCGCCAGGATCGCGGCGGCCGGGATCGCGCTCCTCCTGGCGGCGGCCTGCGCCGCGCCGACGCCACCGCGCGGCGAGGCGGGCACGGCGGCCGGCACGGTCTGCGCGCGGCCCCAGAGTCCGCCCGGTGCGGAGACGGCCACCACGATCGACGTCATCGAGCAGGCGTACTTCTGCATCCTCGGCAACTACTACGGCGGCGCCACGCTGGACGCCCGCACGCTGCTGCTCACCGGATTCGCCGCCCTGACGCAGGAACTCAACCGCAACGGCCGCGACGTGCCCGAGGCGGCCATGCCGGCGCTGACCGGTGACAGGAAAGCCGACTGGACGGCTTTCGAGACCGTCTACCGGAAGACCACCGACCAGGTGCCCGGCCTGCGCGACGAGCTGGCCGTGGTCACCCTGGAGGCCATGGTGGCGGCGCTCGGCGACAACCACGCCCGCTGGGCGCACGGCGTCGAACGGCACCCCGACGCCTACGACGGCGACGGCTACGGCCTCGGACTCCAGGCGAACGTCGACGGCCCGCAGGCGACGGGCAACCCCGGCACGGCCCTGCCCCCGCTGTTCGTCACCGCCGTGGAGGGCGGCGCGGCGCACGCCGCCGGTCTGCGCCCCGGCGACGTCATCGAGTCGATCGACGACTCGGCGCCCTTCCTCGACGGGAAGGCCACCGCCGCGATCGCCGCCCTCTACCCGCGCTACCCGCAGGCCCGCCCGGTCCGGCTGCGGCTGCTGCGGGAGAGCACCGGCCGCCGCTGGAGCGTGACGCTCAAGCCCGGCCTCTACCAGCGGGACCTGGCCACCTTGCAGGCGGTGCGGTCGAAGCTGCTGGACGACGTCGCCTACGTGCGGTTGCGGGGGTTCGGTTCCGACGCCGCGAACAGGGTTCTCAAGGCGGTCGCGCGGCTGCGTACCGGACGGACGCTCTCCGGCGTCGTGCTGGACCTGCGCGGCAACGGCGGCGGCAGCCCCGTCGAGGCGGTCCGGCTGGTGAGCGCGTTCGCCCACGGCGAGGTCACCGCCTACCAGTGCACCGCGGAAGGCGACTGCGAGGCCATGCGGACCGACGACACCGTCGAACTGGTCGGCCTGCCGCTGGTGGTGCTCACCGACCGCGGCTGCGCCTCGGCGTGCGAGCACTTCAGCTCCGCGATCAAGGACCTGGGCGCCGGCCGGCTGGTCGGCACCAGGACCGCCGGGGTCGTCTCCGGCCCGGCGCAGCCGTACCTGCTGAGCGACAACACCCTGCTGAGCCTCCCCTCCAGGCACCACCTCGGTCCCGATCGCGAGGTGATCGACCGGATCGGCGTGCCGCCCGACCACCACGTGGCCCCGGCCCCGCGCGACGCGGCCGCCGGGCGCGACCCCGCGCTGGCCAAGGCCCTGACCTTGCTGCGGAAGTGAAGGGACCCTGCGATGAGACACCTCCTGGCGGTCCTGGCCGTCCTGGCCGTGTCGGCCTGCGCCGCGCCGACGCCGCCCCGCTCCGCCGCCCCGTCGCCCACGCCGACGGGCCCGGCCGTCCTGCCCGAGCCCTCCGGCGCCCATCCGGTCGGCACCACCGTCCTGCACCTGAAGGACACCTCCCGCCCCGACCCCTGGGACCTCGACGCCGAAGCCAGGGAGCTCAAGGTCACCCTGTGGTACCCGACCAGGCAGCGCGACGGGGAACGCGCGCCGTACATGACGCCGCGGGAATCGGAGCTGTTCCTCAAGGGCTCCAGGATCACGGGCGTTCCGTACGACGCGCTCAGCCGGACCCGCACCAACGCCGTCGAAGACGCCGAACCCGCGGGGCGGGACCTTCCGCTGGTCGTGCTGTCCCCCGGCTTCACCAAGCCGTTGAGCACGCTCACGTCCCTGGCCGAGGACCTGGCCAGCCGGGGGTACGTGGTGGCGGGGATCGACCACACCCACGAGAGCTACGCCACGACCCTGGCCGACGGCCGGGTGGCGGAGTGCCTCGCGTGTGACAGCGACGCCGATCCGGGCTTCGGCGCGGGGGTGGTCCAGGTCCGGGCGGCCGACGTCTCCTTCGTGCTCGACCAGCTGCCGTCCCGGTGGGACGGCGCCGGGCTGATCGACCGCTCCAGGATCGCGATGGCCGGCCAGTCGATCGGCGGGGCGAGCTCGGTGGCCGTCATGGTGAAGGACTCCCGGGTACGCGCCGGCATCGACATGGACGGCACCACCTACGCCCGGATCCCAGAAGGCGGGTTCTCCAGGCCGTTCATGTTCATCGGCTCGCCGGAGCACGTCCCCGGCGGCCGGGACACCACCTGGGAGCGCGACTGGAAGCTGCTGACCGGGTGGAAGCGGTGGATCGTCATGAAGGGCGGGGACCACCAGTCCTTCACCGACCTCCCGGTGCTGGCGGGCGCCCTCGGCATCGGACCCGCCGGCCCCGAACTGGCGGCGGCGCGCGCCGCCGAGCTCACCCGGACGTATGTGGCGGCCTTCCTCGACCAGCATCTGAAGGCGGAACGCCAGCCCCTGCTGGACAAGCCGTCGGCTCGGTATCCCGAGGTCGCGCACTGCGCCCCGGGCGGCGGGGCCTGCCTCTAGCCGCACGTCCCGCCCGGCGCTCGGCGAGGTTCGCCCCGGCTCAGGCGGCCGGGGCGAACCTGGCGGCGTGGTCGCGGGCGAAGTCGGCGACGTCGCGCGGCGGGCGGCCGAGCAGGCCGGCGACCGCGTCGGTGGTGAAGTCGCCCCAGCCGGAGACGTACGCCCGCGCGTACTCCTCCAGCATGTCGGCGATCCATTCAGGGACACCGTGGCCGAGCAGCGTCTTGTGCTTGGCCTCGTCGCTGACCGGCAGATAGGCGACCGGCCTGCCGAGGACGCGGCCCAGCTCGGCCGCCACCTCGTCGAAGGTCAGCGAGCGCGGGCCGGTGAGCGTGTACGTCCGGCCGTGGTGACGGTCGGGGGCGTCGAGGAGCACGCGGGCGGCGCATTCGGCGATGTCGCGCACGTCGATCATGCCGACCCTGGACGAGGCGACGTTCAGCGAGAACGTGCCGGTGGCCGCGATGTCGCCCGTCTCGTTCAGCAGGTTCTGCATGAACCAGTGCGGGCGCAGGATCGTCCAGCGCAGACCGGACCGTTCGAGCTCCTGGTCCGACAGCGCGTGCAGCCTGCCGCTGCGGTTCGGCGCGTCGTGCGCCGCGCCGATCACGGACAGGCGCACGACGCGCTCCACGCCGGCCTGGCGTGCCGCCCACACGGCGTTCATGCTGTTCTCCGGAGCGCGCGGGCTGTTCGGGGTGAGCAGCCACAGGTCCTGCACGCCCTCGAAGGCGGGCGCCAGCGACCGGGGGTCGCCGAGGTCGCCGACGACGACCTCGGCCCTGTCCCTCAGCCCGTCCGCCCTGGACGCGTCGCGGACGAGGGCGCGCAGGCGGACGTCGGCCCCTTCCAGCGCGTCGATCAGCGCGGTGGACACGGTTCCGGTGGCTCCGGTGATCAGTACGGTGCGTGACATGTTCGTTCTCCTCGTGACTAGTTGGCAGACCCGGCGGTCGCCGGGTGGGCGGCGGGCTGCGGGGGTTTCCCGGCGGCCCGGCCGGTGGTGAGGCGCTCCAGGACCCAGAGCACGACGGTCCCGGCGGACAGGACGGCGCCCAGGACGCACACGGCGGTCCAGCCGCCGTGCACCCAGACCACCGAGGTCAGCGCGGAGCCCACCGCGCCGCCGACGAAGAAGGAGGTCATGAAGGCGGAGTTGATCCGGTTGCGGGCCTCGGGCCGCAGCGCGTAGATGACGTTCTGGCTGCTGTTGAGCACCGCCTGGTGCGCCAGGTCCAGCACGACCACGCCGGCGAGCAGCCAGATCAGGGAGCGTGTCCCGGCGGCGAGCGCCAGCCAGGACGCCGCCAGCAGGACCGTGCCCGCGCCGGTCACGATCTGCACGAGGCCGCGGTCGGCCAGCCGTCCCGCGACCGTGGCGGTCAGCGCGCCCACGACGCCGACCAGGCCGAACAGGCCGATGCCCGACTCCGACCACTCGTACGGCGCCCCGGCCAGCAGGAAGGTCAGCGCCGTCCACAGCACGCTGAACGAGGCCAGGCTGAGGGCGCCGATGGCCGCCCGCCACCGCAGCAGCGGCTCGTACCGGAACATCGCCATCGTGGAGCGCAGCAGCTTCGGGTACGACAGGCGCCCGCCGTCGCCGCCGAGCCGGGGCAGGAAGACCCGCAGCAGCACGGCCGTCAGCGCCATCAGGGCGGCGTTCACCCAGTAGACCGTCCGCCAGCCGCCCAGCTCCGACAGCGTGCCGGAGGCGGTGCGCGCCAGCAGCAGGCCGAGCATCAGCCCGGTCATCACCGTGCCGACCACCCGGCCGCGTTCGGCGGGTGCCGCCAGCGTCGCCGCGAACGGCACCACGACCTGCGCGCCGACCGAGGCCAGGCCGGTCAGTGCCGTGCTGACCAGGAGCACCGTGCCGTCGGCCGCGGTGGCCGACACCAGCAGGAACACCGCGGTCGCCGCGTAGAGCGACACGGCGAGCCGCCGCCGCTCCACCAGGTCGCCGAGCGGCACCAGCAGGATCAGCCCGAGCGCGTACCCGGCCTGCGCGGCCGTCACCGTGAGCGCCGCCATCGAGGGTCCGAGGCCGAGTTCCCTGCCGATCAGGTCGAGCAGCGGCTGCGCGAAGTAGTTGCCCGCGACCGCCAGCCCGGTCGCCACCGACATGAGCAGGAGCAGCCCGTGCGACAGGCCGCCCTCAGGATGGGGTCTTGGCGTCATGCGTCCCAGCCTGAGGCATGAGCGATCAATGAGTCCAACGCATGTTTGTCATCTCAACGATCGTGAATCACGATTGATCCATGGAGCTTCAGCAGATGCGCTACGTCGTCGCCGTCGCGGAGACGGCCAACTTCACCCGCGCCGCCGAGCAGTGCCTGGTCGTCCAGTCGGCGCTGAGCCACCAGATCGCGCGGCTGGAGCGCGAGCTGGGCGCCAAGCTGTTCGACCGCACGAGCCGCAGCGTCCGGCTGACCCCGGCGGGCGAGGCGTTCCTCCCCGCCGCCCGCCAGGCTCTCGACGCCGCCGAGCGGGCCAGGGCCGAGGTGGCGGCCGCCGCCGGCGAGATCCGCGGCCGGCTCGCCATCGGCGCCATCCCCACCGTCACGGCGGTCGATCTGCCGGTCGCGCTACGACGCTTCCACCTGCGCCACCGGGAGGTACGCATCAGCCTGCGCTCCGGCGCGAGCGAGGAGTTCGTCGAACGGGTGCGGCAGGGCACGCTCGACGTCGCCTTCCTGGGGCTTCCCCTGGGCGTCCGGCCCAAGGGCGTCCGCGGCCGTGAGCTGGCACGCGGCGACCTCGTCGCCGTGGTCGCGCCCGGCCACCCGCTGGCCGACAAGGAGCACGTGAAGCTGGACCGGCTGGCGGACGAGCGGTTCGTCGACTTCCCCGCGGGCAGCGCCGGGCGGATCCAGTCCGACGAGGCCTTCGCGGCGGCCGGGGTGCGGCGCGAGGTCGCCTTCGAAGTGTCGACCCCCGATTTCATGGCTCGCCTGATCCGGCAGGGCCTGGGCGTCGGGATGCTGCCGGCGGCCTTCGTGTCCCAGCTCCCCGACCTGCCCGTGGTCCGGCTCAGCGACGCTCCGGCCCGCGTGGAGCATCTCATCTGGAGCCGGCACCGGCCCTCCCCCGCCGCCGCCGCGTTCCTGTCGGCGCTGGGCGTCCAGGTGTCCGAATCCGGCGCGTGAGACGCGCCGGGCGGCTCACCCCCGGTCGTTCCCGTGGAGCGCCTTGCGGAGCAGGGTGGCCAGCTGGTCCTGCTCGCGGGCGCTCAGGTTGGAGACGGCGGAGCGGGCGAACGCGAAGGACTCCTCGAAGGCGGCGTAGAGGCCGGCGCCCTCGGGGGTGCGGACGATCTGCCGGGAGCGGCGGTCGTCGGGGTGGGGCTGACGGCGGACGAGGTCGCGCGCCTCCAGCCTGCGGATGATCTGGGTGATGTTGGAGGCGTCGCATCCGAGCTCGTCGGCCAGCTCGCCCATGCCGCGCTCCCGGGTCAGGCGCCCCAGCACGCAGGCCTGCGCCACGCTCAGCCCGTGTCGCAGGGCGGCGGTCTCGAAGGCGCGGTCGTAGGCGTCGACGAAGTCGAACATCGCGCGTTCGGCGTCGGTCGACGCGGTGACGGGCCCTGTGGGTAGCGCCATGGCACCACCCTACCAAGAACTTGACGCACTCAAGCATGTGTGCCAGGTTGAATGCTTGATTGACTCAAGCATCTACGAGAGGCATGCCGATGACGGTTACCAGCAAGGGACGGGCCCGGGAGTGGCACCTGGCCCGACGGCCGCGAGCACAGGCGTCGGCCGACGACTTCACGCTGGTCGAAGCCCCGATTCCCGACCTGCGGCCCGGTGAGGTCCTGGTCGCCAACACCCACCTGTCGGTCGACCCGTACATGCGTGGCCGGATGGACGACCGTCCGTCCTACATCCCGCCGTTCCCGCTGAACGCGCCGCTGGAGGGAGGAGCGGTCGGCGTGGTCGTCGAGTCCCGCGCCGACGGTGTCAAGCCGGGCCAGGTGGTCGAGCACTTCCTGGGGCTGCGCGAGGCCGCCGTGGTCGACGCGGCCGGGGTCTCCCCGATCGACACCGGCGATCTGCCCGCCGAGAGCTATCTCGGCGTGCTCGGCACGACGGGCCTGAGCGCGTGGCTGGGCATCACCCGGATGGCGGAGGTACGGCCCGGCGACACGGTGTTCGTCACCGGAGCGGCGGGGGCGGTCGGGAGCGTCGCCGGTCAGATCGCCAGGCTGCGGGGAGCCGGGCGGGTGATCGGCAGCGCGGGATCGCCGGCCAAGGTGCGCCATCTGGTGGACGACCTCGGTTTCGACGCCGCCTTCGACTATCACGACGGCGCGGCCGACGAGCTCCTCGCGCAGGCCGCGCCGGACGGCGTCGACGTGGTCTTCGACAACGTCGGCGGCGTCCAGTTGGAGGCCGCGATCGGCCGCCTGCGGGTCGGCGCCCGCCTGGCCCTGTGCGGGATGGCCAGCCAGTACGACGGCCGCGAACCGCACGGCGTGCGCAACCTGTACGAGCTGGTCACCAAGCGGGCGACCGCACGCGGCTTCCTGGTCGCCGACCACCGGGACCAGATGCCCGCCTTCCGGGCCGAGGTGGGTTCCTGGGTGCGCTCAGGCGAGATCGTGCACCGGCAGACGGTGCTCGACGGCATCGAGCGGGTGCCCGAAGCCCTGCTGGGCCTGCTGCACGGCGGAACGTCCACGATCGGCAAGGTCGTCGTCCGGCTCGGGGAGCGGGCATGACCCGCACGGTGCTGGTGACCGGGGCCCGGGGCAAGACCGGGAGCGAGGTGACGGCCCGGCTGCGCCGCTCCGGGACCCTCGTCCGGGCCGGGTCGTCGCGGCCCGCCGCCGATCAGGTCCGCTTCGACTGGCACGACCCGGCGACCTGGCGCGAGGCGGCGGACGTGGACGCGATCTACCTGGTGCGCCCCGACCTGCCCGCCGCTCCCGACCTCATGGCCGGCCTGGTCGAGGTGAACCCGGACGCCCATGTCGTCCTGGTGTCCGAGCAGGGAGCCGAATCGCTCGCGCCGGACCACTGGGCTCGCCGGGCCGAGGACGCGGTCGTCACCCGGGCCGCCTCCTGGACGCTGCTGCGCCCGTCCTGGTTCCATCAGGTCCTGACCGACCCCCGCTTCTACCGGGACGCCATCCGTGACGACCGCGTCCTGAGCCTGCCCTCGGGCGGCGGCCCGATCGCGTGGGTGGACGCGCGCGACATCGCCGACGTGGCCGTGGCCGCGCTCGGCGCGCCGGAGGATCACCGTGGCCGGGCGCACACGATCACCGGTCCGGAGGCGGTTCCGGTCGCGTCCGTCGCGCGGGAGCTCTCCGCGCGCCTGGGCCACCGGATCCGCGCCGAGGACCCGCCCCCGCACGAGACCCTGCACGGCCTCGACCCCTGGACGGCGGGCATCCTCGACGACCTCTACCACCGCGTCCGGCACGGCGGCTTCGCCGAGCTCTCGCCGGCCGTGAAGCGGATAACCGGGCGTGAGCCCACCTCGATGCGGGAGTTCATCGACGCCCACCTGGACGAATGGAGGACGAGCGCGTAGCGCTCAGCCGGCCGCCGCGCCGAACCACCGGGACAGCCCGCTGGTCAGCTCCCGCTGGTCGTCGCCGGCCCACGCCACGTGGCCGTCCGGCCGCAGCAGCGCCGCGGGCACGTCCAGCTCCTCGCTGCCGTCGACGACGTGGTCGACCCGATCGGCCCACCCCTCCACCGAGAGCCGGCCGGTCCGGTCGAGCAGCAGCCCGCGGCCGCCGCGCATCAGCTCGTAGAGGCGGCCGTTCTTCAGCGGCACGTCCCGCATCCGCCGGCCGAGCAGTTCGTGACCCTCGCCGAGGTCGTAGCGGATCCCGATCGCGACGATCTTCTCGATCAGGTGGCGGTTCACGTCCTCGAAGTCCATCAGCTCCGACAGCAGCCGGCGCACCGCCTGCGGGCCGGGCTCGGTGGACATCAGCTCCGCCTGCGCGCGGGTGTTGTCGAGCACGTCGGCCGCCACCGGGTGCCGTTCGGCGTGGTAGCTGTCCAGCAGCCCCTCCGGCGCCCAGCCGGCGACCTCGGCGGCCAGCTTCCAGCCGAGGTTGAACGCGTCCTGGATGCCCAGGTTGAGCCCCTGCCCGCCCATCGGCGGGTGGACGTGCGCGGCGTCGCCGGCCAGCAGCACCCGGCCGGTCCGGTACCGTTCGGCCAGCCGGGTGGCGTCGCCGAAGCGGGACAGCCAGCGGGGTGAGTGCACGCCGAAGTCGGTGCCGGCGACCTTCCGCAACTGCCGCCTGAACTCCTCAAGGCCAGGCGGGACCGAGCGGTCCTCGGCCACCCCCTCGGCCGGCACGACGACCCGATACAGGCCGCCTTCGCCGAAGGGCCCGACGCCGAACCTCAGCTGGGTCCTGCGGACCTCGGCCACCACGGCGGCCACCGTCTCCTGCGGCACCCCCACCTCCATCTCGCCCAGCAGCGTGTCGGCCCTGGAAGGCTCGCCGGGGAAGCCGACGCCGAGCAGTTTGCGCACCGTGCTGCGGCCGCCGTCGCAGCCGACGAGGTAGCGCGCGCGCAGCCGCGAGCCGTCGGCCAGCTCGGCGGTCACCCCGTGCTCGTCCTGGCTCAGCCCGGTCAGCTCGCGGCCGCGCCGGACGTCGGCGCCGAGCTCGGCGGCGCGCTCGGCCAGCAGGCGGTCGGTGACGGGCTGCGGGATGCCGAGGACGTACGGGTGGGTGGTGTCCAGCAGGCCGGGCGACGGCTTGGCGATGCCGGCGAAGAACCCGCCGAGCGGGTGCTTCCGGCCCTCCGCCAGGAAGCGTTCCAGCAGGCCGCGCTGGTCCATCACCTCGATGCTGCGCACGTGCAGGCCGAGGGAACGGACGTTCGGCGTCGGTTCGGTCTCCTTCTCCAGCACGACCACGCGCACGCCGTGCAGCCTCAGCTCGGCGGCCAGCATCATGCCGGTCGGCCCGCCACCGGCGATGATCACGTCAATCATGGAAATCCCCCATTGTCGAGCTCGCGTGTCGGCCGACGATTCTGCGGTACGACCCGGGTCTTGCCGCAAGCCCCCCTGTCCGCTATACGTTGAGAGTGGCAAGAGGTGGGTGATCCCTCTTTGTCACGCCCTCCCCCCGTACCGTGCGCCGTTCGGCGCGTGATCCGTGCGGGATGTGCGACGGATGGCGGCTGATCCGCGGGAGTGGCGGCCGGGAGGATGCTCTGCATGGCTCCCGAACTCGCAACGAGGCAGCGGTCCGCGCCACCACCGGTGGGGCTGTTACGCCCTTACCTGGGAAGTTTCGCCGCCGTGGTCGTCCTGCAGGTGATCGGCTCGGTCGCGGGCCTGGCGCCGCTGCTGGCGGTCGCCGAACTGGGCCGCGCCCTGCTCTCGCCCGGCCCGCTCGATCACGGCCACGTCCGGATCGTGGTGATCGCGGGCGCGGCCGGCCTGCTCGTCCGGCTGGTGTTCACCGCGGCGTCGTCCGGCATCGGACATCTGCTCGACGACCGGGTGCAGCTGGCGTTCCGCCGGCGGCTGGCCGAGCGGCTGGGACGTGTGCCGATCGGCTGGTTCTCCCGGCGCCGTACGGGCGAGCTGGCGAAGGTCGTCGGCGACGACGTGAGCGCCGTGCACCCGTTCGTCGCCCACGCCCCCGGCGAGCTCGTCGCCGCCTTCGTGGTGCCGCTGGTGTCGCTGCTCTACCTGTTCGCCGTCGACTGGCGGCTCACCCTGATCACGCTGGTCCCGGTGGTGCTGGCGGTGGCGCTGGTGCCCTTGATGATGACCCCGGCCCGGCTGCGCGAGCAGAAGGCGTTCGACGCGGCCATGGGGCGCGTCGCGAACACGGTGGTCGAGTTCGTGCGGGGCATCGCGGTGGTCAAGGCGTTCGGCACGGGCGAGCGCGCCCACCGGAGGTTCGTGACGGCCGTGGACGAGTTCGTCGCCGTCTTCTTCCGCTGGGTGCGCGGCATGTCGGTGATCGCCGCGGGCATGCAGCTGGCGCTGTCGCCGCCGTTCGTGCTGCTGGCCGTGCTGGCCGGCGGCGCGGCCCTGATCACCTCCGGTGACCTGCCCCCGGCAGACCTGCTGCCCTTCCTGCTGCTCGGGCTGGGCCTGACCGCCCCGGTGGCGGCTCTGGGCCACGGCTTCGACGACATGCAGGCCGCCCGGCGCGCGGTCGGCCGCATCAAGGAAGTGCTCGCGGTGCCGCCGCTGCCCGAGCCCGTCCACCCGGCCGCACCCCGGGGGCACCGCGTGGAGCTGCGTGACGTCCGCTTCGGCTACGAAGCCGGCCGCGAGGTGCTGCGCGGGATCGACCTGGTGCTGGAGCCCGGCACGGTCACCGCGGTCGTCGGGCCGTCGGGAAGCGGGAAGTCCACGCTGGTCCAGCTGCTGCCCCGGTTCTACGACCCGACCGGCGGGTCGGTCACCCTCGGCGGCGTCGATCTGCGCGAGATCGGCAGCCGGGACCTCTACCGGATGGTGTCCTTCGTCTTCCAGGACGTCCGGCTGCTGCGCGCCTCGGTGGCGGACAACATCGCGCTGGCGGTCCCGCAGGCCGGCTTCGACGACGTGGTCCGCGCCGCCCGGCTGGCGGACATCCACGACCGGATCCTCGAGCTGCCTCGCGGATACGACACGGTCATCGGCGAGGAGGCCGGGCTGTCGGGCGGCGAGGCCCAGCGGATCTCGATCGCCCGCGCGCTGCTCGCCGACGCGCCCGTCCTGGTGCTCGACGAGGCGACCGCCTTCGCCGACCCGAGGACCGAACAGGCGGTGCGCCGGGCGCTGGCGACCCTGAAGGACGACCGGACGATCCTGGTCATCGCCCACCGCCTGGAGACCATCGCCGACGCCGACACGATCGTGATGCTGGACGACGGGGTGATCGTCGAGCGGGGAAGCCCCGCCGAGCTGCTGGCACGGGACGGGGAGTTCGCCGCGTTCTCGCGGACCTACCGGTCGGCGACCGCCCTGACGCGAGGAGGAGAGCCTCGATGATCCGCATGCTGATGCGCGTGCTGGGACCCGAGTACGCCGGGCCGGTGCGCCGCACCGTGGCCCTGATGACGGTGACCGCGATGGTGGAGGGCCTGTCCTACGGGCTGCTCGTCCCGGTGCTGCGCGCCCTGTTCGGCGGCGATCCGGGCGGGGCCCGGCCCTGGCTGGTCGCGTTCGGGGCCGCGGTCGCCGTCTACGCCGTGCTGCGCTACCTCAGCGACCTGTCCGGCATGCGCGGCGCGACCGTGCTGCTGCGCGGCATGTTCCACCGGCTCGGCGACCACCTGGCCCGGCTGCCCATCGGCTGGTACGGCGGCGCCCGCGTCGGCGAGGTGCCGGTGCTGGCCAGCCGCGGCGTCCTGGAGGCGATGGGGGTGCTCGCGCACCTGCTGGCGCCGTACGTCTCGGCCTGTGTGACCCCGCTGACGATCATCGTGGTGATGCTCGGCTTCGACTGGCGGCTGGGGCTGGCCGCGCTGGCCGCCGCCCCGGTCGTGGCGGCGATCCAGGTCTGGACGGGACGCTCGATGGCCGCGTCCGACGCCGAGCGGCACGAACGCGGCCACCAGGCCACCGGGCGCGTCATCGAGTATCTCCAGGCCCAGCCGGTGCTGCGGGCCGGCGGCCGGACCGGCGAACGCTTCCGGCTGCTGGACGACTCGCTGCGTGAACTCCAGCGCGCCTCCCGCCGCACCGTGCTGTCGGCGCTGCCGGGCGTGCTGGGGCTGACGCTCACGGTCCAGGCGGTGTTCACCGCGCTGCTGGCCCTGGGCGCCTACCTCGCGCTCGGCGGGGACATCGGCGCCGCCGAGCTCCTGGCGATCCTGGTGCTCGCCGCCCGCTGCGCCGATCCGCTGCTGTCGCTGTCGGACCTCGGCGGCAAGCTCCGCGCGGCGCGCGCCGAACTGGGCAGGCTCGACGCGGTGCTGAGCACCGAGCCGCTGCCGGAGGCCTCCGACCCGGTCCGGCCGGCGCACCATGGCCTGGAGTTCGACTCCGTCACTTTCCGCCAGGACGGCCGCACGGTGATCGACGACCTGTCCCTCTCCGTACCGGAAGGACAGCGGCTCGCCGTCGTCGGGCCGTCGGGCGCGGGCAAGAGCACCCTGCTGCAGCTGATCGCGCGGTTCCACGACGTGGACGCGGGCGCGGTGCGGGTGGGAGGCGCCGACGTGCGCGACGTCGGCACCGAGGTGCTGACGTCGCGGATCGCCATCGTCTTCCAGGACGTCTACCTCTTCGACGGCACGATCGAGGAGAACGTACGGCTCGGCCGTCCCGACGCCGGCGAGGCCGAGCTGCGGGCGGCGGCGACGGCGGCGCGGCTGGACGAGGTGATCGAGCGGCTGCCCGGCGGCTGGGCGGCGAAGGTCGGCGAGGGCGGCGCGCTGCTGTCGGGCGGCGAGCGTCAGCGGGTCTCGATCGCGCGCGCCCTGCTGAAGGACGCGCCGATCGTGCTGCTGGACGAGGTGACCTCGGCGCTGGACCCGGTCAACGAGGCGGCCGTGCACGAGGGCGTCGAACGCCTGATGGCGGGCCGCACGGTGGTGATGGTGGCGCATCGGCTGCGTACCGTCCAGCGGGCCGACCGCGTCGTCTTCCTGGACGGCGGCCGGATCGTGGAGGAAGGCGGCCACGACGAACTGCTGCGCCGCGGCGGCCGCTACGCCGGCTTCTGGCACGGCTCCACCGCGCCGGATATTCGTTGGCGTCACGGTCGCCGGGCGGGTTAGCGTTGCCGCCGTCACGCGTCGGCGGATTGGAGACACCGGATGCCTTCCCAGCTCATCGCGCTCTGCTTCGATGCGCACGACCCGCGAGGTCTCGCACGCTTCTGGGCCCAGATCCTGGGCTGGGAGACGCACGACGGCGTCACGCTCCTGCCGAACGACGACACCGGGTTCCAGATCCGGTGTCTTCCGTCCCAGGAGAAGAAGACCACCGAGAACCAGATCCACTTCGACCTGACGAGCCAGTCCTCCGAGGAGCAGGAGCGGACGGTGGCCAGGGCGCTCGAGCTCGGCGGCCGCCACATCGACATCGGGCAGAGCCCGGACGACGGTCACGTGGTGCTCGCCGACCCCGAGGGCAACGAGTTCTGCGTCATCGAGCCGGGCAACAAGTTCCTGGCCGACTGCGGGTTCATCGGTGCGCTCGCGTGCGACGGCTCGCAGGAGGTCGGATACTTCTGGAGCGCGGCGCTGGACTGGCCGCTGGTCTGGGACCAGGACCAGGAGACCGCGATCCGCTCGCCGCACGGCGGCCCCAAGATCACCTGGGGCGGTCCGCCGGTCGCGCCGAAGAACGGGAAGAACAGGCTCCACTTCGACCTCGCTCCGCCCGCGGACGGGGATCAGCTCGCCGAGGTCGACCGTCTCGTCTCCCTCGGAGCGACCCGGCTCGACGCCGGCCGGCCCGAAGGCGGCCGGGTGCTGATGGCCGACCCCGACGGCAACGAGTTCTGCCTGCTGACCCCCCGCTAGCGGCGCGGACCTCTCACGGCCGCACGCCGCCGGGAAAGCCGGTCCAGCGCAGGTCGGGCGGAAGATGGCTCATGTCGTTGAACATCACGACCGTGGGCGGAAGCCCGGTCCGATACTCGATGACCGTCAGCGCGGTGTTGGCGCTGTTGAGCCCGAGCCACCGCGACGGCGGCGCGTCCAGCGCGTGCCGCACCAGCCAGGCGATCTGGTAGGCATGCGTCACCAGGACCTCGTGGGTGTCGGGCTGAGCCTTCTCGGGCGCCTTCGCGAACCGGGCGACCAGCGCCTCGGCCAGCCGGTGGCCCGAGGCCGCCTCGCTCTCGTCGTAGCCGTCGAAGAAGCCGGCCCAGGACGGCGGTGTCTCGGCCGGGGCGGGCACGTAGGGCACGTGGTCGACGAGTTCGGCGGCCTCGGCCACGGGCACGTCCGGCAGATGCCGGGAGAGTTCGTGCGCGCTCGCCGCGGCGCGTGACAGCGGAGAGTGCCACACGGCGCCGACCGGGAGGCCGGCGAGCCGTTCGCCCAGCAGTTCCACCTGCCGGCGGCCGATGCCGGTGAGTTCCCCGAACGCGTCGGCCGCGCCGTGGCGTGCCAGATAAAGGTGTCGTGTCGGCATGTTCAGGCGCGGGCGCGCGGCCCGCTTCCCCTTTCTCTGTGGTGGAAGGTCCTGTCACGCGTCCGTCGCCGTGACGGTGCCGCCGGTGCCGTCGACGGTGATGACGGCGCCGTCGCGCAGGCTGCCCGTCGCGTCCCGGACGCCGAGGACGGCGGGGATGGCGTGCTCGCGGGCGACGATCGCCGCGTGCGAGAGCACGCCGCCGGTCTCGGTGACGACACCGGCGGCGATGCGCAGCAGCGGTGTCCAGGCGGGGTCGGTGAAGGGGCAGACGAGGATGTCGCCCGGCCGTACCCGCGCGAAGTCGCCGGGGCCGCGGACGACCCTCGCGGTGCCGGTCACGGTCCCGTGGCTGCCCGGGGTCCCGGTGAGCGCGCCGGCCGGGGCGCCGGAAGACGCCGGTGGCGGGGGCGTCGCGGTGACCGGCCGCGCCTGCAGAACCCAGACGCGGCCGCCGGCGATCGCCCACTCGACGTCCTGCGGCCCGCCGAGTACGGCGGCGATCTCCTTGCCGAGCTCGGCCAGCCGGGTGGCGGTCGCGTCGTCGATCGCCGGTCGATCCCGCGTACGGGCGGGCACGTCGCGGGTGACGAGCCGCGCGCCGCGCCGGTCGAGGCGCGTGCGTTTGTCCGCGACGGTGCGGGTGACCGGTCCGTCCGCGGCGACGCGGTAGGAGTCGGGGGTGACCGTGCCCCCGACGACGCTCGGGCCGAGGCCGAAGGCCGCCTCGATCTCGGTCGCGCCGTCCGGGTCCGCAGGGGTGAACATGACCCCGGCCACCTCGGCGTCCAGATGACGTTGCACGATGACGGCCATGGCCAGATCACCGGGCGGCTCGGCGGCGGACCGGTAGCCGATGGCGCGGGCCGAGAACAGCGAGGCCCAGCAGGCACGTACGGCATCGCCGGCGTCGCCGGCCCCGCGCACGGCGAGAAAGCTCTCGTGCTGACCGGCCGCCGACGCCTGCCCGGTGTCCTCGCCCGCCGCCGACGACCGCACCGCCACGGGCGGATCGCCCAGCTCGCCGAGCCCGTGTCCCAGCGCGTCGATCACGCTCGCGTGGACGGGACGCGCCTCGATCGCCCGCCGGGCCGCGTCGCCGTCCAGGCGGCCGAGGCCCAGGTCGTGGACGGCGGCGCGGTAGACGGCGAACGGGACGACGAAGCCGTCGGGAACCGGCCGGCCCGCGCGGAGCAACGCGCCGAGCGCGCCGGCCTTGCCCCCGCAGGTCTCGGCGACGGCCTCCTTGAGGGGTACGATCATCAGCGCCCTTTCAACGAAAAGTTGACAACATTTCGTTGAGTGTGGAGCATGAGGCGCATGTCACGCAACCACGACCCCGGTAGCGGCGCGCACGACGACCACGCCCAGGCGCGCCGCGAGCAGGACGCGCGGGAGCATCTTCAGAGCCTGGGGGCGGACGCGATCGGCGCCCGCCCGTGGCGGCCCGCACCCGTCCCTCCGTCGGCGGTCGACCTCGCGCAGTTCGCCCTCTGGCGCTCCGCCGACCTGGGGCCGGAGGGCATCCTGAGCGCGCTCGCCCTCCTGCCCGCCGCCCGCGCCGAGGTCGAAGGACTCGAATCGGGCCTGTTGTTCACGGCCCGCGCCGCGGGGCTGACCTGGGCGCAGATGGCGCACGCGATGGGATTCAACTCCCCGCAGGCGTGCCAGCAGCGATACATCCGCCTGACGACCCGACAGGACTCCGACTCATGACACCCGACTCCTCGCCGGACCTCCTGGTCCTGCACGCCGTGCGCATCACCGGGTTCGCCGACACGCCGGTGCTCGCCCGGCGGTACGGGCTGGACCCGGCCGAGACGAAAGAGGCGCTGCTCGACGCCGAGGCACGCGGCTGGGTCGCGCACACCTCCTTCGCCGGCGACGGAGGCTGGTCGCTGACCGAGCGGGGCCGCGCCGAGAACGAGCGCCTGCTCGCGGCCGAGCTCGCCCGCGTCGGCGGCGCCGAGGAGGTCCAGGCCGTCTACCGCGCGTTCCTCCCGCTGAACGGCCGCCTCCGTCAAGCCTGCACCGACTGGCAGCTCCGGCCCGCCGCCGGCGACCGGCTCGCGACCAACGACCACTCCGACCCCGCCTGGGACGCCGCGGTGCTGCGCGAGCTCGCCGCCGTCGGCCACGCGCTCACGCCGCTCGCCGACCGGCTCGGGAACGTCCTGACGCGTCTGCGCGGATACGACACCCGCTTCACCGCCGCGCTCACCCGCGCCCGGGCCGGGGACGGAGCCTGGGTCGACCGCACCGACGTCGACTCCTGCCATCGTGTCTGGTTCGAGCTCCACGAAGACCTCATCGCCACACTCGGCCTCGACCGGAACGCGCACCCCTGACCCAGTCCGTACGCGCGATGGATGAGCGATGCTCGCCGACGTGCGCGACCCGCTCATCGCCCGCCATCCGGAGCCTGATCCGGCCCGTGCCGGGATGCGCGAGCGCAGCACCCTCGCGGCCGGACCGGCCGCTGATCACCTTCACCAACTGAGGCCGCGAAGGTCGTGGACGGCCTGGCCACCGTGATCGCCGCCGGGATGGCGTCCTCAAGACGGATGGAAAACATGACATAGGACGTCGGGTTTGAGACCAATCATGGGTTCACCGGTCGGCACCGACGTGGGCGCGGGCCGAGCACCACGGACAGACAAGGACCGCAATGCGCGAAACACCAGAAGATCTCAAGGAGCTTCAGGCCCTCCTGGACGCCTCGCTCTCCCGCTCCACCTCGCACCTGCGCTCGATCGTCACTACCGAGCGCACCCTGACGGCGGAGCAGCTCACCCAGGTCCTCACCGGCATGTGCACCCTCGCGCTCTCGACCGTGACGGCGAAGGGCGAGCCGCGGATCAGCGGTGTGGACGGGCACTTCCTGCACGGAAAGTGGCACTTCGGCACGGCGCCCGGCGCCGCCAAGGCGCGCCACCTCGCCGCCCGTCCCGCCGTCAGCGCCGCGCACATGCGCGGGGAGGATCTGGGCGTGTTCACCCACGGCACGGTGGAGATCCTCAACCCCCGGCACGGCGAACGGGACGCGGGCTGGCCGGACCTGCTCGCCTACCTCAAGAGCTTCTACGGCGACGATTCCTTCGACTGGGACAACGACGTGGTCTACTACCGGCTGCGTCCGCACTGGATGACCGTCTACGCCCCCGACGCCGACAAGCTCACCGCGGCGTCCCGGTCCTGATACGCGGCACGGGCGGCATCGAGACCGGCCAGGTGCTGAGAGACCTGGTGAAGCGGCCGCTCAGTGCCATGGTGACGAGCGCCGCCATGCAGTGGCGTGATCGGTTTGTTCGGCATGGGTGGGGTGCGTGCCCGCCCATGCTCTGCTGTGTCGCGAGAGGATGGACGAAGGTTGACTGCGTTCGTACGGGACGTCGTGAGTGTGGACGGCGAAGCCATCAAGGTGGTGGGGGCTCGTACCAACAATCTGCGGGACGTGTCGGTGAGCATACCCAAGGGGCGGCTCATCGCCTTCACCGGAGTGAGCGGCAGCGGCAAGACCTCGCTGGCCATCGACACCCTGCACAACGAGGCCCAGCTGCGGTATCTGGAGGGACTTTCGCCGTTCGTGCGGCAGTACATCACCCAGCGCAATCGGCCGAAGGTCGACCGCATCCTGGGACTCGGCGCGACGCTCGCGGTCGACCAGCGCCGTCTGAACCGCAACCCCCGGTCCACGGTCGCCACGATCACCGGCATCGACGGGCATCTGGGACTGCTGTACTCGCGCCTTCCCGCGATCGGCGCCGACCCGGCGGAACACGGGAACGGGCCTCTGACGACCGCTCATTTCGACCGCAATACGCCGGAAGGGAGCTGTTCGGACTGCCACGGGGTGGGCGGGCGCTGGCAGGCGCAGGAGGACCTGGTCATCACCCATCCGGAGCTTCCGCTCTTCGAGGGGGCCTCCCCTTGGTACGCGAAGTGGCGGTCGGGGGAACACGCGTTCGTGCCCGCCCTCGCCGAGAAGCGGGGAGTGGACCTCGGCCGGCCATGGCAGTCGCTGCCTGAGGAGTTCCGTCGCTGTGTGCTGTACGGCACGGGAGAGGAGAAGATCGAGGCCACCGTCGACATGACGAACAAGAACGAGACGGCCCAGGTGACCTACACCTCCAGCCAGCCGCTGCGGGGCGCGCTCGCCGAGGTGGAGCGGGTGTTCGTGAACGCCCAGACCTCCAGCGCCAAGGAGCGCTACCTGCCGTACATGCGCAAGCAGCCGTGCGGCACCTGCGGTGGCAGCGGGTACGACCAGGTGGCCCGGTCCGTGCGGCTCGGCGGGTTCACCTATCCCGACCTGATCGAGGTAGAGGTCCGGGAGGTGCGCAGCTGGGCGAGGCGCGTGGCGGACGACCTGGACGCCCGGCGGCGCGAGGTGGGTGAGCCGCTGCTGCAGGACCTGGGCCGCAGGCTGGGGATCCTCGACCGGCTCGGCCTGGCCCATCTCCAGCTGTCGCGGAGTGCGGCGACGCTGTCCGGGGGTGAGTTGCAGCGAACCCGGCTCGCCGCTCAGCTCAGTACCGAGCTGAGCGGCCTCGTCTTCGTCCTGGACGAGCCCGGGACCGGGCTGCATCCGGCGGACAAGGCGCACCTGCTCGACATCGCCCTGGAGCTGCGCAAGGCCGGCAACACGGTGCTCCTGGTCGAGCACGACCCCGAACTGATCGCCCGGACCGACTGGGTGATCGATATGGGGCCCGGTGCCGGCCGCCTCGGCGGTGAGATCCTGGTGTCGGGACCTCCCGCCGACGTGGCCGCCCACCCGGCGTCGCTGACCGGACGCTATCTGGCCGGTGAGGGGCCGCGGCTGCGTCGGACCCGCCGTCCGATCGGTGACGGAACCCGCTGGGTGGAGCTGCACGGCCTGCGCGCCCACAATCTGACCGCCGACCTGGTGCGTATCCCCGCCGGTCGGCTCACCTGCCTGACCGGGGTGAGCGGCAGCGGCAAGAGCAGCCTGCTCGGCGCGCTCGCGGTGAGTGTGGAGGCCGCCCTGAACGGGACGATGACCGACACGGTGCAGCAGGTGATCGGCCTGGAAGGGTTCGACTGGGTCGCCGTCGTCGATCAGGAACCACTCGGGCGGACGCCGCGCTCCAACCCGGCCACCTACAGCAAGGCGTTCGACCTGGTCCGCAAGCTGTTCGCCGAGACCGACGTGGCGCGCGGACGCGGCGTCAATGCCTCCTGGTTCAGCTTCAACACCGCGGGCGGCGGCCGTTGCGAAACCTGCACCGGTTATGGCCGCAAGCTGGTCGACATGCACTTCCTGCCGGATGTGTGGGTGGTCTGCGACGCGTGCGAGGGCCGACGCTACAAGCCGGAGGCTCTGGAGATCAGGTATCAAGGGCTGGCCATCGATCAGGTGCTGGAGCTGACCGTCGCCGAGGCTGTGGAGCGGTTCTCCCAGCCCCGGCAACTCGCGGAGACCCTGGGAGCCTTGAACCAGGTCGGACTCGGCTATCTCCAGCTCGGCCAGAGCGCCACAGAGCTGTCCGGCGGTGAGGCGCAGCGGCTGAGGCTGGCCTCCGCTATCCAGCGCGGCGCCGCAGGCCGCAAGGCGGGCCTCGTCGTCCTCGACGAACCCGTCTCGGGCCTGCACCCGTCCGACATCCAGCGGGTGGTGGACGCGCTCGACGTGCTGCTCGACTCGGGCAACACCGTCGTCGTGGCCGAACACGACATCCCCGTCGCCGCGTCCGCGGACTGGGTGATCGACCTGGGGCCGGGAGCCGGTCCAGATGGGGGCGCGGTGATCGCGGAGGGCACCCCGGACGCCGTCGCGACCGCGGACACCCCGACCGCCGGTTTCTTCCGTCGGTACGCGGCGGGCCTGCCGCTCCTGGAAGTGCAAGAAGACGCGCGCTGCTGAGGGGCGAGGCGCGGTGCGGCCGCTGGTGGTGGAGCGGCACCCCCAAGGGGGTTTCCCGTCCGGCGGCGTGCACCTGGACCTCACCCAGCTTGTTGATCCGCCGATGCACGTCCTGCCGCTGCCGGTAGCCTTAGGCGTCCCGTCCACGCGTGCCCATACGCCGTATCCAGCCGCTCGCCGTACCTCTTGACCTGCGACCTCAGCTGCTCGGCCAGATAGTCCACCACCGGCCACGGCACCGCTATCGGAAGCCCTTTGTACCGGATCGTCCAGATCTGGACGGCCACGCCCAGGCGATGGGAGTCCTGGCGCGATTCGGCGATCACGCCGAGCCGCTCGGGCTCATGGCAGTGGCCCGGCTCCTGGCGGCGAAGACGCTCTCAGCCGAGCCGCAGCTCCGCCGCGACCGCCCGTTCCCGCAACTGCGCGGCCTCGGCGCGGGCCGCCTCCAGCTCGGCACGCACGTCCTCCAGCCTCGACCGCTCCACCCGCAGCTCCAGCAGCGCCTGGTCACGCTGCCGCACCGCGGCGGCGGCCTCCTTCTCGACCCGCTCCCGCTCCCGCCGCACACTCTTCTCGACCTTGGCCGTCTCCGTCTCCGCGGCCTTGCGCGCCCGCGCCACCTCGACGTCCGCCGTCGCGCGCGCCTGCTCGGCCGCCTGCCTGGCAACGGCGGCCTCGTTCAGGGCGATGGCCCGCTCCCGCTCGGCCGCCGCGGCCGAGCGCTCGGCGCTCTCGGCACGCGCGACGGCCCGGTCACGCTCCTGCCCCGCCGCCTCCGCCCGGGCCAGCGCCCCCGCGACGTCCCGTTCGGCCTGCTCACGGGCGCGCACGGCCGCCGCCGTCTCCTCACGGGCGCGATCACGCTCCGCCACCGCCCGCTCGACGTCCTGACCGGCCCGTACGGTCTGCGCCCGCGCCTCCTCAGCCCTGACCTCGGCCGCCTCCACCCGCTCGGCCAGCTCCTGAACCGCCTGGTCGCGGGCCCGCTCGGTCATCTCGACCCGGCGGAGCGCCTCCTCGGCCCGCTGATCGGCCGCCTCCGCGCGCCGGCCCGCCTCCTCGGCCGCCTGGAGCGCCTGGCGTTCGGTGCTCGCCGCTTCCCGCAACGCGGCCAGCGCCTGCTCGCGCGCCCGCTCGGCGTCGGCGAGCGCGGTGTCGCGCTCGGCCTCGGCCTCCTCCGTGCGCGCCCGCATCTCCTGGGCCTGCCGCCGCGCATGCTCGGCCGCCTCACGGGCCAGCCGCACCTGCTCGAACGCCTGCTCCCTCTCGGTACGCGCGATGGCCACCCGGGTGTGGGCCTCGGCCTGAACGGCACTGATCCGCGCCTCGACCCCCGCCGGGCTCAGCTCGTCGGCCAGCGCCCTGGCCAGCGGCTCGATGGCCGCCGACAGACCGCTCTCCATACGCTCGTACAACTGCTCGGCCCTGGCCAGCGCCCCTTCCAGCCCGGGCGTGGCCCGCCGCAACTCCCGCTCCCGTTTCGCGGCGGCCTGGCAGTCACCGTCGGGACAGTATTCCTTCGGCCTCCCTCTCCCCCGCCTCTGCTCGATCGGCGCCCCGCAGTGCTTGCACGGCGTCACCACCACGTCGGTTTCCGTCACGCCAGCATCCTAGCATTATTGATTTTCTGGAAAACAGTATTCATAAAATCGGTTCTGTTGCGTACGAGACGAGCACAGGTTACTTGCGAGAAGGCAACATTCCCGCAAGTAACTATCCGAGACTCCCTCCATGGCCAATACATCTTCAGATGCATCGCCACAGTGGGACCTGGGACCAGCCACTTAAATTTCATGGACGTTCGCCACACCCTTTCAGAGGACGATCCGTGAGCCTATGCCCGTGATGTCGTAGTGTGATCGAGTGAATCTGTAGCGTTACGCCCGGCTGGTGAGCGTGGACGTGCTGAGATAGCCGGGTGAGTGAACGCAAGCCGTACGCGACGGACTTATCCGATGAGCGGTGGGCCCTGATCGAGCCGGTGATCACGGCGTGGAAGGCCGCGCACCCTCGGTCAGCGGCCACCAGGGCAAATACCAGATGCGGGAGATCGTCAACGCGATCCTGTACCAGAGCCGGACCGGCTGCCAGTGGAACTTGCTGCCCCATGACCTGCCACCGCGCAGCGCGGTCATGTACTACTACACCGCCTGGCGGAAAGACGGCACCGACAAGACCATCCACGACCTGCTGCGCTTCCAGGTACGGGAGAACAACCGGCGATTAGCCGACCCCAGCCTGGTCGTGCTCGACACCCAAAGCGTGCGCGCCGCGGCCGGCGTCCCGAAAGCCACCACCGGCCGGGACGCGGCCAAGAAGGTACCGGGTCGCAAGCGCGGGCTGGCCGTGGACGTGCTCGGCCTGGTCATCGCGGTGGTGGTCGCGGCAGCTTCGATCCACGACAACGCCATCGGCACCGCGCTGCTGGACCGGGTCGCCGCCGCCACCCCGCCCGGCAGCGTCCGCACCGCCCTGGTCGACCAGGGATTCAAGAACGCGGTGGTCGCCCACGGCGCCACCCACGGCATCAACGTGAAGATCGTCGAGCGGAATCCCGCCGATGCCGGGTTCGTCCCCCAGCCCAAGCGGTGGGTGGTGGAGCAGGTGCGCCGTGAGGCGCTTGTTGATCGAGTGGAGGTGAAAGACCTGCACCAACCCGCTGTCGCAGCAGTGGGGTTGAAGCTGAGGGCAGCCTGACCCGGGAGGTGCCGGGGAGGGTGAGAAGCAGCCCTGACAAAGCCGGGGCGGGGCCAGTACTGCCAGATGGCCGTGTGCCCGGCGAGCGTGACGGAGAGGTGTACGCGAGAAACCGGTGTGTGAAGCCTCGTAACGAATCCCACCAGCTCGAACCTGGCGGATCTGGGCTGGGAGTGGTGCACGCTCGCCTCGTTCTCGGGCGAGCGACTTGCGCGGTGGTCTTGTTCGCTGCCGTGCAAGGCCACGGTGAAGGCCTGCGGCGTAGCCGTGGCGATGCCGCCGGGGCATAGCCGGGCGCCTCCTCCGACAAGCGATCACAAGTGAACACGGGAACCGTCCCGGTTCCGCCACGGGCCGCGCATCCGGCGCGGAGATTCGGGCTGGGCCCACCGTCGGCCGACCGGGCCGGGACGGGGCGGAGCCGCCGTAGTAGTCCGAGCGCGGGAAAGCCGCGCACATGGCGAAGGGCGGCAGCGGGTTACGAGTAGAAGGGGACTGCAATGCTCGAAGACGCCGGGGTGGAGATCCCGGCCGCGCAGTGCGACGCGCCGCTGGTGCGTCCGCTGCGGGTACGGGAGATGCAGACCAAACTGCACCGCTGGGCGGTGGCCGATCCCGGCTACCGCTTCGATGATCTATACCACCTGGTATGCGACCGCAGGTTCCTCGCGATGGCGTGGGACCGGGTCGCCGGCAACACCGGTGCCCGCACTGCCGGGATGGACCGGGCTACGGTCCGCTCCATCGCCGAGCAGGTGGGCGTGGATGCGTTCCTGGACGAGATGCGTGAGCAGTTGCGGCAGCAGAGGTTCCGTCCGCTGCCGGTGCGCGAGCGGACGATTCCCAAGCACGGCGGGAAGCTGAGGAGTCTCGGCATCCCGACCGTGGCCGACCGCGTGGTCCAAGCAGCGCTGAAACTGGTGCTGGAACCCATCTTCGAGGCTGACTTCGAGTCTGTCTCCTACGGGTTTCGGCCTGGCCGGAGGGCACACGACGCGATCGCCGAGATCCACTTCTGGGGCACTCAAGGCTACCGCCAGGTCCTGGACGCGGATATCGAGGCGTGCTTCGACTCGATCGACCACAGGGCCCTGATGGCCCGGGTGCGCGCACGGGTCAAGGACAACCGCGTGCTTGCCCTGGTCAAGGCGTTCCTGAAGGCCGGGATCTTGCGGGAGACCGGACTGATGGAGCCGTCCGCGACCGGCACCCCGCAAGGCGGAATCCTTTCCCCGCTGCTGGCTAACATCGCTCTGTCCGTGCTCGACGAGCACATGATGGGACCGTGGAAGCCGGGCGGGACGATGTCCAGCGACTCCCGACGCTTCACGCGGGTGGCCAAGAACCTGCCCAACTGGCGGATCGTGCGCTACGCGGACGACTTCGTCGTGCTGGTCAGGGGTGAACGCCACCATGTCGAGGCGTTGCGGACGGAGATCAACGAGGTTCTTGCCCCGCTCGGGCTGCGCTTGTCGCCGTCCAAGACACGCGTGGTGCATATGGCCGACGGGTTCGACTTCCTCGGCTTCCACATCAAGTGGATGCTCAAACGAGGAACGGACAAGTGCTACGTCTACACCTTCATCGCAGACAAGCCGGTCCGCGAGCTGAAACGAAAGATCAGAGCACTGACCCACAGGAGGTCGCAGGTCCCGTTCGCCGCCGTGCTGTCGAGGATCAACCAGATCCTGCGCGGCTGGGCCAACTACTTCAAGCACGCCGTCGCCAAGCACACGTTCAACGCCTTGCGTTCGTTCGTGTGGTGGCGAGTGGTCAACATGATCACCTATCGGCGGCGCATGACGTGGACGGCCTTGCGTCGACAGTTCAAAGGCCCTCAGAGCTGGCGGCAGATCGCTCTGGACGGAGTCGAGTTGTTCAACATCGCCGCAGTGGCGGTCACCCGCTACCGCTGGCGCGGGCTGAACATCTCGACACCCTGGGCTGCATAAGATCATCGATCCAGCGGCAGCAACCCGTGGAGAGCCGGATGCGGTGAGAGTCGCACGTCCGGTTCGGCGAGCGGCTTGAGGAAACGGGGTCAGAGAAATCTGAACACCGCGCCTCAAGCCGACTCGACACCTACGGCACGATGTCCCTGCACCGGCGCCTGGTACGCGACTACGAACACGATCAGGCCAGCTCCGAGTCACGGGTGTACTGGGCGATGACCGACGTGATGAGCCGCCGGCTGACCGGCCCTTCCACTCCCGCCTGGCGAACCACGTGAGCGCCCCGGACCCCGGCGCGTGGCTGCTCAGCAGGATCGACGCGCGCGAGGCGGCCCTGACCGGCGAGGCCGAGCAGACCCGCAGCTTGATCAACGACCTCACCGCGCGCCTCCGCGAACTCGATGAAGCTCTCGATCATCTGCGGATCACCCGCAAGACCCTGCTGTCCCTCGCAGACGAGCCGGACGCCACGGCGGCCGCACCGCCTGCCGAACTGCCTGGCCATCCCGTCTACCAGCAGATTCTCGCCATCTTCGCCGATGTCGCCCAGCCCATGCGGGCCCGTGATCTCTGCCTGGCGCTGGACCTGCCCATCGTGGCCAAGAACATCGAGAACGTCCGGTCCAAGCTCAAGCGTCTGGTCAGCAAGGGCGTCCTCGTCGAATCCGAGCCGGGGTTGTTCGCTCAGCCGCGTCCGTAGCTCCGCTACGAGTCACTTGACCAGCCCGCCTCACCCGATCGCAACGGCGAAAGGGGCATCAACTATCGAACCGCCCTCTCAGCTCCGGGTTTGACGTAGCGCATGGCGGTGCGGGGGTTCTTGTGCCGGGTCTTGCCTATGATGAGCTGGAGCGGGACTGGCGAGCGTCGCGTGTTGCGAGGTGCGGGTGGTGCGGCGGTCGGCGATGAGGATGAGCAGCAGGCCGGCCAAGACCCTAGGCAGCCAGGGCGGGGGCACCGGCTCCGGCGCGGTCGAAGAAGCTGTCGGCACGGGCCAAGCTGCTGGAGGCACCGGGGGGCAGGAGCTGGCCGAGGATGGCTCAGCCGGTGGGTAGCCAGTAGGAGGCCGCATACCGGACAGCGGGTCTCCTATCAGCACCGCTGTGCTGATAGGAGGTGAGGTTGGCCAGGTAAGTCGGCCGCTCCTTCAGCAGCTCGCCCAGCGGAGCGCGGCGCCTTCAGTAAAGCACCAGCTGCGTGGTGACGGTCGCGAAGAGCGCGCGGCTGAACGCCACGCCCCGCGTGAGGTCTGTCACCGGCGCTTCCTCTGCCGTTTCTTCGTTCTCGGCCTGTTTTCACATCGAGCTCCTCCGGATCGGCGTGCCTCGAGCTGGGCGTATCAATGGAGACATCTGACCAGATACGAACCTATGCCCTGGAATTCGAGGGAATGAGTTGAGCTGGGTTCGCCTCGCTTACCGGCACTGGGCCCGCACTGCCGCCGACCAACGTATCCACTGCACCGCCCGCCGCACATGAGTGCACGCCAGCCCGCGGGCACCTGGCAAACCAATCAAGGGGGAACAGCATGAAAGCACTGGTCTACAACGGGGTCCGCGACGTGGTGGTCAAGGACGTGCCGGACGCCCGCATCGAACGGCCGACCGACGTCCTGGTCCACGTCACCACGACCAACATCTGCGGCTCCGACCTGCACATGTACGAAGGGCGCACCGACCTGGAGCCCGGCCGGGTGCTCGGCCACGAGAACCTCGGCGAGGTCGTCGAGGTCGGGTCGGCGGTCGACCGGATCAAGGTCGGCGACATGGTCTGCCTGCCGTTCAACATCTCCTGCGGGCACTGCAAGAACTGCGAGGCCGGGCTGACCGCCTTCTGCCTTACCCTCAACCCTGACGCGGTCGGCGCCGCGTACGGATTCGCCGGCATGGGGCCCTACAACGGCGGCCAGGCCGAACTACTGCGCGTGCCCTACGGCGACTTCAACTGCCTGCGGCTGCCGGAGGACGCCCGGGAGAAGGAAACCGACTACGTGATGCTGTCGGACATCTTCCCCACTGGCTGGCACTGCACCGAACTTTCCGGCATGCGGCCGGGCGAGTCGGTCGTCGTCTACGGCGCCGGCCCGGTCGGCCAGATGGCCGCCTACTCGGCGATGATCAAGGGCGCCAGCCAGGTCTTCGTCGTCGACCGCCACCCCGACCGGCTCCGGCTCGCGGAGTCGATCGGCGCGATCGCGATCGACGACTCCAAGGGCTCGCCCGTCGACCAGGTGCTGGAACAGACCCGTGGCGAAGGTGCCGACCGGGGTTGTGAGTGCGTGGGCTACCAGGCACACGACCCGCAGGGCACCGAGCACCCCAACATGACGATGAACAACCTGGTCAAGTCGGTACGGCCGACCGGCGGCATCGGCGTGGTCGGCCTGTTCCTGCCCCATGACCCCGGCGCCCCCGACGACATGGCCAAGAAGGGCGAGATCCCCTTCGACATGGGACTGTTCTGGTTCAAAGGCCAGAAGATCGGCACCGGCCAGGCCAACGTCAAAGCCTACAATCGGCAGCTGCGCAACCTCATCCACACCGGTCGCGCCACGCCGTCGTTCGTCGTCTCACACAAGTTGCCGCTGGAGCAGGCCCCGGAAGGCTACCGGAACTTCGACGCCCGCGAGGAGGGCTGGACCAAGATCGTCCTGCACCCCAACGGCCACAGGCGCTGACACCCGCCGAGCCGGGGGGGGAAGAGAGGTCACATGACAGCCACCCACACTGTCGCACTGCCGTCGGGCGTCCTGGTTCCGGCACTCGGCCAGGGAACCTGGCATATGGGCGAGGATCCGGCCCGGCGTAGCGAGGAGATGGACGCGCTGCGCGCCGGCCTGGACTTCGGCCTGACCCTGATCGACACCGCCGAGATGTACGGCGACGGCGGCGCCGAAAGCCTGGTCGGCGCGGCGATCTCGGGTCGCCGTGACGAGGTCTTCCTGATCAGCAAGGTGTTGCCGAGCCACGCCGACCATGACGGGGTGCGGGCCGCCTGCCATGAGAGCCTGCGCCGGCTCGGCACCGACCACATCGACCTCTACCTGCTGCACTGGCCGGGAAGTGTGCCGCTGGCCGAGACCATAGGGGGATTCGACTCCCTCGTAAGCGACGGCGCGATCGGCTCGTGGGGAGTCAGCAACTTCGACGTCGGCGACCTGGCCGCACTTCCCGCCGGGACGACCCCCCAAACTGATCAGATCCTCTACAACCTCAGCCGCCGCGGGCCCGAGGTGGATCTGCTGCCCGAGTGCCGGCGGCGCTCGATGCCCGTCATGGCGTACTCGCCCATCGAGCAGGGACGCCTGCTCGGCTCCACCGCACTGCGCGAGGTCGCGGCCGCACACCGCGCGACGCCCGCGCAGGTGGCGCTCGCCTGGGTCCTGCGCGACGACCCGATGATCGCCATACCCAAAGCCGCCACCCGTGACCACGTCCGGGAGAACGCGGCGGCCCTGGACCTGCGGCTGACGGCCGACGACCTCGCGACGCTGGACCGCGCCTTCCCCGCGCCCGACCACAAGGTGCCGCTCGACATGCTGTGATCGCCCTGCCGAGCCCGTCTTGCAGGAGGCTGGACCCGCCTGTCGCCCTCCTCTGCCGAAAAGCGGACAACGACTCCGCCTCTGGAGCTTGTCACGTCCATAAGGGGCGGGGACAGGACAAGGCGCCGCACGGCGCACTGCCAGCGGGCGGCGCACTGCACAATCTGAGGCGCGCGGGCGCCGGACGCGTACGCGGTTGAGCCATCCCGGCGGATGAGCTGGACTCGGAATGCTGTTGCAGCCAGTGGGCGAAGGTGGCGCGCCGAGCCGATCGGGCGGCACACCGTCCCGCCGGAGGTCCGCTCACGCCGCGGTGAGGTCGAGCCGGGTCTCCATGTCCAACGGAACCGGGAGTGTCCAGTGAAGACCGTACAGTCCCTGGCGGGGTCTCGCGTCCACCGTTGACGTCCACGTCATCGGGGTGCGTTGCCACGAATTGCCGGTAGGTTTCCAGCCGGGCGAGCGACAGCCCGGCCACGTCAGCTACTAAAGCGCCGTCTATGCCGGCGCTCAGCAGCTCGACGATCCAGGTGGCGCGTAGCCGCCGGGCAGATAGCGCGGGCAGGGCGCCGAGCGGGCGTCGGGTGGTCCCCGAACGGGTGGTGTGCGCTGTGGTACGGCGCGGGCGGTAAGGACGTCGGTTGCCGGCACGGCCGGCGATGTCAGCCAGATACTCCTGCCAGGCCGCTCGGGCAAACGATCACCCTCCCCAGGTGGATGGCGTCGAAGACCGCCATGCCGTTGTCCAGTATGCGGATCTCATCACCGCGGATCTTCTCCAGTTCCTCCTGTCGTAGCCCGCCCCCATACGCGAGGGCCATGAGCGTGAGGCAGTCGTCGCGCGCGCGATCGCGCTCGTCGTGCTGGGCGATCGGCTCCTTGCTCGCCCGGGCCCTGGCCGAGCACCACCTCGCCGCGGGCGAGACCTCTGTGGGAGTGATCACCCCGTACCGCCAGGAATCCGATCTGATCACCGCCGTGTTCACCGACACCGACACCGACACCGACGCCCGGGCCGAGGCCGGCACCATCTACCGCTTCCAAGGCTGGGAGTTCGACACGGCAATCGTCGATCTGGTGGAGGACGGCTGGAGCCGGATCGCCAGGAACCTGCCCGGAGCACGGCAGACCGTCAACGTGGCCGTCACCCGGGCCCGCCGGCTGCTCTACCTCATCGCCCCCGGCGCCGCCGTCGCCCGAGCCGGGGCCGGACCGCTACGTGTCCTGGGCGACCTGTGCCGGGAGCGCCGTGTCACGATCGTCTCCGCATGTGACCTTCTCGGCCTCGAGCACGCCCCCGAGCCGTCGGGGGCCCGGCGCACCGTGTGGGAAGCGCTGCGTGGCCATGTCAAGGTCACCGGCCTGTACGACGAGGAGGTCCTGCCGGCCGAGCTGTGCGCGGCCATCGACGCGGCCGAGCGCAGCGTGTGGATGTGGAGTCCCTGGGTCGGCCAGCGCGTCTACGACATCCTGCCCGCGCTGCAGGCCGCCGCGCAGCGCGGCGTCGTCGTCCGGGCGGTCGTGCTGCCGCCGCGCGAGAAGGAAGAACGCTACAAGCCCTACGTCCAGGCGCTGCGCCAGGCCGTCCAGCATGTGGTGTTCCTGCAGGAGGAGCATCAAAACTCGCCGTGATCGACGACAGCCTCACCTTCCTCGGCAGCATGAACATGCTGTCGCACCAGCGGGTCGGCGGACGACGGGAAGTCATGGCCGTGATGCGCAGCCGGCACTTCGCCGCTCACATCCTGCGGCACGAACGTGCCGATGAGTTCGACCGTCCACCGACCTGCCCGGCCTGCCGGCAGCAACGCCAGGCCGCCCTGCGCGGCAGCGGCTCGAAAAGACGCCTGCACTGGCTGTGCCCGCCGCCCTGCCGGCACCCCATCAGCCCGTTCCCGGACATCGACGGCGGACGCAATCAGCGACGTGCACCTCGCCGGCCCCGGCCGTGATCCCCGACCGTGACATTTCCCTTCATCTTCCGGCAGGACAATCAAGCATCCAGCTCGATAGCCAGAAGGCGTTCGGCGAACGATCCTCACCATGGCATCCGCTCAAGCCCTGACGGCGAGGGGACGACGTGTTGTTTTCCAGGTGGCGCCAACGTGACGACATCCATCGTTGGGCTCGCAAACTGCTCGCCTCCCTCGAACACGACCGGCAGGCAGGCCACCTTCTCCTCCAGGACGCCACCGCCGAGGTGCATCGCTACCGGCGCGCGATGCGTGATGACAAGGTCGGGACCCGGCTCGGCCTGCTTCCGGTCGGGAAGCTGGACTATGACGGTCCCAAAGTCCCGGCGGGGGTCCTGCAGGCCACCGGACTGCACACCGCGGCCGACATCCAGCGCCATCGGCAGCACCTGACGCGCTTCGACAGAATCGGGCCGAGACACGCCGACAAGCTCCGGCAAGGCCTCGCCAATGCTCTTCGGCTCCGCAGCGACGACCTGCGGCCCGCGCTGGATGAGCGCGCTTGGCACCGCTACGAGGTGGACCTGGCCAGAGCCCTGTACACGCTGCAGGTCGCCAGGAAGCTGTCGCAGGCGGCAGTCTGACAGAGAGGGGCGTGTGTCACGGGTTGCTCCTCTCTTACCCGCACCGAGCGGGATCGGAGAGGAGGACCGAGCCGGGAGCGCAGACAATACGCGCCGTCGCCTTTCCGACAGAGTTTCCGTTGGGGGCAGAAGATCAGCATCTGGGGCAGATGGCCTCGCGCCGGACGCGCCAGGTGAAGGTGGTGCTTGCCTGGCCGCCGCCGACGGCCGTGACCGTGACGTTGTAGATTCCTATCGAGGGCGTGCCGGTGATCAAGCCGGTCGTCGTGTCGATGGTCAGCCCGGGCGGCAGATCGGTCGCCGACCAGGTGTAGGACCCGCTCCCGCCGGTGGCCTGCATCTGCAGCATCACGCTGTCCGCCGGGAGGCGCGTGCTCTGGGTGCCCGGGTTGACGACCGTCATCGCCGGCGGGGGCGTGGGGATATCCGGCGGCGGGCAGTCGAGCCATACCGGATCAGACCCCGTCGATCCGGTGATGAACTCCGGAGACCCCGACAGGTATTGGACCGTGGCGGTCGCCCGGCCCGAGTAATAGCCGGATTCGCACAACTCGCCCGGGGTGGGGGCGCCGAGGCCGAACAGGGGGACCAGGGTGGTGTACTGCCAAACGTCGGTGCGGCCGTTCACGGTTACGCCGGGGCCGGCGACCAGCCCGTGGTAGAGCAGCTCCACGGTGAGGTCGATGCGGCGCACTGGGCCGTCGCACTGGACCGTCGCGCTGTAGTTGACGGTCTTGGCGTCGGTCTTGCTCGGTGGGCTGCCCGGCGAGACCCACCAGCAGACGTGGCCGTCGGGAAGGTCGGCGGATGCCGGGGTGGCGTCGATGCGGCGCGCTGGACCGTCGCACTGGACCGTCGCGCTGTAGTTGACGGTCTTGTTGTCGGTCTTGCTCGGTGGGCTGCCCGGCGAGACCCACCAGCAGTTGTGGCCGTCGGGAACGGTGGCGGATGCCGGGGTGGCCAGGCCCAGGGATGCGATGGAGAAGGCAGCTGCGACCAGGGCCAGGAGGATGCGGGATAAATTGCGATACCACAGATTCACACGCATCGCTGGATGTTCTCACGGGACATCAGCGTCGACAATGGGTGAGCCCGGGACCGGGAGGTGGGCCGGGGCGTGCACTCGAAGACAACCTGCTCACGCACAACTGCGGCGGGGTGGGAGATCCCCGGCGGGACCGACCTACTGGCATTTCCGTGTCGCGACGTACCGACGCTCTCGGCCCCGGGAGTACTGCGGGACCGAGGGCAGTGCCACGGATCCCGGCCAGGATGGGGTGTCGCGGAGGGGACGCCGAAGATTGCTCCTGATAATCCTTCTCAGGAGTGACAATCCATGATCAAAAGGGAGTCCCGGTGACTGCCCTCGCCCTCAGACCCGGCGCGCCCGGCGCGGCTCCTGTGGCGGCCGCGCACACCGCTGCGGACTTTGCGCTGAGTGCCGCGACGCTGACCACGCTGACCGAGGCGGTGCCAGCCTCGACCTGGCGCGCATACGTGGCGGACATGGCCGCGTTCACCGCCTGGTGCTCCAGACAGGACCGGACGGTGCTCCGGCCACTGCCAACAACCGCGTCAGGCACCGCAGCCTTCCATGATCATGCGCCAGGTGATCTGAGACATTCGACCTGCCACGCCATGATTCTGGGACCGCCATGACTCCGGATGTCTTAGTCGACTTGGCGTCCACCAGGTCACACCTTGTCGCGCACGCCAACTCAATTGAGAAGGGACAGCATCATTCACGATTGCGCTGCGAACAGCTGCGACAGCCTCTCGCTGAGCTGGTCGTAAGGGCCTTCGGCGGCGACGCGTCCCTCCTCCAGCAGCACGATGTGGTCGGCCTGCCGGATGGTGGACAGCCGGTGCGCGATGACCAGCGTGGCCCGGCCCGCGGCTGCTCGCTGGAGCTCCTCGGTGAGGCGGGCCTCGTTGTCGGGGTCGAGGTTGGCCACCGCCTCGTCCAGGACGAGCACCGGCGCCCGCGTGGCCAGCGCCCGGGCGACTGCCACCCTGGCGCGCTGGCCGCCGGACAGGGTGACGCCTCGTTCCCCGACGGGAAGCTCCGGGTCGATGGTGAGCTGGGCGGCACGTAGGGCACCGGCCACGTCAGCGTCGGGAGCGCCGAGTCGTACGTTCTGCCCGATCGTGCCGGCGAACAGGTGTACGTCCTGTGGCACCACGGTGACGTGCCGGTGCGGCTCGGCGATGTTCGGCAGTGGCACGCCGCCCACCAGGATGCGGCCGTCATCCGGATCCCAGTGGCGCAGCAGCAGTGACACGCAGGTGGACTTGCCCGCTCCTGAGGCGCCGACCAGGGCGACGGTCCTGCCGTACGGGATGCGGAAGGACACCCCGCGCAGCACGTCCGGCCCGTCCCGCGTGTAGCGGAAACGTACATCCTCGAAGATCACGTCCGGCTGGGTGGCCACCTCGCGGGCGTCTCGTGGCGGGGGCACGTTCGCGGGCGCGGTGACCAGCGTGCGCACCCGGTCGGCGGCGGCGCGCAGTGTGCCGTACTCCTTGAGCAGCAGCGCCACCTGGGCCGCCGGGCCAAGTGAGCCGGCGGCCAGCACCATGGCCACGGGGGCGTCGGCAGGGGTCCGGATGACCGTGACGACCAGGAGCAACGTCCCCGCCGCCGCGACGGCGAGAAGCAGGTCGGTGAGGGCCGCCTCCAGCCCGCCGCGGGCGGCGTTCGCCGCGTGGGCGCGGGCCAGCCTGCGGGTCTTGCGCGCGAGCAGGTCCCGCCGGCGTTCGAGCGCGCGGAAGGCGGCGAGCTCGCGCATGCCCTGGACGGTGTCGACCACGTCGGCGGTCAGTTCGGCGGTGGCGGCACGCAGTTCGTCACCGTGCCGCCGCGACGCCTTGCGCAGCCACAGGGGAACGGCCAGCACACATGCGGCCAGCGGGAGCGAGACGGTCAGCAACAGGGGGTCGATCATCGCCGCGGCCACGCTTCCGGCCGTCAGCACCGTGCCCGCCGTGATGAGCTGTGCAAGGGTGTGCGCGAACAGCCATTCCAGGGTTTCGATGTCCGACAGCGCGGCCGCCGACAGGTCGCCGCTGCGGCGGCCCAGCAGGCGGGCCGGGGTGATCCTGGCGACCGCGTCGTACACCTGTCCCCTGAGTCCGGCCAGCACCAGGTACGCCAGGTCGTGCGCGACGTAGGTCTCCCACCAGGCGGCCAGCGTGGCCACCACGACCAGCGAGCCGAGCAAGGCGCCGGCCAGGTCGAGGGGCGCGACGTGGCCGGCGATCGCCCGGCCGGCCAGCCAGGCGCCGGTCACGGCCGCCCCGAGCGCGGCCAGCTGGCCGAGCAGGTTCGCGGCCAGGGTGGAGACGAAGGCCCGGCGATGCGCGCCGACGGCTCCCGCGGGCCAGCGGATGGACGGGTTCATGCCACTGCCTCCAGGACGGTTCCGTTCTCCAGGGTCACCACGTGGTCGGCCTGCCGAATGGTGTCGGGGCGGTGGGCGATCATCAGGCAGGTACGGCCCCGCCGCACCTGGGACAGGGCCTGCTCGGTGCGCGGGTCCACGTGCGAGGTGGCCTCGTCGAGCACCAGGACGGGCGCGTCTGCCAGCAGCGCCCGCGCGATGGCCAGGCGCTGCCGCTGCCCGCCCGAAAGCGTCGCGCCGCGCTCCCCCAGTGGCGTGTCGTAGCCGCCGGGCAGCTCGGTGATGAAGTCGTGGGCGGCGGCCAGGCGGGCGGCGGCGATCAGTTGCTCGTCGCCGGCGTCCGGCCTGGCCAGGCGCAGGTTCTCGGCCACGGTGCCGTGGAAGAGGTAGGTGTCCTGGGCGACGATCGCGACGCCGCCGCGCAGGGCGTCCAGGGAAAGGTCGCGTACGTCGACGCCGCCGATGCTGACCCGCCCCTCGTCGGGGTCGTGGTGACGTTGCAGGAGAGCTGCCAGCGTGCTCTTGCCCGCGCCCGACGGGCCGACCAGGGCGACGGTGCGGCCCGGCTCGACGGTGAAGCTGACCTCGCGGACGGCGGGCCGCTCGGAGCCCGGATAGGCGAAGGTGACGCCCTCGAACGTGATGGCAGGTGGCGTGGGGAAGTCGTGCCGCGTTCCCCGATCCGCGACAGCAGGGGACGCCGCCAGCAGGACCTCGATGCCATCGACCGCCGTTATCCCGAGATATCCGGCATGCCAGGCGTCGGAGAGATTCTTCACAGGGCGGAAGCACTCGACGGCGATCACCAGGACCGCGAACACCTCCCACGCACTGCCCGAGGTCGTCGCGGCGAGAACGGCCCCGGCAGTGCCCGCCTGCACGAAGAACGCGCTGACCCCGGTCTCGACAAGGGAGACCCTGAGCTGACGCATCGTGGTCAGGTAGAGATCATGGGCTCGCCCGGCCAGCCGCGTCCCCAGGGTGCCGACCGCGCCGAAGGCCCGCAGCGTCGCCATGCCCTGCATCGCCTCCAGGTAGTCCGAGGCCAGCGCGGCGAACGCGGCCCAGCGGCCCCGTCCCCGCCGCAGCAGGGTCGCGTCCCAGAACCTGGGGATGATCAGGACACCGGCCACGGCGACGGCCAGGACGGCGGCCGCTGCCGCGTTGACCGTGAACAGCCAGCCGACCAGCGCCACCGGCACGCAGAAGGTGACCACGACCTGCGGAAGGTAGCGGCTGAAGTACGGGTCGAGCCCTTCCACGCCATCCACCAGCGTGGTCTGCACATTGCCCGTGCGGGTGCCGGTCAGGTGGGCGGGGCCCAGCCGTCCCAGGTGGACGATCAGCCGGTCGCGCAATCTGGCTTTGATCAGCCCGCCCGCCCACACGGTCACCGCCTCTCTGGTCCACAAGAGCGCCGACCGCACCGCGATCACCGCGAATCCCCAGGCCAGCAGGCGCACCGCGGCCGGGGTGTCACCGCGGATCAGGGCTGCCAGGGCCGCGGTGAGCAGGACCGCCTGGGTGACGTACGCGGCGCTGACCGCCAGGCCAAGCGCCACACAGGCCGCGATCGGCCCCCGCACGCTCCCGGCCAGCTGCAGCAGCCGGCGATGAATGATCAACGCGCTGTCCTTCCGAGTCCCTGAAGCACACGATGTGCCGACTTGATGCGAAGCGAGAGTAAATGATAACTATTTTCATTGTCCATTTCGACGATGATTTTCACTACCGGAGGCCCCATGCGCTACGGCGCTTTCTCCATCGGCGGATACCACGCCCGGCCTGCGCTGAGGCGATGCCTCCTCGCCCTGATACCGCTCGTCCTGGTGGCGTCCTGTAGTCAGAGCGCCCCCCAAGCCGGCACCACGGCCACGGCACCTCCACCGGCCGCCACCGCGACCGCTGCCCCGGTCTCCCCGGTCAGCGCGGCCTTGACCATCACCGACCCGCACGGCAAGACGTTCACACTGAAGAAGAAGCCCGAACGCGTCGTCTGCCTGACCGGCCTGTGCGACGACGCCCTAGTCGAGCTGGGCCTGACCCCTGTGGCCACGACCACGCCCGGCCTGCTCTCCCACTCCGCCTACCTGGGCGCGAAGGGTTCCGACGTCCCGGTCATCCCCGGCAGTTTCGGCGGCGAGGACGTCGCCAGGATCGCCGAGGCGAAACCGGACCTGGTGATCGGCCTCGCCGGTGTGCACGACCAGCTCAGAACCGCCGTGGAGAAGTTCGCGCCGCTGTGGGTGGTCCAGGTCAAGTCGTACGACGACTCCATCGGGTACCTGCGCGCGCTCGCCCAGCTCACCGACCGCGGGCAACAGCAGGCCGAGGCCGAGACCCGCTTCCGCGCCAAGCTCGCCGACGGAACGACCCGGTCCAAGGCGGCCGGGCTGGACAAGACGCCGGTCCTGGCGATGTACGGGGGTACCTCCGTGGGCGTCAACACGACCGAAGACGTGCTGGGGCACTTCATGTCGCAGTTCTTCGCCTACCCCTGGCCCAGCAAGGGCGGCGGCTTCGAGACCGCGCAGGCCTACAGCATCGAGGAGATCCTGGCCAAGGCCCCTCAGATCATCTTCATCCAGTCTTTCGGCACCAAGGTCAGCGACCACTACAAGGACAACCCGGTGTGGAAGCGCGTTCCCGCCGTATCGGCCGGCAAGGTGTTCGAGGTGCCGACCGAACTGTGGGCGTCCGGCCGGGGCACCAGGGCGTTCGGCGTCATCCTGGACGAAGCGCTCGCCAAGGCCGCCGGGTGAGCGCTGCGCTCGGCGGGCGTCCGGTCGCGCCTTGGGCGGCCGGCCTCGGCCTCGCCGTCGCGGCACTGGCCGGCCTCTGCCTCGGCACGCCGTTCGTGGCTCCGCAGGACCTCCTCGCGATGGCTCCCGAGTCGATCGCGCACCTCGTGGTGTGGGAACTGCGCGTGCCCCGCGTGCTGATCGGCCTGGCGGGCGGCGCGGCGATCGGCACGGCCGGGCTCCTGCTGCAGGAGTCCCTCAGGAATCGGCTGGCCATGCCTGAGATGCTCGGCGTCTCGACCGGGGCCGCGCTAGCGGTGAGCGTATGCGTGATCTGGACGCTGCCCGTGCCGCCCTCGCTCTACCCGCTGGCGGGCCTGTCCGGCGCCGCCCTCGGCGGGCTCGTCACGCTGGCCGCGGCCCGTTCGGGCCGCAGCGCCGGAGGCGTCCTGCTGATCGGCGCCGCCGTCTCGACCGGCATCCAGGCGCTGCTGCTGGCCGTGATGGCTACCGCCGACCGCCTCCAGTACGACATGCTCTTCCGCTATCTCGTCGGCAGCCTGTCCGGTCTGATGTGGGAGCAGGCCTCGGAGACACTGCCGTGGTTCGCCGTCGCACTCCCCCTCGTCGTGCTGTGCGTCCCCGCGCTCAGCCTGCTGCGCCTCGGTGACGACGCGGCCGCCTCGCTCGGCAGCCGGGTGAACCTCGCCCGTCTCGGGGTGCTCGCGGTGGCCACCCTGCTGATCGGCGCCGTGACCGGGCCGTGCGGCCCGATCGCGTGGGTGGGTTTCCTGGCGCCGGTGCTGGCCAGGCGGTTGCGCCCGCACGCCGGAGCCCGGTGCTGGCTTCCATGGTCGGCCGCGCTCGGGGCTCTGGTCACCGTGACGGCCGACCTGGCCGCCCGGCTGGCCTTCGATCCGGTGGAGACGCCTCTCGGGGCGTGGACGGCGCTGACCGGCGTGCTGGTGGGGGCCGTACTGCTGCGCCGGCGGGCGACCTCATGACGTCGGCGAGGCCCGCTCGGGGTGTCGCGGCGGCGGCCCTGCTCCTGGCGGTCGCGGCTGTGCACCTGCTCGCCTCCGGTCAGCCGCTCGGCGCGATCACCGGCCTGCTCGACGGCGCCGCGGACGGCCAGGCGGAGAAGATCGTGTGGGAGCTGAGCGTGCCGAGGCTGCTCACCGCCCTGCTCACCGGCGCCGCCCTGGGCGTCGCCGGATACGTGCTGCAGGCCACGCTGCGCAACACGCTGGCCGCGCCCGAGTTCTCCGGCGTGAACCCCGGCGCGGTGCTCGGCATCCTCGGCGGGCTCACCCTCGGCCTGTTCCCCGCCGACTCCGCGGCGGGGGCGCTGCTCGCCGCCCTCGCCGGGGGCGCGCTGGGCGGCGGGCTCACCTGGCTGCTGTCGGCGGGCCGAGACCCGGCCGGCCTGGTGGTGCACGGCCTGCTCGGCAGCGCGCTGCTGGCCGGGCTGACCACGATGCTGCTCGCCTACCAGCCGAGCAGGTTCGGCAACGCGCTGCGCTGGCTGATCGGCTCGGTGGAGGGAAGGGTGTGGGAGCACCTGGCCCTCACCTCCTGGTGGATCGCCGGCGGCATCGCCGTGGCCTGGGCGTGCTCGGGCATGCTGGCCGTCCTGTCGCCCAGCGACGACCACGCCGCCTCGCTCGGTGTGCACCCCGGCCTCGGACGGGCCGTCGCGCTGACCGTGGCGATCATGCTGACCGCCGGCGCGGCCAGCCTGGCGGGGGCGATCGCCTTCGTCGGCCTGGCCGCCCCGCATGTCGCGCGCAGACTGGGCGGCCGCGTCCTCACCGTCGCCGTCGTCGGCGCCATCGCGCTCGCGGGCGCTGACAGCCTCGCCCAGCTCGCCGGGCAACTCCTCGACGGCACGCACCGGCTCGGCATCCCGACCGGCGTGATCACCGCACTGGCCGGCGCCGCCGTCCTCATCAAACTGGGAAGATCACAATGAGCGTCAAGGTCGAGGACCTGCACTTCTCGTACACCACCCGCCCGGTCCTGACCGGCATCGACCTCACCGTCGAGCCCGGCGAGTTCGTGGCCCTGGTCGGCGTCAACGGCTGCGGCAAAAGCACGCTGCTGCGCCTTGTCGCCGGCCTGCTCAGACCGTCGTCCGGCAGGATCCTGCTCGGCGGGGCGGAGCTGACGTCGCTGTCGCGGCGGCAGGTGGCGCGGCGGCTGGCGGTCCTGCACCAGAGCCTGCCCCCCGTCCCCGCGATGACCGTGCGCCAACTCGTCCGCCAGGGCCGCTACCCCCACCAGGGACCGTTCGGCCTGCTGCGGGAGTCGGACTCCATGGACGAGGCGCTGGAGCTGGCCGGGGTCGCCCATCTCGCCGACCGCGTCCTCGACACGCTGTCCGGCGGTGAGCGTCAGCGCGTCCGGCTGGCGCTCGCCGTGGCCCAGAACACCGGCATCCTGCTCCTGGACGAGCCGACCGCCCATCTGGACATCCGCCATCAGCTCGAGGTCCTGGAACTGGTGCGCGCCCTGCGTGAGATCCGCGGACTCACGGTCGTGACCGTCCTGCACGAGCTGGACCATGCGGCTCGCTTCGCCGAACGCATCGTCGCTCTCCACGAGGGACGGGTCTGGGCCGACGGCGCACCGAAGCACGTGATCACGCCGGAACTCCTGGCTGACGTGTTCGGCGTGGCCGGACGGGTGGTCACGGACGAACTGCACGGGTCACCCCGCTGCCTGCTCGACGCCGCCCTGTAGCCGCTGCCGAGACCGCGTATTCGCAGACCAGGTGGATCTTGCTGGTCAGCCCGCCGCGGGATCGGCCGAGGGCGTGATCTGCCGGCGAGCCTGTGACGAGCCTCCTTTACGGGCACCGGCGGCGTGCTGGTGCGCACGCACGATGGTCGAGTCCACCGCCACCAGCCCATCGATGTCACCGTGCGCATCGGCCCGGGCCTGCACCGCATGCGGCATCGCGGTGAACGTGCCGTCCCTGGCCCAGCTGGACAAGATCTCTCCGGAGCCGGGTATCGGCTCCCGTACGGATCTGGCGCGGCCAGTAGTTCTACAGAAGGCGCCCGTAGCCGGGGACGGCATGCTCTGAGACATGCAGAACGTGGACATCTGGAGTGAAGAGTTCGGCGCCGCGACGGACACGCCGATCCTGCTGATCATGGGTTCGATGTCGCAGGGCGTCCTGTGGCCGGACGAGTTCGTCGGTCGCCTGACCGCCGGCGGCCGCCGGGTGATCCGGTACGATCACCGCGACACCGGCATGTCCGGCACGGTCGACTTCGCAGCCGAGCCGTACACGTGGGACGACATCAAGAGCGACGTCTACCGCGTGATGGACGCCCACGGCTTGGAGAGCGCCCACCTGGTCGGGCACTCGGCCGGCGGCCTGCTCGGCCAGCTCATCGCCGTGGAACGGCCCGAGCGGGTCCGTTCGCTGACCGTCATCGCCTCCTCGCCGCTCTGCGGCGGCGAGGGCCAGGTGCTCGTGCGGGCACTGACGGGACAGCCGCAGCCCGAGGGCAGCCTGCCGGAGCCGGCGCCGGAGTTCGTGGACTTCTTCCGCGCCCTGGTGGCCGCCCCACCGCCGCAGGACCGCCGGGCGCTCATCGACGGCATGATCGCCGAGCAGCGGGTCCTGCACGGCACCGGACTGCCGTTCGACGAGGACGAGGCCCGCCGGTTGCAGGAGCGCGTCCACGACCGGGCTCGCGACCTGTCGGCTGTGGCCAACCACCGGCTGGCCGCGGCGGCCGACCCCGGCTTCGAGCCGGTGGGCGTACTGGACCAGGTGAAGACGCCCACGCTGGTCATCGAGGGCAGCCACGAGCCGGTCAAGCCGGGTCACGGCGCGATCATCGCCGAGCGGATCCCAGGGGCACGGCTGATGATCGTTGCGGGCATGGGGCACACGCTGCCACCGGAGACCCACCAGGAGCTGGCCGACGCGATCCTCGCCCACACGGCCGAGTGAGGAAGTCTGTTGAACGATCCCTGCGCCCCCGCTATCGAAGTACTGGACCTGACTCAGCGCTTCGGCACCGTGCTCGCCGTCGACCGGCTCAGCCTCAGCATCCCGGCGGGGATGTTCTACGGCATCGTGGGCCCCAACGGGGCCGGCAAGACCACCACGTTGACGGCCATGTGCGGGTTGCGGGAGCCGACCGCGGGCACGATCCGGGTCGCCGGTCATGACCTGCGCACCGCGCGAGAGGCCGCGCTCGCGCAGCTCGGCGTCATGATGGACGGATTGTCCCTGCCCGAACGGCTGACCGCCGCCGAGGTCCTGCGCTACAGCGCCGGACTGCGCGGCCTGGACGACGGCTGGCGGGCACGGGCCGGCGATCTGCTGGAGATCCTCGGACTCGACGCGGTTCTGCGCACACTGATCGTGGAGTACTCCACCGGCATGCGCAAGAAGATCAATCTTGCGCTGGCGCTGCTGCACCGGCCCCGGGTGCTCGTGCTGGACGAGCCGTTCGAGGCGATCGACCCGGTCTCGGCCCGCTCCATCGAGCAGGTGCTCAAGCAGTACGTCGACGCCGGCGGCACGGTGGTCCTGTCGAGCCACATCATGGACTTCGTCGAGCGTAACTGCCGTCGGGTGGCGGTGGTGGCCGGCGGCCGGGTGCTGGTTGAAGGGCCGGTGGCGGAGGTGGCCGCGGGCTCGACGCTGAACGAACGGTTCGTCGACCTGGTGGGCGCCGATCCGGTGCGGCCGCTGGAGTGGCTGTCATGACCCGGGCCTTGCTCGCGCTCAAGCTGCGCCTGCTGCGCAACGGCCCGCACAACGAGCGCGCCTTCAGCCTGGTCGCCGGGCTCGTCCTGGCCGCCCTGGTGATCGCGGGCGCGTCATCGACCGCCGATGGCGTGATCCACGAGGGCTGGATCGCCATGGCGCTCACGGTATGGGGCGGCATGTGGCTGTTCGGGCCGCTGGCCCAGCCTCGCCATGATCCGTCGGTCATCTCCCGCGAGTGGTTGCGCGGTTATCCGCTGCGGTCGTGGCGGCTGGCGCGGGCCCTGTCGTGGACCGAACTGCTGGGCGTCGGCCCGCTGATCACGGTGGCGTGCCTGTCGTCGCTGGCGGTACTGGCCGCGCCGGGTGGCACGGCGGCGGCCGCGACCGCCATCGCCGCGGTCGCGACCCAGCTGTATCTCCTCACCTGGGCGGGCAAGACGGTGGCGGCGCTGGCGTCCTGGCTGCTGCAGACCCGGGCCGGGATGACGCTGGCCGCCGTACAGACCGCGATCATGCTCGCGCTGTCGTTCGCCGGATGGGTGCCGGTCGCGGCCTGGCTGCTGCCGCGTCTCGGCGAGGGGGACACCGCCCTGGTCACCCCCACGGCCGGGAAACTGCCCGAGCCGGTGATCGACGTACTCGCCACCTTGCCCACCGGCTGGGGGTATAGCGCGGCGCTCGCCGCCCGCGACGACGCCGGGACGGGAGCGGTCCTGCTGCCACTGGCGGCGCTGCTGACCTCGGGCGCCCTGTTGCACCTGTGCTGGATCGCGCTGACGGCTCGCGCCCTGCGCCGGCCGCCTCACCGGGCGAGCTCGCGGCGGCCGGCCGTACTGGCGCGTGGGCTGTCCTTGCCGTTCGCGACACCGCGGGTGGCCGCGGTCGTCTCGCGAGAGCTGGTCACCTGGCTACGTGACCCGGCGCGCGGCGTCGAGCTGCGCAGCGCCTGGCTGACACCGCTGCTGATGGCGCTCATCATCGCCTTCACCGACTGGAGCTGGGCGCTGCCCCTGGTAGGCACAGCAGCCGCCGTGTTCGGCGCGATGGTCGCGATCAACACCTATGCCCTGGACGGCACGGCCCTGTGGCAGCTCCTCACCACACCGGGCGCCCTCAAGGCCGACGTGCACGGACGGATGGCGGCGTGGGCGCTGCTGTTCGGCCTGCCGGCCATCGCGCTGGCGGCCGTGCTGTGGGCCGCGACCGGCTCACCCTTGGGAGGTGCCGCCCTCGGCGGCGCCATCACCGCGGCCGCGGCGGGTTGCGCCGGGGCGCCGTTGCTCGCGCTCGTGATGCCGGCCGTGGGCACCGACGCCCGCGACCGCATCTACCCGGGACAGCGAGCGGGCGATCCGACGGGCGGACAAATGACGATCTTCCCCGTGGTCCTGCTGGCCGCCATCCTGCCCGGCGTCATCGGCGGTTCGTGGTGGGGGAGCGTCCTGGTCGCCGTCCTGGTGTCCACCGTTCTGGGCGCGACACCCGCGCTCACCGTGCGCCTGCTCCAGCGGCGCGGCACGGGCCTGCTGGAGGCGATGACCACCCGCGACACCGGGCTCCTGCGCGCAGCCGCCCGCATGAAGAGCTGACCTACCCGGCCGCTCCATGATCCCTTCACCGGTCACCGGCGTCCGCTCAGGCCACGGAGAGGTCGAGCCGGGTTTCCATGTCCAGCCGGAACCGGCCGTTGAGTTCGAGACAGTCGTCAGCACTGAGCGGCGCTGCGGCGTCAATAGCAACGCATGTCCAACCAGGTGCCGTCGTACATGCCGTCCAGGTGGAGAATCATGGAGTTCGTGGCGGAGGTGCCATCCACAGGGGTGCCGGACTCGTCGAATGGTGTGTAGGCGACCAGCTCGTAGTCGCCGAGGTCTCCGTCGGGGTCCTCGATCTTCGCCTGGCGGTAGTGGTTCAGCACCTCCTGGATGGGCCGGTCGGTGGAGAGCTCGAAACGGATGGTGTACCAGCAGTCGCCGGAGTCGCCGCTCACCTCGACGTGCCGGTCGAAGTACCCGAGGTCCGCTCCCGCCGGCGGAGGATACTCCTGGATCCGGTCCACCATGCGCGCCAGCCGGTGGTCATCGATCCATGCCGGCGCCTTGACGATCGCCGCGAGCAGCAGGAGCGGCACTAACGCCACGGCCAGGCAGCCGATTCGGCGGGCCGTTCGTGACCGTCTGGACTCTGGCGGTGGTGCGGGTGCGGGCGGGTCCGGGGGGATCGACATGGATCACATGATCGCGTATCCCGTTCCCCCTCTCGCATGAGTCCCGCTCTGCTCGGCGACGGCTATCGCATCGACCGCCGTCGCGCAGGCGCTCCTGCGCGACCAGCACACCCGACGCGCAGCTGATCAGATCGACATCGAGGGGCCGTCCGGCAGCACGACACCACCACCAGAAGGGAATGGGTATAGCCGGCCGGACTCTTCTTCCTGCCTGCCACTCAGCCGAGGCAGAACTCGTTGCCCTCGACGTCTTGCATGACCAGGCACGACTCGTTCTCCTCATCGGCAGGCAGGAGCCGTACGCGTACCGCGCCGAGCGGGATCAGCCGAGCGCATTCGGCCTCAAGGGCCGCCAGGCGCTCCTCCCCCACCAGCCCGGTGCCGACCCGCACGTCAAGGTGCAGCCGGTTCTTGACGACCTTGCCTTCGGGAACGCGCTGAAAGTACAGCCGCGGCCCCACGCCCGAGGGGTCACTGCATGCGAACCATGAATCCCGCTGCTCAGGCGGCAGCGTGCGATTGAAGTCGTCCCAACTGGCGAACCCCTCCGGTGGCGGCGGCGGGACGTACCCCAGCACCTCACACCAGAAACGAGCAACGCGCTCAGGTGATGCGCAGTCGAAGGTGACTTGAATCTGCCTCACTGATGCTCCCACGGACCAATCCTCCCATGGGTTGCCATACGTCCCGCGATCACCCACTCAGAAGACCGGAGGGACCACGCGAGGGCCGGATCTGATCAAGAGCGACTGTCCTTGATCGCGCTTGCGTGGAGCATCGATATGGAGGGCGTGTGGAACCGCTGGAGCTTTTGGAGTGCAGCCCGCCGCTAACCCGCGAGCCGCTGGACGCCGCGCAGGCGGCCGGGGTGGCGCGGGCGTTCAAAGCGCTGGGGGATCCGGTGCGGCTGCGCATCCTGTCGATCGTGGCCAGCCGCGCCGACGGCGAGGTGTGCGTGTGGGACATCCTCTCCCAAGCCGCACTGCAGGTGTCGGCCTTCGACATCGCCTTCTACCTTGGGAATGCCCGGCGACCACAACGTGGAGACAAGCCCGAATCGATGATCCTTCAGCGGCCCGTGACCGCCTCCAGGGCCGACTTGGCCTGCTGCAACGCGCGGGCGGCGTCGACGCCAAGCTGCCGCGCCTGGACGGCGAACACCTGCGCCGCCTCCGCCAGGCGCTGCTCAGCGTCCACGCCGAGGGCGGAACCGGGAGTTTCGCGGACGTAGGTCCCGTGCCGCCCGCGGGTCTCGATGACGCCGTCACGCTCGAGCTCGCGGAAGGCTCGCGCGACCGTCGCCGTGGCCAGTCCCAGGTCCCGGGCGAGCTGCCGGATGCTGGGCAGGCGGGTCAGCGGCGGCAGCACGCCGGTGGCGGCCATAGTGGCGATCTGCGCCCGCAACTGCTCGTACGGAGGAAGCGGTGAGGCGGGGTCGAGATGGAGGATCATGTCGCCGTCCGGTCGGCTGTGTCCATCGGCGAGGCCGCCTCACCTGACGTGTGGCGCCTGACCGGCCACACGCGCGGATGCCCGACGCGCTGCCAGCTCAGAGGGGCGCCCACGAACACGCACGCCACCCCTGCCCACGGCAGGATGATCCGCAGGGCCTGGCCCTCGATGCCGCCCCCGATGGAGAAGAGCTCGTATCCGAGGAACAGGAACATCATGCCGAGACCGGCACCGGCCATCCGGTGGATCGTCGTGGAGCGCAGGGCATCGTCCAGCCTCATCTGTGACTCGGATCCCACGGGCTGACGCCGGTGCACGATGAACCAGAGCGATGCCTCCATCAACACCAGCACGACCGCCGCCGTCACCGCCGGTACGGGCCCGAACCCGAACCCGGCGCGGAGGTGGCCGGCGAGGAACCAATGACCGATCACGCCCACGGCGATGGTGGCCAGGCCCACGACACGGATGAGGACCAGCGCCGGGCGCCCGATGTAGTCGGCCACCCGCCTGGGCACGAGGGCGGCCGCCTTCTGGGTACGTGGACGGGTCCAGGTCACCTCGGCCAGGACCGCCCCGAGCAGGTACCCCACCAGCCAGGACGGCGACCCCAGCAAGTCGAACGGGAAGGGCGGGGACGGCTGGGTGTAGACCAGCGCCCAGACGATGCTCGTCGTACCTCCCAAGAAAAGGGGGATGACGAACCCGACAGTGCGCAGACACCGGCTGCGGTCGAGGTAACGGCTCGCCTCGTCCCAGTCAAGGCCGGTGGCGGGCAGGCCATGGCCGGCGGCCCACTCGACCACTTGGGCGCGGCGGTGGGGACGGAAAGCCCGGTACAGCAGCAGCACCACGATGGCCAGGAAGATCGCGATCCACAGACTCCAGCCGACCATGGCCACCCCAAATGTACTAATGATGCAGCACATTAGCACGCAACTCGGAACCTCGGGGTTGCCTGAACGGTGACTTCGGTGTTGCGTTGCAGACCCGGAGAATCGGCGCCCGCCGTTCACACGGTCGACGATGATGAACCCGTGTCCTGGATCCAGGCCCGGTGTAAGCGGCTTCACCGATCAGAAATCCTCCGCCACGTCGTCAGTTCTGTAAGCCCTCTCGTACCGGTGGAAGGATTGACGACCATGACCGACGCCACACTGCAAGGCGCCGACGAGGCCACATTCATCGCGGCGGCCCGCTCAGGCGACACGGCGCGGTTCGCACTCATCACGGAGCGCCACCGGCGTGAGTTGCAGGTGCACTGCTACCGGATGCTCGCGAACTACGAGGACGCCCAGGACATGACGCAGGAGACGTTCCTGCGAGCATGGAACAAGCGAGAGTCGTTCAAGGGCCACGCGGCCCTGCGGACCTGGCTGTACCGGATCGCGACGAACGCCTGCCTCGACTTCCTGGAGAAGCGCAACGACCGCACACCCGTACCGTCCGAGCTGCCGGACCCCGGCTCCGAGATGCTGTACCTGCAGCCGTACCCCGACCAGATGCTCCCCGAGGACCCACAGGAATCGGTGGTGGCACGGGAGACGATCGAGCTGGCGTTCATCGTCGCCGTCCAGCACCTGCCTCCGCGGCAACGGGCGGTGTTCATCCTGCGCGACGTCCTCGGCTGGCCGGCGTCGAAAGCCGCCGACGCCCTCGAACTGACCGTCGCATCGGTGACCAGCGCACTGCAGCGGGCCCGTGTGACGATGCGCGAGCAACTGCCCGACCGCCGCCTCGACTGGCGAAGCCCCGCCACCCACGAGCTGTCGGATGACGAGCGCGGCGTGGTGAAGTCGTACATGGACGCCCATGAACGCAACGACCTCGACAGGCTGATGGCCCTGCTGCGCGACGACCTGCGCTTCACGATGCTGCCCGATCCGGGCACCCTGGTCGTCACAGCCAAGGACGCGGCGGACGGCTGGGTCTCCAGCGGGCTCTTCCAGCGCGGCTACGACGACTGGCGCTGTACCGCCACGACGGTCAACCGCATGCCCGCCGCCGCGCTGTACCTCCGCACCCCCGACAACCCGGAATACCGGCTGTTCAACATCGCGGTCCTGCACATCGTCGACGGGAAGATCGCCGAGCTCACCGGATTCGACGCCACCGACAAACCATGGCTGGACCTGCCCCCGACACTGTGATCAGACGAGCCCAGCGCACGGGCCGCCCCGCCGACGTTGCCGGCGGGGCGGCCCGTGCTCATCGCCTCGTCTCGTATCGGGTCAACACCAGGCCGCCGGAAAACGTCCGCGTCTCCACCAGGTTCAGGTTCACCCAACTGTCCAGGGCCGTGAAGAAAGGCGTGCCACCGCCCAGCAAGACCGGTGCGGTGACCAGCACATACTCGTCGATCAGCCCGGCCCGCATGGCCGCTGCGGCAAGTGTGGCGCCAACGATGTCCATCGGGCCGCCGTCCTCGGACTTGAGCCGGGTGATCTCGGTGACCGCGTCGCCGGTGACCAGACGGGTGTTCCAGTCGACCTTGTCGATCGTCGAGGAGAACACCACCTTGGGCATGTCCCGCCAGCGGCGGGCGTACTCGATGTGCGCCGGTGTGGCGCCGGGCTGCTGGTCGGCGGTCGGCCAGTGGGAGCTCATCGCCTCCCACAGTTTGCGCCCGTACAGCGCCAGGCCGGTCGCCCCCACCCGGTCGGACCACCACTGGAACAGCTCGTCGCTCGGCACGCTCCAGCCGAGGTCCTCACCGGGCGCGGCGACGTAGCCGTCCAGGCTCAGGTTCATGCCGTAGGTCAGTTTCCGCATCATGTCAGCCTTCCGTGAGTCGATCTCACACGTACAGACGGGCACGATGCGGAAACCTCATCGGTGCGCGATCCGAGTCCGCAGGTAGCCCTGGCGTTCCGAACTCAGCACGGCACACTCGGGCGCTACCGACCAGATCTCGATTCCACCCTCACAAACGCCCGGTCAAACAGCTACAGAGCCGGACCCTGTCACCGCGCTGGAGATCGCCAAGCAATTCCCGGCGGTGCCCGATGCCGCGAACCGCCGTATCGCCGGGAAACCGGGTCGGCGCGATGAGGAGCGAGCACCGCCACTGTTGCCTGGCCCGGTAACAGTGGCGTTCTCATTGATCCGCGGCGAGCTCGCCATCTGGCGCGGTTTTGTTGTTGTGGTTGTCAGGTATGAGAGCAGGATCTTCACCAACCCAGGCCCTTTACAATGTAGATTTCTAAGCTGGCTCCGCTCCACAACCACATCGGTGATCACGTGCTGTTGTCCTCGACACCCAGTGCACAATCCGCGTAAGCCAGCACCTTGCATCGCTCCCCTGCCCCTCGTCGTGCAGCAGCAATACGGTCCCGCTCCCCCACCCTGCACACCACTCCGTTGCGGCCCAAGTTCGGCCGCCACATCGGGCGCAGGCGGACGACCTCCCCGACCGCACCCCCGCCTGCCGCCGACCCCAGCGCGCTGCTCCCTGCAGATCCGCCCGGCACATACGGCGTTCGGATGGTCGCGCGGTTATCGGGCTTCTTACGCAGAGGAGGCGTTCACGGCCTCTGGGCCGGCGGAGTCCCAGGTCACGTGAGGCGAGCCCGTCAGCGCAGTGGTGTCGAGGTATTTAGGTTCGAGGACGCGCTCGGTGAACTTCCAGCCATCCGGGGTGCGCTGGTAACGGTCATGGAACAGGCCGTACATGACGACCGACCTGCCGTCGCGCTGGCGACCTATCTCGAAGACGGATTCCCGGCCGGTCGCGGTGTCGCCATCGAGTTGGATCGTGCCCGGGTGCACGGTCTGCACCCAGAACTCCCACGCATCCTGCAGCCGTTCGATACCGGCGCGAATCTCTTTCCGCCCGGTGAACTCGACGTCGGCGGGAGGGATCCGCCACACCGCGTCCCTGGTGAACAGCGACGCGAAACGGTCGTAGTCGCCGTTCATCGCCGCGTCGACGTGTTCGCCCCGCAGCGCCTCGATCTCGACGCGGTCGGCGACAGTCTGCAGATCTTTCATCGGTTTCCTCTCTCCTGCGAACATGATGGATGACGACATCGGGCTCTTGCCGGAGGGTGCGTCCGCACCAGCAGCGCTTCACTGAACGTCTAGGTCTGAGGGCTGTATCTGAAAACTTCTTGCCGCGGTGGCGGGTACGGATCATTGACGAATGAGTCCGGCGCGTCAGGACGGCCGGCGAACGTGATAGGGCTCACACTGCAGTGGCGAATCGGCGCGGCGGCGTGCCCTCTTTGCCACACCTGACCAACACCCACTCCGCGGCAGCTCCGCTCCGCAACCCTGATGAGCCAGATGAGGACGTTCTCCAAGCCGTCCAGACTCGAGGCGTCGCGGACGAACTGATCTCGGTTGGGACCGGAACTCAGTAGTAGGCCACGTTCACGACCAAGGCGGCCGCCACCAGTGCGAAGAACACGGACCAGGCGCCGAAGTGGTGGTCACGAGCCCGCAGATGAACGCAGAACGCGCCGAGGAAGTACAACACGAGGCCGGCGGCGGCGAGCAGGCCCAGCACCGGAACGGCGAACCCGGCCAGCAGTCCCAGCGAACCCGCCGCCAGCATCAAGCCCAGCGGGAGCGTCCAGGAACGCGGCACGCGAAGCTGGTCCGCCTGCTTCTTGGGGTAGTCATGGCCGATGAGGTTGGCGATTGCGGCCAGCCCGACGACGGCCGAGGCGAGAGAAGTGATAACGAGGTAGACGGCGAACACGCTGATCCCCTTGTCCATGTGAGTGACAGGCCGGTCGCTCACCACGCGGACGAGATGAGCTGCCGAGACCCACCCGACCTCGGAGGGACCGGCAGGCTCAGAGCTGTTCGAGGCGCCGGGTCAGAAACCGCCGCTCGGGGGTCGAGTCGGCCAGCTCAAGGGCGCGCCGGTAGGCCGTCCGGGCCTCGGCGTCACGGCCCAGACGCCGCAGCAACTCCCCGCGCGTCGAGTGGAAATACAGGTAGCCGTCCAGGTCGAGGCCATCGACGGCACGCAACGCCGCGGCGGGATCGCCTGCCTGGGCGACCGCCACAGCACGGTTGAGCTCGACCACCGCCGAGCCGGTCAGGTCGGCCAGCCGCCGGTACAGCTCGGCGACCTGCGGCCAGTCGATCCGCTCACGCGCCTGGAGCGAGGCGATGGCGGCCTGCACGACGTACGGGCCGCGCCCGCCCAGCGCCATCGCCCGATCCAGCGCCGCCCGGCCCGCCGCGATCTGTCGCAGGTCCCACAACGACCGATCCTGATCGTCGAGCAGTACGAGATCGTCACCGGAGAACCGGGCCCGCCGCCGCGCGTGGTGGATCATCATCAGCGCCAGCAGCCCGTGTGCCTCTGGCTCTCGCGGCATCAGCCCGGCCAGCACCTGCCCCAGCCGGATGGCCTCGGCGCCGAAATCGACCCGGCCGCTGTAGCCCTCGTTGTAGATCAGATAGATGACCGCCAGCACCGCGTCGAGCCGTTCGGGCAGCAGATGCGCGCCCGGGACCGCGAACGGGATCCCGGTTGCCTTGATCTTGGCCTTCGCGCGGGTCAGGCGCCGCTTCATGGTCTCCTCCGAGACCACGAACGCTCGGGCGATCTCCGCGGTCTGGAGGCCGCCGAGTGCACGCAGCGTGAGCGCCACCTGCCCCTCCAGCGGCAGCGCCGGATGACAGCAGGTGAAGATCAGCTCAAGCCGCTCGTCCTTGATCAGCGTGTCGTCGAATTCGTCCATGATGGCCTCCGGCGCCGCCAGCAGGATCTTCTGGGCCAGGGTGCGCTCCCGGCGGATCCGGTCGATCGCCCGGTTCCTGGCCGTCGTCACCAGCCATGCGCCCGGAGCGGCCGGCACGCCTGAAGCCGGCCAGCGCTCCGCCGCGATGGCGAAGGCCTCCTGCGCCGCCTCCTCAGCCCGGTCGAAGTCACCGAGGAACCCGACCAGCGAGGCCAGCACCCGGCCCCACTGGTCGCGGAACACCTCCTCCAGCACGCTCAGAGCCGCACCACCGGCCTGACCTCCACGGTGCCGCCGAACCGCAGGGCCGGGACGCGCGCCGCCCATTCGAGCGCTTCGTCCAGGTCGGCGGCCTCTATCAGGCAGAAGCCACCCAGCACCTCTTTGGTGTCGGCGAACGGGCCGTCGGTCATCAGCGTCCGGCCGCCGGACAGCCGCACGCAGGTCGCCGTCTCCGCGGGCTGCAACTGCGCGGCACTGACGTAGCGGTCGTCGTCGGCCATCGCGAAATACTCCGCGTACGCCGCCTCACGCTCCTCATCCGACGACGTCTCCAGGTAGCCGGGCTCGGCATAGATCAGCAGGGCGTACTGCATCGCGACCTCCAAGGCAGTGGGCTCTCATCAGTACGACGAACGAGCGGCCGCGCAGGGGACACCACCCGTATTTTGCCAAGGTAACGATTTCCCGCCCGCCCCCTGACTCGGTCGCGCTTGCGGCCCCAGCATCGTGATCAGGTGGACGGGGGCGAGGCCCTGACGGCCCTGTTCCAGGCCAGCAGTACCGGCACTCCCGCGATCAGCCCGGCGGCGCCGGCTATCGCCAGGCCGTACTCCGGTCCGGCCGCTTCGACGAGAAGGCCGCCGAGCAGGATGCCCAGCCCCTGGGCGGCGACCATGCCGGAGGAGGCCAGGCCGACCGCCTGTCCCCTGCTCTCCGGCGGAGCGATCCTCACGTACTCCGCGTTGGCCGCCACGTGGTAGCCGGTGAGCACCCCGCACGCCGTCCACAGGAGCAGCAAGGGCACGTAGCCGGGGTCCGCCGCGCTGGCCACCAGCGGCACGCCGGCCAGCACCGCCATGGGGGCCATCAGCGCCATCCGCCGCGATTCGGTGAGGAATCTGGACAGCACGAACACGCCGATGACGTTGCCCGCGGGCAGGGCGGCCATGAGGAGCCCGGCTTGCGTGGTGCCCAGGCCCAACGAGGCGGCGTACGGCACCGCGATCGCCTCGGGGATGACGTGGAAGCCCGACAACATGGCCAGGCCCAGCAGGCTGCGCAACGCGCGATGCCCGGCCACCAGCCGCAGCCCGCCGAGGAGGGAGACCGGCTGCTTTCCCGCGGCCGCCGGGCGCCGGCGCCCTGTGGCCAGGGTGAGTGACGCGGCGGCGGCGAACGTGGCCGCGTTGATCAGGATGGCCGTTTCCGCGCCGACCAGCGCCACCACGATGCCGCCGCCGGCGAAGCCGAGCAGCGTCACGACCTGGTCGCTCAGCTGGTGGACCGCCACTCCGGTCTGGTAGAGCTCGCGGGGCACCACTTCGGGCGTCAGCGAGACGCGTGCCGCCCTGCTCGGCGAGTCGAGCAGTTGGGAGGCGAAGACCAGGGCGCACAACACGGGCAGCGGGAGGCCGGGCAGCGCGACGAATCCGATGAGGACGGTCCTGATCACATCGCAGGCGATCACGACCTCGCGCCGCGGGTAGCGGTCGGCCAGCCAGCCCAGCGCGGGCCCTCCGATCAGCGCGGGCACGAACGTCATCGCGTAGACGAGCGTGGTGACGGCGGCCGAGCCGCTGCGCTCGTAGGTGACGACGGCCAGCGCGACGCGCGCCAGCTGGCTGCCCGCTCGCGACAGTAACCCGCCCAGCCATAATCCGCGAAACTCGCCTATCGCGAGCACTTTGGCGTACGACGATTCCGTCCGGTCCTCCTCGGCTGTCCTCGACGAACCAGCACCGCGGCAGGTCCTGTCATGTTTCCGGCAACCCGCGCGGGCAGGCGCCGGCTCACCGCGGTGGGTGGTGACCCGCCTGTTTCGTCGCAGACATCACCACCCCACCGCGGGATCACCTCGTCAGGTCCAGACGGGGTCGCGTCGCATCGGCCGCACCTCCTTTCAGGACAGGACGCCGTCCGCCGGTTACGGAAGGCACAGATCCCGGCTCGTACGTCCGCGCGCGTTGGAGCGGTCACCCAAGTACCGGACGCCCATGCCTGCCTAGGGCGGTCACCCGGCGTAGGGGCCGAACCGGCCCCAGGCGACGAGCGCGGCGAGCGCGAAGAGGATGACGGTGACCAGCAGCCCGGACGGCTCCTTGCGGCGGATGTGCCCTGGGTGCCTCACCCTCGGCTGTCGATCTGGAGACCGACGTCGATGCCGCGCGGAAGGCCGGAGTAGTTGTCGCTCATATCCAGGCGACGAACAGGCGGCCTCCCGGGGGACACCTCGGACCTCAGGGAATTCAGAGCTGTTCGAGCCAGTGGGTCAGGAACCGCCGCCGCGGGGGGCGGGGAAGTAGAGGTAACCGTCCAGGTCGAGGTGGTCCACGACGCGTAGCGCCGCGCCGGGGTCGCAAGCCTGGACGACCGCCACGGCGGTGCAGCTCAACCGCCGGCAAGCCAGCGAGGCCGGCCGGCCGCCGGTACAGCTCGGCGAACTGTGGTCAGTCGATCCACCCGCGGGCCTGCGACGACGCGATCGCGGCCTGGACTGCACCATCGCCCGTGCGGCCGCGGCGTACGAACTCCCGGTCGTACTCACGACGAGACGGGGGTTGACGCCGGCACGATCGAGGAGCTTCGCTGCCGGCCGTCGAATCCCGGCGGCACGGTCACCGGGTCGAGGGTCAGGTCGGTCATGCCACCTAGTCGTCGGCCCTGGACGGTGCCGAATTGTAGAGCAGGTCGCGGTACTCGGGGTGATTGCGCAGCCAACTGAGGATGAAGGGGCAGATCACCAGCGCTTTCAGTCCTCGTTCGCGGATGTCGTCGAGCGCGGCGCGGGCCAGGGCGCCGCCGATTCCTCGACCCTCGAAGGTCGGGTCGACCTCGGTGTGAGCCAGGACGATCATCTCGCTGGTCTCCTGGTAGTCGATGAATCCGGCGACCGTCGTCTCGCCGACGGAGGCTTCGTAGCGCCGCCGGTCCGGATTCCTGGTCACGTTGACGTCGATGGACATTGTTCGTTGAGCCTCCTGTTTCGGTGCTGTGACAAATCGTCATCTCCGGTCCGCCGGGGGTTGACCGGCGGCCAGACGAACCAGATCGGTAGCGCTCCCCGCTCGCCGCGTGGAAGGTCGGATTCGCGCAGCAGACGCTACTTCGCGTCAGGGAGAATTGCCTAACCCGGTCGACCCAAACCCGGTGCCTGACCGTGGTCTGCCTGTCTGGTCAGGGAAGCGGCAGTTCTCTGAGCTGCCGGCGGGAGGCGATGCCCAGCGGAGGCGGGCTTCAACCGTGCGTGGACTGAGGAACAGGTGCGCAGCGACCTCCCGGGGAGGTCGCCCCGGTGGCCACCAGCCGTGCGATGTGCGGCTCGTGGGCGGTCAGGGAGCCGGTCGGCTGGGCGGTCCGTTTGCGGGGATGCTCACCGGTGGCGCGCAACTCGCGGGCGGCGCGCTGCCCTCGGGCGGATAGCCGCCTCTGATCACCTGTGCTCCTGGCGGTCGGGGGACGCGGAGGCCGGCGATCGGGGCGGTGCAGCGCCGGGCGGCAGGAGCCGTGTTCGAAGCTCCGGTTTGAGGATCTTGCCTGAGCCGGTTCTCGGCAGTGTGTCCACGATGTCGAAATAGACGGGGATCTTGTACTTTGCGAGCCGGGAACGGAGGAAGTCCGCCAGCTCTGCCGCGGTGAGGGCGACGCCGTCACGGGGGACGACGAAGGCCCGGCCGACCTCGCCCCATTTCTCGTCGGGCACCCCGACCACGGCGGCCTCCGCCACGGCCGGATGCCCGAAGAGCACACCCTCCACCTCGGCCGGATAGACATTCTCCCCGCCGGAGATGTACATGTCCTTCAGCCGGTCGACGATGTGAAGGTGCCCCTCGTCGTCGAGGGTGGCGATGTCCCCGGAGCGGAACCAGCCTCCTTCGGTCAGCGCGGCGGCGGTCGCCTCCGGGTTCCGCCAGTAGCCGAGGGTGACGTTGGGCCCCTGGATGTGCACTTCGCCCGCCTCGCCGGCCTCGGCCTCCGTGCCGTCGGGCCGGACCACGCGTATGTTGGCGAAGAAGACCGGCACGCCGGCCGACCCCACCTTGCGCACGCTTTCACCCGCCTCAAGGAAGGTGGCGCCCGGCGAGGTCTCCGTCAGTCCGTAGCCCTGGCAGAAGACCAAGCCCCGCTGCTGGTATGTGCGGATCAACGCGACCGGGATCGCCGCTCCCCCTGACATCAGGGTCCGCAGCGAGGACAGGTCGGCGTCGGCCCACCGCGACGACCGCGCGAGGGCGGCGAACATCGCGGTGACCCCGAACATCCAGGTGACGCGGTGCTTCTCGATGAGGTCGTAGCAGGAGTCCACGTCCCAGAACGGCATGATCAGCGAGGTGCCGCCCTTGAGGAAGGTCGGCAGCAACGTCTGGTTCAGCGCCGCGACGTGGAAGAGCGGCGCGCTGATCAGCGTCACCTCGGTGCTCGCCACGTCGACCCCGACCATGATGTTGAAGCAGTTCCACACCAGGTTGGCGTGACTGAGCATCGCCCCCTTGGGACGCCCGGTCGTGCCCGAGGTGTAGAGGATGAGAGCGATGTCGTCGAGTGCGACCGGGGTGTCGATCGGCGTGGCATCGCCTCCCGACAGAAAGGTCTCGTACTCCCGCTCCCCCGGTGCCGGCGACTCCAGCGCCACGGCCGTGCGCAGTCCCGGGAGTCCCGGAAGATCGCGTACGACCGTGGCGCACTCCGGCGCGTAGACGAGGACGGAGGCGCCGGAGTCCTCCACCATGTAGGCGATCTCCGATGCGGTCAGCCGGAAGTTCAGCGGGACGAAGATCCCTCCGAGCAGGTGCGTGGCGAACATGGTCTCGGCGAAGGCGACGTGGTTGGGGCCGAGGTAGGCGACCCGGTCCCCGGTCCGAACCCCGGCGCCGCGCAGACTCGATGCGAGCCTTGTCGTCCGCTCGTGCACCCAGGCGTAGGTGAGCGCCCGGCCGTCGAAGACGAAAGCGGTGCGGTTCGGACTCATCCGCGCCCGGCGGGCCGGCCAGCCGCCCAGTCCGGCGTTACGCATCGGCGACTCCTGTCAGGTGGAGGACGGTTCGGCCGGGTCGGTCGCGCGCGCCGCCGGGGCGACGGCGGTCAGGTCGCGGCGGCTGGTCTCGCCCAGGGCCAGGAGGCAGACCACCGTCAGCAGGCAGGAGGCGGCGATGATCACCGAGATCATCATCGTCCCTCCCCCGCCGGTGGACGCGTCGAGCTGGGCGAACAGCAGCGGGGCCAGGCCGGCGCCGAGCCCGGCGAGCTGGTAGCCCATCGAGGCTCCGGTGTAGCGGCTCCTGGTGGCGAAGACCTCGGTGTACAGCGCCGCGAGCGGGCCGTACATCATCGGGTGGATGACCGCCTGGCCCAGCACGAGCGCGACGGTGAGGACGGCGACGCTGCCGGCGTCCACCATCGGGAAGAGGACGAAGCCGAACACGGCCATGAGCAGTGCGCCGGCCAGCACGACCGGGCGGCGTCCCACCCTGTCCGACAGCGCCGACCACCCGATGATGCTCAGGACGGCCAGCGCCGAGGAGAGCGTGAGCCCGTTCAGCACGTCCGGCCGGGGGAAGCCGGCCCGCACGCCGTAGGCGATGAGATAGGTGGTCAGCGTGCCCTGGGCCACGAAGGCGGACAGACCGACGCCCACACCGAGCAGGAGAGTCCTCGGGTGATGGCGGAGCACGTCCAGCAGCGGCGCTCGGGAGCCATGGTCCGCGGCGGCCTTGAACACCGGGGTCTCCTCGACCCGCAGCCGGACGAACAGGCCGACCGCCAGCAGGACGACGCTGATCAGGAACGGCACCCGCCAGCCCCAGCTGAGGAACTCCTCCTCGCCCAGGACGGCGGCCGTGCCGCCGAGCGCCGCGGTGGACAGCACCATGCCGAAGGGGGCTCCGGCGTTGGTGAAGCTCGCCCACAGTCCGCGACGGCTGGTCGCGTGCTCGGCGGACATCAGCACGGCTCCGCCCCATTCACCGCCGACCGCGACGCCCTGCAGGATCCGGAGTACGACGAGCGCGATGGGCGCGAGGACGCCGATCTGCGCGTAGGTGGGGAGCAGGCCGATGAGGAAGCTGGCGACGCCCATCAGGGTCATGCTCAGCACCAGCATGCGCTTGCGGCCCAGCCGGTCGCCGAAGTGGCCGAAGATCGCTCCGCCGAGCGGCCTGGCGAGGTAGCCCGTGGCGAAGGTGCCGAAGCTGGCGACCGTCGCCGTGAGCGGGTCGAGAGAGGAGAAGAAGACCTTGCTGAAGACCACGGCCGAGGCGGTGGCGTACAGCAGGAAGTCGTAGTACTCGATGACGCTGCCCAGGAAGCTTGAGGCGACCGCGCGTCGGAGTTGGATCCGGTTGGGGGATGTGACTGGCAGGTTCGGCATGACCGAGCTCCTCGTCCGGGAGCGAGCTAAGACTCTCGCTTGCTTGTCCCGGAGGTTAGGCAGATCCATAACGGACGTCAATACTTTGCCCAATATGGGCGGGGGGTGGGGTGCGCCGCGCTCGCCGCGCCGGGCGCGGGCCGTACGTTTCGCCCGGTCAGGCGTAGTGACGGTAGATCACGCGCGCGACGCAGGCGGGCTTGGCGGAGCCGTCGATCTCTACGGTGAAGTCGAGGAGCATCTGGACGCCGTCACCGGGGACGTCGTCCACCGACGCCACGGCGGCGGCGAGGCGGATCTTGGCGCCGACCTTGACGGGACTGGGGAAGCGGGCCTTCTCCAGTCCGTAGTTGACGCTCATCGTCACGCCCCGGATGTCGAGCAACTCGGTGAAAAGCGGGATGACCAGGGACAGGGTCAGATAGCCGTGGGCGATCGGACCGCCGAACGGCCCCTCCTTCGCCCGCTCGGGATCGACGTGGATCCACTGGTGGTCGTCGGTGGCGTCGGCGAAGGTGTTCACCCGCTCCTGGGTGATCTCCAGCCATTCGCTGTGGCCGAGGTCCGCCCCGGCAAGCGCCTTGATCTCGCCGAGTCCGTGCACCGTCGTGGTCATGACCGTGTCGTCCCTTCCTGCGCACCCAGCCCGAGCAGGCGCGCGGCATTGTCCTTGAGGATGCGGGAGCGGACCTCCGGCTTGATCTCGAGCTTGCCGAAGTCGGCGAGCCAGCGGTCCGGGGTGATCACCGGATAGTCGGATCCGAAGAGCACCTTGTCCTTCAGCAGCGTGTTCGCGTACCGGACGAGCTGCGGCGGGAAGTACTTGGGCGACCACCCGGACAGGTCGATGTAGACCTGGGGCTTGTGCGTGGCGACGGCCAGCGCCTCGTCCTGCCAGGGGAACGACGGATGGGCCAGCACGATCTTCAGGTCGGGGAAGTCCACGGCGACGTCGTCCACCAGCATGGGGTTGGAGTACTTCAACCGGATCCCGCCCCCGCCCCGGACGCCCGCGCCGATACCCGTCTGGCCCGTGTGGAACAGGGCGATCGCGCCGGACTCCTGGATCACCTCGTAGAGGGGATAGGCCATGCGGTCGTCGGGCGCGAAGCCCTGGATGCTGGGGTGAAACTTGAAGCCGCGCACGCCGTGCTCCTCGACGAGCCGGCGCGCCTCGCGGACGCCCGCCCGGCCCTTCCACGGATCGACACTGGCGAACGGGATCAGCACATCGGCATGCTCGGCACAGCTCTCGGCGACCTCCTCGTTCGAGATGCGAGGGTGGCCGGTGGCGTGCTCCGCGTCGACGGTGAACACCACCGCGGCCATCTTGCGCTCCCGGTAGTAGGCGGCCATCTCGGGGATGGTCGGCCTGGGGTGCTCCTTGAAGTACTTCTCCGAGGCGCCGAACAGCTCCGCGCTCAGCGAGACGTGTCCGCCGGCGGAGACCTCGGCGTGCGTGTGCACGTCGATCGCGACCAGTTCGCCGACGTTCATCCGCGGCATCTCAGCTCTCCGCCGTCTTCTGTTCGGGGACCTTGGGCGCGGGCACGCCGTACGTCTCGGGATCGGCGCCGACGCCCGTCCGCCATGAGGCGGCGATCGCGTCGGCCGTCCAGCCGCCGTCGGCGTAGGCCACCGCCTTCTCGCCGGGGTGGGACCAGAGCGCCAGCCGGTCGCCGCCGATGCCGATGGCCTGGCCCGTCACCTCCGCGGAGGCGTCGGACGCGAGGAAGACGACGAGCGGGGCGACGTCCCCGACCGTGCCCAGGCCCTCGCCCCTGCGCAGCCATTCCGGGAACGGCCGCCCGGTCCGCTCCGACTCCTCGATGACCGGGGCGAAGGCCGGGATCGTCTTGGTCATCTCCGTCGCCGCGACCGGGACGATCGCGTTCACCGTGATGTTCGCCCTGGCCAGCTCCATCGCCCAGGTCCGGGCCATGGCGACGATGCCCGCCTTGGCGGCGGCGTAGTTGGTCTGGCCGAAGTTCCCGCGCTGACCGGCGGGCGACGAGACGAGGATCAGCCGTCCGCCCGTCCCCTGCTCGCGCATCCGCACCGCCGCCGCCCGGGCGCAGGTGAACGTGCCCCGCAGGTGCACGTCGATCACCGCGTCGAAGTCCTCGTCGGACATCTTCCACAGGACCCGGTCCCGCAGAATGCCCGCGTTCGTGACCATCACGTCCAGCCGGCCGAACTCCTTGACGGCCGTGGCGACCAGCCGCTCGGCGGCCTCGGCGGAGCCGACCGGGGCGACGACGGCCGCGGCCCTGCCCCCCGCCGCGATGATCCCGCCGGCGACTCCGGCCGCCGAGTCGCCGTCCAGGTCGTTCACGATGACCGCCGCCCCGGCCGCCGCCAGCGCCTCGGCGTAGGCCCGCCCGAGGCCACGACCCGCGCCCGTGACGACGGCCACCTTGCCCGACAGATCCATGCACCTCACCTTTCGCCGGGAAGCCTGACATCGCCGAATCTATGGCACTTATGTGACTGCCGTCAAAGATTTGCCTGACGTTGAGAACCGTCTACCCTTTGGCTGTGACCTTCGGTGGCGAAGACGACCTGACAGCGCAGTTCCGGCGCCCGCAGTCCCTGATGTTCAGCTTTCTCGGCATCTACGTGCTGGACCGCGGCGTGGCCGTCTACTCCGGCAGCGTCATAGACGTGTTCGCCCGCCTCAACGTCTCCGAGGAGGCCGTACGGTCGACGCTCGCGCGCATGGTCAAGCGCAACCTGCTGATCCGGCACCGACGGGGACGAAAGGTGTACTTCGGGCTCGCCCCGCACGCCGCGGAGGTGCTGAAGGATGGGCGCAGACGGGTGTGGGAGACCGGCGCGGTGAACCGCGACTGGGACGGCACCTGGACGGTCGTCGGGTTCTCACTACCGGACAGCCGGCGCAGCACCCGGAACGACCTGCGTTCTCAGCTGATCTGGAACGGCTTCGGCCTGCTGCAGAACGGGCTGTGGATAGCGCCGGGCGAGAAGGACGTCACGGACATCATCGCCTCGCTGGAGCTGGGCGACCACGTCACCGTGCTGACCGCCCGCGCCTTCAACCCGACCGAGGCCGCCGACCTCGTCAGGAAGGCCTTCGACATCGAGCGGATCGCCGGACGCTACCGAGCGTTTCTCACCCAGTGGGACGTCCCCCGGCCGCTCCCCGGCGCGCCGGACGACCTCGCCCGCCAGTTGCTGCTGCACACCGACTGGCTGCAACTCGTCCGCCAGGATCCCCACCTGCCGGCCGAGCACCTGCCCCCGGACTGGCCGGCCATCCGGGCCGAACAGCTCTTCCAGGTGCTCGCGCGGGAGTACGAAAGACGCGCTGCCGAGCAGGCCGCCGCCATCCTGGACGAGCTTCCCGTGTGACGGCCGGCACCGCCGTCGATCATCGTCGTCCGCCGAACTCCCAGTGGTGGACTTCGATGTCGGCATAGCGGTCCGAGGTCAGGACGGTACGGGCCGTGTCCCGATCCCCCGCCCGGATCAAGGCCGCCGTGCCCAGCCAGGTGGCGCCGTCGTCGGACAGCAGCGACCCGTAGGCGATCAGGTCGTCCTGCCGGTCGGGCGGTGGAAGGAGGTCGGCGGCCTGGCCCGTGCCGAGGCCGAGAACGAGATAGCGGCTGCCGCCTTCGCGGCCACCGGGGAAGTCCCACATGGTGCGGCCCAGGAGGTGGGGCCGCGGGCGATCAGCAGCGCATCGTAGCGGTCCATCAGATCTAGCGAGGGGACTGCCGGGTTCACCCGGCAGGGGAATCGCTTCCCTGTTATGGTTTCTTTGTTCGAAACGGGCAGGGCTTGTCCGTCGCCTACCTCAGCAGGGGGAAAGCGAGAAGCCGCTTCCTTCAGGAAGTGGAGGAGTCACGTAGGACCAGTGCTCCTCGGCGGGCTTCTCACGCAGCGCTGCGGAGCCGGGCCGGTCACGGTGGTAACGGAAGAATTCCATGTGGAGCCTGTCTATCGCAGGTGGGTGCACAGTAAGTCGCCCTCCGCGCCGGGGCTTGTAGGTGACGATCGCAACTTGTAGGTTGCCATTGATGGCAACCTACAAGTTGCGAAACAGGGTGGCATGGATTCGGACGCGATCGAACGTGTGGTGGTGCTGCGGCACCCCGTCGAGCGGGTGTGGGCCGCGCTGACCACTGCGGAAGGGCTCTCGCGGTGGTTCGGCTCGGTGGCGGAGATAGATCTGCGGCCCGGTGGGCGCGCGTTCTTCCGCTGGGACGATCTCGGCGACGAATCCGTCGCCACCATCGTGGTGGTCGACCCACCACGCCGTTTCGCGTTCAGGTGGGCGATCGAGGGCCTGCCGGAGGACGACACACCCCGGACGCTTGTGGACTTCACCCTGGAACCGATACCGGACGGCACCCGGTTGCGCCTGGTGGAGAGCGGGTTCGCCCAGGCCGCCGTCGACGTGGCCCGCTCCGCCCACCAGGCCAACAGTCAGGGATGGGACGCCGAGCTCGCCGACCTGGAGACCTACCTCGATGCGGCCGCCTGATGCGGAACGGCAGGCCGTCGCGGTGTTCGCGGCGCTCACCGATCCGACGCGGCGCGCACTGCTGGAGGAGCTCGCCCGCGCCGGGCCCGCGACCGTCACGGACCTGGCGCGACGGCTGCCGATCAGCCGCCAGGCGATCGCCAAGCACCTCGGCCAGCTCGCCGAAGCGGGCCTGATCAGCCCAGGAGAACCGGCCGGCCGTCGCCATCCCTACCGGCTGGAATCAGCCCCCATTCGCACGGCGCAGGTGTGGCTGGCCATGCTCGCCAACCGGTGGGACGACCGGCTGACCGCGCTGGAGCTCGCACTGGACGCCACCGACACGAAGGAGTCGAGCGACAATGAACAAGCCTGAATTCACCGCCGGCCTGAACATCGCCATGAAGATCCCCAAGGCCCAGTACGAAGCCACCGTGGCCTTCTACCGCGACACCCTGGGCTTCGAGGTCAAAGAGGAGGATGTCTCGTACGCTCCGACCGTCTCGAGAACTCATTCGGTACGGTTCGGACCCAATACGCTGTGGCTCGACTGCGTCGACAACTACAGCCGGCCCGACTTGTGGCTGCAGCTGCACACGGATGACCTGGACGCGGCAGCGGCCAGACTGGCCGGCAGTGGCATCCACCCGTGTGACGAGGTCGAGCCCTTGGAGGGCCTTGACTCCAGAACCCACTGGATCAAGAACCCGGCCGGTGTCGTGCACCTGCTCGCGGAGTCCCGCTGATCCCGCGGCCGTACGGTCACCGGACGGCTCGTCGCAGGACGGCCTGGATGTGATCAGGGTCGGCGGGGGCGTTGTCGAGGAGGATCGCGGTGCACAGTCCGTCGGAGGCCGCGACGAGGGCGGCGATCGCCGCAGGGTCGTCGGTCAGCGTGGTGGCGAGCTCGGCGATGTTCTCCCGCCAGCGTCGTGCCACGGGTCGTAGCGCGGGGCGGCGGGCGGCCAGGGTCGCCAGCTCGCGTTCGGCCAGGGCGCGTTCACGTCCGGGACCGGCGGACTCGGCGATGAGGTGGGCCAGGCCGGTGAGTTTGTCGCCGGGGCTGTCGATGATGTCGCGGATGCGGGCGGTGTAGGCGTCGGCGACACTCGTGAGGGCGGCGACGAGCAGGTCGTCGAGGGTCGCGAAGTAGTAGGTGCTCAGGGACGTCGTGGTGCCGGCCTGTTTGGCGACCGTGCGGTGGGTGACGCCTGCCGCGCCGTCGCGCGTGACCACGGCGAGGGTGGCCTCGATGATCTCCGCGCGTCGTCTCTCGCCACGCGCGCGGCGGCCGTCGATGTGCTCGCTGTCGTCGGTGGTGTCGCCCATGCCGCTCCTCGGTCCGACCCGAAAGGATAGTCGGACCATCGTTCAAACGTCGGTGTCGCGGCTCCGCGCCTCCCCGAGTGTGGGCACGTGCCGCAGCATCCCGAGGCACAGCACCGCGGCAACGGCGATGGCGATCCCCGCGACCAGGGAAGCGAGGTTGAGTCCGCTGGTGAAGGCCTGCTGGGCCGCCTCTACGGTCCCGGGCGGAAGGCTCTCGCTGATCGCCAGGGTCGCGTTCAGGCTGTCGGTGAGGGCGCCGGAGGTCTCCGACGTCAGATCTCCGGGCACCGTCACCCGAGCGCGGTAGACGGCGGTGGTGAGACTGCCGAGCAGGGCGACGCCGACGGCGATGCCGAGCTCCTGGACCGTCTCGGAGATCGACGCCGCCGACCCGGATCGCGCCGCCGGCACCGCGCCCACCACCATGTCGGTGCCCAGGGCGGCGAGGGCGCCCAGCCCGAGATAGACGAACGTGAAGCCGGCCGCCACAGGGACCTCGTCGTCGAGTCCCGCAGTGGCGAGCAGCGCGTAGCCGGCGAGGGACGCCCCGAGGGCGGCGCCCATGACCGAGCCGGGGCGGAAACGCCGGGCGACCAGAGGAGCGCCGATGGCGGCGGCGAACATCGCCAGCGCCGGTGGTCCCATCCAGAGCCCCGCGTCGAAGGGCGTGAGCCCTTGGACGAGCTGGAGGTACTGCGTGACCAGGTACATCGAGCCACCGACTCCGACCAGGCCGATGAGCAGCACGCTCAAGGCCACGGTGAAGGCCCGGTCGCCGAACAGCGTCACGTCCAGCAGCGGGTCGGGGAGGCGGCGTTGGCGGCGTACGAACACGATCCCGGCCAGAACGCCCGCCAGGGCGTAGACGAGGGTGGCGCCGCCGGGGCCGTCGGAGGCGATGCGCTTGACGGCGTAGACGACCGGGAGGATCGCCGCCAGGGACAGGCCCACGCTGATCAGGTCCAGCCGGCCGGTGGACGGGGCCGCGTACTCCGGAAGCAGGGCGCGTGCCCCGGCCAGGACGACGAGGGCGATGGGTACCGCCGTCAGGAACGGCGCTCCCCACCAGAAGGAGTCCACCAGGGCTCCGCCCGCGATCGGCCCGGCGGCCATCCCGAGCGCGAACATCGTGGCCCAGACCCCGATGGCGACCGCGCGCTGACGCGCGTCGGGGAACATGTTCGAGATCAGCGACAGCGTGGAGGGCATGAGCGTCGCCCCGGCCACCCCCAGCAGGGCTCGCGCGAGGATCAACAGCTCGGCCGTGGGGGCGAACGCGGCGAACACCGAGGCCGCGGCGAAGGCGACCATCCCGATCTCCAGCAACCTGCGCCGCCCGATCCGGTCGCCCAGCGTGCCCATGGTCACGAGGAACCCGGCGACGAGGAACCCGTACGCGTCCATGATCCACAGCAGTTGGGTGGCCGACGGGGACAGGTCGGCCGCCATGCTCGGCGCCACCAGGTACAGGACGGTCACGTCCAGTCCCAGCAGCACCGTCGGCATGGCCAGCAGGCCCAGGCCCGCCCACTGGCGCGCCCCTGCCCGCGTGAACTGTTGGCGCGTCATCACGTCCCTTTCGCTCTCATCATGTTTGAACGTTAGTCCAATTAGTACGATCGTTCAAACTGATGAGATCGGGCGCGAAGCGGGCCGGCCGCGATTCCCAATCGCCGGAGTCAGCGATCGCCGGTGAAGGTGGCGCCGATCTCCGCCATCCGCCCGGCCGCGTAGCCGGGGTCGATCAACGCCTCGGGGGTATGGAGGCCGGGCGGCACAGGGGCGCCGCGCAGGCCGAGCAGCCGTTCGACGCCGAGGGCGACACCGAGCGCCGTCAGGGGGCGCAGCCCCTCCGGGTGGAAGAGGTAGCGGCTCGTCCTGAGTGGCGCGCCCGCGCGGTCCACGCCTTCGAGGTCGATCCTGACCTCCGCGGACGGGGGCCCGCCGCGCCGTCTGCCCGCCGATTCGCCGATGGCGAACGCGAAGCGGACGTTGGGCGCGCCCGTCGCGAGGGCCAGGCTCGGCACGTCGAGGATGGGGACGATCCGGCCGGGCAGCACGGCGCCGTCGACGCCGGTGACCTCCACCTCCGCATCGGGGCCATCAACCCAGTGGAAGACGCCGTCTCGGCGGACCTGCCCCGCCGAGGTGGCGGCCAGCAGGCGTTCCATGTCCGCCACGGCCGCGGGCCCGCCGCTGTCCTGTTCGTCCAGCACGCCGCCGACCTCGATGGTGTCGAGCCGGTCGAACTCCCCGGCGAGGCCGAGCACCGCGAGGACGACGAGTCCCGCGTACCAGTGGCCGGCCAGCAGGACCGGCGTCGCGCCGGCTCGCAGGCCGGCGGCGACCACCTCGGGCCCGATGTCGACCAGGCCGCTGGAGATGCTGACGTACGGCAGGCCGCGGTCCTGTGCGTAACGCAGTCCATTCAGGTGGCTGTCCCACACCGTTGCCACGACCGCCGAGTAGCCGTCGGTTTCCTGGAGGCCGAGGTCGCCCCGCCGCAGGTCGATGGTCGCGGCTGTCGCGCCGCCGAGCTCGTCGGCGACCCGCCGGGCGCGGCCGAGATCGCGGCCCGCGATCGTCAGCGGCAGCTCCGGGTACCACCGGCGCAGGAGGGTCGCGGTCCCCGCGCCCGCCTGGCCGGATCCGCCCGTGATCAGTACGGAGTGCTCCACTACCGACAGCCTCACGCTGCTCAGCCTGGCGGAGGCCGCCGGAGTGAGCAGGCCAGTCGTCTACGACCACTTCGGCACCCGCCCCGGCCTGCTGATCGCGCTCTACCGGCGGCTCGACGAGCGGCACCGGGCCGCCGCGGAGGCGGCCCTGCGTGACGCCCCGGCCGTCCCCCGCGAGATCGCCCGCGTCCTGAGCGCCGCCTACTTCGCCTGCGCCACCGACATGCCGGAGTGGACCGCCATCTCGGCCGCGCTCAAGGGGAACCAGGAGATGGAGGCGATCGAGCGCGAGCTGCTCGACGGCTACACGGACCTGATGGCCCGCGCCCTGCGGCCGTACGCCGAGCTCACGCAGGAAGCCCTCCGGCTCCGCTGCGTCGGCGTGCTGGGCGCGGCCGAGGCGATCGCCGCGGAGCTGAACCGGGGGCGTGCCACCGCCGCCGCGGCCATCGCGGCGCTGACGGACCTGACCGTCGACGGCATCGCCGCCGGTTCCCTTGGTGATCAGAATTGAGAACCGGGACGATTAAGAGCCCTTCAGAACGCGATCAAGTGCGGCCCGGCCCGCAGGTCCCCAGTTCGGCTTGCCGCCGGGAAGGCCCCGGTCTCCGTTCTGGCCCATGAGCATCAGGAAGAGGCTCTTCATGGCGGCCAGCCCGCGGGCGCGCCGGATCGTCGCCTCGTCCGCATGCCCGTACGTGTCGAAGAACCGTGCGGCTGTGCCCGTCGGGAGCAGCACCCACGCGGCGGCGAGGTCCCACGCGGGATCGCCGGCGAACAAGGCACCGAAATCGATGACGCCCGAGATCGTCCCGTCCGTGACGACGACATTCGCGGGATGGAGGTCGCCGTGCACCCACACCGGCGGGCCCTCCCACTCGGGAGCCGCGACGGCGTCGTCCCAGACGGCCCGGACGGCGCGGACATCGCCGACGGCGTCGACGGCCTGCAAGAACTGCTCGAAGCCGCCCGTGCACCCCTTGGGGTGAGCGCCGAGGTCCGAACTGGCCGGGGCCTCGGCGGGCGCCTCCACGTGCAGCGCCCTGAGGAAGCCCGCCAGCGTGTCGGCCGCGTGGGCGCCGCGGCTGATCGAGCCGTGGTCCAGCGGCTCGCCGGGAACCCACGTCATCACGGTCCAGTGCTTGGGGAAGCGCTCGGACGGTTCGCCGGACCGCACCGGGGTCGGCACCGGAAGCGGCAGGCGCGGAGCCAGCACAGGGAGCCACCGCCGCTCCTTGAGCTGGAGCTCCGGGGTGGGGTCCATGCGCTGCATGCGCACGGCCAGCTCGTCCCCGAGGCGCCACATCTGGTTGCCCCAGCCGCCCGCCACCTCGCGGACCGCCAGCCCCGCAAGGTCCGGATGTTGCTCCTGCAGCAGGTCGCGTACCAGGTCTGCGGTGATCTCGATCTCGGTCATGCGAAGTCACGGTACTGAGGCGTGGGGCGGAGCGGCTCTCCACCCCGGCCTGAAGGCCGGAGCACTGCGGCCGACCCAGGTAGCACGCCGGCTAAGCGGACCTTGGCATGTCGAAGGAGAGGGCTCGATACCTTGCCTTCGGTGCCTCGACCGCGTGACCGGAGGAGTCGATGCCGGGGATGACGGCAGGGCGACCGGTGCCCACGCAGGACGACGTGCTCGGATACTTCGACACGCTGTCGAACTGGGGACGGTGGGGCGACGACGACGAGCTCGGCACGCTGAACCACATCACCGACGACGTCCGGCTGGCGGCGGCGCGGGCCGTGCGCCACGGCAGGAGCGTGTCATGCGCATGGGAGGTCGCCGTACCGGAGGACATGGAGCGGTCGACGACGACCTGCCCGTGCGCCGACGCCGCGACGGGCTCGGCGTGGGCGGCCGTCACGGCGGCGGCGAACGGGATCGTCACGCGGGGTGTCCTGCTGGACGTCGCGAGCGCGCGGGATGTGCCGTGGCTGGAACCGGGGCAGGGGGTGTTCCCCGACGATCTGGATGAGGCCGAGCGTCGCCAGGGTGTGCGGGTGCGATCCGGCGATGCGGTGCTCCTGCGGACCGGCTACGGCCGCGTCCGCCACGAGACCGGTCCGGTCAGCGGTTTCACCCAGGCCGGGTGGCACGCGTCCTGCCTGCCGTGGCTGCACGAACGGGAGGTCGCGCTGATCGGCGCCGACACCCCGCAGGACGTTCTGCCATCGGGTTACGAAGGCGTGCTGATGCCGGTCCACGCCGTGAGCCTCGTCGCGATGGGTCTGTGGATGCTCGACAACTGCGACCTTGAGGCGTGCGCGACGACGGCTGCCGAGCTCGGCCAGTGGGACTTCCACCCCTGCCGGGCGGTGGTGTCCCGCACGGCGCCGGAAGAGGATGGTCGGTCATGCGGCGATGTGCTCTGGACGGACGCCCATGCCGATGAAACGACCCAGGAGGTGGCGCAGCGGCGGCAGCGTACGGAACGCTGTGAAGATCGGGGGCACGTGCCGCGTCGTGTCGTCGCCCAGGTCCTTGGGATAGAGGTCGCGCAGGATGCCGAGCTGGAAGGCCTGGGTGATCCTCGCGGCGCGGTCTCTGCGTGACTGCACCCGGCCCAGGTCGGCGTCATGTGGTGTGCCGCCTCGGGCGAGAAGCGGGCCCAACAGGTTGGCGGTGGCCACTGCGTCCTGCACGGCCAGGTTGATGCCCACGCCGCCCGCGGGCGACATGGCGTGGGCGGCGTCACCGATGCACAGCAGTCCTGACCGGTGCCAGCGTGGCAGCCGGTCCACCCGGACGCTCAGATGGTGCACCGCCTCCCAGTCGTGGATCTCCTCCACGCGGTCGCGCAGCGCGGGCGCCAGGTGCGCCACCCGGTCCCGGAACGCCGGCAGCCCGGCGGTCTTGAGCTCCTCGAAAGCGGCCGCCGGGATGGTGTAGGCGATCTGCCAGAAGTCCCCGCGGTCGATGGAGATCAGTGCCCCCTTGCCGCCCTGGAAGAAGGGCACCTGGTCCTGCGGGCGGCGGGGCAGGCGGAACCACAGCACGTCCATGGGGGGCGAGGTGCTCACCGGGGCGAGGCCGGCGCGGGCCCGTACGGTGGAGTGGCGGCCGTCGGCGCCGATCACCAGGTCGGCCCGCACTTCCACGGGGCCGTCGGCGGTGTCGGCCAGGACGCCGGTCACCCGTCCCTGATCGGTGAGCAGTTGCGTGACCTGGGCGCGACGCAGGAGGCGGAAGGAGGGGTAGGCCGCGGCCTTGCCGGCCAGGAAGTCCAGCACGTCCCATTGCGGCATGAACGCGATGTAGGGGCAGCGGACGTTCAACCGGCTGAAGTCGGCGAAGGTGACGTCCCGGCCGCCCATGTTGACCGTCACCTGCGGCATCTTGGTGTGCGGAAGATCCAGGAACTCTTCGATCCAGCCCAGTTCGGCGATCAGTTGCAGGGTGGAGGGGTGGACGGTGTCGCCGCGGAAGTCGCGCAGGAAGTCCGCGTGTTTCTCCAGCACGATCACCTCCACGCCCTGACGGGCCAGGAGCAGCCCGGCCATCATGCCCGCGGGGCCGCCCCCGACGACACAGCACTGTGCGCGCATCTCATCCTTCTTCCGGAAACAGCAGCCCGACCAGGGCTGCGATGTCAATCGGGGTGCCCAGCCGCCGGTTGACGGCGACAGTGGCGAACAGGGTCCTCGCGGCCGTGACCGTGTCGTGCGGGCGCAGCTCGCCGGCATCGATGCGTTCGAGCAGGAAGTCGCCGATGAGTCGCTGGCCCTCACCCGCCAGGGTCGCCAGCGGCACGCGGGCCTGGGCGGCGCTGAAGAACACGGCCATCAGTTCGGCGTTGTCGGCCAACAGCCGGTCGAACGCCTCCAGCAACTCGGTCAGCACCACGGCAGCCGGCCGGGTGTCGTGGTGCTGTGTCCGTAGCTCCCGCAGGCGGGGAAGGAAGCCCCGCTCCGACAGGAGCGTCTCCACCATCGCCTCCTTGCTTTCGAAGTAGCGATACAGCAGGCCGGGGGTCACCTCGGCGGCCTGAGCCACGTCCTTGACCGTGGCCCCGTCCACGCCCTTGTCGGCGAACACGCGCAAGGCCGCGTCCAGCAGTTGCTCCCGGCGCCATGCCGCCTGCGCACTTCGCGTCCTGGACATACCCACCTCGTTGAGTAAATGTTTATTCAACATAGCACGCACATGGTCCAGGTTGCACGGTGCTGAACGAGGTCACCATCTCGGGCGCGGCCCCCCGCGACTGATCAGCCCGTAAGCGTGGCCAGCAGTCCGCGGGCGGAACGGGCGGCCGCCGCGGCGACCCCGGGGATGCCCGAGGTGATGAACGAACCGCCGCCGGCCAGGTCGCCCACCACGTGCAGGCGCGGATCGGCGGGGACCAGCCCGCCCGACGGGTGCAGCACGGCCAGCCCGTCGGTGAGCAGGGACGTGACCAGCGGCTCGGCGGCGCGGGGCACCGCCTGGGGCGGCGGGTTCACGGCGTTGACGACGACGTCGGCGTTCAGGTCGCCGCCGTCGCCCCGGACCCGGAACCCGCTCTCCGCCGCCTCGATCTTGCGTACGCCTGCCACCATGGTGAGCTGCCCGGCCTCGAACAGCCGCAGCAGCGCGGCGGCGTTCACCGGCACCATGGGCGAAGCCAGACCGGCGACCTGGCGGTCATCGTCGCCCAGGCGTACGGGCTGACGCCCCGGGAGTTCGAGGTCGCCCAGTTCGTGGCACGGGGCCTGTCCACTGCCGAGATCGCCACGGCCCTGTTCATCTCTCCCCACACCGTTCGCGGGCACCTCAAGGCCGTCTTCGGCAAGGCGGGGATCTCCAGCCGCGGTGAGCTCGTCGCGCACCTGTTCGCCGGACCCTACCGGCCGTAGGCGCCACCATCAGTGGCCGGTCGCGCACCCTGCCCGGGTTCGCACGCCGCGGCGTCACCGCCACGGACGGACTCACCTCAAGACGATCCGTCGCGCCCTGGCGAGGTTGGCGATCAGTTCGGCACGGGTCTGGTGCTCGTGCGCGGCCCACGCGGGTTGACCGGGACCGCTGCGCCACGACTCGCTGAGCGGGCTGTTGTCCACGGTGTCGAACCCGAACTGGTCGTACAGTCGCGTCACGAGTTCCACGGCTTCGGGAAAGTCGCTCGAGGCCGACAGCGCCAGACGGCCGGGAGTGCCCGCCGCCGTGCCCGCGGTGGTGATGCGGGGGGCCTGGATGTGGGTGAAGGCCTTGACGACCTTGGATCGCGGAAGGTGCTCCTGGCGCAGCTCGTGAACGGTCTTCTCACCCGAGTCGACGACCGGGATATGGCCGTCGCGCCAGACCATGTAGTTGTTCGTGTCGAGCACGATTTTGCCTGCCAGTTCCTCCTCGGGCATGTCGTTGACCACCTTGAGAGGGACCGCCACGACCGCGAAGTCACCGGCGGCGGCGGCGCCGGCGGCGGTCGCGGCACGCGCCGACGGGCCGAGCTCGTCGATGAGGTCCCGCAAGGTCTCGGGTCCTCGTGAGTTGGCGATGACGACGTCGTAGCCGTTCGCGATCGCCGCACGCGCGATCTGGCTGCCAACCTCGCCCGCGCCGATGATGCCGATTACTGTCATGGTCTTTGACCTCAATCTCTAGTGAGACTGCCGGGGGTTTCGCACTCAGATCTGGTTCAGGCCGCCGTCGACGTACAGGCTCGAACCGGTGATGAAGCTGCTCTGCCCGGAGGCGAGGAAGGCCACGGCGGCGGCGATCTCCTCCGGGCGCCCGAGCCGGCCCAGCGGCACGTGCGCGGCCAGTTGCCGCCTGAAGCCGGCGGCCTGCTCGCCGAAGAGGGTGTCGAAGTGCTCCTCGGAGATCTGCTCAAGCGGCACGAACTCGGCGACCGAGGCGTTCGCGAACAGTACGTCCAGGCCCTGTCCCCTGCTGCGGATCGTCTCGTAGAGCCTGTCCAGGTCGGCCAGGTTCGAGAGGTCGCCGGCGGGGCTGAAGCAGGTCAGACGCCGAACGCCGCCGGGTAGCGGATGACGCCGCTGGGGACCGGTCGTTCAGGGTCGAGGGCGAGCGCCATCATGTACTTGTCCTCGACGTCGAAGGGCGGGCGGATGCCGTACCCGGAGGCCGGGGTGAAGCCGAAGCGCGGGTAGTACTCGGCGTGGCCGAGCACGACCACCAGGTTCTCGCCCTGCTCGCGGGCGGCTCGCAGGGCGGCGCGGATCGCGGCGGAACCGGCGCCCCGCCGCTGGTGTCCGGGCTTGACGGCGCACGGGCCCAGGGCGAGTGCGGGTGAGTCGCCGACGTGACAGCGGGTGAGCAGCGCGTATCCGATGAGCTCGCCGCCGGGGGCCTCGGTCAGCCAGGACAGGCCGGGCAGCCACGCCTGCGCGTCGGCCCGCAGCGCCTCGACGAGGTCGGCCTCGTGCGGAGTGGGGAAGGCGGCAAGGTTGACGTCGCGGATGGCGGCGACGTCGCCGGCGCTCTCGGGACGGGTGGTCCAAGTAGGGGTCATGGTCGGGTGCGTCTCCTCGTCCTCTCGCGGGCCGGTGAACCATCCTGCCGGAAGCCGAGGGACGACGGCCTCGAAGAGCGTTCATGAACGGCCCGGCGATCGGCCGCCGCCCGCGTTGCGAGGGTCAGGAGTAGAGAGGCTGCGAGAGGGAGGATCCCTGCTGCTGAAGGTATTCGCGCATGGTCGTGCTCAGGCGGCGGCCCCGTTGCTCCAGCTCGGAGGCGGGCACGACGACGCTGGAAAGGCTCACGGCGTAGTAGTCGCCGTTGAACGCGAATGCCGTGCCGGTGCACACGTAGCCGGGTTGCCACTCCTCCTGCTCGATGCTGAAGCCGCGCTCCGCGCACCGGGCGATATCGGCGGCGAGCCATTCCATGTCGATAATGGTGTCGCGGGTGAACCGGGCGAGGGGCGGCTTGACCCCGGCCTCGGCGAGACGGTCGGGCCAGAACAGGGACAGGACCGCCTTGCCCATCCCGCTGCAGTGGAGAGGCATCCGGGTGCCCAGCAGCGAATAGCGGACGAATCCGTCGGGCGAGTCGATTTTGTCGATGACCGTGATCATCCCGTCCCGGAGCAGCCCGATGTGCGCGGTCACCCTGAACTCCTCGGTGAGGCCGCGCACCAGTGGACGGATGAGGGACACGATGTCGATCCGCCCGAGCGCCAGAGTGCCGAGTTCGGCGAGCCGGAGGCCGAGGAGATAGTGCTTGCCGTCAGCGGAGCGCCGGACGAATCCGTTGCGCTCCATCACCCTCATCGTCCGCAGGCAGGTCGTCGTATTGATGTCACACTTGTCGCACACCTCCGTCAGAGTCGCCTGCTCGACCGTCGCGAGGTATCCCAGGATTTCGAGGGCCCGTTCCAAGCTGCGTAGCTCGTATGCCATGTGCTCAGCCCCTTATCCACCGGTTGCGGCATCGACGATTATGTCAAAGTTGACCTCAGAGCCGCTGTAATCCTGGACCAGACGACCCGCGCGCAGGACCACGACCCGGTCCGCGATCTCGCAGGCCAGCCGCAGCTCCTGCTCCACGAGCAGGACCGTCGTCTCGGCGGCGGCCGACATCCGCGCGATGGTGGCGTAGAGCTGGGCCACGATCGACGGCGCGAGGCCCAGCGACGGTTCGTCGATCACCAGCAGCCTCACGGGGCGGAGCATGGTGCGGCCCAGCGCCACCATCTGCTGCTCGCCGCCCGACAGGTTGGTGACCGGCTGGTTCCGTCGCTCGGCCAGGACCGGGAACGCGTCGAAGACCTCGTCGAGCCGGCGCAGCGCCGCGTAGTCGACGCCGAGGGTGAGGTTGTCGAGCACGCTCAGACCGGTGATCAGACCACGTCCTTCGTGCACGACGGCGATGCCCCCGTCGCGCACCCGCCGGTGGCAGGGCAGCGCGTCGATGCGCCGGCCCTCCCAGCGGATCTCGCCGCGGGACTTCACCAGGCCCAGCACCGAACGCAGCAGCGTCGTCTTGCCGGCGCCGTTGGTGCCCGCGATCGCGAGCTTCTGGCCCGCCGGAACGGTGAGGTCGATGTCGAACAGGACCTGTGTGGAGCCGTACCAGGCCCCCACCGATTGAAGATCAAGCATCGTTACGTCCGAAGTAGGCGCGGAGAACGGCAGGGTCGGCGAGGACCTCGGCCGGCGTGCCGCGGGCGAGGACCTCTCCGTTGCTGAGGACGACGGACTCGCCGCACGCCCTCCTGACCAGGTCAACGTCGTGCTCGACGAGCATGACGGTGGCTCCGGTGGTGCGTTGCGCCTGTTTGATCGCGTCGAGCAGCAACCGGCGGCTGGTGACGTCCAGCCCGGCCGCGGGCTCGTCGAGCAGGAGCAGGTCGGGCTCGGCGGCGAAGGCGCGGCCGACGTCGACCAGCCGCCGCACCCCGAAGGGCAGGTCCTGGACGTCCCGGTGCAGCAGATCGGACAGCCCGAGGACCGCCGCCACCTGCTCGGCCGCCGCCAGGTCGCGACGTGCCTGGCGGCGGCCGGTGCGGCTGCCGCCGATCTGGCGCAGCAGCCCGACGGTGCGGAAGCGCTCCCGGCCGAGCAGCAGGTTGTCGAGCACGGTCAGGTCTTCGAGCAGGCGCACCTGCTGGAAGCTGCGCAGGATGCCCGCCCGTACCCGGGCCACGGTTCCCATGCCGGTCAGCTCCTTGCCGCGGAAGCGCACCGAGCCGTGCTGGGGTGTGATCACTGCGGAGATGACGTTCATGATCGTCGTCTTGCCGGCTCCGTTGGGCCCGATCAGGCCGAACAGCGAGCCTTCGGGCACGTCGAACGACACGCCGCCCAGGGCCCGAACGCCGTTCACCGTGACTCGCACGTCACGTACTTCCAGCACGGCCGGGGGCGGGCCGGCCTGGTCGGTGGCCATCACGACGAGCTCCGTTCAGCGACCGGGGTGAGGGGAGGTGGAGGTGCGGCGCCGCGGCGTCCCATCCGGTCGCGGATCCCGTCCAGCACGCTGGCGATGCCACCGGGGAGCACGACCAGCAGCAGCATCAGCACCGCCCCGTTGACGATCGGGTAGGCGTTGGGCATGCCCAGGCGGGCGAACAGCTCGGGCATGAGCACGACGTACGCGGCTCCCAGCCACGCGCCGTGCGCCCGGCCCGTGCCGCCCAGGATGAGCGCGACGAGCAGATTGAGTGAGGAGAACACCGTGAAGCCGGCGGGCGTGACGCTCCCGGCCACGTGCGCGAGCACCACGCCGGCGAGCCCGCCCAGCATCCCGCTGAGCATGAAGGCGATCAGCTTGGTGCGGACGGTCGACACACCGGCCGACTCCGCGAGCAGGTTGGAGTTCTTCACCGCCGCCATCGCGCGGCCGATGGGGTTGCGCTGCAGGCGGATCACGAGCCAGGTCGCCAGCAGCGCGATCACGGCCGCGAGCCCGTAGCCGACCAACGGGTCGGCGGTGGTGATCGCCCCGAACCCGCCGGGGTTCACCAGGAGCCCCTGGGTCCCGCCGGTGACCGAGGCGAAGGTGGTCAGGCCCCACTGGAAGAGCTCGACGAACGCGAAGGTCAGGATCGCCAGGCGCAGCCCGGACACGCGCAGCGCCGGGAGCCCCACCAGGATGGCGGCGAAGCCGGCGATCACCGCGGCGGCGATCAGTTCGACGCCGATCGACACCGAGGTCGTGCGCGACATCCAGGCCGCGGTGTACGCGCCGATGCCGATGAAGACCGCCTGGGCGACCGACAGCACGCCCGCGCGCCCGAACACGATGTCCAATCCGATGATCGCGGTCACGTAGACCAGGATCATCGTCGCCTGGTACAGGCTGAAGGAGTCGAGCAGCAGCGGGAGCGCCGCCAGCAGCGCGAGCAGGAGGACCGGGCGCAGCGCGCGGACGGGTGATCGTCGGTCAGGCACGGGCTTCCCGCCCTTCGGAGAGGTAGCTCCGCGGCGCGAAGGCGAGCACCACGATGATCAGCGTGAACACGGCGGGGGTCACGGCCTGCGCCCCGAGCAGATAGACGACGAACGCCTCGTAGACACCGAGCCCGAAGGCGAACGCCAGCGGGAGACCGAACCGGTTGAGCCCGCCGAGAATCCCCGCGATGAACGCCTTCATCGCGAAGGGCGTCATGTAGTACGCGTCGACGCTGGTCCGGCTGGCGACCAGGATGCCCGCGACCGAGGCGAGGATCGCGGCGAGCGCCCAGGTGGCCACCCGCACGCGGGCGGACGGGATGCCCAGCGACTCCGCCACGGCCCGGTTCTCGGCGACGGCGTTCAGCATCGCGCCGACCCGGGTGCGCCGACGCACGAGCGACAGGCCCAGCACCGACAGCAGGGCCACGACGATCGTCACCAGGTCGCTCAGGTTCAGGGCGAGCCCGCCGAGGTCGAAGACCGTCCGGCTGCCGAGGGTGAGGTAGGACTGGGTCCGTCCGCCGAGCACGTTCTCGGCGACGGCCGTGGCCAGCAGGAGCAGGCCGAGCGTCGCCACCAGGTCGGAGCCGACCTGCCGGTCCGACGCCCGCTGCAGGACGAGCGCGTCGAACAGGACGGCGACGACCACCGCCGTGAGGACCGCCAGCACGATGGCGACCAGGGGGTTCACGCCCAGCTGCTGGTAGAGGTACCAGCTGAAGAAGGCCGCGATCATGCCGAACTGGCCGTGCCCGAAGTTGACGGCCTTGCTGACCTGGTAGATCAGCAGGATGCCGGCGAGGAGGAGCGCGTAGACCCCTCCGGTGGCGGCCCCGCCGATCAGCAACGACAGTTCGGACATCAGCGGCCGACCGTCCGGGAAGCCGGCCTGACCGGGCGGACCGCCCGGTCAGGCCGATCGGTGACGCGCATGTCAGCGCCCGATCGCCGTGAACGGCTGCTCGGTCACCGTGCCGTTGTCCTTGATCGCCTCGATCCCGGCGGCGCGGACGCCCTGCCGTTCCTGGGGACCGAAGGTGATCGCCGGGATGACGCCGGTCTCGAAGTCCTTCATCTTCTGCAGCGACGCCTCGAAGCACGACCGGGTGAGGGCCTCGGCCTGCTTCAGGGCCTCGGTCGTCACCAGCGCCTGGACGTACCCGACCGTGTTCCAACTGGTCGGCGCCTTGCCGCCGTGGGCGGATGTCCAGTCGGTGACGAACTGCTTCACCTTCGGGTCGTCGGACTTCTCCAGGTTCGCCAGCTTGCTGGGGGCCAGGAGTCCCTGAGCGACCGGCCCGAACGCCTCGATCCATCCGGTGTCGAGCATGTCAGACTGCGCGCCGATGCCGGGCTTGTAGCCGATCTTCTGCATGGCCGTGATCGCGTTGCCGACGTCGGGCGGGGTCGCGAGGAACAGCACGTATTCGGCGCCGGCCTGCTTGAGCTGCTCGGCGATCGGACGGTAGTCGGTGGTGTTCGGCTCACTGCGGACCACCGTCTTGAACTCGAGTCCCTCGGCGTCGAGCACCTTCTTCGCGCCGGCCAGGGCGTCGTCACCGACGTCGCCGTTCATCGCCATGATCGAGAAGCTCTTCACGTTCCGCTCGCCGACCAGGAACCGGGTCAGCGCCTCGAACTCGTCGGAGAAGTTCGTCCAGAGCATGTAGACGTACGGGTTCTGCATGGTGCCGATCTGGTTGGACGGCGCGTACGGCGCGACGGCGGGGATCTTCGCCTGGTTGATGTAGGGCAGCCCGCCGACGAAGTTCTGGGTCCCGACGCCGCCGGAGATGGCGAACACCTTCTCCTGGTCGACCAGCCGCCGCACGTTCTGCAGGGCCACGTTGGGCTGGTACTGGTCGTCAAGGACGGTCAGCTTGATCTTGCGGCCCTGGATCCCGCCGTCAGCGTTGATCTTGTCGAAGTACCACTGCTGGCCCTCCAGCGCCGGCTTGGCGGCGGAGGCGCTCGGCCCGCTCAGGCCGGAGGTGATCCCGAGGTTGATCTCGGATTCGGTCACCCCCGGGCTCTTCTCACTGGTGTCGCAGGTGCTCGGCGCCGCGCTGGCGGCCTCACCGCCCGCGCTCTCACGCTCCACGCCGCAGCCGGTCACCATCAGCAACAGCGACGTCGCGGTGACCGTCAACCCGGTCAGGCGTCGGTCTCGTCGGGGCACGATTCCTCCTCGAATCTGGTTGTACTCGGCCGGGTTGGCGTGGCCTGCGGCCTCCGAACGGCCGTCACAGGGTGATCTCGCTCCCGTGGACGGGTGCGGGCTGGGGGAGCCATCCGAAACGCCGCTCGTAGGTCTCGGCGATCGCGATCAGCCGGTGGTCGCTGAAGTGCGGGCCGACCAGCATCACGCCGACGGGCAGACCGTCGGCCTCGGCCGCGGGAATGGACAAGGCCGGATGGCCGGTGGCGTTGTGCAGCGGGGTGTTGTCCAGCATCGTCCAGCCGCGCAACGCCTTGGCGAAGTCGTCGGCGCCGGGATCGACGCGATGCGCGTAGTGGCTCGCCGTCGGCATGGCGAGCACGTCGACCTGGGCCAGGGCGTGGTCGTAGGCGGTCCGCAGAGCGGGGATGCTGCTCTGCGCGGTCGCGTAGATCGCCCCGAAGTAGCGATCGCGCAGATACTCGCCTATCGCCGCGACGGCTTTGAAGGATCCGGGCATCTCGTCGCCGTAGGCCGCCACGCCCTTGCCGAACGCCTCGCGCTGCTCGGGCGCGTAGCGGCCGGAGAAGTGGTATCCCTCCCCGTTGCCGTAGACGGTGGCCGCGACGCCTTCCAGCAGGGCGGCGAACATGATCGACCCGGCCACCTCGTGCTCGGGAACGGAGATCTCGATGAGTTCGGCCCCGAGTTCGGCGAACCGTTCCCACACCTGCTCCATCGCCGCGAGGGTCTCGGCCCTGCCCTCGTGACCGTCGTCGGGAAACCGCGTCCCCTCCGTCAGGATGCCGATCCGCAGGCCGCGAAGGTCGTCGCCGGCCGTCCTGACCGCCTCGGCGAACGGCAGCTCCGGCACCGGCCCGGCCTGCCGGGGGTCGGACGGGTGCGCGCCCGACACGGCGGCCATGGCGATCGCCATGTCGGACGCCGTCCGGGTGAGCGGGCCGACGTGGTCGAACGTACGGTCCAGCGAGGCGAGCCCGGTGTAGGGGACCAGCGAGAAGGTCGGCTTGAGACCGAGCACGCCGCACCAGGACGCCGGCAGCCGGATCGATCCGCCCTGGTCGGTGCCGAACGCGATGTCGACGTGCGGGTGGAAGAGCACCGAGGCCGAGCCGCCCGAGGATCCCGAGGCCGTCCGGCCCAGGTCGAAGGGGTTGCGGATCGGGCCGAAGGAGCTGGTCTCGCCGCCGCCGGAGAACGCCAGCGCCTCCAGGTTGGTCATCGCCACGATGCGTCCGCCGGAACGCAGCACGCGCTCGGTGAGCACGGCGTCCGACTGGGGCGTGCTGTTCTGCATCACGCGTGAGCCCACCGTCATGGGCACTCCCGCGACGGCGATGAGGTCCTTGAGCGCGATGCGCTTCCCGGCGAGCAGGTCGCTGGTGCGCTCGGCCTCGTCCGCGCGGACGTCGACCCAGCGCAGCACCGCGTTGCAGGGGTCTTCCCCCGGTAGAGGAGGGCGGCCGGTGTTCCTCGGCCCGGCGACCATGCTGGGCGGCGGCACCAGGGGGCCGACCAGTTGCTGGAACCGTTCCACGCGCGAGAGGACGTCGCGGGCCAGTGCGTGGAACCCGTCCAGTTCTTCCTCGCCCACGGTGAAACCGACACGTTCGGCATACCGGTTGATCTCTTCGCGCCGAATGTCTCGAATCATCGCCTCGGCCTTCACATTGTGAAACTCGCATTCGATTGATGGCATTGAAGAGGCGCCGGTCTCCTACTGTCAAGAGGAAGACCGGGAAAACCTTTCCTTGCAGGTCCCGACGCTGATCTGCGAAGTCGGCGGTCAGGAGGACCACGTTCGGGCATCGGGCGATTGCTGTCGGCTACACCCTTGACGTGCTCTGAGCCGGCCCCTCATTCTTTACTCACTCATTTTGAATCGACATTTCACATAGCGAAAGTAGGGCGAGATGAGCGTCGATACCCCGGCCGACGAAGGGGGCCGGCCGAGCAGCGGCAGCCTTGAGGGGTTGCGGGTCGTGGAGGTCGCCACGATGCTGGCGGCGCCGTTCTCCGGGATGCTGCTCGCCGATCACGGCGCCGACGTGGTGAAGGTGGAGATGCCGGAGGTCGGCGACGGCATCCGGCAGTGGGGGCACAGGAAGGGCGACGTCGCCCTGTACTGGAAGGTCCTGGCGCGGAACAAGCGCACGGTGACCCTCGACCTGCACGAAGAAGCCGGCCGTGAGCGGCTCAGGCACCTCCTCGCCGACGCCGACGTCCTCATCGAGAACTTCAGGCCGGGCACGCTGGAGCGCTGGGGCCTGTCGCCCGACGGACTGCGGGCCGCCAACGAACGACTGGTGGTGCTGCGGGTCTCAGGATGGGGCCAGGACGGGCCGTACGCCGACCGTCCCGGGTTCGGCACCCTCGTCGAGGCGTTCAGCGGATTCGCCCACATCAACGGCTGGCCGGACCGGCCCCCCACCCTGCCGCCGTTCGGCCTCGCCGACTCCATGGCCGGCATGATCGGCGCGTTCGGCATCCTGTGCGCCCTGCGGGAACGGGACCGGAGCGGCCGCGGGCAGGTGATCGATCTCGCCCTCTACGAGCCCATGCTCGCCGCCCTCGGCTCGCTGGTCATCGACTACGACCAGCAGGGCATCGTCCAGGACCGGATGGGCAACCGCACGCCCTTCAGCGCCCCGCGCAACGCCTACCAGGGCAAGGACGGCGGCTGGTTCGCGATCTCGGCGAGCAACCAGAACACCGCCACCCGGCTGCTCACCACCATCGGCCGCCCCGAACTGCTCGACGATCCCCGCTTCGCCACCAACACCGTACGGACGGCGCACCAGGACGAACTCGACCAGGTGATCTCGGCGTGGGCCGCGCTCCGTACCCGCGACGAGGCCATCGCGGACCTCAACGCGGGCGGGGTGCCGGTCGCGCCGGTGAACTCGGTCGCGGACATCGTCGGCAACGAGCACGTCGTGGCGCGGGGATCGCTGATCCGGGTCTCCGACGACGAACTCGGCGAGGCACTGGTGCAGGCGCCCGTGCCCCGGCTGAGCGACACGCCCGGCCAGGTACGGTTCCTCGGCCGCCCGCTGGGCTCCGACGACGACCAGTGGACCGGCGGCCTGTGGAGATGACACGCCGGATCTTCGTCACCCGCCCCCTCCCCGACCACCTCGCCGACTCTCTGCGCGCCCGGGGCGTGACCGTGGAGACCTACGACGGGGAACTGCCCGTGCCCCGGACGGACCTGGTACGAGCGGTCCGCACCTCCGACGCGGTGATCGTCACGATCTCCGAGCGGGTCGACGCCGACCTCATCGCCCAGGCGCCGGCGGACGGGCCGCTGCGCGTGCTCGGCACCATCTCGACCGGCACCGACCACATCGACCTCGGCGCCGCGTCCCGCCGGGGCCTGCAGGTACGGCGTGTGCCCCCGGCGATCACCGCGGTCGCCACCGCGGAGCTCACCCTGGCCCTGACGCTGGTCACCGCCCGCCGGTTGATCGAGGCGTGGCACGACCTGCGCGCCGGGTCCTGGAACTCGTGGATGCCCTACCAGTGGACGGGCGGTCTGCTCGCCGGCCGGTCGCTCGGCGTCCTCGGACTGGGCGCCATCGGCGGGCTGGTCGCCGGCTACGGCCATGCCCTCGGCATGCGGGTCAGGTTCACCGCCCGCTCCCCGCGCGAGGATCTCCCGCCCTGGCTGGAGCAGGTCCCCCTCGACACGTTGCTGGCCACGTCCGACGTGCTGAGCGTGCACGTTCCGCTGACGGACGAGACGGCCGGCCTCGTCGGCAAGCGTGAGCTCGGCCTGATGCCGCGGGGCGCGCTGCTGATCAACACCTCGCGTGGCGGTGTCGTCGACGAGGACGCGCTCCTCGCCGCCCTCGACGGCGGGCGGCTGGCCGGGGCGGGCCTGGACGTCTTCGGACGCGAACCCGTGGACCCGCGGCATCCGCTGGTCCGGCACCCCCGGGTCGTCGCCCTCCCGCACGTCGGCAGCGCGACGACCTCGACGCGCGACGACATGATGCGCAGCGCCGTCGAAAGCGGCCTGCGTGTGCTCGACGGGCTCTCGCCGGCGGACGAGACAGTGCCGCCAGGCTTCGATCGAACGGTGGACAGGAGGCCCGCCAAGTGACGAACAGCACCGATCCCACGACCGAGCACGAGATCGTCGTAGCCGCGGACATCGGCGGCACGTTCACCGACATCGTCGCGGTCCGCGGGGAGCGCATGCTCGTCGGCAAGTTCCCCACCGACTACGACGATCTCAGCCGGCCGGTCCGGGACGGCGTGGACCTGGCCCGCCGCTCGCTCGGCGGCCCGGACGCCAGGGTCGGCACGGTCATCCACGCGACCACGGTGGCCACCAACGCGGTGCTCGAACGCCGCGGCGCCAAGGTCGGCATGCTGATCACGAAGGGTTTCGCCGATCTGCTCCAGATCGGCAGGCTCCGGCGCGCGGACCCCTACACTCTCGACCATCGCAAGCCGACGCTGCTGGTGGACGTCGATCTCGTCGCCGAGATCGACGAGCGGATCGACGCGGCGGGCAAGGTGGTCACACCGCTGGACGAGGCTCAGGTGGAGGAGGCGGCCCGCCGCATGGCGGACGCCGGGGCCGAGGCGGTGGTGGTCGGCTTCCTGCACTCCTATCTCGATCCCGCCCACGAGCGCCGCGCCGCCGCGGCCGTCGCCAGGATCGCCCCCGGCCTTCCGGTGGTGACCTCGGCGGAGATCATCCCCGAGGCCCGCGAGTACGAGCGGATCAGCACGGCGGTGATCGCCGCCTACCTCGGGCCGGTGGTGCGGCACTACCTGCGCCGGCTGGCGGACCGCCTCCGCGACGAACCTCCCGTCGACCAGTTGTGGGTCATGAAGTCCAGCGGCGGGCTGGCCACCGCCGACCACGCCATCACCCACCCGGAGGAACTGGTGGAGTCCGGTCCCGCGGCCGGAGTCATCGCCGCGGCGTGGGCGGCGCGCCGCGCCGGCGTGCGGACCGCCGTCGGGTTCGACATGGGCGGAACGACGACGAAGGCCGCCCTGATCATGGACGGCACCCCCCGGATCAACCATGACTACGAGATCGGCGGGGCGGCGCACTCGGGCGACTTCCTGCGCAAGGGCACCGGGCATCCGCTGCGCTCCCCGGTCATCGACCTCGCCGAGATCGGGACCGGCGGCGGCAGCATCGCGTGGCTCGACGCGACCGGCGCCCTGCGGGTCGGGCCGCGCAGCGCGTCGTCCACACCGGGACCCGCCTGCTACGGACGCGGCGGCGACCTGCCCACCGTCACCGACGCCGACCTCGTGCTCGGCTACCTCGACTCGGCCCCTGCCGAGGAGGCCGGCGGTCTCGGCGTGCTCCGGCGTGACCTCGCGGAGGCGGCGCTGAGCACGCTCGTCACCGCCGGCGCCGCCCGATCGGTGGTCCACGCCGCCTCCGGCGTGTTCGAGCTGGCGGTCGCGCAGATGGCCGGGGCCGTCCGGCTCGTCTCGCTCGCCAAGGGGGTCGATCCGCGCGAGCTGACCCTGATCCCCAGCGGCGGAGCGGGCCCGGTGCACGCGTGGGCGATCGCCCGCGAACTGGGGACGAGCACGCTGCTGTTCCCCGCCTTCCCCGGGGTCGCGTCGGCTCTCGGGCTGCTCCAGTCGGAGGTACGCGTCGACCTGGCCGTCGGGGTCCGCGCGCGGCCGGTGAACGAGGCGGACCGCGACCTGCTCGCGGCCCACCTGGCCCGCCTGACGTCCGAGGCGGCCGGACAGGCACGCGAACAGGCGCCGGGCCGTGAGCTGAGCTCACTCACGGCGCAGCTCGACATGCGCTACGCCGGGCAGACCTACACGATCCCCGTCGACCTCGACGGCACCGTGCTGCCGGCCACCGACGACCTTCTCGCGCGCTTCGGCGCCGCCCATCGGGCCGCCTACCACCACGAGACCCCGTCGCGGGAAGTCGAGGTCACGACCGTCCGCGTCACCGCCACCGCGCCGTCGGGCACCGTCGAGACCACCCCGCGGTGGGCGGCCGTGCCGACCCCGACGGAACGTACGGTGATCTTCGACGGAGTGGCCCACCGCGTGCCCGTGGTCCAGCGCGCCGACGTCGACGCGGCCGGACTGACGGGTCCGGCGCTCGTGATCCAGGTGGACACCACCATCGTCGTCCCGCCGGGCGCGCGCGTCCGGGCCGTCGGCGACGGCTCGCTGCTGGAGATGAGGCTGCCGTCCGCCGACGGCCCGGACAAGGAGGAGACCAGATGACCGGCTCGGCGAAGTCCGCCGTCACCCTTCAGGTTTTCGGCAACGCGCTGCACGGCCTGGCCAACGAGCTCCAGGTGTCCATGATCAGGGCCGCCTACTCCCCCATCATCAAGGAGATGTTCGACTGCTCGGCCGGGCTGATCTCCCCCGACGGCGAATACCTCGCCCTCGCCGACGGGATCCCGCTGCAGCTCGGAGTGCTGTCGACCGTGGCCCGCGAGCTGGCGCCCTTCGCCGCCGACCTCGGGCCCGGCGACGTCCTCGTCACCAACGACCCGGCCACCGGCTCGCCGCATCTCAACGACTACCTCACCGTGGCCCCCGTCCTCGTGGACGGATACCTGGCCGGCTACGTCTCCACCCTCATGCACCACGCCGACGTCGGCGGCAAGACGCCGGGCAGCATGCCCGCCGACGCGACCGAGATGTTCGCCGAGGGCATGCGCTGTCCTCCCGTACGACTCGTACGGGCGGGCCAGGTCAACGAGGAGCTCATGAGCGTCCTGCTGGCCAACAGCCGGCTCCCCGGCAGCATGCGGGGCGACCTCGACGCACAGATCGCGGGCACCCTCGTCGGCGTCGAGCGGATGACCCAGCTGGTCCGCCGCTACGGCACCGCGACCTTCGACCGGCTGCGGCGGGAGTATCTGGACTACTCCGAGGCCCTGGTGCGCGCCGAGCTGAAGGAGTTCCGCCCCGGGACCTACGCCGCCGCGCGCACCCTTGAGCTGCACCACGACCCGGGCAGCGCGCCCGAGCTCGTACGCGTGCACGCCGAGGTCGGCGTCGCCGGCGACGGCACACTCGCGATCGACCTGTCCGGCTCCGACCCGCAGATCGCCCTGCCGTTCAACGTCGTGCTGTCCAACAGCCGATCGGCCGCGCTGGTCGCCCTGCGCTGCTTCCTGTCCGACGAGCTGCCCATGAACGCCGGGATAGAGCGGTGCGTGCGCGTCACCTGCCTGCCGGGACGGGTCACCAACCCCGAACTGCCGGCGCCGGTCGGCGCCCGCGCGGCCCTCGCCGCCCTGGTGAACGAGGCCATGCTCGACGCGATGGGACAGGCCCACAGCAGCGTCCGGGCGGCCGGCAGCAGCGGCGGCACGACGATGCCGTACGTGTGGGCCCATGCGAACGGCATCCTCATCGACAACTCGACGACCGGCGGGATGGGCGCGACCTCCCGGCGGGATGGCGCGAGCGTCGTGGACAACTGTGTGACCAACGCGATGAGCTATCCCAACGAGGTCCTCGAACAGGACCACCCCGTCCTGATCGAGGAAGTCCGCTTGCGCCGCGGTTCCGGTGGCCCGGGCCACCACGACGGCGGCGACGGGCTCGTCCGCCGGGTGCGGTTCCTCGCCGACGGCGTGCTGTCACTGCGGGGCTACCGCACGCTCAGCGGTCCGCCCGGCGCCGACGGCGGCGCCGACGGGGCGGTGTCCCGATGGACCCTCATAAGGGACGGCCACGAACGGCCGCTCGCCCCCCAGCAGACCGGGATCACGACCCTGCCCGGCGACGTGCTGCTGATCGAGACGCCCGGCGGCGGAGGCTTCGGCCCGGCGGAGAGGACCTCCGATGGAGCCTGACCGCGATCGGCTGTGCCGGGCGCAGTCGCTGCTCTTCGTGCCCGGGGACCGTCCGGACCGGTTCGGCAAGGCCCTGGCCGCCGGGGCCGACGCCGTCATCGTCGATCTCGAGGACGCGGTGCGGCCCGCCGACCGTCCGCGGGCCCGCGGCCACCTCGCCGACCTGCTCCAGCGGCCCCACGCCGCGCCGGTCCCCGTCCTGGTCCGGGTGAACGACGTCGGCACCGGCGAGCTGGCCGCCGACGTCGACAGCGTCGTCCGCGCCGGGCTCGGCGGCCTCGTCGTGCCCAAGCTCGACCCCGAATCGGCGGCGGACACCGACCGGCTGATCAGCGAGGCCGAACAGGCCCGAGGTCTGGCACCGGGCTCGATCCCGGTGCTCGGCATCGTCGAGACGGCGGCGGGACTGCTGCGGCTCGCCACCCTGCCGCGGCTGCCCGCGCGGGTCGTGCGGCTCGCTTTCGGGGCAGGCGACTTCTCCGCCGACACCGGCGCCACCTGGCTCCCCGGCTCCCCGTCGCTGCTCGCGGCGAAGTCGATGATCGTGTGGATCTCCACGGCGCTGGGCCTCGCCCCGCCCGTCGACACCGCGTTCCCCTGGGTGAGCGACCTCGACGGGCTGCGTACCGAGTCCGACCAGGCCGCGGCCGTCGGCTACCTCGGGAAGTTCTGCATCCACCCCGCGCAGATCGAGACCGTGCACGCCGCGCTGCGGCCGTCGGACGACCAGGTGCGGCGGGCCGAGGCGGTCGTCGAGGCGCTGTCCGCCTCCGGCGCGGCCGGGGCGCAACTGCTGGACGGTCAGCTCATCGACGAAGCCGTGGTGAAGTGGGCACGACGTGTGCTTGCGATCGGCGGCCGGCCGCCCCACGCTTGACAGAGATCACCACTACCCCCGGCCCGTCGGGCCACAGGAGAGAACCGTGTCGGCCATTCCCGAATACAGCGCCTCGTCCATGGACGAGGACCCGGCCCCGGACGAAGTGCTCCTCGACCAGGTCGCGCAGAAGGTGCTCTGGCTCGCCACCTCCATGGTGCACCACGCGAACCGGGTCAGGGCGAACCCGAGCGGCATCAAGGTCGGCGGCCACCAGGCGTCGTCGGCTTCCATGGTGAGCCTGATGACCGCCCTGTGGTTCGACGGGCTCACGGCGGAGGACCGGGTCTCGGTGAAGCCCCATGCGTCACCCGTCCTGCACGCGATCAACTACCTGCTGGGACGCCTGGACATCAGCTACCTGACCCGTCTGCGCGAGTACGGCGGGCTCCAGCCGTACCCGTCCCGCACCAAGGACCCGGACCACCCTGACTACTCCACCGGCAGCGTCGGCATCGGCGCGACCGCACCCGTCTGGGGCGCGATCGCGCGGCGCTATCTCGCGGCCCGGCTCGGCACCGAGGCCGGTGGCCGCCAGATCTCGCTGCTCGGCGACGCCGAGCTGGACGAGGGCGCGATCTGGGAGTGCGTGGCCGACCCCATGATCTCTCAGCTGGGGGAGGTCCTCTGGGTCGTGGACCTCAACCGCCAGTCGCTCGACCGGGTCGTGCCGGACATCGCCATCGGACGGTGGTCCGGCATGTTCGCCGCCGCCGGCTGGGACGTCGTCGAGGTGAAGTACGGCCGTCAGCTGCACCGCATGTTCACCCGGGCCGGCGGACAGGCCCTGCGCCGTCGCATCGACGAGATGAGCAACGAGGAGTACCAGTGGCTCCTGCGCACCCCGGCCCAGGACCTGCGCGAACGGCTCGTCGGCGGCGGCCCCGACGCCGGCGCGCTGCGACGGGTGCTGCGCGACAGCGATGACGCCGAGCTCGCGGCGCTGATCCGCGACCTCGGCGGGCACGACATGGTGGAGCTGTCGCGGGCCTTCGCCACGGCGGACCCCTCCCGCCCCACGGTCGTGTTCGCGTACACGATCAAGGGCTGGAACCTGCCGATCGAGGGCCACCCGGGTAACCATTCGGCGCTGCTGTCCGACGCCCAGTACAGGCAGCTCGCCGAGCGGATCGGCGCCGATCCGGAGGATCCGTGGCGTCCCTTTGAGGCGGGCTCCGCCGCCGAGCGGCTCTGCGCCCAGGTCGCCGACCGCCTGCGGCGTGGGGAGTCCCCGCGCAACGAGCCGCCCCCGGTGCCCACCGAGCTCGGCCGGCGCTACCGAGGACGTCAGTCGACGCAGGCGACCCTGGGGCGCGTCCTCGGCGACCTCGCCCGGGACGCGCCGGACGTCGCGGCGCGGGTGGTGACCGTCTCCCCCGACGTCGCGAGCTCCACCAACGCCGGCGGCTGGATCAACCGCGTCGGCGTGTGGTCGCCCCGCGAACGCCACGACTGGTTCGCGGAGGACGGCGACCGCCTCATCCGGTGGCGTGAGTCGCCGCGGAGCCAGCACATCGAGCTGGGCATCGCCGAGGTCAACCTGATGGGCCTGCTCGGCGAACTCGGCGCGACCTGGCTGACCGTGGGCGAGCCGCTCCTCCCGATCGGCACGATCTACGACCCGTTCGTGGGGCGGGCGCTGGAGCCGTGGTCGTTCGGCACGTACGCCGGCGGGCGGTCCATCCTGGTCGGCACCCCGTCGGGGGTCACGCTCGCCGCGGAGGGCGGCGCGCACCAGAGTGTCGTCACCCCCACGGTCGGCCTGCAGCAGCCCGGTGTCACCACCTACGAACCGGCCTTCGCCCTTGAGGCCGAATGGTGCCTGCTGCACGCGCTGTCCCGGCTCGGCCGGGCCGACGGCGAGTCGGCCTACCTGCGCCTCACCACGCGGCCGATCGACCAGGAACTGGCCGCCGTGCCTGACGACGCCTTCGGCCGGGAGCGGCGACGGCGTGCCGTGCTGAACGGCGGATACCGCCTGCGGGCCATGCCCGGGGTCCCCGACGTCACCCTCGCCGCCGCCGGCGCTCTGGTGCCGGAGGCGATCGAGGCGGCCGAGCGGCTGGAGGAGGCCGGCGTCGCCTGCGACGTGGTCGTCATCACCTCCTACGACCTGTTGTGGCGGGCCATGACAGCGGGACCGTCCGGCGACGGGACGTGGATCCTGGAGGAGATCTTCCCGGCCGCCCGCCGCTCGCCGTTGGTGACCGTGCTGGACGGACACCCGCACACCCTCGCCTTTCTCGGCGCGTTCACCGGGAGCCCGGTGTCCTGCCTGGGTGTGTCGAGCTTCGGACAGGGCGGCTCACTGGAGGACGTCTACCGCAGCCACCGGATCGACGCGCCGTCCATCGAGGAGGCCGCGCTGGGACTGCTCCGCCGCACCTCCTGAGGGACGGCCGGCTCGTCCGGGCCTGGTCGGGCACGGTGTCAGAGGCTGCCGAGGAATTCCAGGAGGAGGCGGTTGACGTCGTCGGGGCGTTCCTGCTGGATCCAGTGACCGCAGTCCAGAAGGTGGCTGCCGGTCAGGCCGGGGAGGGTGCGGGGGTAGGCGTCGACGGCGTCGGACAGCCACATGGTGGAGGCGTCGCGCCTGCCGCCGATGAACAGGGACGGCTGCTTGATCGGGGCCCCGGCGTAGGGGGCCAGGTCTTCCCAGTCGCGGTCCATGTTGCGGTAGCGGTTGAGCGCTCCGGTCAGGCCGGTCCGCTCGAACTCCGCGGCGTAGAAGCCGAGCTCCTCCTCCGACAGCCAGGACGGCAGGGCCCCGGCGGGGAACCGCTCGCGCAGGGTGCCACCGTCGCGGGTGACGAAGTGCGGGTCGGGTCCGGCCATGGTGTCGCCGGACAGAGCGCGGTAGAACCCGGCGAGCCAGCCGCGCACGTCGGGCTCGATCTCGGATTCGGCCCGTCCGGGCTCCTGGAAGTAGGACACGTAGAACTCCTCCTCCCCGCCCATCTGCGCGAACACCTCGCTCGGCCGGGGTCCGCCCGGCGGCGTGTAGGGCACGCTCAAGATGCCGACCGCGTGGAACACCTCGGGCGCGACCAGCGCGGAGTGCGCGGCGATCGTCGCCCCCCAGTCGTGGCCGATGATCGCCGCCGAGGTCTCGCCGAGCGCCCGCACGACCGCGACGTTGTCCTGGACCAGGTCGAGCATCCGGTAGGCGGCCGGGTCCCGCGGCTTGGACGAGCGTCCGTATCCCCGCACGTCAAGTGCGACGGCCCGGTAGCCCGCCTGTGCCAGGACGGGCATCTGCCGCCGCCACGAATACCAGGACTCGGGGAACCCGTGCACCAGCAGCACCAGCGGCCCGCTGCCCTGCTCCACCGTGTGGATGCGTACCGCGCCCGCTTCCAGGATCCTGTGCTGGACCGTCATCGCGCCCTCCCCCGACCTGCGACCTCGTGATCGCGTCGACCATAGGTCGGCGGCTTCCGGCGGCCCAAGATTCGTTGCCGGGTCGGCAACTCGCCGACGCCGAGACAGTCACTCGCTCGCCGGGCCCTCTTCGTCGGCCGGCTCAGCAGCAGGTCCGCCAGCTTCGACCGGCCGTACGCACCGGCCGGGTCATAACCGCGCCGCCAGTTCAGGCCGTCGAAGTCGATCGTGCCGCGGGCGGCCATGCCGCTGCTCATGGTCACCACACGCGCGGCGGGCGCCTGCAGCGGCAGCGGCAGCAGCCGCACGGTCAGCGCGAACGGGCCGAGGAAGTTGCCGCCCAGCTGCAGCTCGAACCCGTCGGCGGTCTCGTGCCGCACCGGCGGGAACATCACCCCGGCGTTGTTGAGCAGCATGTCGAGCGGCCGCCCGCCGGCAATGAGCGCGTCGGCGAACTCCTGGACCGAGGCCAGGTCGGCCAGGTCGATCCGCCGTACCTCCATCTGCGCCGCCGGATGGGCCCTGAGGATCTCCGCCCGCGCCTGCTCGCTCTTGGCGACGGTGCGCACCGCCAGGATCACCCCCGTGCGCCGGAGGCGGCGAGCTTGGTCGCGGCAGCCTGGCCGGTGCCGCTGTTCGCGCCGGTCACCACGGCGAGCTTGCCGCTCTGGTCAGGTACTTGGTACATGACGGATCTCCCTAAAAAACTGCTGGTCTGCAACCCCTCCAAACACAACAGACCGATGGGCTCTTAATAAGAGACCGACGGTATGCATCATGGGAACGTGAACTTCAAGCGCGCCCGCACCGAGGAGCAGCGGACCGAACGACGACGCCAGATCTTGCGGACCGCGGCCGCGATGCTCACCGAGATGCCGGTCGCCAAGCTCAGCCTCAACGAGCTGAGTCGCCGCATCGGCCTGGCCAAGTCCAACGTGCTGCGCTATTTCGACTCCCGCGAGGCCGTCCTGCTCGACCTGCTGGACACCGAGATCCAGGACTGGCTCGCCGGCCTGGAACACTCCCACCGGCCCGGTGAGGGCACACCCCGGCAGCGCGGCGACCGGCTGGCCGAGATCCTGGCCACCTCACTGACGCGGCGGCCGGTACTGTGCGACCTGCTCAGCGCCCAGACCGCCGTGCTGGAGCACAACATCTCCACCGAGGTCGCCGTCCGGCACAAGCACGCCGCCAACCACTCCATGCAGACCCTGGTCCGGCTGGTGCTACGGCATGTGCCCGAACTCGGCGATCAGGGCGCGTCCCGGGTGGTGGAGGTCACCCTGCTGATGGCCGCCGCGGCCTGGCCCTGCGACCGGCCCTCGGAGGCCATGCTGGCCGCCTACGCCTCCGACCCGGAGCTGGCCGCCATGCGCCTCGACTTCACCGACGTGATGCGCCGCACGGTGAAGGTGACCATCTCCGGGGTGCTGGCCCGCCAGGAAGAAGCGGCAAAGGCGAGCGCGGCCCCCTGAACCAGGACCGCGCCCGCCATGGCCCCGACCCTGGCGGCCTGGGCGTGGGCCGATCAACCAGATCGCTTGTCGGGCGCCTCAGCACTGCAGCCTGCCGTACACGCCGACTGGTGTGCCGCACCCCGAGTGATGCAGCGACAAGTGAGAGGGAAGTGCCATGGAACTGGATTACGTCCTTGCCGGCTATCGGGTGGCTACACGCACTGATCGGCAGGATTGGCAGGAGGCCGGCCTGCCTGGCCCTAGTCTGCTGTCGCTGAGCGACTGCGTGGTGGACTTGGTGCCAGTGGATTCCAGTGGTTGGGATCACTGGTTCGCCAGTCCCCAGGAGGCTGAGATCGCTCGGAATCAGGCCGGAGACTCGGGGTTGCACGTGCTCGGAGTCGGATTCGCTGCCGCCGATGTTCGGGGGCTGCAGGCTGATATGGCCGACGATGGCTGCGACGGCAGCCTCCAGGAGCGACTGATCCGGCATGAGCAGTTCCCCGGCCCCGGCGAGCGGCGGCTGGGTTTCGAACTGGTCGGCTTCGACATCGGAAACTGGCATACCTGGACCTGCATGGGGGACCTCGTCACCGACGTTCACCAAGCCACCGGCATCCAGCCGGACCTCAATGGGCTGATCCAGGACGAGCAAGACGCGCGTCGGGCCGCTCAATGGCTCACCGACTCAGGCCTCGGCGATCCCAAGGTATTTCTCTGGGCGGCCGCACTGCTCACGGAGCCACCGCGAGCGACCCTCCGAACCGAGGAATAGCGCAGGAACGGAACAGCACCCCTCCCGGCGCTTCGAGAAGCTTGCCCGCCAAGCGGTCTGGGCGGCCTCGGGGCTGTACAGCTCGATCGCGCCGATGTTCTTCATCCGGGGCAGCTATGAGGGCTCGGCCGTCGGCTGGCCGGGTGCTCCCGGATGCCGCCCTGACGGCATCCCGGGCATGCCGGGCGCTTCCGGGAAGCAGGGCGTGCCCTGCTGTCCGAACCACTGGACCAGGTATCGCCGCATCAGGCGCACCTCGGCCCACTGGTCGTCGCGTACCGTTCGGGCGAAGCCGGCTACCTCGGCATGCTCCGCCTCACCGTGCATGAGCATCTGCTGCGACATCATGATCGCCATCATGTGGTGCGGGATCATGTACTGCAGGAACGTCCTGTCGAGCTGATCTCCCGAAAGCCCCGACAGGTCGGGCATCGTGGTCACGCTGGGGCTCGGCGCCGGACTCCGCGGGTACCACTGCTCCAGCCACCCTCTCATCCTGCCGATCTCGGCAGTCTGCGTCGTGACGATCGACTGCCCGAGCCGCCGCATGTCGGGCCGCTCGGACCGCTGCAGTTGCCGCGCGGCGGTGACGGCCTCCTCGTGGTGGGGCACCATCTGCGCCAGGTAGTCGTATTCGCTGGTGATGGGGTACATCGGCCCCAGACCCGGGCACGTCGGCCGCGGATCCGCAGGAGAAGGACTCGGGGGCGCTGTCGGTACGGCCGCAGCGGCGGTCCCGAAACCCGTGGTGACGGCGGCCAGGAGTGCCCCGGCGGCGGCAGCGGTCCTCACAGCGCGTCGCTTCATGCGTCCCCCAACGCCGATTCGACACCTCCACCCACTGTAACGTCACCGCCCTGACCATGGCGCTCCGCCGGTGTTCAGGGCCGGGGTCAGGCCGGCGTCTCCCGGAAGCGGAAGCGGACGATGCGGGTGGACCGTTTCATGCCCGGCACCAGGTTCATCACGCGGTACAGACAGCGGATGCGCGCGGGGGCCTTGGCCCTCAGGATCGGCGCGTCGTACATCGGCGCCTCGTCGACGTACTCCAGTCGTGGGTGCCACGCGGCCAGCGCGGCGGGGACGTCGAAGCCGCAGTGGAACCGAGCGTCGTACTTGCGCAGCGTCGGGTCCCACTTCGAGGTGCGCCAGGCCCAGACCGGCACCGTGTCGATCTGGATCTGCCCTGTGGGGAAGGCGTCGACGACGCCCGTCAGCAGCCGGTGGACATCCTTCTCGGTCAGGTACGGCACCAGCCCCTCGGCGATCATCAGCACCGGCCTGCCGCGCGGGACGCGGTCCAGCCAGGTCAGGTCGGTGACGTCGGCGCCGACGAGCGTGCAGTGGTCGCGTGGCGGCAGGAATCGCCGCCGCAGCTCGATGACGGCGGGGTAGTCCACGTCGTACCAGTCGACGGTGGCGGGCGGGTCGATCCGGTGGACCCGGGCGTCGAGGCCGCAGCCCAGGTGCAGGACCACCGTGTCGGGATGATCGGAGAGGAAGCTCCGGGCCCAGTCGTCGTGGGCGAGGGAGCGGACCACGGCGGCCAGGCCGGTCTGGCTCCTGCCGAATCCGCGCCGGTCGTAGCCGGGGTCGAGGCGGCGCATCACCCGCTCGGCGTAGGCGTCGCCGAGGATCGGGGCCGGCAGCAGGTTGTCCAGTGCCTTGGCCTTGAGAACAGGAGTGAGGGTCTTCTGCACTCCGAGGAGTCCGGTGTCCGTCACGACGACAACGCTACTCTTGTTCCACAAAATTCGTGAAGTTTCTGAAATGTACTAAAATATGACGACACGACGACGGTAACGTCTCGACGGAGGAAGGAGCTGCTGCGGTGACGCGAGCAGGCGAGGGCGCCATCGCGGACTTCCGGGAACGGTTCGCGCAGATCCTGGTCGAGTCCGGCATGCCGCGGATGGCCGCACGCGTGTACGCCGCGCTGCTGGTCACCGACTCCGGCAGGCTGTCGGCGGCCGAGCTGGCCGAGCAGCTGGGTGTCGGCGCCTCGGCGATCTCCGGGGCGGTCAAGTACCTGGTGCGGGTGCGGCTGGTCGAGCGTGGGCGCGAGCCCGGCAGCCGGCACGACTTCTGCCGCGTCCACGAGCACACCTGGAGCCACTTCATCAGTCAGTCCGTCCCGATGCTGGTCCAGGTGCAGACCGGCGCCGAGCAGGGCGCCACGCTCCTGGGCCTCGACTCCACGGCCGGGCAGCGGCTGGACGAGACCCGCCGGTTCTTCGCGTTCATGCGCGAGGAGATCGAGCGGTCGATGGCCAAGTGGCGGCGGCAGACGGGCGAGCCCGCCGACGACTGAACGTGGCGGCACAGCCCGCACTGCGGCGAACCTCAGTGCCCCATGACCCGGCCGGCGCGGGGTTCGCCGTGCTCGCGGCTGGATGAGGGCTTCCAGTCCAGGTCAGCGCCACGGCGTCCGCGCCTGGCCGTCGAGTGGACGTGTCTGTCCGCGTCTGTCCGCAGCCCTGTTGGACACCTCCACCACAAGGCTTCGCTGGTTCTCAAGCACGACCGACGGTCATCCGGGACCTCGGTCCTCCAGAGAACAGGAATCACCATGCGTGCTCAGATGAAGACGGCCTTCTGCGGTCTCGCCCTCGGTCTCGCCGCCCTCGCCGCGCCGGCCGCCGCGCAGCCGACCGGCATGCGGGCGACCGCCATCATGGACGATCCGTGCGGCCACTTCACCCAGAACGGAACGGAGTACTACCGCAACTGCAAGGACACGAGCGAAAAGATCTGGGTCACCTACAGGATCTCCGCCCACAACCAGCATTTCTGTGTCCCGGCACAGAAAAAGGTAGAACTCGGCTACTACCTGAACGTCTACGGCGTCTATCACGACAGCTGGAACTGCTGACCTTCAGGCCGCCCGGGCTGGGCCAGGACGCCTGGTCCACGCCCGGGTGGCCGTCGCTCCGAGCCGCTCCCGCTGAACGGCCCCGGCGTCAGGTCTCCATCAGGGCCGCGGCCTCCTCGTCCGACAACGCGTCGATCTCGGCCGCCAGCCGCTCCTCCACCGCCGCCGCCAGCCCGCGGACGGTACGGGTCAGGAAGAGGATGTTGAGCGGCAGCTCGATCTCCACCTCCGAGCAGATCCTGGCGACGACCCGGGTGCCGAGCATGGAGTGCCCGCCCAGGTCGAAGAAGTCCTCCTCCACGCCGAACCCGTCCCGGTGCAGCACCTCGCTCCAGATCTCGTACACCAGCTCCTCCGCGGCCGTCCGCGGCGGGAGGGCTTCGGCGGCGGGCGCGGGGACGGGGGCGGGCAGGGCGGAGCGGTCGAGCTTGCCGTTGGGCAGCCTGGGGAAGGAGCCGACTGCCAGGTAGAGGCTGGGGACCATGGTGGAGGGCAGCCGGTCCTGCAGGTAGGCGCGCAGCTCGGCCACGGGCGCGTGCTCGTCCACGTACGCCACCAGGGCGCGGCCGCCCGGCGCGTCATCGCGGACGGCGGCGACGGCGCGGGTGACCCCAGGATGCGCGGTCAGGGCGGCCTCGACCTCGCCGAGCTCCAGGCGCACGCCGCGCACCTTCACCTGGTCGTCCACCCGGCCGACGAACTCCACGGCGCCGTCGGCCAGGCGCCGCACCAGGTCGCCGGTCCGGTAGAGGCGGGCGCCGGGCGGGCCGAAGGGGTCGGGGACGAACCGTTCGGCGGTCAGGGACGGCCGCCGGTGGTAGCCGCGGGCCAGCCCGTCGCCGCCCAGCCAGAGCTCTCCCACCACGCCGGGCGGCACCGGCTCCAGGACCTCGCTCAGCACGTATGCGGTGGTGTTGGCGACCGGGCGGCCGATGGGGACGGTCTGCTCCCCCGGCCGCGTCAGGTGGGTGAGCGACCAGATGGTGGTCTCCGTCGGGCCGTACATGTTGTGCACCTCGCCGGCCACCTCACGCAGCCGCCGGGCGAACGCGGGACCGAGCGGTTCGCCGCCGCTCAGCACCCGGGGCAGGCCGACCGGCAGCTCCTCGGCGATCTCCTCCAGCACGGACGGCGGAGCCTGCACGGTGCGCACGTCCGCCTCGGCCAGGACCGCGCCCAGCTTGCTGTCGGGCGGCGCCACCACCACGGCGCCGCCCGACAGCAGCGGTCCGAAGAGTTCGAGCGCGGCGATGTCGAAGGACATCGGGGTGAGCAGGAGCATGCGTTCGGCCGCGGTGAAGGCCAGGCTCGTGACCAGGTTGACCACCCCCCGGTGCGGCACCATGACACCTTTGGGCACCCCGGTGGAGCCGGAGGTGTAGATCACGTACGCCAGATGGCCGGGCGAGACCCGGGGCAGCGGCCGGTCGTCCGGCGGGTTCTGCGCCAGGTCGGTGAGCGCGGGCACGCCGAGCAACCGTCCGGCCAGCTCCGGCGTGGTCAGGGCGAGCGCGGCCCCCGAGTCCGCCAGCATGAAGCGCAGCCGTTCGGCGGGGTAGCGCGGGTCGAGCGGCACGTAGCAGGCGCCCGCCTTGAGCACCGCGAGCAGCGCGACCACCAGGTCACCGCCGGGCGGAAGGCAGACCGCCACCGGCGACTCCACCCGGACGCCGCGCGAGACGAGCACCCGGGCCAGCGCCGCGGCCCGCTCGTCGAGCTCGCCGTAGGTGAGCGTGCGGCCCTCGTGCGGGACGACGACGGCGGGCGCGCCCGGCGTGGCGGCCGCGTGCCCGGCCACGAGCTCGTGCAACGGCATGGAGGGGTACGGCAGCCGCGGCCCGTGCCAGGAGGTCACCGTCTCCTCCCGCCTCCCGGCGGGCATCAGCGGCAGCCGCGACAGCGGGAGGGCGGGGTCGCCGGTCGCGGCGTCGAGCAGGGCGAGGAACCCCTCGGCCAGCCGCGCGATCGTGGCGGGGTCGTACAGGTCGGTGGCGTACTCCAGCCAGCCGCTCAGATCGCCCTCGGCGTTCTGGATCTCCAAGGTCAGGTCGGTCTTGGTGGTGCCGGTGCCGATCTGGCCGCGCACGTCGTACGGCAGCTGGTTGAAGGCGACCTGGTAGAGCGGGGTGCGGGAGGGGTCGCGCGGCGGGTTCAGCTCGCTGACGATGCGGGCGAAGGGCACGTCCTGGTGGTCGAGGGCGTCCACGACGGTGGTCCGCACCCGTTCCAGCGCCTCGGCGAAGGACGGGTCGCCGCTCAGGTCGGTGCGGAGCGGGAGGGTGTTGACGAACATGCCGATGAGGGGGCCGAGCTCGGGCTGGTCGCGTCCGGCGACGGGCGAGCCGATCACCACGTCGGTCTGCCCGCTCCAGCGGGCGAGCAGGGCGGCGAACGCGGTGAGCAGCACCATGAAGGAGGTGCTGCCGGTGCTTCTGGCCAGGGCGGTCACCCGCTCGGTCAGCGCGGCGGGGACGGTGAAGGGGTGGTTGGCGCCCGCGTAGCCGAGCTCGGCCGGCCGCGGCCGGTCGGGGGGCAGTTCCAGCGGCACCGATCCGGCCAGGCGCTCGCGCCAGTAGGCCAGGGACGCCTCGAAGCCCTGCTCGCGCTGCCAGACGGCGTAGTCGGCGTACTGCACGGCCAGTTCGGCGTACCGGGGCGCCCGGTTCTCGCGCAGCGCGTGGTACGCCTCGGCGAGGTCCTCGGTGAAGATCCGCATCGACCAGGCGTCGAAGACGGCGTGGTGGGCGACGAGCACGAGCCGCCACTGCCCGCCGCCGAGCCGTACCAGCCGGGCCCGCCACAGGGGCGCGTCGTCGAGGGCGAACAGCTCGGCGGCGTCGGCCGCCGCCAGGGCGGCGAGGTCACCGGGACGGACCCGCTCGGGGCGGCCGGACAGGTCGGTGCAGGCCAGCCGCACCGTCGCCTCGGGGGCGATCAGCTGCACGACCTCCTCGCCGCGCGGCTCCAGGCGGGTCCGCAGCGGCTCGTGCCGTTCGGCCAGCATCCGCAGTGCCCGCTCGACCAGGCCGGGCTCGACCTCGCCGAGCCGTTCCAGCCGGGAGACGCCGGCGATGTTGTAGAGCGGCACGTCAGGCAGCAGGCTGGTGAGGAACCAGACGCGTTCCTGCGCGTACGAGGCGGCGAAGGCGTCTTCGGTCACAGGCATGCGCGTATCTCCCGGGTGATCGGCTCCAGCGCGCTGACCTCGCCGATCGTGGCCAGCCAGTGCCACTGGTCGAGGGCGTGGTAGAGCCGGTAGAACGCCAGCCGCTCGGCCCAGTCGGCGGGCAGGTCGCCGTACCCCTCGTAGAGGGCGCGGCGGCGGAGCGGGTCGTCGCGGACGGCGAAGTAGTCGGTGCGGGCCAGGTCCATCAGCGGGTCGCCGCCGAGCGCGTTCTCGACGTCGATGAGGCCGGTCAGCTCCCACCGGCCGGCGCGTTCGGCGACCATGACGTTGCGTTCGTGGAAGTCGTGGTGCAGCAGCACCGGCGTGGCGCGGCGGGCCAGCAGGTGGCGGTCGGCGCGCAGGCGGGCGAGCAGCGCCGCGTGCAGGCCGGGGTCGCCGCCGAACTCGGCGAAGTGGGCGGCCTTGAGCTCGAACTGGCCGCCCACGTAGGCGTCGTTGGTGGGTTCCTGTACGCCGTCGAGCGGGCCGAAGGCGGGCACCGTGACGCCGTGCACAGTGCGCAGCAGGCGGCCCATGTCGCGGTAGAGCCGCTCGACGGTCGTCCGGTCGAGGCCGGCGGAGACCTGGGACAGCGGCCGGCCCGCCACCTTGGTCATGACCAGGTACGCCTGGGGCAGGTCGCGCCTGGAGTCGTCGGCCCGGACCACGGTGGGCGCGGCCGCGCCGGTTCGGCCGAGCAGTTCGTAGACGTGCAGCTCCTTGCGCATGCGTTCGGTGAACAACCCCGGGTAGAGCTTGAAGATCAGCTGACGGTCGCCGGTCTTGACCTCGTAGACGGCGCTGATCTCGCCGCCGGTGCGCAGCAGCACCTTCTCGACCGGCTCCCCGAGCAGCTCAGCCGCCTTGGCCGCGCTGAGCGGCATGGTGAGCGCCTTGGCGAAGGCGGGAGCACTCCAGGCGAGGCTGACGACGTTGCCCGCCCGGTCCCGCAGCGCCCGCGCGCCGACCAGGTCGTCCGGGTCCGCCTCCGGCACCGCCTCGTCGAACCCGGCCAGCACCGGGATCCGCATGGCCACCAGCGCCAGGACGGCGATGCCCAGGCCCAGCAGGACGTACATGAACGCGATGCCGCGCCCCTGGCCCACGCCGATCACCACGCCGACGGTGTCGGCCAGCGCGCCGCCGGGCAGGAGCAGCGGCTCCAGCAGGCGTTCCCCGAGCGGGGCGACCACGGCCATGCCGACCGGCAGCGTCGACCAGGAGATCATCTGGTTGAACGCCATCACCCGGCCGTGGAACCGCTGCGGCACCTTCACGTGGATGATCGTCATGAAGACGCCGTTGACCACGGACAGGCTGCACCACAGCCCGAAAGCGCCCAGGCCCACGGTCAGCGGCGAGGCGTACACCCCGGTGACGACGGCGAACAGGCTGAGCAGCAGCGTGCCGAGCAGCACGGCGCGCATCCGGCGGCGGCGCGGCCCGCCCCACAGCGCGACGATCACGCCGCCGAACGTGGCGCCCAGGCCCCCGACGAACGAGATGCGGCCGGCGGTGTCCAGGTCGGCGAACGACAGCACCAGCGGCGAGATCGACATCAGCACCGCGGCCAGCATGACGTTCAGCACCGCGAAGTAGAGCAGCGCGGCCCGCAGGTGGCGGTTGCCCAGCGACATGCGGAACCCGCCGGCCAGCTCGGCGGCCAGCGTCTCGCGCCGCTCCAGCGCCATCGTGGCAGGGAAGCGGATGAGCGCCAGCGCGGCCAGCACCACGGCGAAGCTGATCACGTCGATCACCAGGATGCCGCCGAGGCCGATCCCGGCCAGCAGCGCGACGGCCAGCAGCGGGGCGACGAACTGGGAGGTGCCCGCGAGCAGTTGCACCACGCCGGCGGCGTGCCCCAGATACCGCTTCGGCACCAGTTGCGGCAGCGCCGCGGTGTAGGCGAGCCGCTGGAAGACCAGCGTGATCGAGAGCAGGGTGACCAGCGGATAGATGTGCCAGGTGGCCAGGTCGCCGGTCCACAGCAGCACGCCGAACACCAGCTGCACGCCGCCTGCCAGGCAGTTGCCCAGCGCCATCATGGCTCTCTTGCCGTGCCGGTCGACGAGCGCGCCGATCAGCGGGGCGGCCAGCACGCCCGGCATGATCGCGAGCGCGACCAGCAGGGCGAAGTTCAGCAGGGAGCCGGTGGTGGTGTAGACCCAGATCGGGATGGCGAAGTCGGTCACCGCGGTGCCGACCATGGACAGGAGCTGGAACGCCGAGACGGCGAGGAACCGGCGCATGCCGGGCTCGGGCGCCCGCTTCCTGGCCTGCGGAGCCTCCTGACCGTCCGGGGCCGACGTCTCCTCGACCCACCATCCGGCGGCCGGGCCGCGGGCCTGGCGGCTCAGCTCGGCGGCCGAGCCGTACTCCATGGCGATGTGCGTGTTGGTGAGGACCTGGGCCAGGTCGTCGGCGCGGTACTTCAGGTAGTAGTGGCCGGCCTCGTCGAGGACGACCAGCGCCGTGGTCTCGGACAGGAAGTGCCACTCCCGGTAGCGCTCCCGGTAGTAGTCGGTGGCCGGATCCTGCTCCCCCACGACCGCGATGACCGGGGCGCGCAAGGGCTCGGCCCGCTCCGCCAGCATGCGGGTGAAGGCCTCCTCCGCGATCAGCGTGTCCCGCCGCTGGTTGCGGACCATGAACTTGACCTGCTCCTCGTCCAGGCCGGAGATGTCGTTGCCCATGGCCTTCATGCGGTTCTCGTACGAGCGGTCGCCCCGCAGGCGGTCGGTGCGCAGCAGCCTGCCCAGCGGCCCGGCGATCCGCCCTTCCGGACGGGCGAACGGGAAGATCGCGCCGATGTAGACCGCGGCCGGTTCGCGGCCCCGGGCCTCCAGCCGGCGGGCGACCTCTGCGGTGACGGCGCCGCCGATGCCGCAGTGACCGTACAGGGCGATGGGGCCGTCGATGCCGTCGATGATCTCGCGTACGGCCTGCTCGATGACCTCCTCCAGCGGCATCACCGGCTCGTCGGGGCGGCCGGGGTCGTGGCCGGGGAAGGCCATCGAGTACAGCGCGCACTCCTCGGGCAGGGCGTCGGCCAGCGGCTGGTAGACCAGGGCGTTGCCGCCGCCGTACGGGAAGCAGACGAGGGTGAGCGCGGGGGTGACGCGTGAGCGGGTGAGGCGGTGCAGCAGCGCGCGCGGCCTGTCCTCGGCCGGGGCCGGCCCTTCGATGAGCTGGGCCAGGCCGCGCACCGTGGGGTGCTGGAACAGGTCCATGACGCCCACCGAGCGGCCTTCTGCCGGGGCCAGCAGCTTGCGGATCCGGGCCACCACCTGGATGGCGACCAGCGAGTGCCCGCCGAGGTCGAAGAAGTCGTCGTCGGCCCGGATGCCGGGCACGCCCAGCAGCTCGCTCCAGATGCCGGCGACGGCGATCTCGGCGGGGGTGACCGGCAGGGCCCCGTCGCCGCTCGACCGGGTGGGGGCGGGCAGCGCGGACCGGTCCACCTTGCCGTTGGGGCTGAGGGGCATGGCGTCCAGCCGCACGTAGGCGGTGGGGACCATGTGGTCGGGCAGCAGTTCCTTGAGCCGGGCGCGCAACCCGGCCGCCTCGGCATCGGTGACGACGTAGGCCACCAGGCCGTCCGCGTCCGCCACGACCAGCGCGTCACGCACGCCCGGTTGCTCGCGGAGCACGGCCTCGACCTCGCCCGGCTCGACCCGCTGGCCGCGGATCTTGATCTGGTCGTCGGCCCGGCCGAGGAACTCCACGGCGCCGTCGCGGTGCGTCCGCGCCAGGTCGCCGGTGCGGTAAAGACGTGAACCCGCGGGCCCGTACGGGTCGGCCAGGAAACGTTCGGCGGTCAGGCCGGGCCGGTCGTGGTAGCCCAGGGCGACCTGGACGCCGCCGATGTACAGCTCGCCGGTCACGCCGGGCGGCACCGGCCGCAGCCGCGCGTCGAGGACGTGGACGCGGGTGTTCTGCACCGGATGGCCGATCGGGATCCGGCTCGCGCCCGGCACGCAGCGCCAGGCCGTCACGTCGACGGCGGCCTCGGTCGGCCCGTAGAGGTTGTGCAGCTCCACCTCCGGCAGCCGTTCGAAGAACCGGGCGGCGACGGCGACCGGCAGCTCCTCCCCGCTGCAGACCACCCTCTTCAGCGACACGCAGCGCTCGACGTCCTCTTCTTCCAGGAAGGCGGCGAGCATCGACGGCACGAAGTGCATGGTCGTCACGCCGGAGGAGACGATCAGGTCGCGCAGGTAGGCGGTGTCGCGGTGGCCGCCGGGCGCGGCGACGACCAGGCGGGCGCCGGTGATGATGGGCCAGAAGAACTCCCAGACCGACACGTCGAACCCGGCGGGCGTCTTCTGCATCACCGCGTCGGCGCCGGTCAGGCCGAAGCGGCGCTGCATCCAGTCCAGGCGGTTGACGATGGCGGCGTGGGAGTTCGGCACGCCCTTCGGGCGTCCGGTCGAGCCGGAGGTGTAGATCATGTACGCGGGACAGGCGGGGGTCAGCGGCGTGTCCGGCACGTCCTCGCGCTGGAGTACGGTCTCCTCGGGCAGCAGGATCGCGGCTCGCGCGTCCCGCAGCATGAAGTCCAGGCGTTCGCGCGGATAGTCGGGGTCGAGCGGCACGTACGCGGCGCCGGACCGGACCACCGCCAGCAGACTCACGACCAGGTCGAGGGAGCGCTCCATGGCGACCGCGACCCTGACGCCCGGCCGCGCACCCAGGTCGCGTAATCGCCGGGCCAGCTCGCCGGAGCGCCGCTCCAGCTCGGCGTAGGTGAGCCGCCGCCCGCCGAACTCCAGGGCGACGGCACCGGGCGTGCGGGCGGCCTGCTCCTCGAACAGCTCTCCCAGCGTCCGGTCCGCCGGGTACGGCACGCTCGGCCCGGCCGAGAGGGCCAGCACGCGCTCGCGCTCCGGCCCGGTCAGCAGCTCCAGGTCCGACACCCGCCGGTCCGGCCCGGCGAGCGCGGCGCGCAGGAGCGTCCCGAACCGGGCGCCGAGCTCCTCGACCGTGGCCTTGGCCAGCAGGTTCCGGTTGTAGACGAACAGCCCGTCGAGCCCGCCGCCGCGCTCGGTCAGGAACAGCTCCAGCTCGAAGGGGGCGGCCCCGGCCGTCAGCGGGTACGGCTCCGCCGTGAGGCCCGGCCAGGCGGCGGTGTCCTCCTCGTAGCTGCGCAGCGCCAGCGCCACCTGGAACACCGCGGTACGCGAGACGTCCCGGGCCAGGCCGAGTTCGCCGACGAGCTGCTCGAAGGGCAGCCGCTGGTGCGCGAAGGCGTCCAGCGTGCTCCGCCTGACCCGGGCGAGCAGCTCGGCGAAGGTGGGGTCGCCCTCCAGGTCGGCGCGCATGGCCAGCATGTTGACGAACATGCCGATGAGCGGTTCGAGCTCGCTGCGCGGGCGCCCGCCCACCGGCGTGCCGATCGCGAAGTCGGACCGGCCGCTGTGGCGGGCGAGCAGCACCTGGTAGACGGCGAGGACGACCATGAAGAGCGTCGCGTCGTGCTCGCGGGCCAGCCTGCTGGCCGCGGCCAGCACGTCGGGGCCGAGCCTGAAGGTGTGGGAGTCGCCCTCGAAGGTGGCCACCGCGCCGCGCCTGCCGTCCAGGGGCAGCTCGATGGGCGGCACTCCGGCCAGCCGCTCGCGCCAGTAGGCCAGATCCGCCTCGTCCGCCGGGCGGCCGCGCTGCCACACGGCGAAGTCGCCGTACTGCAGGGCGAGCGCGGGCGGCTCCTCCCCCGCGTACAGAGCACGGAGCTCCCCCGCCAGGATCTCCAGCGACCAGCCGTCACCGGCGATGTGGTGCAGGGCCACCAGCAGGACGTGGTCGTCGCCGGCCAGCCGCACGAGCAGGGCGCGCACGGGCGGTTCTGCGGCGAGATCGAAGGGCCTGGCCAGCTCGGCGCTCAGAAGCTCACGGGCCGCCGCCTCGTCCGGGGCGCTCACGCGGCGCAGCTCCACCTGCCCGGTGCCGGCCACCTCGACGCGAGGGCGGCCGTCGGGGTCGGCGCAGAATCGGGTACGCAGGATCTCGTGCCGGTCCACGACCGCTTCGAGTGCTCGGCGCAGCCGTGCGGCGTCGAGGTCCCCGCGCAGGCGCACCACGAGGGGGATGGTGTAGGCGGCCGTGCCGGGGGCGAACTGCTCCATGAACCACAGGCCCTCCTGGGCGTGGGTCAGGGGGATGTCCGCGCCGGCGGGGCGGCGTGGGATCGCGGTCGGCTTGCCGTTCGACCTGCGGCGCAGGCGTTGCTCCAGCAAAGCTCGCTTGGTGTCTGAGAGGTGGGCTCCGCCTGAGGCCGGCTCCGTCGAGGTCGCCAACGACCGCCTCACTTTCAGTGGTGAACGTCACATTAACGGGATTTGCTCACACCGCGCCGGTGAGGTCAAGCGGGTGACGCCATGAGCTGTACGACGCCAGAAAGGTCGCCGCCGCGTCGTCCGGTTGGCAGAATCCCGGCCATGGGTGCTGCCGGGAGCCGCATGGCCGTGCGAGCCTTTCTCCGAGACGTCGATGAGGCCGTGTCCGATCCGCCCCGCCCAGGGCCATGCGGGGAGCGGTTGCTCGCGGCGGCTCAGCGTCAGCTGAAGGCTCTCGGCACGTCGAGGTGGGCGCCTGTCGGCTCGGCCAGTTGCGCGACCAGCGTCGCGGGCTTCAGCGACGTCGACATGCTCGCCGTCTTCGCTGATCCGATCCGTCACGGCGCGGCCGACACGGTCCTGCCGTACTCGATCGAACAGCTCCTGGAGGCCATGGCGGCGGACCGGCCGCCGCCAGGGCCCATCAGGCCGCGGAAAGCCTACGACCTGTTCGCCGACCGCCTGGAGGCCATGGGCCCGATGTCCGGCTTCGGCCCGCTGAGACGCGCCTTCCCCGCGGTCCACTTCCCTTCGCTCACCGCTGAGCCGTCCATGGAACTGGTCCCTGGTTGCGAGGCCGACTTCCTGTGGGACTCTCCGGTGACCGCGCCCAGCTCCGGCCTGGTCGAGGTGGCGTTCCCGGCCACGGAGGATCGCTGGCTGGGCACCTCACCGGCACTGCACGAGCGCACACTCGACGCCAGTCCCGGCGGCGTCGACTACACCTGCAGGGAGGCCATCCGCATCATCAAGCTGATCAAGTACCGGCGGTCGATCCCCGCCCTGTCCTACTTCCTTGAGCTGTTCGCGCTGAGGTGGCTGGAAGGATCGCACGCGTTCGACGCCGAGAGCATCAGCCAGATCGTCGAGCAGGCCGACCTCGGCTGGCACACCAGACTTCCGGTGGGCCACCTGATCGACGACATCCCGGCGCTGCTGTCCGCGCTCGCCGGCCAGTTGGGCCGTGCGGCCGCGCAGGGCCGTCAGCTGCGGATGATCGACCTGACCACCCCGGAGCGGGAAGGGACCGTCGAAGCCTGCGACGCGACCCACGCGGTGGGCGCGGCGGAATCGTTCGAGGCCGCCGCCACGCTGGCGCACCGGGCGCGTGCCGCGGCAGACCGTGGCGACCAGGCGGCCGCGCTGTCCGCATGGAGAGAACTGCTCCGGCAGGGTGGCGTCTCCGCTTCCGGGGACGAGCCCGGTCGTTCCGGGTGAGCGTCACGCCGATGATCCCCCGCTAAGGGCTCGCCGGTTCGGCCAGGCGGCGCCGATGTCCTTCGGCCGTATCCGCGAAGTCCCGTTCGTCGTTGCCGCGGTAGTGCCGGTAGAACCACTCGGGGACGCGGCTGATGTCCTGCCGGGTGCGCAGGATCCCGTCCTGGATGTCGCGGGCCAGTTCACGCAGCCTCCGCCATTCGGCCTCGTCGATCTTCCCGGGACGTGCTTTCCGCAGTTCCGCGGTGACGAGCTTGAGCAGCCGCTCGCGCTCGGTGGCCAGGCGTTCCTGGCTGTACCAGGTTTCCAGGGCCAGTTGGTAAGCGGCCAGGGAGGGGACGAAATAGCTGACGACCACGTCCGTCATCGTGACCCCGGCGACGATCCCGGCCAGGACGCCGATGACGCACCACACGATCGCCGCCGCGAGCACGAGGCGGCCGTAGCGGCGGCGCAGCCGCGCGTCCCAGGCGAGGTTCTGCTCCTGGGCGATCAACACGTCATACGGATGGTGCACGCGATCCGTGGGGTCGTACCAGCCATCGGTGACCCGCCGATCCTTCGTGCTGCCCGGTTTGAGCTTGCGTGCCAGGCGCGAGACGTCGGGATCCGCGATCGGCTCGCCGGCGACCGCGCCGCGCCAGGGCAGGTGGAACAGGGCGGTGTCGAACATCTCCTGCAGCAACGCCCCCTGGTTGGCAAGCGAGGCCACCACCAGCCGCAGCGGGATGACGGAAATGAGAAACCACAGGAATCCGACGATCGCCACAGGGGTACGGCCGATCCCCGTCAGCGTGGTGACCACCCCTCCGGCCGCCATGGCGGCCGCCATCACCGCGCGCAGCGCCTCAGCCAACTGCCCGCGCTGGTGGCTGGCCGCGGCCGCGCGCTGTAGGCGCACCATGTCCTGGTCGAGCTGGCGCTGGTCGATCGCCCGCGCAGGCACGCCCCGCGGCGGGTTCTGGGGGCTGGCGGAAGAGCGCGTCATTCGACCGTCCGATCGCCGGAGCCGCCGCGGTGTGGAGCAGGCATGCGCCCATTGTCGGCAACCGGCGAGACGCTTCCAAGTGACGAGGGCATGGCCGCTCTCACCGGTGCGCAGCCGCTCCGGCCGCCCGTGGCGTCGCCCCATCCATCGCTCAGGGAGGCGATCCGGTGAAGTGCGGCAGGACCAGCTCGGTCAGTGTGGTGACGTCGTCGTCGGCCATCGGCTCGCCGGTCATGCCCATCCTGTGGAGCAGGGTTCCGACGACGACGTCGATGAAGAACAGGACCCGGTTCTCCGGCTCGCCGAGCGCCTCTTGGAGGGCGATCCGGTAGGGGTCCTGCAGTCGGGTGGACAGGATTTCGCGCAGGGCCGGATCGCTGACGGCGTCGCTGAAGACGCCGGCGAACGCGTCGCCCACGCCGGGTTCGGCGATCTTCGCAGCGATCCAGCGGATGGCCGAGGACATGAGCTCGGCGCGACCGGCGCCTTCCAGTGGAATCGGGCCGAACGCGTCAAGGAGGCAGTCCACGATCAGCGCGCCCTTGGTCGGCCAGCGACGGTAGATCGTCGTCTTGGCGATGCCGGCCGCGGCGGCGATGCGGTCGACGGTGGCCCGCGCGTAGCCGAGTTCGTGGACGGTGCTCAGCGTGGCGGCGAAGACCACGGCGTGGACGCCGGAGCGTGGGCGACCGGGCGGTCTGGCGGTCATGGCTCCCAGGATAGTCATTTGCGCTACCGTTAGTATCGATACTTCAGGTAGCGAAACACCAAGGAGCTAACATTGAGCGAGATCACCGGTACGGAGCGGCCGCCGCTGGGCATCCGGTTGCTGCGTGCCCTGGGAAGGGAGCCGGACTGGCCGGCCATCACGGACGAGGAACTGGTCGCCTACCGCGAGGCGGAGAACCGCAAGCGGGCATCCCGCCTGGCACGGGTGATCACCGGCTTTCCCGACCGTGGCGCCGGCATCCGGTGGCAGGAGGTGGCGCTGCCCGGCCGTGACGTCCCGGTCCGGATCTACCGGCCGGTGGGCGCCGACCGGGCCGACCTGCCCCTGGTGCTCCACGTGCACGGAGGCGGGTTCGTGGGCACGGCGGCGCAGTGCGACTGGGTGAACAGTCACCTTGCCGCGCGCCTGCCCGCGATCGTCGTCTCGGTCGAGCACCGCCTCCTCGACCCGCGGACACCGCTGGCGGCAGCCGTCGACGACGGCTGGGACGTGCTCCGGCACGTGCTGGAGCACGCCGCCCGATGGGGGGTCGACCCGGCGCGGACCGCCGTCTTCGGGGAGAGCACCGGCGCGATGGTCGCCGCCCTGGCCGCGATCCGGGCCCGGGAGTCCGGGCTGGTCCTGAGGGCGCAAGTGCTGGTCAACCCCGCTGTCGACCTGACCTCGACCATGTTCGACCACGCCTCGATCACCCGGCATGCCCACAGCCCGACCCTCAGCCTGCCGCAACTGCGGTTGCTCCACCGGTTCGCCGTTCCGCCGGGAACCGATCCTCGTGCGCTGTCGCCGCTGTACGCCGATGATCTGGGCGGACTGGCCCCAGCGCTCGTGGTGGTGCCGACCCTTGACCCACTGGCCGATCACGGCCGCGCTTACGCCGAAAGACTGCGAGCCGCTGGGACACCCGTGCGGCTCACCGAACATCCCGGGGCGACACACGCGTTCCTCAGCATGCCGGGCGTGGTGCCGCAGGCCAAGGCCGCACGGGCGGAGATCGCCGGGTTCCTCCGGGACTCCCTCGTCCGATGACCGGCACTTGGCAGAGGACGGCCACGCTGGAGCCGGGCCGGCTGGCCTTCACCGGCGACGTCGGAACCACCGAACCGCACGCGCACGCCGCCCTCCAACTCGCCCTCAACGAGGGCCACCGCTTCCACCACCTCAAAGAGGCCGGCGTCGGCGACGTCAACTTCGGGCTGTTCACCCTGGTCTGGGACCACTTGCTCGGCACCTTCTTCTACGACCCCGACCGCCGCTTCGCCTCCGGCCAGCTCGCCGAACCCTTCCGAGCCTCCGGTGCGTGCCACACCGAACCGACACCGCCGGAGCGGACGGCGACGTAGGACGGGGGTCCCGGCATCAACCGATCGGTTGATGCCGGAATCCACCATCTCGCTTCCCGCCCGGACGATCCGTCGCCCCGGCCGCCGCGCGATTCTCGATGCATGCCAACACACCAGGAGCCCGCACTCCGCACCGCCGGACTCCGCAAAGTCTTCGGCGACCACGTGGCGGTCGACGACATCGACCTCACCGTCCCGGCCGGCTCCTTCTACGGCCTGGTCGGCCCCAACGGCGCCGGCAAGACCACCACCCTGGCCATGGCCGTCGGCCTGCTCCGTCCCGACGCCGGCAGCGCCGAGATCTTCGGCGTGGACGTCTGGCGTGACACCGTCCAGGCCAAGGCGCTGATCGGCGTGCTGCCCGACGGGAACGCCATGCCGGAACGGCTCACCGGCCGCGAAGCCCTCACCTACCTCGGCCTGCTGCGCGGCCTGCCCCCCGCCGTGGTCGCCGAGCGCACCGACGAGCTCCTCCAGGTCCTCGAACTGGACTCCGCCGAGCGGACGCTGATCATCGAGTACTCGACCGGCATGCGCAAGAAGATCGGCCTGGCCGTCGCCCTGCTGCACGCCCCCCGCCTACTCGTCCTGGACGAGCCCTTCGAGGCCGTCGACCCCATCTCCGCGGCCACGATCAGGACCATTCTGCGCAGGTTCGCGGGCAACGGCGGCTCAGTGATCATCTCCAGCCACGTGATGGCTCTCGTCGAGCAGATCTGCGACCACGTGGGCGTCATCTCCGACGGCCGGGTCGTCGCCGCCGGGCCGCTCGCCGACGTGCGCGGCGCCGCGACCCTGGAAGACGCCTTCGTCGGCCTCGTCGGCGCCCGCACCGGCGGAACGGAGGGGCTGGTATGGCTCACCTCCTGACCCCCGGCCCGGCCGCCATGGCGCAGCACATGATCCGCATGCGGCTGGCACTCATGCGCAACTCCCTGCGCGGCGACGACGCCACCAACCTGTACGCCGGCGTCTCGTTCGGGCTGCTCCTGGCCCTCGGCACGATCGCCGTCGCCGTGCTGTGGCCCGCCTACCTGCCCCTCGCCCTGGCCGTGTGGCTCTCCGGCTGGATCTTCGGCCCCATCTTCATCGGGGGCGGCAACGAGGCCCTGCGCCCCGAATACTTCTCCATGCTCCCGGCCAGGCCGGGCCGGATCGCCGCCGCCCTGCTCGCCGGCGCTTTCGCGGGCCCCGCGCCCGCGGTCAATCTCATCGCCCTGCTGTCGCTGCCCGTGTACGGGTGGCGCTTCGGCCCGGCCGGAGTGCTCGTCGGCCTGGTGGCGGCCGTCACCACGCTCGTCACGATGGTGATGATCTCCCGCGTCGTCGTGGCGCTCATCGGCCTGTTCGTCAGATCCCGTGCCACCGCGGCCGCCGTCGGCATCGTGACCGGCACCGCCATCGCCCTGTGCAGCAACGGCTGGGCACCCGTCGTAGCCATGGGCGTCACCGACACCGACGCCTGGTCCGAGGTGTTCGTCCGCGTCCTGCCCTCCGGATGGGGCGTGGCCGCCATCGAGGCCTCCTGGCCCCTCGCCATCGCCATCCTGGTCGCCAACACGGGCGTGATCGCCCTCCTCCTGGCCGCCTGGGCGGTCCTGCTGTCGCGGCGCGTCGTCTCGGCCGCACGCGGCGGTGTGCCGCCCCGCCGCGGCACGCCCCGCCCCTTCCCGGCCACCAGCGGCGCCCGCGCCGTCGCCGCCAAGGAGCTGCGCGCCTGGTGGCGCGACCTCGTCCGCATCCAGCTCCTCGCCACCGCCTTCTCCTACGCCATCGTCACCCCTCTCCTGCTCATCACCATCGACGTCTGGGTCATGGTCCCCTTCGCGGGGCTCATCGCGATCGTGATGGCGGCCGCGTCCTCGGCCAACCTCTACGGCGCCGACGGGACGGCCCTGTGGCTCACCCTCATGACCCCCGGCGCGGAACGCGCCGACGTACGCGGCCGCCAGCTGGCCTGGCTGCTCATCGTCGGCCCGGCCGCCGTCGCCCTCTCCCTGGCCGGAACCCTCGTCAGCGGCGAGACGTGGGCCTGGCCGTGGGTGCTCGGCCTGCTTCCCGCCCTCCTCGGCGGCGGCGCCGGGATCATCGTCCTGCTCGCCGTCACCTCGCTCGTCCCCGGCACCGACCCGCACAAGCGCGGCGGCAACCCGCTCAGCACCGGCGCCGACGAGACCGCCGAGACCAGCCTGGCCTGGCTCGTGCTCTGCGCGGTCCCCGCGACCGCCCTTCCCGCGGCCGGCGCCATCCTCCTCAACCCCTGGGCCGGCGTCGCCACCGGTGTGCTGACCGGAGCCCTCGGCGCCTGGGGACTCGGCAGGATCGCCTACCGCAGACTCGAGAACCACGGGATCGACCTGCTCAACCTCATGAAGCACGGCCCGGCGCCCCAGGCCGACAAACCCACCACCGCGGACCTCCCCATCCAGCACCGCATCGGTGTCATGATCTGCTACACCATCGCCTGGCTCCCCCTGTTCCCCCAGGGACTCGTGCCCATGGTCATGAAGATCTTCGGCATCGACAACCCCGTATGGTTCCTGGCCCTGCACCTCCCGCCGATCTGGCAATGGCCCGTGATCATCTTCATGATCGCCCTGGGGCTGCTCATGTACGGCTACGCCATCCTCATCCCCATGCGCCTAAGCTCGTCCTCGTCGGTCACCAGCGGCTGAGCCGCACCCGTACCCGAGAGGAGGGCATCGCCCCGGATGAACGACCCCTTCCCGCCCTCCACCTGGGAGCGGCGCTTCGAGCGCGCCGTGGAGGTCATCCCCTACGTCACCCTCGCCGTCTCCCTCGTCATCAGCCTGGCCTCACCCGACCAGCCCGAAGGCGGGATCCCCCGCACCTTCGCGCTCACCGCCCTGGCCCTCGCCTGGATTCTCGGCGTCCGCACCCTCCTTCCCGCCGCCGTGCGCGGACGGAGGGTGGCCGTCACCGTTCACTTCGCCGGCGTCCTGTCCACGGCCGCGCTGCTGGCCTTCCACGACCCCATCTTCGTCATCTACTGCATCTCCGGCTTCTTCCTGGCGGCCAACTTCGCCCCCTCCAAGTGGACCTTCGCCGCCGTCGCCGCCACCTCCGTCGTCCTGTACGGTTCGACGCTCGACTGGACCCAGGCCACCGTCCAGCTCATCGCCTTCCACGTGGCGATCGTCGCCGTGCAGACCGTCGCCATCGGCGGCGGCCACATCCTCGGCATCAGGATCGAGGACCGGCAGCGCAAATACCGCCAAGCAGTCAGCGACCTTCAGACCGCCCTGGAGGAGAACGCCGACCTGCACGCCCAGCTCCTCACCCAGGCCCACCAGGCCGGCATCCTCGACGAACGCCAGCGCATGGCACGCGAGATCCACGACACCCTCGCCCAAGGACTGACCGGCATCATCACCCAGCTGCGCGCCGCCCAGCGCGTCAAGGACTCCGACACCCACCTCGAACTCGCGCTCGACCTCGCCCAGGACAGCCTCACCGAGGCCCGCCGCTCCGTCGCCGCCCTCCAGCCCCGCGAGCTCGAGGAAGCCCACCTCCCGGAGGCGATGGCGACCCTGGCCCGCAACTGGACCCAGACCACCGGCGTCGACCTGCACGTCGAGGTGACCGGCGACCGCGTCCCCCTCAGCCCCGCCATCGAGGTCACCCTCTTCCGCGTCGCCCAGGAAGCCCTCGCCAACGTGGCCAAACACGCGGGCGCCACCCGCGCCGGCCTCACCCTCTCCTACACCGGCCCGGTCGTCCTGCTCGACATCCGCGATGACGGCACCGGCATCCACGACCCCGGCAGCAGAGGGTTCGGTCTCAGCAGCATGCGTCAGCGCCTGCGCGGCGTCGGCGGCTCCCTCGAGATCGAGAGCACGCCCGGCGAGGGCACCGCCGTCAGCGCCACCGTCCCCGCGCTCCAAGGAAACGTGCTGTGATCCGCCTCCTCATCGTCGACGACCACCCCATCGTCCGCGACGGCCTGCGCGCCGCCTTCGAAGCCGAGCCCGACATCGAGGTGGCCGGCGAGGCCGCCAACGGCCGCGAAGGCATCGACCGAGCCGCCGCGCTCGGGGTCGACATCGTCCTCATGGACCTGCGCATGCCCGAGATGGACGGCGTCACCGCCATCACCGCCCTGCGCCGTTCCCATCCGCACATCAAGACCCTGGTCCTGACGACGTTCGACGGCGACTCCGACGTCCTGCCCGCCATCGAAGCCGGCGCCACCGGCTATCTCCTCAAGGACGCCCCCACCGACGAGCTCCTGCGCGCGGTCCGCGCCACGGCCGCCGGCGAGCCGGTCCTGTCGCCCTCCGTCGCGGGCCGTCTGATGGGCCAGGTGCGCAGACCGGTCAAGGCTGCCCTTTCCGACCGCGAACTTCAGGTCCTCGCCCTCGTCGCCGACGGCGCCTCCAATCGCCAGGCGGCCGCCAAGCTCTTCATCAGCGAGGCGAGCATCAAGACCCACCTGCTGCACATCTACGACAAACTCGGCGTCCGCGACCGCGCCGCCGCCGTCGGCGAGGGTTACCGGCGAGGTCTGCTCAGTTAGCGGCGGGCTCGTCGTCGGTGAAGACGGGAAGCACGGGCGGGGCGTAGCGGGCGCCGGCCTCCGGGTCGCCGGTCGACTGGGTCAGCAGCAGCCGCGTCGTCCCCAGGAGATGATCGCGCATGGCCTGGGCCGCCCCCTGCTCGTCCCGGGCCTGGATGGCCTCGAGAATGCGCTCGTGAACCCGCCAGATGTCCCACAGAGTCCGCGTCTTGGTCGTGGACAGGCCGCGCGCGGCCATCTGCGCCCGCATCGTCGCGACGGACTGGGTCACCCGCGTGTTGCCCGCGGCCTCCAGGATCATCTCGTGGAAGGCCACGTCCTCTTCCTGGAAGAGCCGCTCGTCCCCGCTCTCGCAGGCCTGCCGCATCCGTTCGAGCGCCTTGGAGAAGGACGCCATCTGGTCGTCGGTCATCATGGTCGCGGCGCGGTAGGCCGAGGGGACTTCGAGCAGGTAGCGCAGCGTGTAGATCTCTTCGATGTCGCGCGTGGCTATCTCGAGGATCCGGACGCCCCGGCTCCGCTCGAACCGGACCACGCCGTGCGTGGCGAGCTGCAGCAGGGCCTCACGGACGGGCGTCCGCGAGACCCCCAGCTGGGCGGCGATCTCCACGACGGAGTGCAGCGTGCCAGGTGCCAGCTCACCCGTGACGATGGCCCGGCGGACCGCTTCGAAGGTCTGGGCCGCCAGCGACGTCTGGTCCGTCGAGATCTGCTCCATATGGACATGGCTCCCGGTCAGTCGGTCCGCGCAGCGCCAGAACGCCGTGGTCGGCCGAGACGATATCACTCAGGACGAAGATGTGGCATGCGGCATGCAACGCCGCCGGTCAGAGGAACGACAGGTCCGCTCCCTCGCTGGCCGGCAGGACCGTCTGCGCGTACAGTCTGCGCCATCCCCGTGCGGGCAGCTCGGGCGGGACGAAGTCCGCGCGCCGGCGCTCCAGCTCGTCCTCGTCCACGAGGAGGTCGAGCCGCCGCGCCGCGACGTCCAGCCTGATGAGGTCGCCGTCGCGGACGAGCGCGATCGGTCCTCCGGCGGCGCTCTCCGGGTCGCAGTGCAGCACCACGGTGCCGTAGGAGGTGCCGCTCATCCGCGCGTCGGAGACCCGCACCATGTCCCTGATCCCGGCCTGGGCCAGCTTGGCGGGGATGGGCAGGGCGCCCGCCTCGGGCATGCCCGCCGCGATCGGCCCCGCGTTGCGCAGCACCAGGACGTGGTCCGGGGTGACGTCCAGGTCCGGGTCGTCCAGGATCCGCTGGGCGTCCTGCGCCGAGTCGATGACCAGGGCCGGCCCGGTGTGGTTCATCAGGTGCGGGCTCGCGGCCGCCGACTTGATGACCGCTCCCCTCGGCGCGAGCGTGCCCTGGAGCACCGCCAGGCTGCCCGCCGCGCCGAGCGGGTCCTCCAGCGGGCGGATCGTCGTCTGCCAGTCCTCGCGCGCCGGGCTCTCGTCGATCAGCGAGCCGAGCGGCTTGCCGGAGACGCCGACGGTCTCCCGTTCGAGCAGCGGTTCGAGGACCTTGAGCAGGGCCGGCAGGCCGCCCGACCGGTGGAAGTCCTCCAGGTATCCCGATCCGGCGGGCTTGCAGTCGACCAGGAACGGCACGTCGGCGCCGATCACGTCGAAGTCCTTGAGCGTGAGGTCCACTCCGGCCCGCCGCGCGACGGCGATCAGGTGGACCAGCGCGTTCGTCGACCCGCTCATCGCCGAGAGCACCCGGACGGCGTTGCGGAAGGCGGCCGGGGTGAGGATCTCGCGGGGTACGGGGCCTCCCGACCGGGCCAGTTCGACGGCCCGGCGGCCGGTCGCGGCGCCGTGCCGCAGGCGGGCGCCGGTGGCGGCCGGAGGGGTGGCGCCGCCGGGCAGCATCATGCCGAGGGTCTCGGTGATGCAGGCCATGGTGGACGCGGTGCCCATGACCGCGCACGTGCCCGCGGTCGACACGAGCTCGTTGCGGACGCCGGTGATCTCGGACTCGTCGAGCTCGCCGCCCCGGTGCCTGCCCCAGAAGCGGCGGCAGTCGGTGCAGGCGCCGAGGCGCTCGCCCTGCCAGCTGCCGGTCATCATCGGCCCGACCACTTCGAGCAGGACCGGCTTGTCGGAGGAGGCGGCGGCCATGAGCTGGGCCGGCACCGTCTTGTCGCACCCGCCGAGGAGGACCGCGGCGTCCATCGGCAGGGCGCGGATCATCTCCTCGGTGTCCATCGCGAGCAGGTTGCGGAACAGCATCGTCGTCGGGGAGGTGAGGATCTCCCCGAGAGAGATGGTCGGGAAGTCCATGGGCAGGCCGCCGGCCTCCAGGACGCCGCGTCTGACGGCCTCCAGCAGGGCCGGCATGTCGCGATGGCAGGTGTTGTAGTCGGACTTGGTCACCGCGATGCCGATGATCGGCCGGTCGAGCGCCTCGTCGTCGTACCCGCTGGAGGCCAGGAAAGCACGCCGTAGATAGGTGCTGAAACCGTCGTCGCCGTACGACGTACGGCTCCGGTCGATGGCCGACTCAGTCGGTCGGGCGGGCATGGGGACCTCCGGGGGTCTGGCAGGTTCGGGAGAAGGGGGCCGGCAGGGTCACGGGCGCAGCGGCATGGCGAGCGGGCGCATCGGGGCGCCGGTCGCGCCGCGCAGCTTCATGGCGGCGGCGACGAAGGCGAACTCGTAGAGCCGTTCGGCCGAGATCTGCTCGCAGTCGACGACCTCCATGATGGGGACGCCCGCCTCCCCCAGGAGATAGGTGTGGACGACCTGCCAGTTCTCCTCGTCCGCGCCGGGCATCTGCTCCAGGGCGAGGGTGTCGCCGCCGATGACGGAGGCGCCCATCCGGGCGAGGAACTCGGCCCCTTCCAGGTTCAGCCCTGGGCTGTTGTCGATGTAGGCGTCGATCGCGGGCCAGGCGCGCATCCGGCCGGTGCGGATCAGCGCCACGTCGCCCGGCCGGAACTCGACGTTCTGCCGCCGCATGGCCTCGCGCAGGTCGTCCGCGCCGATCCCGTGGTTGTCGGGCAGGATGTCGGTGTCGTACAGGGCGGCGATGTCGAACAGCACCCCGCGGGCGATGATCGGAGGGATCTTCTCCGCGCCGCACTTGGTCCAGTGCCGGGAGCTGATGTGCTCCTCGGCGGAGAACCCGTTCCAGATCTTGCCGTTGTAGCCGAAGTGGTTCAGGGTGTCGATGTGCGTCCCGCAGTGGGTGTACATCGAGATGGCGTCGCCCGAGTAGGAGACCAGCTCGTTCTGCTCGCGGCCCACCCCGGTGATGTCGTCGAGGACCGTGCCGGCGGGGGTGTGCGTCATCCACTGCTGGAAGTTCGGGTCGCCGGCCTTCGTCCACGAGGGCATGCCGACGAAGTAGTCCACCGACAGGTCGATGACGCTGCCGCCGTCCGCCCGGCTCAGCACCTCACGCGACGCCTCGGGGGTGATCAGGTTGAGCATGCCGATCTCGTCGTCGGGACCGAAGGGGCTGCGGGTGACCTCGCGGAACTCCGCACAGTACGCCGCGATCTTGTTCCTGGTCGCTTCGCTGATGAGCGCTGGTCCACACATGGTGATGTCGGCCTTCCTGTTCGATCCGGTTACTGGCCCGAGGCCATCGGGCGGGTGAGCTCGCCGTACATCTCGGGGCGGCGCCCGGCGAACACCGGCAGCTCGAACTCGCCCGGCTTCTTGATCAGCCGTTTCGTACGGGCGGCCCGGACGTCGATCGACGCCCCGAACAGCCCTTCGTCCTGGCCCGCGTCGGCCAGCACCTCTCCGGAGGGGGCGATGATCTGGCTTCTGCCCATGAAGCGGGTGCCGGCCTCGGCGTCGGCGCGGTCGGCGACCGCGAGATAGACGAGGTTCTCCAGCGCGCGCACCCGCGTCATGTGGTCGGCGAGCATGTCCGACCCCGTGGGCCAGTTGGTGGGCATCGCGATGAGGTCGGCGCCCTGGAGCGCGAGCTCGCGGGCCGACTCGGGGAAGCGCAGGTCGAAGCAGATCATCACGCCGACCCGGCCGAAGGGGGTGTCGGCCACCCGGGGCGCGGCGTCGGCGCCCGGGTCGACGAACCGGTCCGCGCCGAGGTAGGGCAGGTGCTGCTTGCGGTAGCGGCCGATGATCCCGGAGGGTCCGAGCACCAGGGCCGAGTTGTAGACCCGCCCGTCCGCCTCCTCCAGCAGGCCCACCACCGCGTGCACGGAGGTCTCCGCGCAGGCTCGCACGATGCGGGCGATCCTGGGGTCGGCGGCGCCGATCGCGGCGGCGCGCGTCTCGGCGCGGGAGTCGAACAGGTAGCCGGTCAGCACGCACTCGGGGAAGACCACGAGCTGGTGCCCGCCCGCCGCGGCGGCCCGCAGGGTCTCGATGACCCGCTCGACGTTGGCGGCCACGTCTGTCCGGTCGACGCTGATCTGAGCGACCCCGACCTGGACGCCGCTTGCGGTAGGTGAGCCGGTCAACGTGCCATCCCTCGGGTCCGGTGGTGAGTGAATACCCGGCAGAGTGGCATGCAGCATGCAGCACGTCAAGTCGTTGACATGCTGCACGCTGCATGCAATGGTGACCCGACGAATCGGACATTCCGCGGGAGAGGGGCTGAGTTGTGCCAGAAGTAGTGATCGTCAGCGGTGCCGGAGGCGGCATCGGCGCCGCCACAGCGCGCGAGTGCGCGGCGGCCGGCGCGTCCGTTCTCCTGACGGATCAACGCGTCGAACCCGTGGAACGGCTCGCCGCCGAACTCCGTTCCAGCGGACACGACGCCCTGGCACACGGGCTGGACGTCACCGACGAGGACGCGGTCGCCGAAGCCGTCAAGATCGCCACCGACCGGTGGGGACGCCTCGACGGCCTGGTCAACTGCGCCGCCACGATCGTGGCCAAACCCCTGGTCGACACCACCCTCGACGACTGGAACCGGGTCATGACGGTCAACGCGACCGGCACCTTCCTGCTGTCCAGGCACGCGGTGGCCGCGATGCTCGCCCAGGGGACCCCCGGGTCGATCGTCAACCTCTCCTCGATCTCCGGCACGGTCGGCCTGCCCGGCCAGGCCGCCTACTGCGCCTCCAAGGGAGCGGTACTGCAGCTGTCGCGCCAGATCGCCGTCGACTACGCCGCCGCCGGGATCCGCTGCAACGTCGTCAGCCCCGGATCGGTCGCCACCGAGCAGCTGGCCACCTACCTCGGCTCCCAGCCCGATCCCGACTCCGCACGGCAGCGGCTCATCGCCGGCCACCCGATCGCCCGCCTGGCGGACCCCCACGAGGTGGCCAAGGTGGTCACCTTCCTGCTGAGCTCCGCCGCCAGCTTCGTGACCGGCGCGGACGTGGCCGTAGACGGCGGCTACACCGCCATCTGAGCACGGACCCGCGGTCCCTGCAGATTTCCAGAGAGGTACTCGTAAATGTCTCGGCGTACGACCTCGCCGCCGGCCAAGCGCGCCGGACCTGGTGGACTGATCGATCTGCGTCGCCTCAGGGCCGGTCGCTTCTCCTCCATCTGGCTGATCACGCTGCTGCTCTTCGCCGCCAGCCCGCTCATCTCACCCGGCAGCCTGTCCGGATCCGCGGTACTGTCCATGCTGCCGTTCGCGGCGGTGATGGCGATCGCCGCGCTCGGTCAGACCCTCGTCGTCGCCCACGGCGGCATCGACCTGTCGGTGCCCGGCGGGATGGCGCTGGCCGCGGTGCTCGCCACCAAACTCCCCGCCGCGTCCGGAGTCCCCGTCTGGGCGGCCGTCGGGCTCGCCCTGGTCGCGGGCGCGCTGGGCGGGCTGATCATCGGTTTCGCCGTGGTCCGGTTGTCCATCGCGGCGTTCGTGGCGTCCCTGGCGGTCAACTCCATCCTCATCGGCGTGGTCCTGCAGGTCTCCAGCGGCTTCCCCGCCTCCGCCAGCGCCGCCCTCAGCGCGTTCGCCGTCGGATCGGTCGCCGGCATCCCGAACCTGCTGCTGGTCGCGGTCGTCGTGGTCGGGCTCGCGCACTGGATCATCCGCCACACGGTGCTCGGCCGGCGCTTCATCGCCGTCGGCGCCGGACGGCCCGCGGCCCGGCTGCTCGGCCTGCCCACCGGCTCCTACGAGATGGGCGCGTACGTGGCGGCGGGCATCTGCTACTCGCTGGCCGGAGTCCTGCTCGCCGGCTACCTGCGCACGCCGGACATCCTGCTTGGCAACACCTACCTGCTCCCCACCATCGCGGCCGTCGTCCTCGGCGGAAGCCTGCTGTCCGGCGGCATCACCAACCTGGCCGCCACCGCCGTCGCCGCGCTCTTCCTCACCCAGCTGGACCAGGTGGTGCTCGCCGCCGGCGCGTCCACCGCCACCCAGCTCCTCGTCCAGGCCGCCGTACTCGCGCTGAGCGTGGTGGCCCGCGGCGTGCCGTGGAGCGCCGTCCGCGCGCGGCTGACCACCCGCGCCCCCGACCCCGCCTCCACGCTGCCATCGCGCTAGCCGACCAGGCACCCCTCACCAGTGTCCCCCAGACAGGAGAACCCCATGACCTCCACCAGAGCCCGCTTCCGGGCCCGCGGCTCGGCCGCCGTCCTGGCCCTCGCCCTCGGCGTGTCGGCCTGCGCCGGCGGGCCGGGCGCCGCGGACAACGCCACCGAGGGCGGCGTCGAGGCCGTCTACGACAACGCGGCCAAGATCGGCGACGTCTCCCAGCTGCGCCCCATGTCCGACTTCTGCGGCACCAAGCCGGTCAAGGTCGCGCTCGCGGACGGCACCGGCGACAACGCCTTCCGCAAGACGGCCCGCGCCGAGTTCGAGGACGAGGCCGCCAAGTGCCCCAACATCACCGTGCTGCCCTACGCCGACGGCCAGAACAACCCGCAGAAGGCGATCAGCGACATCAAGGCCCTGGTCGCCCAGGGCGTCGAAGCCCTCGTGGTCTTCCCCGACGCCGGCGAGGCGCTGCTGCCGACCCTGCGTGAGGCGTACAAGGCCGGCGTGCAGGTGGTGCCCTGGACGGCGAACCCCGGCGGCAAGCCGGGCGTGGACTACACCACGTTCGTCGGCCACAACACGGTCAACGACGGCGTGACCTGGACCCGCTGGATGTGCGACGCGCTCGGCGACAAGGGCGGCAACGTCGTCTTCCTCGGCGGCACCCCGGGCAACACGCAGAGCATCACCGAGATGATCGGCATCGAGAAGGAGCTCAAGGAGAACTCCGCCTGCGGGAACGTCAAGCTGCTGAACGAGCCGGGCAAGCCGGTCGACACCAACTGGAACCCCGCCCAGATGCAGAAGGTCGTGGCCGGGCTGCTCACCAAGTACCCGACCATCGACGGCGTGATCACCGACTCGGGCGACGCCTCTCTGGGCGGCATCCGCGCCTTCCTCCAGGCCGGCCGGCCGCTGCCGAAGTGGACCGCCAACGACAACAACGGCTTCGCCTGCGCCTGGGAGGAGAACGCCGACAAGCACCCGACCTTCCAGAGCGTGACCGTGTCGGCGCGTACCTGGATCATCCGTCTCGCGCTGCGCAAGGCCGTCGCCGCACACCAGGGGATCGAGAACGACGAGCCGGAGATCATCAACATCCCGATCTTCGAGGACACGCTCGACGAGACGAAGCCCCCGAAGTGTGACCCCGACCTTCCCGCCAGCGCTGTCCTGTCCTCCGAGCTCACGCCGGAGCAGCTCAAGCAGGCCTACAGCTGATCACTTGTCGCCTTCCGCCGGGCACCCGCCCGGCGGAAGCGATGAGCCGAGTGAGGAGTGATCCTTCACATGGTCGATTCGACAGCCGGACTGGTCCTCCGCGGGGTGACCAAACGCTTCCCCGGCGTCGTCGCGCTCGACGCGGTCGACTTCGAGGTGCGCCCCGGCGAGATACACGCCCTGGTGGGAGGTAACGGCGCCGGGAAGTCCACCCTCATGGCGGTGGCGTCCGGAGCGCTGGCACCCGACGCGGGCACCATCGAGATCGCGGGCGAGCCGATGCGGCACCTGTCCCCGATCGCCGCCCGGGAGCAGGGCCTGGCCATCGCCTTCCAGCACCCGGCGCTTCTCCCCGACCTCACCGTCACCGAGAACCTCCTGCTGAGCGTGCCCAAACGGCTGCGGCCGTCGTTCGGCGACGCCCAGGACTGGGCCAGGGAACGGCTGCTCCCCATGGGCATGGACATCGACCCGGCCGCCGTGGCCGGCCGGTTGACCCTGGCCGAGAAGCAGGCGCTGGAGATCTGCGGGGCCCTGGCCTGCGAGCCCAGCGTCCTGATCCTCGACGAGCCCACCGAGCCGTTCATGGTGGCCGAGATCGACAGGCTGTTCGAGCAGGTACGCAAGGCCGCCGCCGGCGGCATGGCCGTCGTCTACATCAGCCACCGGCTGCCCGACGTGATGGCCCTGTCCGACCGTCTCACCGTGCTGCGCGACGGCCAGATCCGCGGCACCTTCCTCGCCTCGGAGGTGACCGAGGAGGAGATCATCACCCGCATCGCGGGCCGGGAGATCGACGCGCTGTTCCCGCCGCGGCCCTCCTCCGTCGGCGACGTCGTCATGGAAGTACGCGATCTGCGCTCGGACCGGCTCCGCGGGATCACCACCACCCTCGCCCGCAACGAGGTCCTCGGCCTGGCCGGCGTGGAAGGCAACGGCCAGCGCGAGTTCATCCGCGCGCTCGGCGGAGCCGACCCCGTCACCGGCGGCCGCGTCACCGTCGCCGGCCGGCCCGTGGAGCTCGGCAGCCCCCGCCGCGCCCGCCGGGCCGGCGTGGTCCTCATGCCCCAGGAACGGCACGTCGAAGGCGTCGCGACCGTCCTGTCGGTCAAGGAGAACCTCGGCGTCGCCGCCACGAACCAGACCGCCTCAGCCGGGGTCGTCAAGGGATCGGCCGAGAACGCGCTGGTGGCCGAGGAGATCCGCCAGCTCGGCATCAAGGTGGCCTCGCCCGACTCCGCCGTGGAGCACCTGTCGGGCGGGAACCAGCAGAAGGTGGTGCTCGGCCGCTCCCTGCTGTCGGACCCCAAAGTGCTGCTGTGCGACGAACCCACCCAGGGGATCGACGTCGGCGTACGGTCCGACATCTACCACCGGCTCCGCTCCACCGCCGAGTCGGGGACGCCGGTCGTCGTGCTCAGCTCCGACAACGTCGAACTCGCCGGGCTGTGCGACCGCGTGCTCGTGTTCTCCCGAGGGCGGGTCGTCCGCGAGCTGACCGGCGACGAGATCTCCGAGCACGCCATCACCGAGGCGTCCCTCACGGCGGCGACCTCGGCCCAGAGCGAGGAGGCCGCCGGACCGGCCCGGCGCAAGGGCCCGCTCGACAGGTTCCGCCGCCTGCTCTCCAGCGAGCAGGCGCCCAGCCTGTTCCTGGCGGCCGCGATCGTCCTGCTGGCCCTGGTGAGCGCCACCAGGAGCGAGCGCTTCCTGTCCGAGTTCAACATCGCCAGCATGCTCGGCCTGGCGGCGCCCGTGCTCTTCCTCGCCGCCGGGCAGCTCATCGTCATGCTCACCGGAGGAATCGACCTGTCGGTCGGCCCCCTGAGCGGGACCCTCGTGGTCATCGCCTCGTTCTACGTGCTCGACGGGTACGGAGCCGGGTGGTGGATCCTCGGATTCGTGCTGATGTTCCTCGCGGCGGCCGCCGTGGGACTGGGCAACGGGATGATGGTCAGATACGCGAGGGTGACACCGGTGGTCGCCACCTTGGTCACCTACACCGCGCTCCAGGGATTCTCCCTGGTCATGCGCGACTCGCCCGGCGGATCGATCTCCAGCACCGTCACCGAGGCGCTCGGCGCGCGCATCGGCCCGATCCCCTACGCGGTCATCGTCGGCGCGGCCGTCCTCATCGCGCTGGAAGTGATGTCCCGGCGTTCGATGATGGGCCTGCGCCTGCGGGGCGCCGGCTCGTCGGAGCACGCCGCGCGCAACCGGGGAATCCCGGTGACCCGCGTCCACCTCGTCGTCTACGTCGCCAGCGCGCTGCTCACCATGCTCGGCGCCCTGCTGCTGATGGCGCAGATCGGCGTGGGCGACCCCACCGCCGGCGTCAGCTACACGATGGCCAGCATCACCGCCGTCGTCCTCGGCGGAGCCTCCATCTTCGGCGGCCGGGGCAGCTTCATCGGCGTCCTGTTCGGCGTCGTACTCCTGCAGGTCATCCAGAACACCACCGTGTTCCTCGGCCTGTCGCAGGCATGGCAGTACTGGATGCTCGGCCTCATGGCGCTGGCCGCGACGGCCATCTACTCCCAGGTCCGAGCGGCCCGGGCGTAAGGAGGATCGTCCCGTTCTCCCCCTCCGGGGGCTTGCTGACCTGCTTCTCGTGTGACCTCTGAAAGGACGAGTGTGATCATGGCTGGGACTTCGGACGCCGCGCTCCGCGAACGGGCGCGCCGGGTCATTCCAGGCGGGATGTACGGACATCAGCGGGCGGGCCTGTTCCCGGAGAACTTCCCGCAGTACCTCTCCCACGGCGAAGGGGCCCTGATCCGCGACGTCGACGGCCGTGAGTTCGTCGACCTGCTCTGCGGATACGGGCCCATCGTCCTGGGCTACCAGCACGCCGGGGTCGAGGCCGCCGCCGCGGCCCAGCGGCGGCGGGCCGACTGCCAGAACGCCCCCTCGGCCAGAATGGTGGAACTGGCCGAACTGCTGGTGGACGTCGTCGACCACGCCGACTGGGCCTACCTGGCCAAGAACGGCACCGACGCGACGACCACCTGCCTGACCATCGCCCGGGCCGCCACCGGCAGATCCGTCATCCTGGTCGCCCGGGGCAGCTACCACGGAGCCGCCCCCTGGTGCACCCCCGGACTGGCCGGGGTGCTCCCGTCGGACCGCGCCGCCCTGCGGTACTTCGAGTACAACGACCACGCGAGCCTGCGGGCCGCCGTGGACGAGGCGGGCGACGACCTGGCCGGCATCATCGTCACCCCCTTCAAGCACAACGACGGCGAGGACCAGGAACTGGTCGACCCGGCGTTCGCCCGTGAACTCCGCCAGGTGTGCGACTCCAGGAACGCGGTGCTCATCCTGGACGACGTCCGCTGCGGATTCCGGCTGAACTTCGGCGGCAGCTGGGAGTCCCTGGGGATCCAGCCCGACCTCAGCGCCTGGGGCAAGGCGGTCAGCAACGGCTACACCGTCTCGGCGGTCCTCGGCGTCGAAGCCCTGCGCGACGCCGCCACCAGCATCTTCAGCACGGGCACCTACTGGTTCGCGGCGGTGCCCATGGCCGCCGCCATCGCCACGATCAACGCCATCCGCGACGAGGACGGCATCGCCAGGATGGAACGCGCGGGCGAACTGCTCAGAAGCGGCATCGTGGAGCAGGCCAAGGCGCACGACCTCGCCATCTCCTACACCGGGCCCGCGCAGATGCCCTACTTCCGGTTCCTGGCCGATCAGGACTTCGAACGGATGATGCACTTCTCCCGCGTCGCGCTCGACAACGGCGTCTACATCCACCCGAGGCACAACTGGTTCGTCAGCGTGTCGCACACCGACGAGATGGTGGCCCGGGCGCTCTCCGGCACCGAGGCCGCCTTCCGCGCGGTCCGCGACCGGTTCGGCGACGGGTGAGCCCTCCGGGGCTCGCGGGCGTCAGGCGGGCCGGCCCGCCTGGCCCGTCTCGCGCAGCATCAGCAGGCCGGTGACGGCCACCAGCGCCGAGGTCAGGCCGTGGATGCCGAACGCGGCGGCCACCGAGCCGTGGTGGGCCAGCACGTTGGCCATGTCGCCGAACGGGATGACGGCCATCGTCACCAGGACCCAGCCCAGGGCCCGGCGCTGGCCCGTCACCAGCAGGACGCCCAGGACCAGGCCCGACCCGATGTCCCGGATGCCCTTCAGGATCAGGAAGCCGCCGCCGTCGCCCGAAGGCCAGTCCGGCAGGCCGAAGGTCGGGGCGGACGTCTCGGGGGTCAGGACGTAGGACACCCCGATGTAGAGGATGAACAGGGCACCGGCGGCGGCCAGGACGGTGTTGACGTTCTTCAGCGACATGGTTCTTCTCCTTTGACGTGCCGACGCGTCCAGGCTGCTCCCGGGTGTTTGGAGGGTGCTTGGAGCCGGTTTGGAAGCCTCCTCGTACGATGTACGGATCATGGTGTTCATTCGGGTGCTGGGCGAGTTCGCGACCGAGGTGAACGGTGAGCCCGTCCACCCCGGCGGGCCGCGGCAGCGGGGCGTGCTGGCGCTGCTGGTCGCGGCGCGCGGGCAGGTCGTGCCGGTCGACCGGATGATCGAGGACCTGTGGCGCGGCGAGCCGCCCGCGCGGGCGCTGATGTCCTTGCAGGCGTACGTGTCCAACCTGCGCCGGCTGCTGGAGCCGGGGCGCCCGCCGCGCGCGCCGGCCCGGCTCCTCGTGAGCACGCCGCCCGGCTACGCCCTGCGGCTCCCGCCTGACTCGGTCGACGCGTGGCGGTTCGAGGACCTGCTCGGCCAGGCCCGCACGGTCACCGACCCGCGCGCCGCCCGGGCACGGCTCGCCGAGGCGCTGGAGCTGTGGCGGGGACCGGCGTTCGCCGAGGTCGCCGACGAGCCGTGGGCCGCCGCCGAGACGGCCAGGCTGGACGAGCTGCGCCTGGTCGCCGCCGAACTGCACGTCGCGGCGGGCCTGCGGACCGGCGACCCCGCGACGGTGGTGCCCGAGGCCGAGCGGCTCACCCGCGACGAGCCCCTGCGCGAGGAGGGCTGGCGGCTGCACGCCCTGGCCCTGTGGAGCAGCGGCCGCCAGGCCGACGCCCTGGCCACGCTCCGCCGCGCCCGCGGCCTGTTCGCCGAGGAGCTCGGGCTCGATCCCGGCCCTGACCTGACGGCACTGGAGGAGGCCATCCTCACCGGGCGCACCGACGTCCTGCGCGCGACCGTACCCCTGCCACCGCAGTCGCCTCCCCCACCGGAGATGTCTTCGTCACCGCAGATGCTTCCGCCACTGTTGACTGCCCGGCCATTGTTGACCGCCCCGCTTCCGCCGACGGTCACCCTCCCCGGGACGGCCCCGATCGCCGAGGCGCCGTTCGTCGGGCGTGAGGCGGAGCTGTCAGCGCTGGTCACGGCCGCCGAACAGGCCGCAGCCGACGGAGCCCGCGTCGCCCTCGTCACCGGCGAGGCCGGGCTCGGCAAGTCGACGCTCCTGGAACACCTCGGCAGGCGGCTGGAACGTACCGGATGGCTGGTCGCCGCCGGTCACTGCCCCGAGGCCGCCGGCGCGCCGCCCGCGTGGGCGTGGACCGAGGCGCTGAGAGCCGTCGCCGCGGCCACCTCCCCGGGCGAGCACGCGGACGACCTCGCGCCGCTGCTCACCGACACCGCGCCGGTGGACGCCGACGCCACCGCCGGCCGGTTCCGCCTGCGCCGGGCCGTGTGGCGATGGCTCGCGGCGGTCGCCGCGAAACGCCCGGTCGCCGTCGTGCTGGACGACCTGCACTGGGCGGACGCCGCCACGCTGGAGCTGCTCGGCGGCGGCCTCGGCACGCGGGCCCCCATCCTGGTCGTCGCGGCCTACCGGGCGGAGGAGAGCGGCCATCTCACCGACACGCTGGCCGCCCTCGCCCGCGCCGCACCCCTGCGGCTCGCCCTGCCCGGCCTGGACGACGTGGCCGTGGCCCAGCTCGTACGCAACGAGTGCGAGGCCGACGACGAGACCGTCGCCGGCATCGCCGAGCGCACCGGCGGCAACCCGTTCTACGTGCGCGAGAGCGCGCGGCTGCTGAACGGAGAAGGCGCGCTGGTCGCCCTCTCGGAGGTCCCGCAGGGCGTACGGGACGTGCTGCGGCGCCGCCTGGCACGGCTGCCCGGGCAAGGCGTGGCCGTGCTGCGGCTGGCCGCGGTCGCGGGCCGGGAAAGCTCCGTGGACGTGCTGGTCGACGCCGCAGGCACCGACGCCGACAGCGTGCTGGACGCGCTGGACGCGGGCGTGATCGCCGGACTGCTGAGCGAGCCCGCGCCCGGACGGGTCCGGTTCGTCCACGCCCTCGTCCGCGACACCCTCCTGGCCGACGTCAGCCGCCTGCGGGCGGCCCGCATGCACGCCCGCGTCGCCGCCGCCCTGGAACCCACCGGCGACATCACGGCGCTCGCGCACCACTACGCCCGTGCCGGATCCCCCAAGGCCGTCGGCTACTGCGTCCGGGCCGCCGAACTGGCCGAGGCCCGCTACGCCCACGACGTCGCGGCCGATCTCCTCGCCGACGCCGTCGCGAACTCGACCAGTCCGGAGGAACGCGTCGCCCTGCACGGCAGGCTGCTGCGCGCGCAGATCCGGGCCGGCGCCGTGGCCGCCGCCCGGACGACCCGCCGGCAGGCCGTCGAGTACGCGGAGTCCCTGGGACGCGACGACCTGATGATCGCCGCCTTCACCGCCTGGACCGAGCCGACGCCCTGGCAGTCCCGCCCGTACGGCACGGTGGACCGGCCCGTCGTGGACCGGCTGAGCCGCCTGCTCGAACGCACCGACCTCACTGCGGAGGTACGCGGCCGCCTCCTCGTCTCCTACGCCGAGGAGCTGGCCGGCGAGGACGACCCCACTGTCACGGCGGCGGCCCGCGAGGCGCTCGGCCTGGCCACCGGGCCCCGCCTGCGGGCGGCGGCGCTCCGGATCCTGACCCGCGGCCACACCGGATCGGCCGGCAGCGACGAGCTCTGCCGCGAGCTGGTGGCGCTCGGCACCGAGCACGACCTGCCCGTCTACCGCGTCACCGGGCTGCTCAACCACGCCGCCGTCGCCGCAGGGGCCGGCGACCCGGCCACCATGCGCCGGGTGACCGCCGAGGCCCTCGACCTCGCGCGTACCTACCGGATGCCCGAGGCGATCGGCGTCGCCGAGGTGACGCTGGCGACCCTGGCCCTCATCGAGGGCCGGTTCGCCGACGCGGAACGGCTCTACACCGAGGCCGCCGGCGGCATGCGGCGCGCCGGATCGCTGCACGCCCCCGGCTTCCTCGGCCTCGCGCTGGCCGCGACCTGGGTGAACGACGGCACCCCCGGCGAGCACCTGGACGAGGTGCGCGCCCTCCACGAGGCGACCGGCCCGATCGCCGCCGACCTGCTGGCCCTCGCCCTGCACGCCAGCGGCCTGACCGCCGAGGCCCGCCGGGTGCGCGCATCGGACCCGATCCGGCCCGACTACTTCTTCACCTTCCTCACCACCGCCCGCGCGATGGCCGTCATCGCCCTGGACGACCGCGCCGCCGCCGAGGAGACCTACGCGGCGCTGCTCCCTCACCGCAACGGCCCTCCGGCGGGCGTCACGAGCCTGGCGGTGGCGCTGCGCCCGGTCGCCCACACCCTCGGCGAGCTGGCCGTCTTCCTCGGCCGCGATCAGGAGGCCGCCGACCACTTCGCCCGGGCCGCCGTCATCGCCGACCGGTGGAACGCGCCCCACTGGGCCGCCGAGGCCCGGTCACGCCGGGACATGGCCGCCACGAAAGCGAACCCGCGGGTGTCCTACGCACCTTGAAGTGCCTGCTTCCCCATGGGGAGTTACCTCACCAGACTGGAGCAAGTTTCCGAAAGACTCTTGCTCACCCTTGAAAGGCAGAGGCATGACGACGTTCCCCGCTTCGCTTCCCGGCGGCACCTGGGCCCTGGGCGACCTGACCGTCACCCGGTTCGGCTACGGTGCCATGCAGCTCGCCGGTCCCGGGGTGATGGGTCCGCCGGCCGACCGCGACAGCGCACTCGCCGTCCTCCGCGAGGTCGCCGACCTCGGGATCACCCATATCGACACCAGCGACGCCTACGGACCGCGCGTCACCAACCAGCTGATCCGCGAGGCGCTGCACCCGTACCCCGAAGCGCTGCACATCGTGACCAAGGTCGGCGCGACCCGCGACGAGCAGGGTGGCTGGCCCCCCGCGCGGCGGCCGGAAGACGTGCGCCGCGCCGTCCACGACAACCTCGAAGCCCTCGGTCTCGAGGTGCTCGACCTGGTCAACCTCCGGCTCGGCGACGCCAGCGGACCTCGGCCCGGCTCACTCGCCGAACCGTACGAGGCTCTCGCCGAACTCCAGCGGCAGGGGCTGATCCGGCACCTCGGCGTGAGCAACGCGACGCCGGAACAGGTCGCCGAGGCGCGGACCATCGCGCCCATCGTGTGCGTGCAGAACATGTACAACCTCGCCCACCGGCACGACGACGAACTGATCGACGAGCTCGCGCGGGAGGGCATCGCCTACGTGCCCTTCTTCCCGCTCGGCGGCTTCAGCCCGCTCCAGTCCTCGGCGCTCTCGGCGGTGGCCGCCCGGCTGGAGGCGACGCCGATGTCCGTCGCCCTGGCCTGGTTGCTGCGCCGGTCGCCGAACATCCTGCTCATTCCCGGCACCTCGTCGGTGGCGCACCTGCGCGAGAACGCCGCCGGCGCCGGCCTGCCGCTCTCCGGCGAGGACCTCGCCGAGCTGGACAAGATCGGCCGCTAGGCAGGCCCGCGACCGGTATGGATCAAGGGCTCGGCGGTCGTCCAGACCGTCGACCACGCCCTGCGTTTCCCGCCGGAAGGAGACCTCGCCCACCTGCTTCCGAGGGAGTTCGTGAACATGGCGTGGATGCCCGGGCTGATCGCCGGGACGGGCCTGACCGTGTGGCGCTACGCCGGCCTGCACGCCCTGCGAAGGACGCGTCCGTGACCCACCCCACCGGACGCCTGAGCGACGTCGTCCACCAGCGCCACCGCCTCGGCATCCTCGCCATCGCCGACGAGGCGGCCAGGGTGGAGTTCACCTACCTCCACCAGGTGCTCGAACTGACCCGGGGAAACCTCAACCGGCACCTCTCCGTCCTGGAAGAAGCCGGCCTGATCGTGCTGGAGAAGGGGTACGACGGGCGGCGCCCGAAGACCTGGGTCGTCATCACCGGCGAAGGCCGGGCCGCCCTGTCGGCCGAACTCGCCGCACTCCAGGAGCTCATCCGCCGCCACGGCGACCGTACGCACCGGTGACGGACCGGCTCAGCTGGTGGCCCCCCAGGTCAGAGAGAGGCCGGTGGCGGCGCGTTCGGTGCGGATCTCCATCATGCTGCCGAGGATCGTGGCATGGTCGGACACCACCGGCGTGGCGTCGAGCGCGTAGGTGATCCGGGAGCTGACGAGCACCGGGCTGCCCTGCGGCTCGTGCAGGTGACGGGCGGCGGCGGCGTCGAGCAGACCGGGCCGGACCACCTCCGCCGCCCGGGAGACCGTCACCCCCGCGTCGGCCAGAGCCGTGTAGAGGGAGACTGCGGTGAAGTCGCGGTCGCGGATCCGGTCGGCCACCGGCCGCCGGACCCAGGACACCTGGTGCACGGCGGGACGCCCGGCGAACTCACGGACCCGCTCCAGCCGCAGGGCGGTGTCGCCGGGACGCAGCCGCAGCTCCGCGGCGATCCGCGCCGGGGCCCGGCGCACCGCCCGCCCGGCCACCGCGGTCCGCACGTCATGGCCCTGTTCACGCAGGTCGTCGGCCAGGCTGCGGAGCGAGTCGAGCTGGTACGCCAGGTGCGGCGGGGCGACGAACGTGCCCCTGCCGGGCCGCTGCACGATCAGCCTCTCGTCGCTCAGCTCCCGCAACGCCTGGCGCAGCGTCATGAGAGTCACCCCGTAGGAGGCGCTCAGCTCACGCTGCGGCGGCAGCGCCTCACCGGGGGCGTAGCGCCCCGACCGGATCTTCGCGGCGAGGTCGGCGGCGATGGCGCGGTATCTCGCCTCGTGCCCGGCGTCGGAGGTCATCGTGGTCGGTCACACTCCTGGTCGAGGGCCAGGCGCAGGGTCGCCAGGAAGGCCCGCAGGTCGTCCGGCCCGGCCCCGTCGAGCACCCGCCGCATGACCGCGGCGCCGACCACCACGCCGTCGGCGTGCCGGCGGGCTTCGCGTGCCTGGTCCGGGGTGGAAATGCCAAATCCTAGCAAGACCGGCCGGTCGGTGACGCGCCTGATCCGCCCGGTGAGCTCCGCCGCCGAAGCGGCGAGGGCGGTCCGCTCGCCGGTGGTGCCCATCAGCGACACCGCGTACACGAACCCGCGGCTGCGGCCCGCGATCTCCGCCAGCCGCGGCTGCGGCGTCGCCGGCGAGGCCAGCAGGGCCGGCTCGATCCCGGCGGCTTCGGCCGCGTCCGTCAGCTCGTCCGCCTCGTGCACCGGCAGGTCGGGCACGATCAGGCCGCCGGCGCCGGCCCGGCGCAGCGCGGCGCAGAACGCCTCCGGGCCGTCGTTCAGCACCAGGTTGTAGTAGGTGCTGACGACCAGCGGCACGCCCAGGTCACCGACCTCGGCCAGGTCGGCGAGGATCCGGCGGGTGCTCGCCCCCCGGGCCAGCGCCGTGTCACTGGCCTGCTGGATGGTGACGCCGTCCAGCGTGGGATCGGAGAAGGGCAGCCCGACCTCGATCGCGTCCGCCCCGGCGGCGGCGAACGCCCGCAGGTAGTCCGTCCAGCCGGGCGTGATCCCCCCGGTGACGTACGGCATGAGCAGGCCGCGGCCGGCGTCCCGGCGGGCACGCAGGTGGCGTTCGACCGCGCCGGCGGTCAGGGCGTTCGTCACAGCAGCTCCTTCAGGGTCGAGACGTCCTTGTCGCCCCGGCCGGACAACGTCATCAGCACCGTCGACCCCGCGGGCAGGTCGCCGTCGCCCGCCGCGCGGATCACCCATGCCAGGGCGTGCGCCGACTCGAGCGCCGGGACGATCCCCTCGGTGCGTGCCAGCCGCAGCGCCGCGCCGACCGCCTCGCCGTCGGTCACCGTGACGTACCGGGCCCGGCCCAGGTCGCGCAGATGGGCGTGCTCCGGGCCGACGCCCGGGTAGTCGAGCCCGGCCGCGATGGAGTGCGCCTGGATGATCTGCCCGTCGTCGTCCTGCAGGAACAGCGAACGGCAGCCGTGCAGGACACCCAGCCGGCCGCGGGCCGCCCCCGCTCCGCCGTCCGCCTCCACACCGACCAGACGCGCCGGGGTGTCGGCGAACCCGGCGAACGTGCCGGCCGCGTTCGAGCCGCCGCCGACACACGCCACCACATGGTCCGGGACGCCCGTCCGCAGCTCGGCGGCGCACTGCCCGCGCGCCTCGTCGCCGATCACCCGCTGGAACTCCCTGACCATCCACGGGTACGGATCCGGCCCGACGACCGAGCCGACGCAGTAGTGGGAGTCGCCGGTCGCGCCCACCCAGTGCCGCATGGCCTCGCTGGTCGCGTCCTTGAGCGTACGGCTGCCCGTGGTCACCGGGACCACCTCGGCGCCCAGCATGCGCATCCGGAAGACGTTCAGCGCCTGCCGCTCGATGTCGCGCTCGCCCATGAACACGGTGGCCTCCAGCCCGAGCAGCGCGGCGGCGGTCGCGGTGGCCACCCCGTGCTGGCCCGCCCCCGTCTCGGCGATCAGCCTGCGCCGCCCCATCCGGATGGCCAGCAGAGCCTGGCCAAGCACATTGTTGATCTTGTGGGATCCGGTGTGGGTGAGATCCTCCCGCTTGAGATACAGCTCCACACCCAGCGCCTCCGACAGTCGGCGGGCCGGCGTGAGCGGCGTCGGCCGCCCGGCGTGCACGGCCAGCAGCCGCGCCAGCGCGCCGCGGAACCCCGGATCCGCCCACGCCTCCCGGAACGACTCCTCCACCTCGCGGCACGCCTCCACCAGCGACTCCGGCGCGTACCGCCCGCCATACCCGCCGAACCGGCCCCGCGCCCGGGGCTCGCCCATCGTCCCGTCCGGCGCGACCGCCTCACGCCACGGCAGCACGTCTCGCATGCCACCCTCCCATCGTTCTATAACTCTTCAGAGAGTTCTATAACAGTGAGTGTGGCACAGGCAGCACGGACACGCCACCACCCCCGGGCACAGCCGACCGCATCAGTCGAGTGACAGCCCCGCGACCGGAGCCACCCGGGCGGCGCCACCGAGAGCCCGCTCCACGAGCGTCTCGCAACCCACCCAGGTGAACCCGCCGGAAGAGGCGCGGACCCAGACGGCATGCGGCTCAGAGGAACCAGTCAACGGCGCCGACGTCTCCGGCGCGACCACCCCCACCGGGCCCGTACCGACAGCGACCCGCAACCGGGCCCACCGATCACCGGAACGCACCGTGACCCAGTCACCGGCCCGCACTCCGAAAGCCCCCGTATCAGTCCTGATCCTCCCCTTTGTCCCGAGAGCCCCTTCCCACGCGATCAGGCGAGCGACCGACCGAAGTACCCGCCGGCCGCCACTGCCAGGAGGAGGAAGGCCACCGGGAAGCCGAGGTTGTGAAACACGCGCGCACGGACATGGGCGAGGACGGCTCCGACGAAGAACAGCACGAGCCCCAAGGCAGCGGCCAGGCCGAAGAGAGGCCGGCCGAGCAGCCCGAGCACGAGCCCTACGACCCCGGAGCCCTCAACGACCGCGAGGTAGGGGATCCACCGCGGATCGAGGCCGACCTCGGCAGAGTTACGCACCACGAACCGAGCCGAGACCGCCTTCGCGATCACCTCGAAGGCGTTGGCCAGGATGCAGGCGAGAGTCGCGATGAACAGCCCGACGTCGAGTGCCGCGGTCAACGGGCATACCGCCCCAGCAGCGTCACTGGTCGCGGGGGGGGGGGGGGGGGCGGGCCCCCCCCCCCCCCCCGCGCGCGGGGGGGGGGGGGGGCGGCCTATGGAGAGGGGGGTTTGTGTGGGGGCGGGGCCGGGGGTGTGACTCGAGGGCTAGCCAGCCG